>DATBPZ010000119.1:0-11857 GCA_036561105.1 Methylocella sp. | reverse complement strand
TCCCTCACGATCCGCTCGGAGGACGTTTTGGGGGTTCCGGATTTCTGGATCATCTCCACTCCTTGATGGTTACGATGAGCCGGAAATCCTCCGTTCTTCAACCCGCCAAAACTGTCTCAAAGGCGCTGACGCCGGACAGCTCCCATAATGCTGAGGTTTTTGTAAAAGTCCTCCATACTGGCGAGTTGATCCGCGCCCGTCACTGTCCAATAGCGATGCTCAATAAGCGAAGTTCCCAGCGTGTAAAAAACCAAGAGCACAGCCGAAGGACGTGTAAACGCGCCAACAGCGACCGCGAACGCAACCGGAAGCTCCATGAAGATCGCTACGGCAGTAGCCAGTACCGGCATCGGAACGCCATCCTGCACCATCTGACTTACCGTGCCTGAACAGTCCCTCAGCTTTCTCCAGCCGAAGATCAGAAACAGTGTCGCGAGAAAAAGACGCGCCGCGAGAATGACCTCATCGTTGATGTCGTTTATCATAACGCTACCGTCACTCCCTGTTTTCTTGTCGTTGCGACTGTGAACCAGGGGATGATTTAAATCTGCCCGTCACAGCCGCCTCCAGCTGCGACAGCACTATCTGTAACCGGTCGGATTCTCAGGCGGGGACCTTGTGACACCGAGATCTGGCCGCGTGGCTTGCGGCCGCACCAAAGAGCCGCCCCCTATTCGTGAAGCAGCGTTTGCCAGTTTGAAGGCACCGCTCCGGCCGGTCCCGGCACCGGTTGATCCAACGGATGCGAGTGAGGAGCGTGAAGCTTCGGGCCGGTGAAGAGCTCTTCAGTACGATAGTCGTAAAACCACCGCTCGCCCGGCTCGAAGCTCGTGATTATCGGGTGACCCGCAGCGGCATTATGTTTCGATGCATGCTGATTTGGTGAACTATCACAGCAGCCGATGTGACCGCATTCGGCGCATCTGCGAAGATGCAACCACCACCCGCCCATAGCCAAACATTCGACGCAACCAGTCCCGCTTGGCTTGGCCGCTGGGTTGATACCATCCCTCTCGGACTTCATAGGCTCCTCTCTGACTTCCGTTTGCTTCAGTTGCCCCTCGTCGACGGGCGGGCCAAATGGGCGCTATTCGATAGCCTTGATCTGAACGGGTTTTGGCCGGGACTGCAGCACTGGTTCCAGATTTGGTTTGTGACAGCCAAGTAGGTGTGCAGCACCGCCACGACTTGGGCGCCCTCGCCGACCGCGGCGGCCGATGAGGATCCGTCCTCCGGAACCTCACGTCGCCGGAGTGTACACGGTCACCACGGATGCTTTCATGTGTCGTGCCGTCTAGCCGTAAGTGAAGCCCGGCTTGCTTTGCCCAACTTCTATAATATAACCATCAGGATCGCGAATGTAGCAGCGTGTCTCGCCGTACTTGTCCTTTGGCTCTGTGATAAACTCGGCTCCGCGATTTCGCCATAGTTCATAGCACGCTTGAATATCTGCAACGCGGATATTCATAAAGCTGCTGACTGAATCTGGGTCGGCGGGGACGCTGAACGTTACCGATGGTTTGTCGGGTGTCGGACCGCCCACGACGTTGACAATGAGCCACGTGTTCGCGATCTGGATGTACCCCGGCGCGCCGCTGCTGTCGCCTCTGCTCAGAATGCGACCTCCGAAGACCGTTTCGTAAAATCGAGCCGATCGTTCGATGTCGGCGACGGTGAGAAAGTGTGCGACGGTAAACCCATCCTGCGGCGGCATCTGATAGCTTTCTGCTCGACTTGTACTTGGTTCATAGCCGACTCCAATTCGGATATGGTATTTCTCCGTTCGCCAGAATACGTCGGGCAGTGTGCTTTAGCAATGAACTGTGACTTACAGCTGAAAACACAAAGCCCACCGTGACCCCGAGCTTTGCTTTCGCAATATTGCCGCCATTTGTTTGGTACAACGGCTCAACATCGACGGCGATGATCAAGGAGATTTGATATGGAAGACCGAGAGATTCGAGCGGCTCTGGATCGCCACTGGGCCGCCTCCGATGCGAACGATTTCGAGGAGGAGCACCAGATTTACTAAGAGGACGCGGTGCTCGAATATCCTCAATCGGGCGAGCGCATTAGCGGGCGGCGGAAGATTCAGTCATCTCGCGCCGCGCAGCCGAACCGGAAACGCTTCACGGTGCGGCGGATAATCGGTGCGGGCGACCTCTGGGTGACTGAATTTGTCTTAACCTATGACGGACGGCCGTCTTACACCGTGAGCATCATGGAGTTCCTCGATGGGAAGGTGGCCCGCGAGACCCAGTATTTCGGCGATCCGTTTGAGCCGGGGCCTTCCCGCGCGCAATGGGTCGAGCGGATGCCCTGAAACCTGGCCTGTTCGGAGCGACGTTTGGGAACTGTTACTTGCCCGAGAAGGGGCGTCGCTATGTGCTCGCCGGAATTCTCGTTATTTCGGGGTGCAAGCTAATGCTGTCGTGACCGCGGGCTATCTTCTCAGCCTCCGGCCCTCGCGTCTCGCCGTTCTCTTCTAGGAAGGTCGCGACAAATTTTGGATTCACTCGCGTATCGATGCGAGCGGCCACCTACGAAAATCAAGGTGGATCTTCACTTCCCACCCATCTTGGCCGTTCCCCCATTTGACGCGAAGGCCTGCTTCGGAGCAGAGGCGATGATCGACCGAAGGGCGAGTATGGGCGCGAAACAGAAGCGGCGGGCCGAAAGGGGCCGGTCCGCCATCGACGGCGGACCATATCCAGCATCAGCCCAACAGCAACGCGCCGCTGACGATCAGCATAGTTGCAGCGGTCACCCCATGAATTCCGAATGCCGCAGCCCTTGTTCCGCCGTGTCGCAAAACAATTGCTGCGTCGGCCAGCGGGATGGTTGTAGCGGCAAGCATGAACAAACCGAGCAGGTGGGCCGATCGATTTAGAATTAGGATCGTGGTGAACATACCGGACGCAATGTCACGAACTGCCTTCGCCGACAATTACGCTTCCCAGCGCGGGTCAGGACCCACCGACACACCATACGCTGTGGCGGCGGGGTGAGGGGCAAAGATGAAGCGCATGCCAATTAGCACGATTCCCAAGGCAACGGCGCTGGATAGCCAATATCCAATGATAACGACCATGGCTCACCCTCGGCAAATTTCGGCACAGGGCCAACTGTCACCCAACTATTCGCCGAAGGACCGGTTCCCATCGGCAGCTATGGGGTCGAAAGCGGACTGGCGGCTTTCGAGCAAATTCCTTATCAGAGCGGCTGTTCGCGAGGCCGGACCGTGTGCATATGCCCATGCAATAGCCGACGATCAACATGCGGATCATCAGCTCCGGACCGATCGAGGGGCGACCGGTGCTGCTGTAGAACGGCTTCAGCGCCTGGCGGAGGTCATCGAGGTCGAGATGCCGGTCAATGTTTCGCAGCATGTGATTGGAAGGGAGGTGGGTCGTCGAGGCGGAAATCATAGAATAACCGGGCTGACGTCGCTTGAACGCCCATCATCGCAGCATCCCCCGCCACATCGCCAGAAGCAGTGAATCACGGCATCGTCGCTGCATCAATCAACCGGCGACTTTTTCAACGGTATCGGCCATGAGGAGACATTGCCGCGATTCCGATAGGCTGACGTTGGCAGGCTTCTCTGGACTAAGCGCCAAGTCCCAGCATTGCTTCGGCGCGCGAAAATCGATGCAGAGCTTGGTAGGGTTCACCAACAAGAACAAGGCGCGATAGATCCAAGGGATACTTGGCAAGCCGCAATACTCGACGGCACTAGAGCTTTCGGTCATCTTGCGGCGCATCACAGGAAGAGCTTGTCGAGGCGGGCGGAAAGCGCTATCAATTCATATACAAGCAATTTCATATTTTGCATTTTTTTTGTATGACATAAATGGCTAACTGGCGTTGCAAAGGTGCAGCAAGTGAGAGCGGCGAGCCTCCGGCGTCGTGGGCATTTTTCGCTGAGCTGCGCGTCTAGGTCGACGCGAGTTGTTCGCCTTTGGCTCGTTCTCCTCGCGTGCCTCGCCCAGTTATGGATGCCCGCGCAATCTCGGCATGCGCCTGCTGTTGCCGCGCATACTATCGCTCACGGCGCCGCTGTCACAGCCCTAACGATCGTAAGCGTCGATAAGGGGCAATCCGGCGTTCCCTGCCCCCGCCCCAACTCCCATGATGGCAACGGCCCCTCACCTTGCGACCACGAAAATTGCCCGTGCTGCGCATGCTTGTGCTGCTGCTCCCTCATGCATACCGCCTTGGGCATTCTGCCGCAGGAAACAGCGCGGGCAGTCTTTGTGCCGCTGCGTGCTGCGATCGCAGTGGCGCCCGCGTTTCTCGGCTCACGCGCGCGGTACGCAGCTTTTAACTGGCAGCCGCGTGCGCCTCCAATCCTGATCTGAACGGCGAGCAATCACCTAGCACCGCAGCCTTGCGGCTGACTGAGGCGCTCTCTCACTTTCAGATTGAGGATCAATCATGTCTCATAAAGCTTCCCTGGCTTGCATCGGCGCATTCGCCGCGGCGGCCACTGTCGCCGGCATCAACCCGTCACTCTCTCACACGATCGTTGGCAGCCGGATCTTTCCGGAGACACTCGGCATCCAGCATGTGGTGATCGTCCACTTCGGACGTGCGCTGGGACCTGGCACCTACAGCCTGGGCTGGCTTGTGGGCTCGATCGACACGCCTACGACTCACGGCACTTCAGCTTCACCGTCTCCCAAAGACGAGACGAATGTCTGGCTTCGCCGAGCAAAAGGTGGTCGGACGCCTGCTCCGCAAATCCGCGCGGCTAAAAAGGATTGCCGACCATGTTGATGGTTTACTTGCCCCTCGTCATCGCACGATGGATTCATTTCGTGTGCGTGTTCGTGCTCTTTGGATCCTCCATCTTTTGGCTCTACGAGGGACGGGAGCGATCATCCGTTGGCCCTGGCGGGTTGCCGCGAACGCTTCGCGCGACAACCCTTCTGCTGCGCATCGCTGCTCCGGTTGCAGCGATTTCCGGCGTTGCCTGGCTCGCGTGCATCTTGATGAATATTGCGAGGGACTATGGTAGCGTCGTTGAACCGGAGGACCTGCGTCTTTTCTTTTTTGAAACGCCGTTTGGCAAAGTGTCTATCCTTCGTCTCGCGCTCCTTGCGATCGGCGTCGGAATCGCCTTCCTGCCATGGTCCGGACGCTGGCGGTTCGCCGCTCTCGCGCTTGTTGGCGCCCTGCTTTTGATTACCCAAGCCTGGTTCGGCCATTCAGTCGATGGCAAGGGGCTTTATCGAGCCAGCATGATCACGGTCTATGGCATTCATGTGCTCGCCACAGCCGCCTGGGCCGGCGGGCTTCCGCCGCTTCTTTTCGCGCTTATCGAACAACGCCGCTTTGTTCCCCCCCAAGCGCGCGACTGCACTCTCGATGTATGCAGCCGCTTCTCCCTCATGGCAATGATTGCGGTCACCTTGGTTGTCACGAGCGGCATCTCCAATGCGGGCTTTCGTGTCGCTGGATCGTTTGGCAGGCTTTTGGACTCCGACTATGGCGATGTGCTGCTCAAAAAGCTTGTGGTCGTCGCCGCCATGCTCGCCGTGGCCTATTTCAATCGCTTCATCGCAATGCCAAGGTTGCGCGCGACTGTCTCGAAGGGAATGAGACCAGTCGCCTGGCTTCGCTATAGCGTAGCCTTTGACGTTGTACTCGGCGCGCTTGTCCTTGGCGCGTCGGCCATTCTCGGAATCACCATGCCGCCGATGTAAACGCTAAATCGGCGACGGCTAGGTGAAGGTGTCGAAGGTCGGTCGATCGAGTTTGTAAATGAGGGCGACCTCCGATGTATTGACAGAGAAGTTCAAGTCTCAATTACAGGAGGAAACTATGCAGCGCCGTGAATTTATTGCCGCCGTCGGAACGGCGGCCGCTCTTGCGTCAGCTTCGAAGGCGTTTGCCCAGGCCGCGGGTGGTGGAGAGATGGAAGAACCCATGCATCCGCCGAAATACGAGGCCCTTGAGAAAGCCGCCACGCATTGTGTCGCGACGGGCAATGACTGCCTTCGGCATTGCCTCGGCATGTATAAAATGAAGGACACAAGCATGTCCGACTGCGCCGACGCGGCCTTCCAGCTCGTCGCCGCCTGCAGCGCGCTGGCGGCGCTGGCGGCGGTTAATTCTGAGCATACCGGCCATTTGGCCAAGGCGGTCGCGATGGTCTGTAGGGATTGCCAGAAAGCATGCGAAAAATACCCCAAGGTTGCCGAATGCAAAGCCTGCGGCGAGTCATGCAAAGCCTGCGCCGCGGAATGTGATAAGGTTGCCGCATAACCAATGATTTGGGTCAGCGGGTGGACCATTTTGCCGGATTTGGAAATCCAGCCCAGCCGCTGCCCCTCTAGGCATTCAGTAAAGGTTTCGGGCCCAGAAACCTGCAAGATTGCTGTTGCGCCATTCAGGCGGCTCGATCGAATATCCGCTTTCCACCCATCATAGCCGTCAACACCTTTAGGGTGAATGTCCGCTTTGGAGAAGCGGCTATAGTCGGCTGGACGGCCCAAATGGTGAAGGTTTTCGGATGCCTTCGGGCGTACGAAAACCGCCCAAGCACGAACCCGCGGGCGTGCGGCAGCGGTCTATGGGGATTTTGATTTTTGCCTGAGCGTAATGGGGGCGGCGTTAGGACGGGGATTGTGCCGATGGGGACGCGGCGAGTGAAACTTTGCTCCAGGCGGTCGCTGGATTGGGAGCTGGCCGCATGCGAAGTTCAGGTCTTCTGTCGCGGTGTTGGCGAAGGGCGTGCGGATGGCGGTCGCCGGAACAAGGAGCATTGCGGCGTGAGTTGAGCGTGGGCCGTGCCGGGTCACGACAGCGTCCCGGTTGCTGCGGGAGCGTGGGGCGGCGCGCGCGGCTGCATCCAGCGTTCAAAGGTCTTGATGATGCGCATGCGGCCGCCGCAGCAGGGACAAGGTGGGAGCCAATCGAGCAGTTCTGGCGCTTCGACAGGCTCTGGCGGTGCCGGCGCCACGGCAAGGAGATCGCGGGCGCGCGCTATATTGGCCTTCCATGCGGAGCTGGCGAGCAAGCCGTAGTGGCGGATGCGGTGGAAGCCATGTGGCAGGACATGGAGCAGGAAACGGCGTATGAACTCGTGTGGCGCGAGCGTCATCACGCGCTGCCGCTCCGGACCATCGCGGCGGTAGTCCTTGTAGCGGAAGGTGACGCCGATCTCATCGTAGGCGATCAGACGCTGATTGGAGATGGCGACCCGGTGGGTATAGCGCGAGAGATAGGCGAGCACAGCCTCGGGGCCGGTGAACGGCGCCTTGGCATAGACCACCCATCGCTTCTTCCTGACCGGCGCGAGGTGGCGCAGGAAACGGCGCTTATCGGTGAGATCGGCCAGGGCGCCAAAAAAGACAAGCTTGCCGGCATCGTGCAACTCGATCAGTCGGGTGAGAAACAGGCGGCGGAAGAGCGCGCCCAGCACCCGCACCGGCAGGAGGAAGGCCGGACGCGACGATATCCATCGCCGGCCGTCGAGCGAGATGCCGCCCCCTGGCACGATCATGTGGATATGGGGATGGTGCATCATCGCCGATCCCCATGTGTGGAGCACGGCGGTGATTCCGATGCGCGCGCCAAGATGTCTGGGATCGGCCGCGATCGTCATCATCGTCTCCGACGCCGTCCGGAACAGCAGGTTGTAGAGGAGCGCCTTGTTCTGCCAGGCGACGTCGACGATCTCAGCCGGCAGCGTGAAGACGACGTGGAAATAGCCGACCGGCAACAGGTCGGCCTCGCGCTCGGCGAGCCAGTCTCGCGCGGCGGCGCCTTGGCACTTGGGGCAATGCCGGTTGCGACAAGAGTTATAGGCGACCCGAAGGTAGCCGCAGTCGTCGCAGCCATCGACATGGCCGCCAAGCGCCGCCGTCCGGCAGTTCTCGATCGCCGACATGACCTTGAGCTGGGTAAGGCTCAGGTGACCGGCCTGAACGGCGCGATAGCCCGTCCCCTTCAGCTCGGAAGATAGCGGCGACCTCAAGCGAGGTGCCCAAGCCGGTTCAGTCGCTATGCTCCTCGCCCTGCATCAGCGCCGCCAAAATGTTCGAGAGGGCTGGTCACCGAGCGGATCGTCTTGGTCGCGACGCGAGCGTAGAGCGCGGTCGTATCGAGCTTGCTGTGCCCCAACAGGACTTGGATCACGCGGATATCGACATCCTGTTCCAGAAGATGGGTGGCGAAGCTGTGGCGCAGCGTATGGGGCGACACCCGTTTCCTGATGCCAGCCGCTTCGGCCGCCTCGTGGATCGCGCGGTTGATCTGCCGGGTTGAAATCGGATCGCCGTGAGTGCGTCCAGGGAACAGCCAGCCATGCGGCAGCATGACGCCGCGTCGTTTGCCTTCCTTCCGCCACAGCCGCAACAGCGTGAGTAGCTGTGGTGAAAGCATGGCGTTGCGGTCCTTGCGTCCCTTGCCCTGTTCGACCCGGATCAGCATGCGCGTGCTGTCGATATCGTCGACCTTGAGGGTGGCCACTTCGGACACACGGAGGCCCGCGCCGTAGGCGGCGCCGAGTATGGTCTTGTATTTTATCCCCGGCGCCGACTCGAGCAGTTGGCCGACTTCCTCGACGCTCAACACCGCTGGCAACTTCCGCGGATAGCGCGCCAGGATCAGGCGCCGCGACAGATCCGGCCGATCGAGCGTCACGGTGAAGAAGAAGCGCAGCGCCGAAACGGAGCAGTTGATGGTTGGCGGCTGCACCCCGCTCTCACGCTGGTGAACCTGAAACCGGCGAATATCCTCGGCCGTCGCGGTATCCGGCGCCTGTCCGAGGAAGGCTGCGAAGCTGCGCACAAAGCGAATATAGTCGCGCTGCGTATCCGATCGCAGGCCGCGCATCGCCATATCTTCGAGCATGCGCTGCCGCAGCGCGCTGACGGGGCGTTCGACAGAGGAAACGGACATCGGAAGTTCCTTTCATGATGAAGGGAACTCCATGCTCAAGGCGCCGCCACGCCTCGCTCAAGATCTTATGGAAAACGCGCTACCTTGCCAGCTCTGGCAATCCCGCGAAGCGGGTTCGTGCTTGGGCGCGAACCGGCCGAGGCGAATGCCAATTCAGGCCTGGAAGGCGACGGACAGCTTTGGGCTATTAGCACGCCGGAGCAGACATTTGCGTCCGCACTATCGCGCGACAGCTCTCGCCCGCAAGCCCATGAGACCGTCCATTTCCTTTGACGATGATGCGCCAATAGCGGTCAGAGGAAACTCAGCAAATACCACCATACGGGGAGCGTCAGGAAGGAAAGCGGAATGCCGACGCCGACCATCATCGTAAGCAGCGGCGGGTCCAGTTCGTGATCAATCGCGACGATGCTCGCCCCAATCATCGGTCCCTTCGCGGCCTCGAACACGGTTACACTGAGCACCTGCCCCTTGGCCCCCAGCACACCCGCAAATAGTAATAAGATCAGCGCGGGGGCGACCGTGAGCTTGAAGACAAGTCCGACGGCCAGCGCGCACGCCTTTCCCCGCATCTGGCTTAGGTGAAGCTGGTAGCCAACCGATACGAGGGCAATTGGCACGAGCGTGGCGCCCAGGCGCCTCAGCAGATCGTCGAGCCAAATTGGGTATTCAAACGGCATGAGCAGCAACGCGAGCACGAAGGCTTGAAAGGGCGCAAACAGGACTATCTTTCGGACCACCTTCTTCGCATCGATGCTGTCACCGGAGGAATACAGCGAAGCCACCAGGATGCCGAGGGTTGAGAGTACAAAATATGACCCTAACTGGTCGATCAAAATTCCGAGGCCAAGAAACTGCGGGCCGTAAAACGTTTCGATCATCGGCAGGCCAAGAAACGACGTGTTCGCTAGCCCACCGGTCAGCATTAGCCCCCCGGTTGTCGCCCGTGAAAAACCAAACTGCCGCGCGGCCAGCCAAAAGAAACCGCATCCGATCCCGAACATGACCCAGGCCATCAACGCGGGCAGGATCAGGGTCGTATCGAGTTTCAGGCCATGCACGTAGCTCAAGGTCAAGGCCGGAAGCGAAATATGAATGACGAACCCGTTCAGTGACGCGGCTGCGTTGTCCGGCAAGCGCCCCGAACGGCGCAAGAGGATTCCAAGAAGGAAGCAGGCTGCCAGAAGCAGGTAGTTGTTCATTGAACCGCCTTGTCGCTCTGGGGCCCGCAGCGGCCCCCACTATGGAGGACAAAACGAAGCGGCGAAACGGGGAATTGGTAAGACAAGCCATCTTGCAGTACGCTGCGCCATTCTCGCCAAAATGATCTTGGGCATGCGGGCAGACAATATTTCTTTAGAGGACCTCGAAGCCGCCATCGCGCGTTTTCGCGCGGGCAGTTCTTCAGCGACGCCGGACGACGCGTTGCTGCTGCCCTGCTGGCGCGACGAGGACTGGAAAGAGCTGTTCCGGTTTACGAGCATCCGCAGACTGATGGCCGGGGATGCGCTGATCCGGCGCGGCGAGCCTGACCGGACGCTTTACTTTGTGCTGCATGGAGAGCTTGAAGTCATCGTGCACTCAGGCGATGGGCTCACCATGGGCCGCGTGTCTCTGATTGGAGCGGGGTCGGTCTTGGGAGAGCTGGCGTTTTTCGACGGCGGCCCAAGGTCGGCTGGCGCCTGGGCGGTGGAGGATTGCGAAGTTGCAGCGATGACGCCGGACCAATACGCCGCATTCGAGCAGAGCAGTCCGGCCCTCGCGCGCGAACTGATCTTCGCGCTCGGCCGGATTCTCGCGATCCGGTGCGCCGGACGACTGCAAAAGTCGTCAGGTGAATTCCCGTGAGGTCGCATTCGCGCAACGATTCGAAGTCAATATTCCAAGACCGGAAGGATGCAGCCGCGCGGCCGCGCGCCCGTTGGAGGGGACAATCGCCAGCGCTTTGTCGACAATAATTTAATTCCTGGCAGAAATGCTGTAGGATTTTAGTTAGTATGAAGTTCTTTGTATGAGCCACGGGGCTACATCGAATCGTGGCGAATTGTTTCGGCATCGCCAATACTGCTATACTGACCTATGATCGATCCGTTCGACCTTCACCGCTTTATCAACGCGCAGGAAGATAGCTACGAAACTGCGTTCGCCGAAATCCGCAACGGCGTTAAGCGCGGCCATTGGATGTGGTTCATTTTCCCTCAGCTAGCCGGCCTAGGCCATAGCGCTGTCGCTCAGCGCTACGCCATTGGATCGCTCGACGAGGCGCGCGCATATCTCAAACACCCGATTCTTGGGAGTCGCCTTTGCAGATGTGTAGCTGCACTTCAGGACCTCACTAACACCACCGCGGAGAGTGTGTTCGGGCCAATCGACGCCTTGAAGCTGCGTTCTTCGCTTACATTGTTTAGCGAGGCGGGCGGTGGCACGCTGTTCGCCGCGACACTTGAACGCTGGTTCGGCGGCAAGGATCCAAAAACCCTGACGCTGCTGCGGAGCCAACTCGACCACAGATGAGACGACTCTGCCCATAGCGAGCACCTGATTGGTCGCATCTCTTAATGATGACGAGTAATAGTCCGCTTCCAAGCGTGACGTTTCGGCTGCGGGATGACTAGAAGGGGCGCGAGCCGGCTCAAGGCGAATGCCAATTCGAGCCGATAGTGGATGGTAGCTTTCGGTTGATCACATTGATCCGGTAGATGCATCTCGGTGATGCTCCTCGGGCAAGCCTCGGCGCTAGGTATGAGCTTCAAGCACCGTCGCGAGGTTCGAGCGAAACTTTCTGTCGGCTAGAATAAGGGTCTTTTGGCCTCTCACGTGAACAATCCTCCAGTTCATCCGTTCGCACCTCCAATCCATGGTTGTCTCCTGTTTCAGATAGGATTAGGTCGCCTCGCGGGAGAGTCATGGACACTCGTCCGCACCGTACCCAGGTGAGATTTCAAGT
>DATBPZ010000118.1:0-88459 GCA_036561105.1 Methylocella sp. | reverse complement strand
CCGAAAGGAGATGCCGCGCTGGCCTCGCGCCTCGTCAACACCGCATGCATAAGGTTTTGTCATCCGCGGCTGATCGTCGAATATGAACAGGAGCCAGAGCCGACCCTCGACCAAATGATCGGCTTTTGCCTCGCGGCGCTGGCGAGGCCGGCCGCTTGAACTCAAGCCCGCGGGAGCTCTCCCGCGGGTTGTTCTAGCCCCGTGCCCCATGGTGTTTACGGCGTGAATCCTTGCCGATCGCCTGACCAGCCACGCAGGGGTTAACTATTTCCCTTATCACCTCAGCAAAACGCGAGCAGACGTTCAGCGTTGCCAGCTTTGCTGGAATCCCTAACCCGCCATCTCAAAAAGCTCATCACGGCTGTCGTTCCGAGATGCCTGAGACTGGGATTTTTTGAGGGATTTCCGCATATGACATGATTTTATAGAGTCCGGAACCGCTATAAGGGGTCGCGAATCGGCGGCATTCCGGAGGAAGAATTGGCAATTGAAGATGCGGGGCTGGCCGGTAGGGGCGCCAAAAAACGGCTGCATGATTTGGCTCTCGGCATCGAGCGGATCGGCCTCGTATCTCTGTATTTTCCCCGTGTTGTCGCGCTTGTGGCGGTCATTTTTGCAATTGCGGCGGGGTTCGGCGTCACCCGGCTCAAGGTCGATGATTCACTCAGCCAATTGTTCCGTTCCGATACACCGGAATTCAAGCAATATGAGGAAGTAACCCGGCAATTTCCGTCGAGCGAGTTCGACGTGCTGGTGGTTATCGAAGGCAAAAGGCTGCTCGACCGCGAATCAGTCGAAAAGCTCCGCGATCTCATCACCGACCTGCAATTGATCGATGGCACGCGCGGCCTGATCTCCATTTTTTCAGCCCGCCAGCCGCCACGAGGCAGCGAAATTCCGGCGCCTTTGTTTCCCGATCCGCTGCCGGAAGGTCAACAATACCAATCTCTCATCCATCGCGTGTTGGAAAATGAGATCATTCGGGGCAAACTTTTGTCGGAAGACGGCCAGCTCACCTTGGCTGTTGTCGCGCTCGATCCTGCCATCGTTCAGAGTCACAAACTCGGCACCACAATCGGGGAGATCCGCAAAACCATGCGCGAGGATCTCGCCGGGCTCGGTCTCAGCGCGGAACTGTCCGGCGTTCCCGTCATGCAGCTCGAGATACGCACCGCTGTCGAACGTGACCGGCTGATCTACAACATCGCGGGCTTCACCGCCGGTTGTCTCATTGCGATTCTCTTTTTCCGCCGCGTTTCCTTCATGATCATCGCGGCAGGGCCGCCGTTGATCGCGATCCTGTTCGCCCTCGGAACCCTTGGATGGCTCGATTTCCGCCTGAACATGTTCCTCAATGTGATGACGCCGCTCATCATGGTGATCAGTTTTTCCGACAGTATGCAGCTCACCTTCGCCGCGCGGGACCGGCTGCTCTCTGGTCAAGACAAATATGAGGCATTGAAAGGCGCGCTTTTGGTCGTCGGGCCTGCCTGTGTTTTGACCCATGCGACAGCCGCCCTTTCCTTCACGGCGTTGCTTTTTTCTGAATCGGAACTGATTCGGAGTTTTGGCGAAGCGGGCGTGATTGCGACCATTATCGCGCTCGCCGCCGTGCTGATCCTAATGCCGCTGCTTGGGGTCCTGCTGTTGCGGAAGGAAACAGACTTCGCGTCCACGGTCGCGGGCTCGGATCTCGGGGTTGACGCCTTGCGTCGGTTTTGCGGCTTCATCGCCGCCCGCATGGTTCATCGCCCGGCGCTTTACAGCCTCGCAGGACTGCTGGTGGTCGCGGGGCTTGCGTTCTTCTATGCCCATATCGAGCCGCGATACCGGCTTGCCGATCAGGTGCCGGACCGGCAGCAGGCCGTCGCCGCGAGCCATCGTCTCGACGCCAAACTCACCGGCGCCAACCCGATCGACGTGCTCATCGAGTTTCCAAAGGGGGCATCGCTTTACTCACCGGAAACGCTCGGTGTGATCGCGGAGGTCCATTCCCTTATCGAGAAACAAGCGGGCGTCGGCAATGTGTGGTCTCTCGAAAGCTTGCGGCGGTGGCTCATCGAAGCCGGTAAACCCGACATCGCTACCTTGAAGAGCTATGTCGCCATATTGCCGGAATATTTGACCCGGCGGTTCATTTCGGCTGGCCAGGATGCCGTTGTCGTCTCGGGCCGCATCCCGGATTCCGACGCGAGTCAGCTCCTTCCCATCGTCCAGACGCTGGACAAATCGCTGGCCGCAGTCCGTGCGCAACATCCAGGATACCAAATTTCCGTGACGGGTCTTTCGGTGATCGCGGCGCGCAACAGCGCCAATATGATCGAAAAATTGAATCGCGGCTTGACGGTTGAGTTCGCCTTCGTCGCAATCTTCATTGGTGCGGCATTCCGCTCCGTGGTCGTCTTTTTGGCCGCGATCTTGCCCGGTATTTTTCCGGTTGTTGCCTCGGGGGCATTGCTACGGGCGACGGGGCAAGGCCTGCAGTTCGCCAGCGTCGTTGCCTTGATCGTCTCGTTCGGATTGGGCCTCAGCGCGACGATCCATTTTCTCAACCGGTTGCGGTTGGAGGATGATCCATCCCAAGATCCAGGCGTTGCCGTCGAGCGTGCGACCGTCCTCGTTGGCCCCGCGCTGATTCTGACCTCGGTGGTGCTTGCCTGCGGCTTAGCCGTCACGGTATTTTCTAGCTTGCCGTCGCTGCGGCTGTTTGGCTGGCTGAGCGCATTCTCAATGTTGGCGGCGCTAACCGCCGACCTCTTCATTCTGAGGCCAACAGCCACGGTTCTGCGCCGGCTCTCGCGCCGCGCGTTGGCTTGGCGCGAAAGTCAAAGGATGCCTGGAAACTAGGCTTTGATGCCCTTATCCCTTGCGCAAAGCGATCGATACGGCCGAGATATCGCTGTCGCCTTGCGGCCTGATCGTCACCGATTGTTTGTCGCCGTGGGTCCGGACGTCGAGGTGCGCCGTGAAACCGGCCCCCGTCACATTCACCGCGATATCTGAACTCCTGACACGGCCGGATAAACTCCCGGACATGCCTCGCGTCGCCTCGCTCCATGAACCGGAAAGCAGGCCTGCTTCCGACTGAACATTACTGGTGATTTCCAGCCGGTAGCTGTCGCTTGCGCAGCGAAGAGTCTGCTGAATCGCTTTGCCGGTCGCGTTAACTGCATACGTTGCCCTGCAGCGAATGCGCTCGGCGGCTCCGCTTGCCAGGGTGACTGTTCCCGATCCGGACCAATGCCCGGACAATCCGACGAATGGATATTCAGCTCCTGGTTCGGCATGGATCTGGGTGGAGAGGCACAAAATCGTGCAGGCGGCCACTGCACCTTTGAGCCGGTGAACAGTAGATCTCGAAAAAAATGAGGCCATAACCCTTAATCCTAATGTCAGACAAGAATCATCAGCATTGATATAACGTCAATTCACTTCTTTTACGCTAACAGTTTTGCAAACTAAACGCCAGTTTGCCGGGACGGGTTGCAATATCCGTGGCAATTATACTCGGACCCAATTTTAGCCCTGCCCTAAGTTGCCGCCCCGGCCCTTCGACTGGATCAAACCCAGCCCGAAGATGGCAGCCGACAACAAAACCATCGCAGGGCCGAAGATGCCGACACTGATGAAAGCAAGATTCATGAGTGTGACGAGGCAAGCGCCCGCAGCCGCCGAGTAGAACGAATCCCGGCCGCGCCGCGCCGCGCCGCGGAGCAAGATAAACACCGCAAATGACGCCGCTAGGACAGCTGCCCAGAGCATGACTTTTCCCATCTCGATCGAAAGCTTTGCCGCTGCGGTCACGGCATCCCGCGAACCGGCATTCACTGTTTGATACACGGGTAACAATGCGGGGAATGTGCCGGCCCCGTCGCCAAAGAAGGGCGCGTCGTTCAGGATGCGCTGGGTGAGTTCGATCGCCAGAGGGTCTTTTTTGACGAAGGCAAATCGTGGGTCGGGATCGCCTGCCGCGACTCCCATCAAAGCCGTTGCGATCACCGCTGCGGTGACGCCGATCGCGGCGGCGCCCAACCGTCCGAGAGCCCAACGGCGGATCGCCACGATGGCAATGAAGGTGAGAAAACCAGAGACCGCCGCGAAAGCCAGTGACCCCGCCCGCGTCGCCCAGACGGCGGCCGCGCAAATCACAAAGGCGATCAAACAGGCGGCCATCGCAACTGGAAATTTCTTGCGAGTTTTGCTTGTGCCGGAGCGGCGGGTCTCGTGTCGCTCAAAAACGAGCATGGCGCAAGCGGCCGTCAAGGTTACACCAAGACAGGCGCAGTCGCGCGCTTCATCGCGCATCGCGAGAACATTGAGCCCAAAAAGGTCCCGCAAGAGAGAGGCGAGGGAGATGAAGACGGTCACTGCCGTCGCGCCAATCAGCAGCGATTCGGCGCGGTCGCGATTGATCGCGACTGCCGCCGCCAGCGCGACCATGCCGACCGCCGACAGATAGCTTACAAGGGCCACCGCAGTTGCTCCAATGTCGACGCTAATGCTGCCAATGACGCCGCGGGTGAAACCGGGGTTCACGCTCGTCCATACGGGATTTGCCAAAAAGGACAACGGCAAGATCTGCACGATCATCAAAACAGCGGGGAAAGCCGCGGCCAAAACAAAGGGCCGCGATATGACTGCGGACATGTGCTCGGCCTCGCCGGGTGCCAATTTGAGGGAGACGAGAATCAGGCCGGCAGCGAGCAACAGCGGAATGAAATAAGGAATAACCGGTCCGCCCACCGTTACGATCGCGGGGCAAAGTGCGAGGAGTCCAAGAAGGATGGCGAGGGCGAAGGGCATGGATTTATAATGTTCTGGGAGGAATTGAAACGAGCCTAATGATCGCGGTGATACAGGAGATTTCTCCGTAAGTCACCTGGCTCCCGGGCGAAGGGGCAGTTTGCGGGATTCCGTCTCCGCGTACCACCGGTAAACTTCCTCGATACCTTCTTCGAGGCCCGTTTTTGGCCGCCAGCCGAGCGCCATCAACCGGCTTGAATCCATCAGCTTGCGGGGCGTGCCGTCCGGCTTGCTGCTATCGAAGATAAGTTTTCCGCTGAACTCCGCCGCCCGCCCAACCATCTCGGCGAGTTCGCGGATGCTGACGTCGAAGCCGGCGCCACAATTGATCGGTTCGCTCACGTCATAGTGATCCATCAAAAACACCACGGCGTCCGCCAGGTCATCGGCATGGAGAAACTCCCGCAAAGGCGTGCCGGTGCCCCAGACGACAACCTCGGCGTCGCCAGCCGCCTTGGCCGCGTGGAATTTGCGGATGAGGGCGGGCAAGACATGGCTGGTTGAAAGATCGAAATTGTCGTTCTGGCCATAGAGATTGCAGGGAATGACGCTGCTGTATCTGCGGCCATATTGGCGCGCGAGCGCTTGGCACATTTTGATGCCGGCGATTTTTGCGATTGCGTACCCTTCGTTGGTGGCCTCAAGCGGCCCGGTCAACAGGGCGCCTTCCTCAATTGGTTGCGGCGCGAATTTTGGGTAGATGCAGGAGGACGCAAGAAAGATCAGCCGCTCGACACCGGCGAGATGGGCCGCTTGAATGACATTTGTTTCAATCGCGAGGTTATCGAAGAGGAAATCCGCGGGGCTGGACTCATTGGCGAGGATTCCGCCAACCTTGGCCGCGGCGAGGATGATGACATCCGGCTTGGCGCGTGCCACCCATTGCCGGACAGCGTCTTGCTCGCGCAGATCGACATCCCGGCGGTCCACTGTAAGAAGTTCTGCGTCAACCTCTGCGAGGCGGCGCAGGATCGCCGATCCAACCATTCCGCGATGGCCGGCGACCCAGATCTTCCGTTTGGCAGCAGGGACCGCGAGGTTTCCCATGAAATACGCTGTGTCCGCCTCATGCAGGCAACGCCGCTACCTCAAGCCGCGTTGCGCAGGACCTGCCTTTCGATCCAGGCATAGGTGTGTTCCAAACCTGTGCGCAGAGGCTGCGCCGGAGCCCAGCCCAGCCGGTCCTTGATCAAAAGGTTGTTTGAATTCCGCCCCCGGACTCCCGTTGGTCCAGGCTTATGTTCAACATCCAGCTGCTTGCCGGAAATGTCCATGACGACGCGGGCGAGCTCATTGATGGTTACCATCTCTTCCGAACCGATATTGACCGGACCGGTAAAGCCGGAGCGCATCAGGCGGGTCGTGCCTTCGAGGCACTCGTCGATGTATAAAAATGAACGGGTCTGCAGACCGTCCCCCCACATCTCGATAGAGCCGCCATTGCGGGCAGAGGCAACCTTGCGGCAGATGGCGGCTGGCGCTTTTTCCTTGCCGCCAGTCCAAGTCCCTTCCGGCCCGAAGATATTGTGATAGCGGGCGATGCGGACTTGAATGCCAAAATTCCGCTGATAGGCGAGATACAACCGCTCGCTAAAAAGCTTCTCCCAGCCATATTCGCTGTCGGGGGCGGCAGGATAGGCGCTTTCCTCGGCGCAGTTTGGATTGTCGGGATCTTCCTGATTGTAAGCTGGATACATACATGCGGAGGACGAATAAAAAATGCGCTTGATATTTCGTTTATGGCACGCATCCAGCACATTGAGATTCACAGTGGACGAATTGTGCATGATGTCGGCGTCGTTCTCGCCCGTGAAGATGTAACCAGCGCCGCCCATATCCGCCGCGAGCTGATAAACTTCATCAAAACGCCGGTCGATAATCTGCCGGCAGAAGCCCGCATCCCGCAGATCGCCGATCACAAAATCATCGGCCGCGGTTTCCGAGAATTCGTTGAATTTAAGATCGACACCCCGGACCCAGAAGCCTTCGTTCTTCAGGCGGCGCACCAGATGACCCCCAATGAAGCCACCGGCTCCAAGCACAAGAGCAGCTTTCAATTTTACCTCCGTCGTTACGTTGAAGCGATGCGCGGAACCGCGCGAACGTCCATCTCCATGGCACGATTCCAAATTCGATTATCAATATCAGTGAAGGAATTCATATCTCGATAATTTGCGCAAGCCCCAACATTGCGGCAATCGAAACCGCGCGGAACTCCGCAGGCCGGATCAAGGGAACATGGGTTAAACAGCGTCGCGCTACTCCCTGCCGGAACTTCCAGGGAGGCCCAGTTCGTGCCCCCAGCCACCAAGACCGCATTGTTGAATCCATGCGCCACATCAACCTCAAACCTTGGCCTCCGTGCCGCCAAAATGGAATATTTACAATAACGTTCCAACAATAGCACAAAGGCAATGTTTGTGCCTCGCCGCAGGACTGCGTCAAGACCGCGCGGGGCATACGGGACATTGGATTGGGGAAACGTGCGGCCCCCGCGTTAAGGCTTCCCATCTC
Organism: Methylocella sp.; assembly: GCA_036561105.1. Taxonomy (GTDB): domain Bacteria; phylum Pseudomonadota; class Alphaproteobacteria; order Rhizobiales; family Beijerinckiaceae; genus Methylocapsa. The sequence continues at coordinate 81,142 of DATBPZ010000118.1, read as the reverse complement.
CTTGCGCTTGGGCGACCGAGACGGCGGTCATGTTGATGATGCCGCGCGCCGTCACCGAGGGAGTCAGGATGTGAGCGGGCTTGGCGCTCCCAAGCAAAATTGGGCCAACCAGCAACGCGTCCGCCATGACCACCATCATCGTGTAGGCAATATTGGCGGCATCGAGATTGGGCATGATGAGAACATTTGCTTCGCCTTTTAGGCGCGAGGAGGGCAGCACGAGGTCGCGCATCGCCTGCGAGAGCGCGGTATTTGCCTGCATCTCGCCATCGGCTTCAAGATCGGGGGCTTGCTTTTGCAAAATTTCCAGCGCGTGGCGCATCTTGATGGCCGAGGGCGCATTCTCCGAACCGAAATCGGAATGCGACAGAAGAGCAATTTTCGGCTCGATCCCGAAGCGGCGGACATGCGCCGCGCACAGCAACGTCATTTCCGCGATCTCGGCTGCGGAAGGATCGCGCCGGACATGCGTATCGGCGAGAAAGAATGCGCCTTTGCTGGTGATCATGAGGCTCATCGCGGAAAGATCGGTCGCGCCAGGAACAAGCCCGATGATGTCCCGGATGTAGCGTAAGCGCGAACCGAAGCGTCCGTCGATCCCGCAGAGCAGAGCATCGGCATCGCCACGCTTCACCGCGATCGCCGCGATGACTGTCGAATTGGTTCGCACCAGCGCCCGTGCCGCCTTGGGCGTAACTCCGCGCCGCCCCGCGCTTTCGAGGTAATCCGTGACGTAATCGCGAAAACGCGGATCATCGTTTGGGTCGATGAGCGTGAAGTCCTTGCCAGGCCGGACCGACAGGCCAAACTTTTCAAGGCGGCTCTCGATAACATCGGGACGCCCGACAAGAATCGGATAGGCGATCTCTTGTTCGACGACGGTCTGGGTCGCCCGCAACACCCGTTCGTCTTCGCCTTCCGCATAGATCACCCGCTTTGGGCCCGCTTTGGCGGCGTGCATGACCGGCTTCATGATAAAGCCGGAACGGAAGATGAAGCGCGACAAACTTTCATTGTAGGCTTCAAAATCGACGATCGGTTTTTTGGCAATGCCTGAGTCCATCGCGGCCTTCGCGACCGCCGGGGCAATCCGCAAAATCAGGCGGGGATCGAAGGGCGCCGGAATGAGACTGTCCTTGCCAAAATGCCGGGTTTCGCCGCCATAGGCTTTCGCGACCGCGTCTGAGGGAGGTTCATGCGCCAATTGGGCGATGGCGCGCGCTGCCGCGAGCTTCATGGCTTCGTTGATCCCCGTCGCGGCAACGTCGAGCGCACCTCGAAAAATATAAGGAAAGCAGAGTACGTTGTTTACTTGATTGGGAAAATCCGACCGCCCGGTGCAAATCAACGCATCCGGGCGCGCCGCGATCGCCACATTGGGTTCGATTTCTGGAGTTGGATTGGCGAGCGCCATGATCAGCGGCCGGCCGGCCATCTCTTTTGTCATCTCCGGCGTCAAGATGCCTCCGGCCGAAAGCCCGAGGAAAATATCGGCGCCGCCGATGACATCCTTGAGGGTTCGCGCGTTCGTGTCCTTTGCATAAATTTCGACATGGCTGTTCATCAGAGCCTTGCGGCCGCGATAAACGACGCCTTCGATGTCGGTAACGAAAATATTTTCGGTCTTGGCTCCGAGAGTGACAAGAAAATTGAGGCAAGCGAGGGCCGCGGCGCCTGCGCCAGAGGTGACGATCTTGACGTCGCCGATGGTTTTGCCGGTGATCTCCATGGCGTTGAGGATTGCCGCACCGGCGATGATAGCGGTGCCATGCTGATCATCGTGAAACACCGGAATCGACATGCGTTCGCGCAGCTTACGCTCGACCTCGAAACATTCGGGGGCTTTGATGTCCTCAAGATTGATGCCGCCAAAGGTGGGCTCCAACGCGGCCACGATATCGACCAGGCGATCGACATCGTTTTCGGCGACTTCGATATCGAAAACATCAATCCCGGCGAATTTTTTGAAAAGAACCGCCTTGCCTTCCATCACCGGTTTGCCGGCCAGAGGCCCGATATTGCCGAGCCCTAAGACCGCAGTCCCATTGGTCAGCACCGCGACGAGATTTTGCCGGATGGTGAGGTCGGCGGCCGCATGGGGATCGGCGGCGATCGCAAGGCATGCGGCGGCGACGCCTGGCGTATAGGCGAGCGACAGATCGTGTTGCGTGGCCAGCGGCTTGGTCGCCACGATCTCAAATTTGCCGGGGCGCGGCGAACGGTGGTAGAGCAGCGCGCTTGATGCCAAATCGGAGCTGAGGGCGTCGGTCATGAACGGGCTTTCTTTGCGGGGATCAAATCCGGGATAGACCGGCCCCGTGCCGATGTCCACCATGCGTATGGATTGCGCTTCCCACTTTAAATGCAGACGGTTCATCATTCCATGGCAGCAGGCACAAGCCCGTTTGAAATCGCACATGACGCGACAAGCCTCAGGGTGCGGCTCGCGGAGTGGCGGCGTGCGGGCGAGACGATCGGCCTCGTGCCGACGATGGGCGCGCTGCATGCCGGGCATATGTCACTTGTCGGTGAAGCAAAGAAGCACGCCCGCAAGATCGTGATGTCGATTTTCGTCAACCCCACGCAGTTCGCGCCATCGGAAGATTTTTCCGCCTATCCGCGAACTTTGGAAGCCGACGTGGCGAAATTCGCAGCGGCCGGCGGCGATTTGATTTTCGCGCCCGCGCAAGCGCACATCTATCCGCCAGGCTTTGCGACGACGGTCTCCATGGGCGGCCCGGCCACGGCGGGGCTGGAAGACCGGTTCCGTCCAACCCATTTTGCCGGCGTCGCAACCATCGTTGCGAAGCTCTTCAATCTTTGCCGCCCGGATGCTGCGATTTTTGGCGAGAAAGACTATCAGCAGCTGAAAGTGGTGGAGCGGATGGCCAGCGATCTCGATTTCGAAACGCGGATTATTGGTGTCCCCACGCTGCGCGAGCAAGATGGCCTCGCGCTATCGTCGCGCAATGTGTATTTGTCCACGAAAGAACGCGCCGCCGCGCCCGCCCTTTATGCGGCGCTTCGCCAATGCGCGATTGAGATCGATAAAGGGGTCGCGATTGAGACCGCTCTCGATCGCACCCGAAAGACTGTCGCGGCGGCTGGGTTCGCCATCGACTACATTGAAGCGCGCCATGCGGAGACTTTGGCGCCGCTCATGTCACGTGAGGCGGGGCAGGTCCGGCTCTTGGCAGCGGCGACATTGGGGAAAACCCGGCTTATCGATAATGTGAGTCTTTAGACTGGCGGGATTTCGAAAACACATTTCCTTGAGGGTGAAGTCGAATTCTGACCGCTACTGTTTTTTTGGTCGCTTAGCGGTTGCCGTAACAGCCGAATAATGGTCCCGTCACGTGGTAGTCGGTTCGTCTTGTGTGCCGTTCGGTTCAAGAGTTCCCGGTTGCAATGAAAACTGCGGTGACAGAAACATGCGTGTCAAAAGATAGCCTTGAATGAGCCCCGCTACAAAAAAGTAGACGATCAGCGCCGTCGCAAAGGCCGCATCGATAGCGAGAGATGCCGCGAGTTCCTCGGATATGCTTTTCAGAAAGGCTCCAATCTCTTTGAAATTGATTAACCCGACACCCACAATAATTTTTGTGAGCCAGTCGGAAATTGTTTCTATGTTGGTGTTTGGGATCAAATAAGCGCTTTCTTTTGCATTCGGATTAATTCTCGGAACTCCAAACAAAAAGCCAAGAAATGCACCGGCTGCTAAGCACATCATTGCCCAGAGAGATGCGGTCGAAAGGTCGCGGACTGGACTTGCCAAAATCGCGATAAATCCTGCGCAGTTAGCGGCCAGAAACAGGGCGGCAACGATCAGAGTGGCTCGCCCGGAGCTAATAGGCCCGGGCCTTGCGAGCACATCGTCCACCATTTGAGCGGCACTGACAGGATGGATTCCCGGGTGTCGCCAGAGGTGGATGGAGCAGAGTGCAAGGAAGATGTTGTTTGGCACCAGCACCAAGCGAAACAATGTACGCGTTGCCGGTGCATTCAGGCCTTGGAGCGCAGAATCATTGGCAAGTATATTGTAAACGGCGGGAATATAAAGCCCAAGAAGAATAAGCGATGAAATTGCAGCCCATCTTCGCGTAGCAGGTACCAAAATTAATATTCCTATTGTAACCTCAAGCATGCCCGTTATGACAGCGACCATGGACTTTTCTGGAATAAATTCGGGAATTTGCGCAACGGTGGCGTCGTGAAACGAAAAATGCATCGATCCGAAAACAATCCACTGGACCGATAGGACGAGGACGCACAAGCGATCGAAATAGGGAGTTTGATGCGAAATTGCCAATGTATCGACCTTATTTTTGTTGCGAGTGACACCGCACCAGGGGACGTCGGAATGGGCTAATGGGTTGTCATCTAAATTTTAGTTTTGGATTGATTTTGAGCAATAGAGGGCCGTTGGCAATGGTTGCCACCAGCTGGACGGTTGGCGTGAATGCCCGACACAGGTCAGCTGCTGAAAATCAAACTGACCCGCTGTCAAAAAAATGGCAAGCTTGATTCTGTCTTATATGCACTCCCGCTGGCCGCTAAGGAGAACGCATGCTGCGCCTCTACTATGACCTCACCCCCAAACAGCGCGGCACGGTTTTGGCGAGTTATCTCGGCTGGACGCTCGACGCGTTCGATTTTTTCATTCTTGTCTTTGTTATGGAAGACATCGCCAAGGAATTTGGTTCAAATATCACGGACGTGACTTTCGCGATCTTTCTGACGCTCGCGGCACGGCCGCTCGGCGCGCTCCTCTTTGGCCTCGCCGCCGACCGGTTTGGCCGGCGGCCCGTGCTGATGATCAATATTCTCGCCTATTCCCTGCTCGAATTTGCCTCCGGCTTCGCCCCGAGTCTTGCCGCGCTCCTCGTCCTTCGCGCTCTTTTTGGGGTGGCCATGGGGGGCGAATGGGGTGTCGGAGCCTCACTGACCATGGAAAGCATTCCGCCCCGCACTCGCGGCGCGGTCTCGGGTCTTCTTCAGACGGGTTACCCCAGCGGCTACCTGATCGCCTCGATTGTCTATTTCGCTCTGTATGGCCTCATCGGCTGGCGCGGCATGTTCATGGTTGGCGCGCTGCCCGCACTGCTCGTCGTCTATATTCGCGCCAGGGTCGAGGAATCACCGGCCTTCCTGGCGCGAACCTCCGTGAGGGACGAGTCCAGTCTCATTCGAACACTGCGCAACAATGCCGGACGATTCCTCTATGTCGTCCTATTGATGACGGCGTTCAATTTCTTCAGCCATGGCACGCAAGACCTCTATCCGACCTTCCTGCGGCTGCAACATCACTTCGATCCGCATACGGTCGGTCTGATCGCGATCGTCTACAATATTGGCGCGATCCTTGGCGGCATCACTTTTGGCACTCTATCGGAGAGGATTGGCCGGCGCCGGGGCATCGTGATCGCGGCGCTTGGCGCACTTCTGGTCATTCCGCTGTGGGCCTACGGCACAACCCCGGTCATACTTGCCGCCGGCGCCTTTTTTATGCAGTTCGCGGTGCAGGGAGCGTGGGGCATCGTGCCGGTGCATCTCAATGAGTTGTCGCCGCACGACGTGCGCGGGACTTTCCCAGGCTTTGCCTATCAGACCGGCAATCTGCTCGCTTCGGCGAACGCGACCCTTCAGGCATCGATTGCGCACGCCAACGGCGGAAATTATGCCTTTGCGCTGGCGCTCGTCGCGGCGATTGTCGCGGTGGTTCTCGCCGCATTGACCGCGCTTGGCATTGAAGCGCGGGGCGTCAAATTTCCGGGCGGGCCAGACAATCCGATGGACACTTAGATATGGTCAGACCCAGCGAAAAGATTGTCCAGGTGACGATCAGCGGCCGGGTCCAGGGCGTCGGCTTCCGCTTCTGGACGGACAGGGAAGCCAATGCGCGAGGCATCCGCGGCTGGGTGCGAAACCGGTCGAACGGTGATGTCGAAGCGCTTTTTGCGGGCGACCCGGAAGCGGTCGAGGCACTTTGCGCGACCTGCTGGCGAGGTCCCTCACACGCCCGGGTCACCGATGTGAAGATCACGCAAGCCAGTCCAGCGGGGCTCGCCGGACTGGGGGCGGGATTCCGCCAAATCGCAACTCTTTAGAATCCGTGACCGCTCGCCGTAAATTCCGGGGATGTTGTCAGATCAGCTTCACCCAAATCAGAAGCTGTACCATTTGCGCTGGGGTGCGCGGCGCCGTGCGCCATGGATTTACCGGGCACAAACGTGTCAAAGGCAGCCCAGAACAACTCGCGGTAGGAATCCTTCTCCATCAGGATTTCGTGCCGGGCGTACGGCAAGGTGATGCATTTGCCGGCCTTGAGGCGGCTCGCGAACTGTTCCGCCGCCGCCGTATCGACCAAACGGTCGCCGCCCCCCGCCAAGATCAAGACCGGGGTTAAAATGCGGCGCGGGTATTCCACGTCCTCGAAGCGCCGCATGAGCCGGAAAGCAGCGTTGGTCCAGCCGATCGTCGGATCGGCGATGGCAAGATCGGGTGCCGCCTTGAGAATCGCCGCGCCGCGCGCATGGCGCCCTGGATCGGAGGTCAAGACATTCCCTTCGAAGTTCAGGGACATGTAGGGGACTGGGCGGCCGCCCGGCACAAAGCGGCGGCCTTGGCCGAGCATGACCAGTGCCTTGATGAGAAACCGCTTGGCCGCCCCGAATCGCAGCCCGTGAATATTGATCATTGGCGATGTCAGCACGATGCGCGCGAATGGCAGGCGGCCACTATGCGCCATCGATAATGCGACTGCACCGCCCATGGAATGGCCGAGTGCGAACCATGGCGGCCGACAATAGGGCGCGACGACCTGTTGAAGCAAGGCGTCGAGATCGCGCTCATAGGCCCGGAAACTCCCAATATGGCCTTTACGGGGATTATTCGTAAGGCGGCCAGAAAGGCCTTGCCCGCGCCAATCCAAAATCGCGACATCGAAGTCCCGGCTGAGCAATTCGCCAATCACTTCGAAGTATTTTTCAATGAATTCCGTGCGTCCCGGAATGATCACAACCGTTCCAGCGCAAGCCTCACCGCAACTCCAGCGAGCCGTCCGTAAGGTCCAGTTATCGCGCGTTGTTATCGGAGCGGTGATGGCGCCGGGCGGTGCCGGATTTTCCGAAATCGAACAAAGATCCATCGCGAAATTTCGTAGCTCCTGGGCGGTCCTTGCTAGCGCTCCCGGGACGAAATGGAAACCTCCCCGAGCTGCCCGCGCCTCTTTATCTTAACGGCGATATTTTTGCTTGTCTTGTCCTCTTGCAACACCGGCCCCTCTCCCTAAATCAAGAATGCGCGGGCCTGTTGAGGACGCGTATAAGCCGGCTGGCCGCCGGGATGGCGGCTTCGTTGGTTTAATTGGTGCAACCACTCTTGTCGCTTCATCAAGGAGGATAGTGAGATGCGTCAGTTTGATCTTTCCCCCCTCTACCGCTCGACCATTGGTTTCGACCGCCTGTTCAATATGATCGACCAGGCCGCCGGTCTTGAAGCCGTGCCGAGCTACCCGCCGTACAATATCGAGCGCACGGGCGAAAACGCCTACCGGATTTCGGTGGCGGTGGCGGGCTTCGCCGTACAGGATCTTTCGATCGAAACCAAGGAAAATACGCTCACTATTCGCGGCTCGCGGGAACGCGAAACCGAGACCGCAACGGCGAAGGCGGAAGTGCTCTACCAAGGTATCGCCGCCCGAGCGTTCGAGCGCCGGTTCCAACTCGCCGATCACGTCCAAGTGACCGGAGCGAGCCTTGAAAATGGCCTGCTTCATGTTGATCTCCTTAGGGAACTCCCCGAGGCGCAGAAACCGCGCCAGATTGAGATCGCAACGAGTGGCGCAAAGCCAGCCGTTGCAGCACAAAAAGCAGCATAAGCCCGCAATCGGGCATTCCCGTCCCATGCCTAGATCAGCGGCCGAAGGGCGTCTCTCGCGAGACGCCCTTTTTTAATTTGGGAATTTGAAATCTCGTTCAATCGTGACCGGCGCTTCGCACCAGGGCAAGGAAACGGTCCACGTCGGACGGAAGCGTCGCAAAGGACGTGACCAGCCGGACGAAAACTTCGTTTTCTGCGGGGCGCGCGCTGGGGGCACCCAAGTCACTAAATTTCCAAGGATAATAGTGTGCGCCAGCCGCCTTAAGCGCCGTGTCGATCGAGCGGGGCAAAATAGCGAAGATTTCATTCGCCTCGCAAGGCCAAGGCAGGCGAATGCCGGGGATTTGGCGCAAACCTTGGGCGAGACGTCTCGCCTGGCCGTTGGCTGCCGTCGCCAGATCGAGCCAATGGCCGTTCTCAAGATAGGCGGCCATTTGCGCCCCAAGATACCGTCCTTTGGAGAGGGTATGCCCGCTGCGTTTGCGCTGGAAGGGCAGGCTCGCGGCTCGCGCGGAATCGAAAAATATCACCGCCTCGCAGGCGAGCGCGCCGTTCTTCGTGGCGCCGAATGAGAGGACGTCGATGCCAGCCTTCCAGCTCATTTCGGCGGGTGAGCACGAGAGGGACACGAGGGCGTTGGCGAAACGCGCGCCGTCCATGTGGACCATCAGCCCGGCCTCATGCGCGAGCGTGGTAAGTTCGGCCAGTTGGCCGCGTGTGTAAATGGTTCCGCATTCGGTGACTTGCGAAAGGGACAGGGCGGCGGGCTGAACCTGTTTTTCAAGTCCACGCGGAAAATCGGCGAGCGCTGTTTTGAGATCGGCTGGGGCGATCTTGCCCATGCGGCCGGGAATACCGACGAGCTTGGCGCCACCGGTGAACATTTCGGGTGCCCCGCATTCATCATCCATCACATGAGCTTGAGAGTGGCAGAAGATCGCGCCAAATGGCGGCGAGATAGCGCCAAGCGCGAGGGCGTTGGCGGCGGTTCCGGTGCTCACAAGGAAACCCGTGACCGGGTGCTCGAAAATGTCTTCTAGAAGCCGCAGGGCCTTCGCGGTGAATGGGTCAGTGCCATAGGCTGGCACCAAGCCCTCATTCGCGGCAAGAACCGCCTCAAGAATGGCCTGACTTGCCCCGGTGGTATTATCGCTCGCGAAATCCATTCTGTTCCAGGGCGGGGCCGGGTGGCGGGAGTGCAGTGTCTCTCACGACCAGTTGCGCGAGCGTCACTCTTTGCGCGGGGTCCCCTTGATTCGCAATGATATTTTTCGGCGCTTGTTAAACTTGCGGAAATCTGCAATCTTACCCATCTTAGGACAGCGTTGCTGACCATTTATGGTCTTGATCGATGGCGGCGACGCAATTTTCAATCGGATCGATTGCCATTCCTGGCTGAAGCAGCGCCTACGGCGCGAGCCCGGCATGGCTCGGTTCTTGCGAGAAGACGGGGCGCCTCGCCTGCGCTCTTTGGCCAGCACCATGTCCCCCGGCGGCTGTTATATGGAAGGTGAGAGATGACCGATCCGATCTTGCCCGGCCCGTTCCACCTCGATCCGGGGCTGCCGCCCGCCCAAGGTCTTTATTCGCCTGATCATGAACATGATGCTTGCGGCGTCGGTTTCGTGGCCGACATGCACAATCGCAAGTCGCATGAAATTATCGGCATGGGTCTCGAGATTTTGCTCAATCTCGACCATCGTGGCGCCGTCGGCGCCGATCCGAAGGCGGGTGACGGCTGCGGCATGCTGGTCCAGATTCCGCATCGCTTCTTTGCCGAGAAAACAAAAGAGCTTGGCTTTGCCTTGCCGGAGCCTGGTGACTATGCAATCGGCGCCTTGTTCCTGCCGCGCGATCCGGAAGGCCGCCGGATCGTCGAAGCCATTGCTGAAAAAATGGTCGCGGCGGAAGGCCAGATACTCCTTGGCTGGCGGGATACACCGGTTGATTCATCGGTGCTCGGCGAGAGCGTCAAGCCCGCCGAACCGGTGAGCCGCCAAATTTTCATCCAGCGCGGACCAGATACGGCCGATCAAGAGGTTTTCGAGCGGCGGCTTTTTATTCTGCGCAAGACGATTTCAAACGCGGTCCACAATTTGAACGACCGGCGCACCGCGGGTTTTTACCCGGTCTCGGTGTCGTCCCGCACCATCGTCTACAAAGGCCTTTTGCTAGCGACCAAGCTAGGCGTTTATTTCAAAGACCTCGCCGACCCCTTGTTCGAGTCGGCGCTTGCGCTCGTACATCAGCGCTTTTCGACAAACACGTTCCCAACCTGGTCACGGGCGCATCCTTATCGCTACGTCGCCCATAATGGCGAAATCAACACACTGCGCGGCAACCTCAACTGGATGGCGGCGCGCCAGGCATCTGTGGCGTCCGGTCTATTCGGCAATGACATCAGCAAGCTCTGGCCGATCTCCTATGAGGGTCAATCGGACACCGCTTGCTTCGACAATGCGCTCGAATTTCTTGTCCAGGGCGGCTATTCGCTCGTCCATGCGATGATGATGCTCATTCCGGAAGCCTGGGCGGGCAATCCGCTGATGGACGCGGAGCGCCGCGCCTTCTATGAATATCACGCGGCAATGATGGAGCCCTGGGACGGGCCAGCCGCCGTTGCATTTACCGACGGGCGCCAGATAGGCGCTACGCTCGATCGCAACGGCTTGCGCCCGGCGCGTTATATCGTCACCAGCGACGGCCTCGTGGTTCTGGCCTCGGAAGCCGGTGTGTTGCCGATCGCGGAAGACCGCATCATCACCAAATGGCGCTTGCAGCCGGGCAAAATGCTGCTCGTCGATCTGGAGCAGGGCCGCATTATCTCCGACGATGAGATCAAGCACACGCTTGCCGGGTCGCATCCTTATGCCGATTGGGTCAAGCGTACGCAGATCGTGCTCGAGGATATGGATCTTGCGGTGCATCCGCGCTCGCCGCGCGGAGATGTCACTCTGTTAGATCGCCAGCAGGCGTTCGGCTACAGTCAAGAGGATCTCTCGATGCTGCTGCCGCCGATGGCGGTGACGGGTCAGGAAGCCGTCGGCTCGATGGGTACCGACACGCCGATTTCAGCCTTATCGACGCAGCCGAAGCTGCTCTACACGTATTTCAAACAGCATTTCGCCCAGGTGACCAATCCGCCGATCGATCCGATCCGCGAGGAACTGGTCATGAGCCTCGTGTCGTTCATCGGGCCGCGCCCCAATATTCTCGATCATGAAGGCAATGCCAAGAAGAAACGGCTGGAGGTCCGCCAGCCAATTCTGACCAACGGTGACCTCGAAAAAATCCGTTCGATCGCCCATTTCGAGGAGGCTTTCGACACCAAGACTCTCGACATGACTTATGCTTCGGAAGATGGCGCATCGGGCATGGCTGAAGCGCTGACAAAGCTTTGCGGTCGGGCCGAGCAGGCGGTCAAAAGCGGCTTCAACATCATCATTTTGTCGGACCGTCAGACCGGTCCCGACCGTATTCCGATCCCCTCGCTGCTCGCGACGGCGGCCGTGCATCATCATCTCATCCGCAAGGGCCTGCGCACCTCGGTCGGTCTCGTCGTCGAGACTGGCGACGCGCGGGAGGTCCACCATTTTGCCTTGCTCGCGGGCTATGGGGCGGAAGCGATCAACCCTTATCTTGCCTTCGAAACGCTGGCCGCGATGGCCGTCGATTTCCCCGATGAAATCGATGGTCAGGAGGCATGCAAGCGCTACATCAAGTCGATCGACAAGGGCCTTTTGAAGGTCATGTCGAAGATGGGCATCTCAACGTATCAGTCCTATTGCGGAGCTCAAATCTTCGACGCTGTCGGACTCGCGGAGGAGTTCGTCGAGCGCTATTTTACTGGGACCGTCTCGCGAATTGGCGGCGCCGGTCTTGCCGAGATTGCGCAGGAAACCGTGCGGCGGCACAAGGAAGCGTTCGGCAATGCGCCTCTCTACCGCAATGCGCTCGAAGTCGGCGGCGATTATGCCTTCCGCATCCGCGGTGAAGCACATTCCTGGTCGCCGCAATCGGTGTCCCTGCTGCAGCATGCCGTGCGTGGCAACGATCCTGCGATCTACCGTGCCTATGCAGCCCTTCTGAACGAGGATTCCGCGCGGCCTTTGACGATCCGCAGTCTCTTCCGCATCAAGTCGGCAGCCGAGGATGGCCGTCTTACGGTGCCCTTGGAGGAGGTCGAATCGGCCCAAGCCATCGTCCGGCGTTTTTCCACCGGGGCGATGTCTTATGGCTCAATTTCGCGGGAGGCGCATACGACACTTGCCATCGCGATGAATCGCATTGGCGGCAAATCGAACACAGGGGAGGGCGGCGAAGAGTCCGACCGTTACAAACCGCTCCCCAATGGCGATTCGATGCGCTCGGCGATCAAGCAGGTCGCATCCGGCCGCTTTGGCGCGACCGCCGAATATCTCGTCAATTCGGACATGATGCAGATCAAGATGGCGCAAGGCGCAAAGCCCGGCGAAGGCGGTCAATTGCCGGGCCACAAGGTCGATGCGGTGATCGCCAAGGTGCGGCACTCGACGCAAGGCGTCGGCCTCATCTCGCCGCCGCCGCATCATGACATCTATTCCATCGAGGATTTGGCGCAGCTTGTTTTCGACTTGAAGAACGTCAATCCGGAGGCCGATGTCTCGGTCAAGCTCGTATCGGAAGTGGGGGTTGGTACGGTTGCGGCCGGGGTCTCCAAGGGCAGGGCTGATCATGTCACCATTTCCGGCTTCGAGGGCGGCACCGGCGCCTCTCCCTTAACGTCGATCAAGCACGCCGGTATCCCTTGGGAAATCGGGCTCGCCGAGACGCAGCAGACACTGGTCCTGAACCGGTTGCGTTCGCGGATCGCGGTCCAGGTTGACGGTGGCTTGCGCACCGGCCGCGATGTGGTGATCGGCGCGTTGCTCGGCGCTGACGAATTCGGCTTCGCCACGGCGCCCTTGATCGCCTCCGGCTGCATCATGATGCGTAAGTGTCATCTGAATACGTGCCCGGTCGGCATCGCGACACAAGATCCAGTTTTGCGCAAGCGGTTTGCTGGCCAGCCGGAGCATGTGATCAACTTCTTCTTCTTCGTGGCCGAGGAAGTGCGCGAGTTGATGGCAGAGATGGGCTATCGCACGATCGATGAGATGGTTGGTCAGATGCAAATGCTCGATAAGCAACAAGCGATCGCGCATTGGAAAGCGCGCGGGCTGGATTTCTCGAAACTCTTCTACAAGGCCTCCGCCACGCCAGGGGAAACGATCTTCAATTCCACCCGGCAGGATCATGGGCTCGACAAGGTCCTCGATCGGAAGCTGATCGCGGCGGCCAAGGACTCAATCGAAACGGGTGCCATCACGACGATCGAAACGCCGATCCACAACACGGATCGCACGACGGGTGCGATGTTGTCGGGCGCCATCGCGCGCCGCCATGGCCATGCCGGACTTGCCGATGGGACGATCCATATCAAAGCCAAGGGCACCGCGGGGCAAAGTTTCGGTGCTTGGCTCGCCGCCGGGGTCACGCTCGAACTTGAGGGCCAAGCCAATGATTATGTCGGCAAGGGCCTCTCGGGCGGCCGCATTATCGTCTATCCGCCCTCCGACACGCGGATCACGCCGGAGACATCGATCATCATCGGCAACACCGCGCTTTATGGCGCGATCGCCGGAGAATGCTATTTCCGGGGCGTCGCCGGGGAGCGGTTCGCTGTCCGCAACTCCGGCGCGATCGCGGTTGTCGAGGGCGCGGGCGACCACGGCTGCGAATATATGACGGGTGGCATCGTCGTCGTCATCGGCGAGACCGGCCGCAATTTCGCCGCCGGCATGTCGGGCGGCATCGCCTATGTCCTCGACGAGGATGGGAAATTCGCGCAGCGCTGTAATCTTGCCATGGTGGAACTCGAGCCGGTCGTGGAAGAAGAAGAGTTGATGCAAAAGAACTATCACCACGGCGGGGATCTCGATTTCCACGGCCGCGTCGATGTCATGGGCGATATGACCAGATTCGATGCCGAACGGTTGCATCAGCTGATCTCGAACCATGCGCGCTACACAGGCTCGTCCCGGGCACGCCATATTCTGGAGCAGTGGGACGAGTACAAGCCGAAATTCCGCAAGGTGATGCCGGTCGAATATCGCCGGGCCATCGAGGAATTGATCGCGCGCGGCGGCCAGCCTAGTCTCGCCGCGGCGGAATGAGCAAAGACCTGTCAGGCTCTAGAGGGTTTGGGGACGCATGGGCAAGGTAACGGGATTCCTCGAAATCGACCGGCGCGACCGGCGCTACGCGCCGGCGTCCGACCGGATTCGGCACTACAAGGAATTCATGATTCCGCTTTCCGAGGAAGCGACCAAGGATCAAGCGGCGCGCTGCATGGATTGTGGCATTCCGTTTTGTCATACCGGTTGCCCGGTCAACAATCAGATTCCAGATTGGAACAACCTCGTCTATCAGTCCGATTGGGAAGAGGCTGCGCGCAATCTCCATTCGACGAATAATTTTCCGGAAGTCACCGGCCGGATTTGCCCCGCGCCTTGTGAAGCCGCGTGCACTCTGAACATCGACGATCATCCGGTGACCATCAAAACCATCGAATGTGCGATCGTTGACCGCGCCTGGACAAACGGCTGGGTCAAGCCCGAACCCGCCGATGTGAAGACCGGCAAAAAAATCGCCGTGGTGGGCTCGGGACCGGCGGGGCTCGCCTGCGCGCAACAACTCGCGCGGGCGGGGCACGACGTCCATGTCTTCGAGAAAAACGCCAAGCCCGGCGGTTTGCTGCGCTATGGCATTCCCGATTTCAAAATGGAAAAGCATGTGATCGACCGCCGCGTCGTCCAGATGCAGGCGGAAGGCGTACATTTCCACAATGGCGTCAATGTCGGGGTCGATCTCGATCCAGTCGCCATGCTCGAAGACTATGACGCGATCGTTCTCGCCGGCGGCGCCGAAAAGCCGCGTGATCTTCCGGTCCCTGGCCGCGACCTCTCCGGCGTGCATTTCGCGATGGAATATCTGCCGCAGCAGAACCGGCGCATCGGCAAGGAGCCGATCCATACCAACGAGCCGATCCTTGCCTCGGCCTTGCATGTCATCGTGATCGGCGGCGGAGATACCGGATCGGACTGTATCGGAACGGCCATCCGCCAGGGTGCCCTGTCGGTGACTCAGCTCGAAATCATGCCGCAGCCGCCGGAGAAGGAAAACAAGGCTCTGACTTGGCCGAATTGGCCTCTAAAAATGCGCACGTCGTCGTCTCAGGAGGAGGGCGCGGAACGGGACTTTTCGGTTCTGACAAAGGAATTGCGCGGCGAGAATGGCGCCGTCAAAAAGCTGGTGTGCGTGCGGCTCGACGCGAATTTGAAGGAGATTCCGGACAGCTCTTTCGAGCTTCGGGCCGATCTCGTCCTCCTCGCCATGGGCTTTGTTTCGCCGGTGCATGAGGGGCTTCTGGAACAGCTCGGTGTTGCCTTCGATCCGCGCGGCAATGTCGAGGCCGATCAAGTGAGTTACAAAACATCCTGCGACAAAGTCTTTGCCTGCGGCGACATGCGGCGCGGTCAATCGCTGGTCGTCTGGGCGATCCGCGAAGGCCGCCAAACGGCGCAAGCCGTCGATACCTTCTTGATGGGATCGAGCCAATTGCCGCGATAGGGTGGCAACACAAAACTATCCTTGCTTGCCAAGTGAACGGGCATAACTGGCAGCGCATGTGCCGCACGTCTGCCTTGTCGGTTGCAATGGTTCTACTCGCATCACAAAGCCCCTATGCGGCGGGGGCACCCGGCTCCTGTCCGCGGCCAGCCGATCACGATGGCCCGCGCTACCAGATTGTGACCGGCGCATATCAATCGCGCCAGAAGACTCCAGGGGGCGGGACAGTCGTGACGATCAAGGTCGATAGGGCATCGCCCATCTCAGTGCCGGTGACCGGCGCTGTATTCAGCGTTGCCGCAAATCTTCAACCTGGAACCCGTGTAACCCTTGTCAGCTATGTGGGTGATTCCATGTCTGGAGCCATGCGGCCCTATAGCTGCATCGAGTTAGCGTCCTAGCGGGAGCGGTTGCTCGCTCCCGCAAGATCGCAGCTGCAAGCACATCGTGCGGGTTTCATCCGCCGATCTGCACTTTAAAGAAGACCGGGTCCGTGATTGACAAGGGCCACGCCGGATGAAATCCAAATCGGTTCCCGGCGAAACCACCGAAGAAGGTGTTGCCTATGGCTTTCACTTGTTGATAGTCGCCGAGCACGCGCTGCCGTGAGTCTCCGTTGTCTATGGCCGGCGAGAGGAAACTCTCAAGCGTGTTGTCAAAGAAGTTATTTCCGAGATCGGTGCTGGTGCTGAAATGCGCCGTGATGATTGGAAATCCGCTGAACGAGGTCCCGTCGCAGGTGTAAAAGAAAACGCCAATGGTTCGGTTTGTGGTGATCGCCACGGACGGAATGGCAGCTTGCACTTGCCCAGTGACAAAAAGTTCCGGTCCGATGTTAAGTCCACCTGCGCCATTTGAGGTAAGCCGCCGCATGGCCAGCCGGTTGTTGCCGGTTACGGGATCACGGCTGCCGTAAACATAGACCACGTCTCCGGTCTTGGGATCGACAGCGGCGTGGTCGACGCCGCCGAGCAGTGCATTGACTGTGCAGAATTTCGGCTGCGGCTGCGTGCTATCGGCGTTCGCAACCACGATGCCTGTCGGGCTGCCGTTGAGTCCCCATGTCTGCCCACCATCCGTAGAGCGGTTGAGCATGTAGTCGATATTCTTCGAGCCGCCAGCTCCAGCACCTAGGCTACGCTGAAACAAACTATAGACAGCGCCAGAATTTTGATCGATCGCCAGCCGATGGCCGGGATTGATGGCGCCACCGGAAAATCCGGAGCGGTTGTCGATGGTGAATTGGAGAGGGCCTGAACCGGCCGCGGCGACGGCCACGCGCATATCGGGAGCGCCGTTGAAATCGTCATAGGCGACGTAAACATTTTCTGATTTCTTGACCGCGCCGGGCTTGCCGCCGGTTAGCAGCCAAGGCTGATCCGGGTCGCTTCCAGCGACAAGGTGATTCACTTTTTGGGCCACTCCGCCCACTGCGAAATAATTGAATGCGCCCGGTGAAATCGTGAGCTTGCTGCTAAGTGCACTAAATATCGCGTCGTTGGTAAGAAATACGCCCGCCAGGGCACCCGTGAGTGGGTTGAAATCAACCGTCTGATCACAGGGGCAGCCCACAGCCCCAGGATCCCCGGGCGGCGCATTGATCGCGAAGTTTTTACTCCAAGTTGTGCCTCCATTTGTAGAAAGCCAGAGGGGTGCGGTGGCGCCCCATTGCTCTTCAAAATCGGTAAGGACGATCTTGTTACCTATATTGCTATCGAGACTGCTCTGGACGGCAGCGATGCTAATTTCTCCTCTGAACCCGAATGTGGAGCTCATCAACAACGTCGGATCTATGTTGTTAACCACAGGGTCGACCACCAACATGCTGGCGATAAATGCAGGTAATTTGGGGGTGGCAAGCGGTCTCAAATCCTCACGGCTCGCAGGCCGGGAATAGATATTTGTATCTCTCGGCGTGCTCATGAAGCGCTTGTCTGCTGCCTTGGCGGATGGGGCAAGGCTAGCGATAGCGACGAAAGCCACTGCTGTTTGAAACAAACGTAAATTCATAAATTTTCTCCCTAGGTTGCCTTCGGGAGGGGCATTGGTCAGCGAACGAATCTCGTCGGTCGGCGCGATAACGGCACCGGCTTTGCCTGCCCTGGAATGAAGCCCCCCGAACGCCCTTCGCAAGTCACCGAAATGTCGGCGACGCAACTGCGATCAGCGTTACTGAATAACGTTGGAAAACGGCACAGGTTCCAACACAATTTAATGACAACCAATAATTAGCGGCGCGTCTCACTCATCAAATTTAGAGGCGTGCTTCCAAAAGCAGCAAGGTTTTTTGGCTACATCACGACGACCTTGGCGCCAACATCAACCCGCTGGTAAAGGTCGATCACGTCGGCGTTCATCATCCGGATGCAGCCTGACGAAACTGCCTTGCCAATCGAGTCGGGTTCGTTGGTGCCGTGGATGCGGAACAGCGTGTCCTTGTCGCCCTTGAAAAGATAGAGCGCGCGGGCGCCGAGCGGATTCTCAAGGCCGCCCTCCATCTCTTCTGGCAAATCGGGGCGGCGCTGCAGCATTTCCTTCGGCGGAATCCAGCGCGGCCATTCGGATTTGCGGCCGACTCGCGCGATGCCCTTCCATTCGAACCCCTGACGTCCGACGCCAATGCCATATTGAATGGCATCACCGCCAGATTGAACCAGGTACAAATGCCGCGAGCGCGTGTCGATCACAATCGTTCCTGGCGCCTCACGGGTTGGGTTTTGCACGACAGCCGCGGTTTTCTGGCTTTGATTGATGGCGAGTTCGGGATCCTGGCCCCCATAGGGTTGACCGCGCGACGCCGGCTCATAGGGGTCCACATAAGATGGCGCCCCATAGGTCTGGCGCCCCCGGTAATGTTGAGCCGGCGGCGGATCGCCCGGATACACCTCGTAAGGTTCGGAATAGGCAGGGTACGCCGGATAGGCGGGATAGGACGGGTAGCCCGGATAACCATTGGATGGATAGGCAGGGTAGGCTTGGTACCCCGAATAATCATGCCATTGCGCAAAAGCCGACGCGGCCGGCAGCAGCAGCGCGAATGCCAGGGCGGCAGCCAAACTCACTTTCAGGACCAATGATCTTGCACTCATGATCAGACTCGAATTCACCCACCACCACATTGAAAGGCTCACAATAATCTAAATTTACGGCAAAAACCGGCGGCCGCATTCGAGATTTTGTGCCTAACACGCGGATTTGAAAACAAAAAAAGACTGGTTTGGCAAGCGGCCAAACCAGTCCTTCTCCGTCTCGATCAATGAATAATGGTTTAGAGCACGTTGACGGGCGCCCCGACTTTGACCCTGTCATAAAGATCGACGATGTCGTCGTTCAGGAGGCGGATACAACCGGAAGACACCGCCCGGCCAATCGTATTCGGCTCATTGGTCCCATGGATGCGAAACATCGTATCGCCTTGACCATTGTAAAGATACATGGCGCGGGCACCGAGCGGATTGGAGAGGCCGCCTTCCATCACTTTTGGCAGTTCAGGCCGCCGCAACCGCATCGCTGCGGGTGGGGTCCATGTCGGCCATTCGGCGCGCCGCCCGATGCGGGCACGGCCATTCCAGCCAAAGCCGTCGCGCCCAACCCCAACCGAATAGCGCATCGCCTTGCCGCCATCCATCGACAGATAGAGATAACGTTCCTTGGTATCGATGGTAATCGTTCCTGCGCGCGCATGTGTCGGATCATCGACCAATATGCGGGTTGGCTGGACTTGCCGCTGCACATCGGTTGGCAGACTTGCCGGCTGAATTTGGCTGTTCATCAGTCCGGCGGGCGAGCCTCCGTCGAAAGCCTGCGCCCCGGTGGCGAGCAGCGTGGCGAGTCCGGCAACGGCAAACATATTTTTATTCGTAACAAGCATCTTCAACATTCGCTGGGTATCCCCGTCAAAAAAAAGCTGCAATCAAGGTTGCTGATTTATTAACGCGGAAGCTGTGCGGTTTGTTCCACGCCAGCGATCAGCGAATCGCAATTTTTTGGGCGGGTCTGATTCGGGATGCCTGACCCATCGCGGCCGGATCAAAAATCTCCGTAAGCGGCGGTCTTCGTCACCCAGGGTCTTCGTTGTCTAAGGCCGTCGTCGGCTAAGGTCTTGGCCACGAGAAATCATCCGCGCGGCCCGGCTTGGAAGCCACCGGATTTCCCTGCTGCAGAGTCTGGTCAATCAATTTCCGCGCCTCGGTATTCGCGGCCCCCGTGGGGGCCGCCCGTGTCGCAAGTTGACCCCCGGGGGCAAGGACAGGAGCGGTCAGCGGCAGCACTGGGCCGGCAATGGGTTTTGGTGGCGGCGCGGCTTCGGTGCTCGGTAACGCCGATACGGCCGATGGCGTCGCAGCGCCGTCCCCCGGACCAGCCTCTGGATTGGACGCGGCAGGAGGCGTCATGTCGGGCTCGATTTTCGGCTGCATCTCGTCGAGCTTTCTACGAATTTCCGGTTCAACGAAATGCGCCAGCTTGCGGGCGCCGGCCTTCGTAAAGTGCACCCCGTCGGCGGCGCGCAAATGCACCGTCTGGCCATTGATGTCGGGACCCGAAACGCTGTAGTGACCCGCCTCGTCGGCGAAGGCTTCCCATACATCAACATAGGTGGCCCCTGCCTTTTCGGCGTACGCGCGATAAAATTGGTTGAAGTTTAGGGCGTTGGCGGAGAGATGCTCGCTTTTGAGGATCGGAAGCCCAACCCAGATCAAAGGAATTTTCTTCTCGCGGAACAGCGAAGCGATCGCCTCGATCCTTTGCGTGTAGGCGGTCTGCCATTCCGGCGATCCCGGCTCATAACTGCCATTGGCATCGCGCAAGGTTTGCTGGTCGTTGCTGCCGATCATCATAACCGCGTAATCGATTTTTTCGCCGCTCGCGAGCAAATCCTGGGTCGCCTTGATCCAATCGTAGAAATCGTCGCGGACGAGACCTGAGCTTTCCTTCGCCTTGTGGAGAATGGCGACCTCTGGCCGGTTTTCGAATGCTTCGTCCAAGCCTTGCGCCAGCATCTGGCCAAGGCTGTCGCCAAGCACCGCAACAAAAAAGGTAGGCGGAACAGCGGGGTTGGCAGGCGACTTTGCGATTTTACTTCCCCCCGGCCGATCGGGAGAGCGGCGGGAGGCGCGCTCGCCCGATGGATAGCGTGGCCGCCGTGCCTCTGGCGCTGCCCGGTGAAATTCCGGCCGCGGCCGCGCGACACGGCTTGATGGGGGTGGGCGGAACAGTTGCTCGAACCAGGCGAATGGATCGCCTTGCGCGAATGCGGGGTTGCTGTCCGTTAGGCAAAACAGCAAACTTACCACCAGCAACGCCACGGACGCTGGCTGCGGCAAAAGCCGCCTTGCAAATTGCTTCGGCCCAGAATTTTTCGTCATGCCCGGCATTCTACCGTACCCTTTTCCCGGATGCACGCGGCCCGTTAAAATCCGTGCGCAGCTGAGCCTATGCCGGGAACGTCAGAATTGAAAAACCACTGGCCGGACATGGGCCTAGCTGCTAAGGGAGCGAGGGCTTCACGCTGTTTATCTCGATGGAACGGCCTTATGGCACGCGGTCATCTGGTCTTTGCCGAGTCGAATGAGGTTTTATGCAGCCTGCTTAAAGCCGTCGCCGGGGGCGACCGCAAGGCTTTCCGTACCCTTTATGACAAATCCGTGCCCGTCCTGTTCGGCATTTGCGTGCGCCTCATGCGGGACCGCGACCTGGCCCAGGATGTGCTCCAGGAAGCAATGACCCGAATTTGGCATAAGGCGCATCTTTTTGACGCTTCCAAGGGTAATGCTATGGCGTGGATGGCCGTGGTGACCCGCAATTGTGCCCTAAGCCGGATCGCCGCCGCGCCGCCGCCGACCGTCTCGCTCGATGAGGCGGGTGTGTTGGCGGCTGTCGAGGCACGGTCTTCCGATGATCCGGTTGTGGCGGCCGACGTCCGGCAATGTCTAAAGAAGCTAAGTGAAAAATACAGGAAGTGCGTTACTCTGATTTATCTGCAGGGACTGAGTTACGAGGAGCTTGCGGAGCAAATGGGCGCCCCGCTCGGAAGCGTAAAGTCGTGGGTTCACCGCGCGATTGGCGAACTTGCACGCTGTATGGGTAAGAATGGGTAAGGAATAGTATGGAAAACGATGTCCGAGGATCTTGACCAAACCGCCGCCAGCTATGTGCTTGGCCTCACGCGTGGTGCTGCTCGTGCGGACAGCGAGGCGCGGCTCGCGGCCGATCCGGTATTGCGGAGCAAGATTAAGCTTTGGCAGGACAATTTCGCCGTCATCGATCTTCTCGCGGCCCCGGAGCTTCCTCCGGAAGAGCTCTTCGGCAAGATCGCCGCAGGGATCGATGCTGATCTGCGGGAAGTTCCCGTCCCTTTGACAAAGCGGGCGGGCACCGGCGAGTGGGAGGAGATGTCACCGGGCGTGACGTTCACGGTGCTCTTCGAGGATCTTGCCGCCAGACGCCGCTCGATTCTGGTGCGCGCCTTGCCCGGATCTATTTATGAATCCCATCTTCACGATCAGGGCCACGAGGAATGCGTCGTCCTTGAAGGCGATCTCGTCATGGGCGATCTGACGTTGTTGCCCGGCGATTTCCATCTCGCGCCGCAAGGCAGCGCGCACCCCGCGGCGACGACGGTGTCGGGTTGCCTGCTGTATCTTTCGACGCCGTTCTAACGTGTCCCGCCGTTAGCGTCCCCCATCGCTGGATTCAGAGGGTCAACGATTTCGACGGCGCTTTTAAATTCTATATGGCGATCATGGATGCCCTCGATTTAAGGCTGACGTTCTATGAAGCCGACAAACCTTGGGCTGGTTGGAGGGCGAAGGATCATCTGCGGCCCCTCTTTGTGGTCGGATCGCCCTTTAACGGCAAAGCGGCGGCTCCCGGAAATGGCCCAATGGTCGCATTGCTCGCCCCGGATCGCGAAACTGTCCATTCCGCTTATGATAGGGCTATGGAAAACGGAGGGTCTTGCGAGGGGCCGCCCGGTTTGAGGCCGCACTACCACCCAAATTATTATGGAGCATACTTCCGTGACCCAGACGGAAACAAAATCTGCGTCTGCTGCCACGATGCATTTCCGGTTGCGGAAACACGATAAATTGTCGGGGTGCCTGCCGCGTTTTGCAAGTGAGCCGCCTTGATGCAGGCCTTAAGCGATGCGTTTTTCCAAGGCGAAACGCTGACATATGTCATCGCGGCACTCGTCTTCCTTGCCGGGGCGCACATCCTGCAATCGGCGTTTGGCCCGCTGTTCGGGTACAAAATTCGCCCGCCAAAGGGCCTCGGCACGGGCCGTCTTGGCATCGTTAAGAGCGCCGCGCTGGATGGACAACGGCAACTTGTCGCCATCCGCTGCGATGAAAGTGTCCATCTCATCGAAATCGGCGGTCCCAACGATCTTGTGATCGAAACATATTTTTCTGGCGCCGGCGCCGGCTTCGAGGACATTGAGGAAACCGCGCCGGGCGAGGATGCGCTGGACGTGGTGCGTTTCCGGCGCCTGCGTTCCTATATCCAACCTGCGTCGCGGATTTTCGTGGGGCCGGGATTGGTCCCGCTGGCCGTGCTGTCTGGCATCGCGGGGGCTGGCGCCGGACTGATCTGCGGGCTTTTCCGGGTTGCTTTGGAGGCGGCGGATCGTTTCCGCCTTTCCCTGCCCGTTGTATGGCATGGCGAGCCGCTTCTCGGCGCCAGCCTCTTGATCATGGGCGCCGCCGCCGCTGGGGCGCTTGGCGCTTGGCTGGTGCGGCGTTTCAGCGAAAATGCCGCGGGCAGCGGAATTCCTCATGTGGAGGCGGTTCTTAACGGCGAGCTGCCGCCGGCGCCGTTGATTCTGCTGCCAGTCAAATTCTTCGGCGGTCTGCTCGCAATTGGTGCGGGCTTCGCGCTCGGCCGCGAGGGGCCTTGCGTCCAAATGGGCGCGACTCTTGCGAATTTGCTCGGGAAATTTCTTGGCCGGGATCCCGCCGACTGCCTATCTCTGCTCGCGGCGGGTGCAGGTGCTGGGCTTGCTGCCGCGTTCAATGCGCCATTCGCCGGGGCGGTCTTCGTCCTGGAGGAACTCACCCGGAAATTCGATACGCGCAACGCCATTGCCGCGCTCGGAGCTTCGGGCAGCGCCATCGTCGTGGCAAGGCTCTTCACCGGCCCGGCGCCGGATTTCGCCGTGACGAATGTGGCGTATCCTGTCCTCGGCGATAATCTTTGGTGCCTTGCATTGGGCGCCATCGCGGGCCTGCTCGGCATTGTTTACAATCACGTGCTGCTCGGCGCGCTCGTGATTGCCGATCGTCTCGCCCGCTGGCCGGTGGAAGTTCGCGCCGCGCTGGTCGGGGCGGCCGTCGGCGCGTTGGCGTGGTTCGAGCCGGACCTTGCCGGTGGTGGCGACGCACTGACCCAAAGCGCTCTCGACGGCAAGGCGGTGCTCGTTCTTCTTCCTTTCATTTATGTGCTCCGTCTCTTCCTTGGCGCCGCCTCTTATGCTGCTGGTACGCCGGGTGGCGTGTTCGCGCCGCTGCTTGTCCTTGGGGCGCAGATGGGGTTCATCTTCGGGGGGCTTGTTGACCTCAGCGTGGCTGGTCCAGGCACCCATGCAAACGCCTTCGCGCTGGTCGGAATGGCGGCATTGTTTGCCGCCGTCGTGCGGGCGCCGCTCACGGGTATGATCCTCGTCACCGAGATGACCGACAACTCCATACTGCTTTTGCCGATGCTGGCAGCCTGCTTTTCCGCAATGACCGTCGCGACGATCCTGCACGAACCGGCCCTTTATGATTCCTTGAAGGAGCGGACCTTGGCACAGGCTCGCAAGAAAGCGGAATTGCTCTCGCGCAAGTCAGCGGCGGACCCGGTCGATATCAAAGTCCGCTGAACCAATTGTAGCCGTAGGTCTCCCAATAGCCGCCGTTAAACTCATTGCCGATTTCGATCTCGCCGATATGCTTCGGATTTTTGAAGCCGAGTTTTGTCGGGATTCGTAGTTTCATCGGGAAGCCATATTTGCGCGGGAGCAGTTGGTCATCGAACCAGAACGTCAGTTGCGTCTGCGGATGCAGCGCGGTCGGCATGTCGATACTCGTGATATAATTGTCATCGCAGCGGAAGGTCACATATTTGGCGCTGGTGTCGGCCCCGATCCGTGTCAAGAAATCCGAGAAGCGGACGCCGGTCCATTTGCCGATGGCGCTCCACCCCTCAATGCAGATATGCCTTGTGATCTGGGTGAATCTTGGCAGCGCATAAAGCTCTTCGAGCGTCCACGGCTTCTTGGTCTCGGCAAGGCCGGTGACGTCCAGATGGAAATCGCCTGGATCGATCACCGGTGCTTTGTCTTCCGAATAAAAGGCGTTGAAAGGGAAAGGCCGCGTAATCGCACTTTCGGGATATTCGGGCGCGAGCTTGTTGGGATCGAACAGTAGAGCCTGCACGCGGTCGTTGAAATCGGAGACGCTTTGCAGCATCCGCTCGGCAGAAAACCCATCGACCACATCGCAGCCGGTCAGAAACGTCAGCGACCCAAGTCCGATCGCGTTGCGCAGGAACACTCGGCGCGCCGGCATATCGAGGCGGCCGGCTGTTTCCCTGAGAATGACGCCGGTATCTTTGTGGGGCGCACGGGATTTTCCGAACATGGTTCCTCCGACCTGTCAGCGGCCGCGGATCATCGCGCGGAGACTCTTTGGCACGGCCAAGGCCATCACGACGTGAAGAGCGAGAAACAGAAAAATCGCGCACATCGCCAAAAAATGGATGATCCGCGCCCGGCCGAAATCCCCAAAGAATAAAGTGAGAGTTTGCAGTTGCACCGGCTTCCAAATCGCAAGTCCTGTCAGGACCGCGACAATGCCAGCCAAAATCACCCCGCTATAAAGAAGCCTCTGCACGGCGTTATAGATCGACAAATCGTCGTGCGAGAGCCTGCCCGAAAGCGCCGCTCTTGCGTCGGCTGCGGCCTCGCTAAGCGAGATCGGCAGCAACTTGCGTTTGAACCGGCCGGAGATAAAGCCGTAGGTTACATAGGTGAGCCCGCTTGTCATCAACACCCACATGGCAGCGAAATGCCATTGCGTCGCGCCGCCAAGCCAGCCGCCAAGCGTCAACATGCGCGGCGCTTTGAAGGGCAGGGTCGGATAGGCGTTGTGAATCTCCAAGCCGCTCATGATCATCACAATGATCGCAACCGCATTGATCCAATGCGTGATACGGACGATCAGCGGGTGGATGAGTGGCTGGCGGGCGTTCGCGTGCGGCGGCAGAAGAACGACGGACGGCATGGACATGACGAGGACCTTACCGCGGCGGCCGGACCACACCAGTTTTTGGAATGGTCCAGCCCGGTCAGAGTGATCAGCTTTTCGGCAGAAGCACCGTATCGACAACGTGAATGACGCCATTCTTTTGGTTGACGTCGGCGATCGTTACGAAGGACTTATAGCCCTTGGCATCGATGACCTCGAGTCTGCGGCCATTTTGTTTGATGGTCAGCTCTTCGCCCTCGACGGTCTTGTACATGGCCTCGCCGCCACCTTTCTTGACCGCCGCGATGAAATCGGCGGCGGAAATTTTGCCGGGGAGAACATGATAGGTAAGGACAGCAGCCAAAGTTGGCTTGTTTTCGGGTTTCAGAAGGGTTTCGACGGTGCCCTTGGGCAATTTCTCGAAAGCCTTGTTGACCGGCGCGAAGACCGTGAACGGCCCATCGCCCTGTAAGGTTTCGACGAGATCCGCCGCCTTGACCGCCGCGACAAGTGTCGTGTGATCCTTCGAATTGACCGCGTTTTCGATGATATTCTTTGAAGGATACATTGGCGCGCCGCCGACTTCCACGGTCATTTCCGCGAAGGCGGGGGTCAAAGAGGTGAGCGCGGTGCCGCCGAGCGCGGCAGCGCTCACGGCAGCGGCAAACGCCGCGTTGCGAACGAACGACATGAAATTTCTCCCTGTTTTACAATTGCCGCCGGGCGGCTGTGAACAACGAAACTGCGCTTTCGCATTTCAGTCTCGTTAGAGGCTATTACCGGCGTATGCCGGAAAAAGTTGCGAAGCCTGCGCGGAAAAGACGTTTTGGCTTGCTTGATAGAATTTGAAAGCAAGAGCCGGAGTGCATAGCGTCATCCAACAGACTAAATAAACCTCAAGATCAAACCCGCGACGGAGCAGGGGCGTATGTGCAACACACCGGAAATCGCCGGAGTTTCCGCCACTCGGGACGCAAGATGGCAGGCCGTCATCGCCCGAGATCGCAACTTCGATGGCCAATTCTATTACGCGGTGAGGACGACCGGCGTGTACTGCCGCCCGTCCTGCGCTGCGCGCTTGGCCAAGCCGCAAAACGTCAGCTTTTACAAAACTCCAAAGGAGGCCGAACACGCGGGCTTCCGTCCTTGCAAGAGATGCAGGCCGCGTGAGCCTGCCTTGTCCAGGCCGAACGCCGCAAGAGTCGCGGAAATCTGCCGTTACATCGAGGCCGCGCCGGAAATCCCAAGCCTCGAAGACATGGCGCGCAAGGCAGGGTTGAGTGCCTTTCATTTTCACCGGCTCTTCAAGGCCGTTACTGGGTTGACACCGCGCGCCTACGCGAACGCTCGTCGCGCCGAGCGTGTCCGGGACGCGCTTGCAAAGCCCGGCGCGAAGGTCACCGGCGCGATCTATAGCGCCGGGTTTAATTCGAGCGGGAGGTTTTATGAAGCCTCAAACGGGATGCTTGGCATGACCCCCACAGCATACCGCGATGGCGGCGAAAACGTCGAGATTTGCTTTGCCATCGGAGAAAGCTCGCTTGGCCCTATCCTCGTGGCGAGAAGCGAGAAGGGCGTTTGCGCCATCCTTATGGGCGACGATCCTGACGTCCTCGCGCACGATCTTCAAGACCGTTTTCCACGGGCGAAGCTGCTCGGCGGCGACAAAGGTTTTGAGAAGCTCGTCGCCAAAGTGGTCGGCTTCGTGGAAGCACCATCGCTCGGTCTCGATCTGCCGTTCGACATCCGCGGCACGGCGTTCCAGCAAAGAGTGTGGCAAGCGTTGCGGGAGATTCCCGCCGGTTCCACCGCGAGCTATACGGACATTGCCAGGCGGATCGGCGCGCCGAAGTCGGTGCGCGCGGTGGCCAGCGCCTGCGCGGCAAACCCCATCGCGGTGGCCATCCCTTGTCACCGTGTCGTGCGCACCGATGGCGCGCTCTCCGGTTATCGCTGGGGTGTCGCACGCAAGCGCGCACTGCTGGACAGAGAGACGCCGAAGAAAAACCCGTGACCGTCCCGCCGCTTGCCAGATGCTCTCATGCGTGCCAATCAGGCGCATGAATTCAGAGCCAATCCCCGCATCTTCTGCTTCGGCGCAGCCTGCGCCGAAAATTTCTTTCGTGTCGCTTGGTTGCCCCAAGGCGCTCGTCGATAGCGAACGGATCATTGGCCGATTGCGGGCGGAGGGCTACGAACTTTCCAAGACTCACGAAGACGCGGCGGCAGTCATCGTCAACACCTGCGGCTTTCTCGACAGCGCCAAGGCGGAATCGCTAGCGGCCATTGGTGCTGCCGCGGCCGAAAATGGCAAGGTCATCGTCACCGGCTGCATGGGTGCCGAGCCCGGTGCGATTTTGGAACAATTCCCAGACCTTCGCTGGATCAGCGGGCCGCAGGATTTTGCCTCCGTCATGCAAGCGGTGCATGAAGCGGCGCCGCCGCCGCACGATCCCTTTCTTGACCTCGTGCCGCCGCAAGACATCAAGCTGACGCCGCGCCACTATGCTTATTTGAAAATTTCGGAAGGCTGCAACAACCGCTGCACCTTCTGCATCATTCCAAAACTGCGCGGCGATCTCGTGTCCCGCCCGGCAGCTGATGTCTTGCGCGAGGCTGAAAAGCTCGTTGCTGCAGGCGTCAAGGAACTGCTCGTCATCTCGCAAGATACGAGCGCCTATGGCGTCGACCTTAAATATGCGGAAAGCGCATTTCAGGAGCGTCCGGTCCGGGCAAAATTTTTCGACCTCGCGCGGGAGCTTGGCCAACTCGGCGTGTGGATCAGACTGCATTATGTCTATCCCTATCCGCATGTCGATGAGGTCATCGAATTGATGGCAGAGGGAAAAATCCTGCCCTATCTCGACATTCCGTTTCAGCACTCAAGAGCAAAAATTCTTCGCGCGATGAAGCGGCCAGGCGGCACCGATAGGACGCTCGAACGGATTGCGAAATGGCGCGAAATCTGCCCTGACTTGGCCTTGCGCTCGACCTTTATCGTCGGCTTTCCCGGCGAGAGCGAGGAAGATTTCGAGCTGCTTCTCGATTGGCTTCAAGAGGCAAAGATCGACCGCGCGGGCGCCTTCAAATATGAGCCGGTCGCGGGCGCGGTGGCGAACAACCTTGGCCTGCCGCATGTACCGCCGGAGGTGCAAGAAAACCGCTACAAGCGGTTCATGGAAACATGCCAGAAAATCAGCGCCAGAAAACTCAAGGATAAAATCGGTAAGCGCTTATCCGTCATCCTCGATCATGGCGGCCCTAGCTCGGGCATTGGCCGCACAAAGGGCGATGCCCCCGAGATCGACGGCAAGGTGCACGTCGCTGCGCGCCGCCCTTTGCGGCAGGGCGATATCGTTACGGTGAAAATCGAACGGGCGGACGCCTACGATTTGCACGGGACGGCGGTTTAAACCCCAGCAGCAATTTGCTGCGCCTCTTCATGGGAGCGACCTTTGCACAGCCCTCTTCTCGCGCCGTTGATCGCGCTTGTCCTTTGGTCTTTTGTGATGTGGGCTTGGCTCTACGCAACGCGTATCCCAGCCGTCATAAAATCGAAAATAGTTTTCGACCCACAGCGTCCAGCTGAAGAGTTTCATGCACAACTTCCGGCTGAGGTGCGTTGGAAGGCCGACAACTATAACAATCTGATGGAGCAGCCGACACTCTTTTATGCGGTGGTTCTCACCTTGGCCTTTTCCGGTGCGGACGGTGGTTTGAACACCGGTTTGGCGTGGCTTTATGTTGGCCTGCGGATTGTTCACAGTCTCGTGCAGGCGGCCATCAACGTCATCATCATTCGATTCTCCATCTTCATGGCGGCTTCATTCATTCTTCTGGTGATGACGCTCCGCGCTGCCTATATTGTCTTTTAGCGTTCGCCCAAAAGGTTTTCGTGGATGGGCGGGGCCGCGATTGTTGAGTAAAAATCATGGCAAACGCCAAGCCCTTCGCCCTCACAGACCGCCAGTTCGAGCGGATTTCCCGCGCCTTGGCAGAGCCGCGCCGATATCAGATTCTTAAGGAGATCGGCGCACGTGCCGCGCCAACGCCTTGCACGACGCTGCACGAAACCCACGATGTCAGTGCCGCGACACTCTCGCACCACATTAAGGAGTTGGAGACGGCGGGTTTGATCCAGATTGCTCGCGAAGGCAAATTCATGAATCTTTCCCTCCAGCGCGACGTGCTGGGCGCCTATCTCGACCGGCTCTCAAAAATTTAGCGGCGTCGGCCTGCGCGCTCTTGCACTCTCCGCTTTGGATACTTAGATAGTTACCGAAATATCGAACTGACAGGAGAAAGCACATGAGCCAATTAACTGGCAAAGTTGCCGTTGTGACCGGCGCGTCGAAGGGGATTGGCGCGGCCATCGCGAAAGCCTTGGGGGCCGCGGGTGCCTCGGTCGTGGTCAATTACGCCTCCAGCAAGGAAGGGGCGGAGCGGGTCGTCGCCGAGATCACCAGTAAGGGCGGCAAGGCGATCGCGGTGCATGGAAATGTGGCCGAAGCAAAAGACGTGCAGCGTCTGTTCGCGGAGACAAAAAAGGTCTTCGGAGCGCTGGACGTGCTCGTGAACAATGCGGGGGTCTATGCGTTCGAGTCCATTGAGACCGTGACGGAGACAGAGTTCCACCGGGAGTTCAACATCAACGTGCTCGGGACGATCCTCGCGACACAAGAGTCGCTCAAATATTTCGGGCCCGCGGGGGGAAGCGTGATCAATCTCAGCTCTGTCGCAAGTGAGAAGGCGATCCCGAATTCGGTCGTCTATTCGGCGACCAAAAGCGCCCTCGACCAGGTCACCCGCGTCCTTGCGAAGGAGTTGGGAAGCCGGAAGATCAGGGTCAACGCCATCGCTCCGGGTCTCGTAGAGACCGAAGGCGTCCATCAACTCGGATTCATTGGAAGCGATTTCGAAACGAACACGGTGGCGGAAACGCCGCTTGGCCGCTCCGGTCAACCGGAGGATATCGCGCGGGTTGCGGTGTTCCTGGCCTCCGACAATTCCGGATGGTTGACGGGCGAGCGTATCACGGCGTCCGGCGGCTTCCAGTAAATTTTTAGGTGCGGCGCGCCTGGAGCGTCGCACCTTGCTTTTAATAGAGCCCTGGAATTAGCCGCCAAGTGCGGGCGCGGTAAGCCTCATACTCGGCGCCGAAATGCGCGCTCAGCAGCCGCTCTTCCGCGCCCATGCGCGCGACGAGCGGCGGGATCATCAGCGCCGCGAGCAGCACGCCAACACCCGAACGAAACGCCAGCGCCCACCCCAACGAATTCACAAGCAGCCCCAGATAGCTGGGGTTGCGGATCACACGATAGATCCCTGTCGTGACCAGCGTATGCCCGGGTTGGATGGCAACCAATCCGCTGAACCGGTGGCCCAGCGCAAAGACAGGCCAAAGCCGCAGCGCACCACCGGCGGCGAAGAGAAGAACGCCAAGCCAGCGAATACTCTCCCCGCCAAAAGTCCAAAATCCGATCCGGTCCGTGTAGGCGGGTAGAAAAGCGGCCAATAGCCCGAGCAGCCCGAAGGCGGGGAGGACCCAGCGGTTTCCGCGATCCTCACGCTCCCCGGAACTCAGGTTTCCCTCGGTAAAAAGCCCGGCGCCAGAGAGCGCGAAAAGGACAATCGTCAGGGCAATCAGCGCCGGATGGGAGAAGAAAGTGGCAAACCCGCCCCCGCCGAGGACGGCGAGCCCGAGATAGGCAAACGTCGCCACGATGTTGAAGAACGCCAATCTGGGTGAGAGCGTCATGGCCGCCTCGTTTAGCTGATATCTCCTAATTTCAATTCCTACTTCAGGCTCCAAAAACCATACATCATGGAGGATCACTTTTCAGGGGGCGCACCATTTTAAGAACGATGCCACGTGCAGCGATGGTCGTCACGATTGCGGATACTTTTCCATAAAAGCTTGACGGATAAGGTCACGGTGTTAGTTTCATCGAGTTCATGAGCCGATGACGAAGTGGTGCGGGGATTAGGCAAGGATAGCAGCCTAAGACTCAAAAAATCAATTGTGTCTTTAAGCAGGCCAAAAGAATATTTGGTTCTTTTAACAAGCTTGCTGGCGTGAAACCTCGTGCGGGAACTTAAAAAAACGGGTCTATTGACTAATATGAATAAAAAATCCGTCGACGCAATAAGAACAAAACAAGTTATTATACTTTTTTTTTCAAAAAATAGCCGTCTTATTATATATTGTCCTCGCAGTTATTATGATAATTCATAGCTATAGTCAAAATACAGCCTCATCGAGCGATCAAGGTAGTGGGACCGGTAAGCATTTATTATTTCTAACGTCAGAATTTCAAAAGCTATCAGAGATGGGCCCGACCCAATTTAATCTATATAACTATTTAGAACTGTATGAATATTTAATAATAATGACATTTATTGTTGATTTTATATTTTTAGCGGTAAACATTTTTCTTATCGACGCACAAGGCATTGTTTATAAAGACACAGGGCACAAATTTGGAAGACAGAGTCCATGGCGAATAATATTATCTTATAGTATATTTGCTATATTTGGATTTTATTTGGTATTTAACGTATCAATAGAGTTATCTGTACTTCGTATATTGTTTCTATATCACAGTTACCCTGCTATTTTCTTCCTTTTTCAATTATTCATTCTTCATACAAATTTGATGCTTTGTATAGGCTTTATATTGTATGCAATATGGTCTTTCTTTATCAGTAACTCATGGCGGTAAATCTTAACTCCGGATTTTAAAATGATAAATGCCAGCTAATATAGGACCTTGCCTAGCGGCACCGCTCCAATACACCGGAAATCTAGCCCGGCCTGCCGAAAAAGATTCGCAAAGCTTGCGAAAATCCCCCGCGTGGTCCAAATAGGGGCCGGGAGGTTGGCGGTGGACGCACCACTCGCCAACCGGGTCAGGTCCGGAAGGAAGCAGCCCTAACGAGACCGGGCGGGTCTCTGTCCAGCCTCCTACTTTCGCCTCGCAACTTGAGCGTTGCCATTGCCTGGCCAGAGCTTGGTTTATCCGGCAGGCCAGCCAGGCCACGGGGCGTTGGCGCGGCCCAGAAGCCTCTCGGGCGATGCCGGACAGTCGCATGCAACACCCTCCAAATATCCATGACGACGCCGGTCCGGGTCTGGGATTGGGCGGAAGTGCGGGCTCGCAGCCGGAGGCCGCATCAGCCCAAACGGCGTATCGCGTCCTTGCGCGCAAATACCGCCCCGCGCGCTTCGAGGATTTGATCGGCCAGGAGGCGATGGTCAAAACCTTGTCGAACGCCTTCGACCTCGAACGCATTCACCAAGCCTATATTCTGACCGGCGTGCGCGGTGTCGGCAAGACCACAACCGCGCGCATTCTCGCCCGCGCTTTTAATTATGAAGTTCCCGCGAAGGGCGCCCTCCCGGCGTTGACGCGCCCGACGATCCACATGCCGGAGCTTGGCGTGCATTGCCAGGCGATCATCGAATCGCGGCACGTCGATGTCATCGAGATGGACGCTGCCTCGCATACCGGCATCGATGACGTGCGCGAGATCATTGAGAGCGCCCGTTACAAGCCGGTCATGGCGCGCACGAAAGTCTATATCATCGACGAAGTGCATATGCTCTCCAAACAGGCCTTTAATGGCCTTTTGAAAACCTTGGAAGAGCCGCCCGATCATGTGAAATTTCTGTTTGCCACAACCGAGATCGAAAAGGTTCCGGTGACCGTGCGCTCGCGCTGCCAAAGGTTCGACCTGCGCCGAGTCGAGGCGAGCGTGCTGACCACCTATCTGGCGTCGATCTGCGGCAAGGAATCCGTTGCGATCGAGAATGAGGCGCTAAGCCTCATTGCGCGCGCGGCGGAAGGCTCGGTGCGCGACGCGCTGTCGCTTCTCGATCAGGCGATCGCGCATGGCGGCAGCCATGCCGGCGCGAAAATCACGGCGGAAGCCTTGCGCGCGATGCTGGGGCTCGCCGATCATGGCCGCATCATCGATTTGTTCGAAGTCCTTATGCACGGCCAAATGGCAGATGCGCTCGGTATCCTCAAGGACCTGCATGATTTTGGCGCCGACCCTTCGGAAGTTTTGGCGAGCCTTGCGGAATTCACCCATCTCGTGACACGCCTGAAACTCGTGAAAGAGGCGGCGCAAGATACCTCGCTGACGGCCGACGAGAGGATACGCGGCCTGCAATTTTCGCAAGCATTGTCGATGCCCGTGTTGACCCGGACCTGGCAATTATTGCTGAAGGGCCTGCGGGAAGTGAAGGACTCGCCGCGCCCGCTCGCCGCCGCAGATATGGTCCTGGTGCGAATCGGTTTCGCCGCCGATTTGCCGACCCCCGACGAAGCGCTGCGCAAGCTTAGTCTTGCGGCAAACGACCAGCCGCAAGCCGCGCCGCGCGGCGTTGAGTCCGGCGCGCGTCCGCCGGTGGCGATCTCGACGTCCAGCGGGATGGCCGTCCTGCGCGCACCCCCGCAAGACTCGACAGAGCCATCGGTCACGCTGGCCCACTTCGAGGACGTCGTGGCGCTCGCCGGACAGCATCGCGACATTCAAATGAAACTCGCGCTCGAGCGCGACGTGCGGCTGGTCCGGTTCGAGCAGGGCCAGATTGAATTCTCGCTCTCGTCCGGGGCTTCACCGCAGCTTGCCCAAACGCTCGCGCGGCGTTTGCAGGAATGGACGGGCACCCGCTGGATGGTCGCGGTCTCGAATGCGCCCGGCGCGCCGAGTCTCAAGGAGCAGGAAGACGCCAAGACTCGCGAAGCTCTGTCGGGTGTGCGCGCCGAGCCTTTGGTGCAAAGCGTGCTCGCCGCGTTCCCGGGTGCCGAAATCGTCGCGGTCCGCGCCGCTGGGCCGGTGCTGGAAGAAAATCCAGCGGCTGCGGCGAGTGCCGGGACAAATGATGAAATAGTCTTTAATGATGGGTTGGAAGACGATCTTTGAGCAGGCTTCATGTGCGTGTTCGCGAGTCGTCGCAATTTGGGAAAAACAGCAATGCGCGACATGTTTGGTTTGATGAAGCAAGCGCAGGAAATGCAGGCCAAAATGCAGGAAATGCAGGCCGAGCTCGAACATATCGAAGTCGAGGGGCATGCGGGCGGCGGCATGGTGCGCGTAACTCTGACCGCCAAGGGTCAAATGAAGGGACTGGCGATTGACGACCAGCTTCTCAAAGCCGACGAGAAAGTGATTCTTGAGGATTTGATCGTCGTCGCGCATGAGGACGCCCGCAAAAAAGCCGAACGTCTGCTCGAAGAAAAAATGAAGAGTTTGACTGGCGGACTTGCGCTGCCGCCCGGTATGAAGCTGCCTTTCTGATGGCCTTGGGTTAAGGTTCCACCGCGATGGCAGAGAGAGTCGCGGGTCCCGAGATCGAGCGGCTCATTCAATTGCTGGCGCGCCTGCCGGGGCTTGGGCCGCGCTCGGCGCGCCGTGCCGCCTTGCATCTGATCCGCAAGCGCGAAGAGCTGCTGGCGCCTTTGGCAAGCGCGCTCAACGCAGCCCATGAAAGAATCGTGACATGCGGCGTCTGCGGCAATATCGACAGCTGCGATCCCTGCACGCTCTGCCGCGACGAACGCCGCGACCCGTCAACGCTCATCGTCGTCGAGTCGGTGTCAGATCTTTGGGCGCTCGAACGCGCCGGTGTTTTGCGCGCGCGTTATCATGTGCTTGGCGGAGTTTTGTCGCCGCTTGATGGCATCGGCCCGAAAGATCTGAATTTTGCCAGCCTCGCAGGGCGGGTCGCGCAAGATCACGTTAAGGAAGTCATCGTGGCCCTGAATGCAACAGTCGATGGGCAGACGACAGCGCATTACATCACCAGTCTGCTGGCGGACTTCAACGTGAAAATCACGCGGCTCGCGCATGGCGTTCCGGTCGGCGGCGAGCTCGACTATCTCGACGAAGGGACGCTCACGGCCGCGATCCGCAGCCGGACGGCGTTGTGATAGCCACGATTCGCGACAAACCCATCACGATATCGTCACGATCGAGGCTTTACCTCGCGCCGCGCCGCCCAAACTCTCCAATGCGCGGCGGCACAACCAAGGAGCGATCATGGCAAATCCTTTCGTGCACGTCGAACTCACCACTTCTGATCCCGATAAGGCAAAGACGTTTTACGGCACGTTGTTTGATTGGAAGCTGGAGGACATCGAGATGGGTCCTGGCTGCACCTACACGATGATTAATGTTGGCGAAGGAACCGGCGGAGGCTTGATGCAGACGCCTGCGCCCGGCGTCCCGACCGCTTGGTTGTCTTACGTGCTGGTTAGCGACGTGATAGCATCGACCGCCAAGGCGAAATCGCTTGGTGCCACGGTTATGAAGGATGTCACCGAGGTTCCGAACGGAGGATCGTTCTCCATCATCCTCGATCCAACCGGCGCAGCGATCGGGCTCTGGCAGCCGAAGGCCAAATAGTCAGTGGGCCGGGCGGCGAAGTCATTCCGCCGCTTTGTCGAAAGACCCTTCGGAAATCTCAGGCAGCGGCGTCTCGAAATCCATCCGGTCGATGCGGGTGCCGCGCCGCGCGATCTTGCCGGCGGAGGTGATGATCTGATCGACATCCTCCTGCGCGATTTTAAAATGCGAGTCGAGTTTCGTGACGCGGGTTTGCAGGCGTTCCACTTCCTCGATCAGGCGGCGCACCTCGGCTTGAATGACGTGCGCCTCCTCGCGCACTCGCGCGTCGCGCACAATCGCCTGCATGACCTGGACCGCCATCATCAGCAGTGAGGGCGAAACAATAATGATGCGGCTCTTATGCGCCTTTTGGATAATGTCTTCGAAAAATTCGTGCAAATCCGCATAGAGCGATTCGGACGGCACGAATAGAATCGCGATATCCTGCGTTTCTCCGGCGAGGAAATAGCGCTCGGCGATGTCGCGGACATGCTTTGAGACATCGGCACGGACTCGTGCCGACGCCTGTTTGCGCGCCTCTTCGCTCATCGCTCCGCGCAGGGCGGTGAAGGCCTCGAGCGGGAACTTCGCGTCGATCACCATTACCCTCGGGTCGCCCGGCAAGCGGACCACGCAATCGGGGCGGGTGTTGTTGGAGAGCGTATATTGAAACTCGAACGCCGAGGCGGGCAAGCCATCCCGAATGATGGCTTCGAGGCGGCCCTGGCCGAAGGCGCCGCGCGCTTGTTTGTTGGCAAGAATGTCCTTGAGGCCGACGACTTCCTGGGTCAGCGCGGCGACCCTTGCCTGCGCCGCATCGATCACCGCCAGCCTCTCGTTCAGCTTGGCCAGATGGTCGCCAGCGGTTTTTCCAGAGGCTTCAAGGCCAGCGCCGACCCGTATTCCAACCGCGTCGAGGCGGTCGGCGACGAGCCGCGCGAGATCGACTTGGCGCGATCCCAAAACATCGGCGACGCTGCGCAACGATCCGTTCAGTCCGGCGTTCTGCCGCGAGATCTCTTCCATGGCGCGAAACATTTCACGTTGCCGCTCGAGGCTCGCAAGCGCCTCCCCGCCGTCCATTCGGGTGCGGCTGCGGAGGCTCCAAGCCATATACACAAGCAGCAGCAGGGCGAGCGCCGTCGCGCCGAGGAGGAGATCGGCAACCGCGATGGGTGTACCGTTAAGGGAAAATACAACACGCTCCATACTGCCATCTCTAACTGATTCGTGAGGCGATGGGAACGAATAACGAACACTACGATCCCTCGGCAGACCAGGCAAAACTTCCGAGTTTTGCTCCCCGCCGACGGGTGAATCTCATCCGGTGGCGCAATATTTTGCGGCCGCTGCGCAGGCGTGGCGGGGGAATCAAAGCGCTACGGTTTTGGTATGGTGTCGTTTATGATGCCGTCATGCGTTTTTTGCAGGACGATGGCTGGGCCATCGCCAGTTACATCGCCTTGTCAATTCTCACGTCACTGTTTCCTTTCCTGATCTTCGTCACGGCGCTCGCCGGCTTTTTCGGCACGAAAAGTTTGGCAGACGAGGCTGTGAATCTGGTCTTGCAGACTTGGCCGCAGCAGGTGGCTGCGCCAATCGCAAATGAAATCCACAGCGTTCTGACGCACACGCGCAGCGGACTTTTGACGATTGGTGTGATTTTGGCGATCTATTTTTCGTCGAGCGGCGTCGAAGCCATCAGAATTGGCCTCAACCGTGCCTATGGCGTGGTGGAGATGCGGGCGTGGTGGCTGCTCCGGCTTGAATCCATCGCCTATGTTTTCGTCGGCGCCCTCTCGCTTTTGACCCTCGCTCTCTTGGTCGTTTTCGCCCCGTTGCTCTGGTCCGTGCTGCTGCATTTCGCGCCGAATTTCGAGCCCCTCGACCGTCTCGTCACATTCAGCCGGTTCGCCATCGCGAGCGCGGTGCTTTTAATGGCGCTGGTTCTCGCGCACAAGTTTTTGCCCTGTGGCCAAAGATCTTTCGTCAGTATGGCTCCGGGCATCGTGCTGACCATCGTCATGTGGATTGCCGCCAGCATTGCCTTCGGCTCCTATCTTGCCGAATTCGCCCGCAATTATGTCACAACCTACGCAGGGCTGGCGTCGGTAATGATCGCCTTGGTTTTTCTTTATTTGATCGCGGCCATTTTTATTTTCGGCGGCGAATTGAACGCCGCCATCATGCGCGCGAAATCCGCAAGGGCGCACCCGAAACCGCCCGCGTTATGACGGACGTTCGTGGGCCGGCTTCCCCGATTATTGCAAGGTGTAGCTATGCGGAGGGTGCGCCGGGCATGCGACAATGGGGAGACGCTCGATCGGCGCGAAAGTAAGGCTGTTGTCTTTGAGGGCTCCGGCAAGCGATCTGCTGGCATAAATCAAAGCCTCAATATCGCCGCTGCCCAAAAGCGCCGGGCGGTGAGAGTCTCCGCTCGCGCGTCCTTGCGCTGCGAAGCTGCCATGAGCCGCAAGACCAGAAATTCATCCCCGCAAAGACAGCGGCAGCCCGAGAAACGCCAGAGGATCTCCCGCCTTGACTGTTCGGTCAGGGTTTGGGTGAACAGACGAAAATTCGCATGCAGAATCTTGGCCGGTGCGGGGGCCGCGAAACGCCGCAAAATCGCCAGGGCGCAATCCCAATAATCCTTGTCGCGCGCGCAATATCCGGCCATCCACAAACGGTATTGGGCAAAAAATACACGCTCGGCGGGGGCGTCCGCATGCACGGCGGCGATCTGCGCGGGTGGTGTTTCGCTGTGCATCACGGCGTGCTCCGTTACGAGAGGCATGGGGAAGGCGGGGCGATCAGGGCTGAGGGCCGGGCGCCACGACCTGCTTTGGCGAGGTGCCAGACCGCGAAGGCGCGCGCCTTGGCCTCGACGCATTCCTCCGGGCAGCCGCCATCATAATAGAGCTGCAATGCAACGACACAGAGTTGGGTGAGCTCATCCAGGTTAGCTGCCGTGTAATCCAGCCTCGCGCAGACAGAATGTTCCAATATTTTATTTATTCTAATTCATTCCTTAATAATGTTGCACATCTGCTGCTCCATTTTTTGGATGCACAGTATTTAAGTAAGTAAATACATGAGATCAACAATTATGTTTTTTATCTATTCTAATTCGATTATGTATGGGAGCGGTTTGGCTCCGAAGTGAACCAGCAGGGAGCAGGACGTGCGGCGGTGCCGCGCGAGCCTCCGGGTCATGCAAGTTCGCGCCGCTCCACCGCCTCGTCACTATGGGCGGTACTCCATCGCGTATGGTGCTATTGCTGGCGCTTATTTTCGCGCACAAATTTCTGCCCGCCGGTCAACGATCGCTCGCCGATATGGCGCCTGGAATTGTGCTGACCATCGGAAAGTGGATCGCCGCCAGCGTCGCCTTCGGCGCCTATGTGGCTGATTGCGCGCGCAATGACGTGACGACCTGCGCGGGCCTCGCGCCGGTCATGATTGCCCTTGTTTTTTTATATATGATCGCCCGCAATTTTCATCTTCGGTGGCGAATTGAACGCTGTGATCCTTGATTTCCCGCCCCGGAAAGAGCCGCCGCAACGCCCGGAATAATACGCCTGCCTGAAGCAGATGCGATGCCGTATCCGTTTCGATTTTATTCACGCGACGCGTGCCCGGTCCTCACCCATTATAAAAAAGGAAAGGGGCCGGGAAACGAATTGGGGGCTGGAAGCTGCATGCAATAGCCCTTCAAACCATCGGTTCCCAGCGTGGTGCCAATTCCCAGGGTAAAGGCGACAAGCCGGCTCAGCTCCTTTTCCTGATCGGGTGTGCGCTTGTTGACGACCTTGATTCCAACGAGAGGGATGGGCCAATAGGGATGCAAGGGATTGCCGGGCAGGTAATTATGATGATACACGCCAGTATCAAAGTTATAATACTCTACACCGCCAAAGTTCAGGCAAATCTGTGATTTGGCTACGAAACCATATTCGACTATACTTGCCGCGCCATAGCCAACACTCTCGACCGCTGCCTTTACGGTCGAAGCGTCCGGAAATGTCTCGATAAGACCATGGTGCCTGGCATAGGCGCTGCCCGGCGTGGTGGCCAATATCTGGGCAGCTGCAAAGCCATAAGGGTCTGCCTTCGGATCGGCGATGCCAATGGGAACCCGAAGCGAGGACGGCAAGCCATTACTGATGTCCACCGCGTAGGAATAGAGCGATACGCTGTCATAGGCAAAAATGAAGGGCAGCCCGATCACCCGGGAGGGACAGCGGCGCCGCAGCTCATAGACGAAATTGCCAGGGAGCATGACAAGGTCATAACCCGATGAATTGCCCTCGCAAATATTCGTAATGATGCTGGCGGGCACATCGACTGTCATGGCTATGGTATCGTATTGGACGCCTTTCTCGTAATAATATTCCACGAAGGAATCG
Organism: Methylocella sp.; assembly: GCA_036561105.1. Classification (GTDB taxonomy): domain Bacteria; phylum Pseudomonadota; class Alphaproteobacteria; order Rhizobiales; family Beijerinckiaceae; genus Methylocapsa. Next base: position 40,584 of record DATBPZ010000118.1, on the reverse strand, counting down.
AGCAGATCGCTGCTGCCGAAATATTGAGCGCCAATTGGGCTTGCGAGAACGTAAGTCGTCGCAACGCTCAAGGAGCCGGCCGCGGCGGGCAAGCCGGATAGGGCAAAGGCCGCCGATGCGCAAAGCGCCATATATTCAATCTTATATTTCAGCATGATTCCCGTTCCTTCCACACACTTCCTAATGCTCTTTACTGAATTGATCCCAATATCAGCCGATGCAGCAAACGAACGATTATTATCGAACCCTGTTAAGGCTCGAGAATTACGTGTCCACATTAGGCTATATCAGCTTTAGGTAATATTTTTATATTACGAAATCGAGAGCTGTCATGCTGAATTCGCGGGCAAAGGCTGCTCCTTTTGATCTGCAGCCGGGCGCGGCCGCCTCTTTGCCAGATGCCCACAATCTTGTAAGGGAACGCCAACCAGAAATTTGGATAAAAAAATGTGCTGGAATGGGGAAGCGTCGGCGGTATTGGCGGCAACGGGCGTGGCAAGTGCGGCCTACTCAGCCCTGAAACGCAATCCTGAGCCGCCAGCCCTGTGGGGCTGCCTTTTGTATTTTTCCAGCATGGAAGTGCTGCAAGCCGTGAGCTATACGGTCGTCAATCAATGCGGCAGTCCGCTCAATCAGATTTTGACTCTGTTCGGCTATCTGCACATCACGTTCCAGCCGTTTTTTATCAACGCGGTCGCGCTGTATTTCATGCCGAAGGATTTGGCGGCGCGCATCGCGCCCTTTGCCTATACCGCGTGTTTTGCCGGCGCGATCATGATGCTGGTTCAGCTTTATCCCTTCGCTTGGGCGGGAGTATGCGAGCCCGGCCGGCCGCTCTGCGGAAAATTGCTTTGCACCGTCCGAGGCGAATGGCATTTGGCCTGGCTCGTTCCCACCAATGGGATCGGCAACAGCCTCACGCATGTGAATTGGCTCGGCAATGGCTATCCCGCTTATCTCCTCACAGCCTTCGCTATGCCGGCCCTGTATGGGAGCTGGCGTTTCATCCTGTTCTCCTATCTCGCCGGGCCATTCGCCTCGCAGCTCACGACCTCCAATATCAATGAATGGCCGGCCGTCTGGTGCCTGTTCAGCATCGGCCTTTGCTTGACCATCATAAAAACGCCGCTGCGGGATCATCTTTACATTGTAACGCCCTATTGGCGGATCTTCTCTTGGCTGCGCCGCAAGGCGAAAACGCCAAAATTGAAGACCGCCATTGAGGAAAGCGGCGAGTCCGCGGTCGAGGAGCCAACGTAAGGCGCATCATATTGGGGGGCGCGTCTCGTGCCTTTGCGTAACGCATCCGAACTGATTAGTTTGGCCGAAGCTGGAGGTCTGACCCATGAATTTATCCTTAAAATCTTCACTCAATCTTTTCCAATCATCCGGGGCGAACCGGATTTTTCCACGGCTTCGGGCTGTTTTTGCCCTCGCCCTGATTGGAGCCAGCGTTTCGGGCTGCGGCTACAACACAATCCCGACGCTCGAAGAGCAGGCCAAGGCCAAATGGGCTGATGTGCAGAATCAATATCAAAGACGGTCCGACCTCATCCCCAATCTCGTCGCGACGGTGCAAGGTTATGCCAAGCAGGAAAAGGATGTGTTGACTTCCGTCGTCGAGGCGCGCGCCAAGGCGACGTCCGTGAGAATCGATGCTTCGCAATTGACCGATCCCGACAAGCTCAAGCAATTCCAGGAAGCCCAGTCGCAATTGACCGGCGCGCTTGGCCGCCTGCTCGCGGTCAGCGAGAACTACCCCGACCTAAAGTCCAATCAGAATTTTCTTGCCTTGCAGTCGCAGCTTGAGGGCACCGAAAACCGCATCTCTGTCGCGCGGCGCGATTACATCGAAGCAGTCCGGGCCTATAATCTCAGCCTCAAGACCTTCCCAAGCTTGCTTTGGGCCGCGACCCTTTTTCGCGGCAACAAACCAATGGCTGAATTTGCCGCCAATGAAGCGGCGCAGACTCCCCCGCAAGTCAAATTTTGACGGCGGGGTTGCCGCGGTCCCGCGCGGGAATGATACCATTGGATAGTGTTTGGCATCGCCACGGGCATGCGCCGCGCCGCGCGGAAAAATCCGCGATGGCCGGGCTGTGCCTCGCGGCGCTCCTGCTCATGGCGCTTGCGTTCGCCGGGCTCGCCTTGGCCTATGCGTTTCCGCCGCTCACCGGGCGGGTCGTCGATGCCGCGAACATCATTCCGCAACCCGTCGCCGATCAGATCACCGCAAAGCTCGCCGCGCTCGAATCGAAATCCGGCATCCAGCTCGTCGTGGCGACGGTAAAATCGCTCGATGGCGACGAGATCGAGCCTTACGCCAACGCCCTGTTTCGCGCTTGGGGGCTTGGCGAGAAGCAAAAGAACAACGGCGTGCTGATGCTCGTCGCGCCGAATGAACGCAAAGTCCGGATCGAGGTCGGCTATGGTCTCGAAGGCACACTGACCGATGCGTTGTCAAAGATCATCATCACCAATGCGATGGCGCCGCGGTTCAAGACCGGCGATTATGGCGGCGGCATCGCGCGCGGCGTCGATGACGTCATCACCGTTTTGACGACCGATTCCTCGGAATGGGAAAAGCGTCCGGATCTGCGCATCGTCCACAAGGATACGACCTTAGACGACCTCGGCCCTTGGATCGCTCTCGCGCTTTTCGTGTTTATTTTCTTTATGATGACGCCGCGCCGCGAACGCGGCAATCTACTGTCATTCCTTCTCGGCATGCTGATGAACTCCGGCGGCCGGGGAGGGGGTGGCGGCGGCGGCTGGGGAAGCGGCTCCGGCGGCGGCTGGTCGGATGGCGGCGGCTTTTCCGGTGGCGGCGGATCGTCCGGCGGCGGCGGCGCATCGGGGAGTTGGTGATGGCGTATTTCTCGCGGACTGCTCCCCTTTCCGAAGACGGCCAGCGCCGCATCAGTGCCGCGATCAAGAGGGCCGAGGCGGCCACCTCCGGGGAAATCGTCTGCGTGCTCGCCCGCGCGTCGTCCGACTATATGAGCACCACGACCGCCTGGTCGGCGCTGATCGCCCTGATCGCGCCGTGGTTCCTGATCGCCCTCACAAATCTCTCCGTGCGCGAGATCTTTCTGGCGCAAATTGTCCTTTTCGTTGTGCTGTTTCTGATCCTCTCGGAATCCGTGCTGCAGCCATATCTCATCCCCCGAGGAGCCCGCCGCGCGCAAGCTCATCGCGCCGCGATGGAGCAATTCATGATCCGCGGCATGGCGCGCAAGAAAAACCGCGCCGGCGTCCTGATTTTCGTTTCGCTGGCCGAACATTATGCACGCATCGTCGCTGACGACGGCATCGCCGCCAAGGTCGATCAAACGGTCTGGCAGAACGCGATCGATGCACTTCTGGAGTGCATGCCCTATGGCGAAATCGCGGAAGGGTTTGTGATTGCTGTCGACAAATGCGGCAAGGTTTTAGCCGAGCATTTCCCCCCCGAACCGGGCGGCGAGGACCAGCTTCCGGACCGGATCTATCTGATCTGAGAAGCGTGAGCGTGCCGTTGACATCGCTCCGCGGTGCCCTAATTTCTTGACATTAATAAAAGTCTAGGAGGTGCCGCCCATGTTTCATATCGAATTTGTTGGGACGCTTCGCGAAGGGGCTCCCCCCGAGGTGCTCGACCGGATGGAGACCGACATCGCCGATCTGCCGCATGTCGTCACACACGCGAAATCGCTCTATGCGAATGTCATCGCCCAGCGGACCCATAAGCCGCTTCCGCGCGGCTTCCGGATTTTGGACCTTGCAGGAACCGAAGTTGCGCACTGGAGTGTCGATGATTCTTAAGAGGTGAGCTAGGCTGCGCCAAGAATCGATCCTCCGGATGACCTGGCCGGATGCCGCGCGCGGCGTCTTCTTTGTCTTGCTCGCTGTCTTGGCAAGCCAAGCCCTTGCCGCCAGTGATTCGAGCCCGATCCGGCTCAAGAAGCTGCCGCCCGTGATGCGCGACGTCGCCGCCTTCCCCCGGCTTGCCTCTGGCGCGGAACCGCCCAGCATCGCGCGGATCAACAAAGCGCTGACGCAAGCCGACAGGAGGGTGCGAAAAGCCGCAAGGGACTGCCTGCAGGCAGGCCGAAAGCACGCTCATTGGACGCGCAAGATTTCGGTGCCCATGCAAGGGCCGCGCTATGTGAGCCTCATTGCCACCGACGATTATTTTTGCGGCGGCGCCCATCCCGACAGCAGCACCGTGGCGCTGGTGTTTGACTTGGACACCGGCACGCTGGCCGATTGGGCAGAACTGCTGCCGAATCTGGCGCAACATACGGGCACCGATACGGCGGGCGATGGCTCGACCTTGGGCACCATCGCATCGCAGAAACTCGCGGATCTTTATAAGGACATGGCCAAGCACAGCGGCAGCGATCCGGCATGCGCCGATGCCCTCAAGGACACCGAGCTGAACTTCATCCTTTGGCCGGATGCGAAGCAAGACGGTTTGACCGTGCAGCCGGCGGGGCTGCCACACGTCATCGCTTCCTGCGGACCGGCGATGACCCTTCCGGTCAAGACGCTGAAAACGCTCGACGTCAACGCAGGGCTCCTGGATGCCATCGAGGCCGCGCATCAGGGTCATTGACTGGCTGAAGCCGCCGGTCCCGATGGCCGGGCCGCGAGATAGCTATGCAGCTGCGCGACGACAGCCGCTCCTTCGCCGATGGCGCCGCCGACCCGCTTGACCGAGCCAGACCTCGCGTCGCCCACGGCGAACACGCCAGGCACATTCGATTCGAGCAGGAGCGGTCCGCGCAAATTGCCGTTTTCCGCGGCGCAGGCTGCCGCCGATTGCGGTCCGGTGCGAACAAAGCCTTTTTCGTCGAGCGCGACACCGCACTCCCGCAACCATTCGGTCGCGGGGTCGGCGCCGGTAAACAGAAACACATTGCGGATCGCACGGTCCGTTTCCGTCCCGGTCGGGGTGTGCCGCCAGCGTATCCGCGCCAGCCGGCCTTCGGGCGTGGCCGTCAGCTGGGTGATCTCGGTACGGCAAAGAACCTCGATATTCGGCTGCGCTTCGATGCGCTCGATCAGATAGCGCGACATCGTCGCGGCAAGACTTTCCCCGCGCACGAGCATGCAGACTTTTGCGGCGAAGCCCGCGAGAAAAACCGCCGCTTGGCCGGCCGAATTGCCCGCCCCGACCAGGGCGATTTCCTCTTCGCGGCACATCCGCGCTTCGATGGGGGAGGCCCAATACCAAATGCCGCGCCCCTCGAAATCATTGAGGCAGGGAATCGCAGGGCGCCGGTAGCGGGCTCCCGCCGCGACGACGATCGCCTGCGCCTTGACGCTGCGGCCATTGGCCAAACTCAGGGAAAACGGCGAGCCCGCGCAACTGAGCCCCGTGACTTCCACGGGAATGGCCACCTCGGCGCCAAATTTCTGCGCCTGCACATAGGCGCGACCGGTCAGCGCCTGACCGGAAATGCCGGTCGGAAATCCCAGATAATTCTCGATGCGGGCGCTGGCGCCTGCCTGTCCGCCAAAGGCGTTGGCATCGAACACGATGACCGACAGGCCCTCCGAGGCGGCATAGACAGCGGTCGCCAATCCTGCGGGGCCCGCGCCGACGATCGCGACATCGTAGACCCGGTCCGCCGCGTCGCACGACACCATGCCGAGGCATCGCGCCAGTTCCGTTGTGCTTGGCCGCTTGAGCACGGTTCCATCGTTGCAAACGGCGAGCGGCAAGCTGGACGGATCGGGCGCATAACGCTCGACCAGCGCCTTGGCGTCGGCGTCCTCGTCCGGGTCAAGGGTCTGATGCGGGTAGCCGTTGCGCGAGAGAAAACCCTGCAGGCGAACCATCTCCGGGCTCAACGCAGGGCCGATCAGAACAGGGCCGCCGGTGCCGTTCTCGATCAGCGCGACCCGCCGCAGAATCAGCGCCCGCATAATCTTCTCGCCAAGCTCGGCTTCGGCAATGATCACTCCGCGCAGCCGCTCGGGGGGAATGAGCAGCGCCTCGACATCCTCTGTTGCGCGAGCATCGACCAGCGCCGCACGTCCCGACAATTGACCGACTTCGGCCAAAAATTCTCCCGGCCCTTCCTCGACGATGGGAACCACATGCCCCATGCCGTCGTGGGTGCTGACCGCAACCGTGCCCTTTAGAAGCAAAAACATCCCGGCGCTCGGTTCGCCGGTCTCGATCAAGAGATCGCCCATTTTATACTGCCGAACCTCGCCGAACCGGCGCAGCCGCTCGATCTCCTCCGGCCGGAGTTTTGGAAACATCTGATCGCGGCGTTGGTCTATCGTGGACATGGCTTTAACGCGCGGGGCTTGTGGATGATGCATTGAAATGTACCACGTTTTTGCGGTGATGCCGAAGGACGCCCTTATCGCGAAGGACCGAGAGCTGAGGCTTCGGTTCTGCGTTTGGAGTTGAGTTTCCGCCTTTCATCTCATGGGTGGAATTCTCGGCGAGTCTGAATCGATCCTGTCAAGGATGCGCAGCACCGGCTTCGCCGGCGCAAGCAAGCTTGCGTCCTTGACAGGATCGATCCGCTCGCCAAACTCGCCGCCGTGCAATTAAAGGCGCGCTGCGATTTCCCGCGCGCGCCGGACGCCGAACTTCGCGTTACGGTTTTGGGGCTTGCGGTTCGCCCAGCGGAGCTCTGTCGCGTAGCGCTATGAGCTTCGCTTTGTCTGACTCGGAGAGCCCATGGGCGCCAGGGCAGCGCGCCTCGTCGAGGAATGCAGTCGCAAGAGCCTTTGCCTCGTCGCTTTTATCGCGAAAGGGCAAAGCATCCATTCCGCTTACTTCAATTCCGCTTAGTCGATCGATTAATCCGTAAATAACATAAGGCGCCCCATTTGAATCACAACCCACCTCACGCCAGAGCCCGGCGATGCTCTTCTCATAAACCGCTGGCGCGGGAGTCTCTTTGTTGTGAGCAGCCCAAAGCTTCGTCATCTCGTCCTCGCCTTCCAGGACGTTAGATGAATCAAGGCGCCGCTTGATGTTTTCCAAGATGGTGTGCATTTCGTGGGCCTCGTTGCCGAGGAGCTGTTTGAGCGCCGAGAAGTAGGTCGCTGTCAAGACGCACTCATAATGATCATTCGCGATTGGGAGTGTGACCCTTGTATCCTTCCAAGCCGCTCCTCGAGCGTCAGCTCTCCAAACACATACATGAACAAATGACGCGGCCTGGAGGTCAGCTCTGAATAGCAAGGCACCCTGGAGCCCCGCGTTGTCTGAAGATTTGCATCGTTGAGCGTGGCGTCCTGGAGCTGCGCGTATTCGAGCGAGGCGCCTTGAAGATGCGCGGCGTATAGCGTCGAGTCCTGAAGCTGCGCATAGTTAAGAGAGGCGCCCTGAAGATGCGCGCTGTTCAGTGAGGTACCTTGAAGCTGCGCATAATCGAGAGAGGCGCCCTGGAGCTGCGCGTTGACGAGGGTGGAATATTGGATCCACGCTCCCAAGAGCGTGGATCCTTGCTGTGTACCTACGAGTGCGGCGCCCTGGAGTTGCGCATCATTGAGCGAAGCGCCCTGTAGAAGCGCGTTATCAAGCGAAGCACCCCGCAGCTGCGCATTGCCATCGAAATGCGCCTTCATCGCCCATGCACGGTCGAGGTTGGCGCGGTTGAGGATCGCATCGCCAAAATCCATATGACGAATGTCGGCGCCCTCCAGGTTGGCACCTGTTAGATCGCGCCCCTTGAGAGACAGGGTGGCAACCCATCTCTGGGCGTTCGTCGAGCTCTCATTTTTATTGGTTATATCCGTAAGCTTAGCGTCGTCAGTTAAATCTTCCCCGTGCAGATCTAAAGTGTTAATGGGCGCAAGCAACGTATACCAAAATCTTGATAGCCGGTTTTCATAATTTATGCCTGCTATGCTGTCGGATTTGTTAACCACAAGCTTCCTATGATCGTCTAGAAGGCTATAGGTAGAATCCGATCTATGTTCCTGTAGGACTGTATGAAACCGAGAGGGAACTTCAATGGTTAAATGTAGCCAAGAGGTCGCTATATAAATTCCTTCGTCCGGAAACGTCGCCGCCAACGTCACATAGGCCAGAGTCGCTGCGCTCAAAGTGGCTGCTGGCAAAGGCAGCCAACTCTTCTTCGGCCATAAGCGTACGCCCGCTTGTCTCCGATACCCCGGCCATAAAGTCCATACGAGCGCGAGGTCGAGCGTTAGCAAACCGCGATGCAGCCACGTGATCCATTCGCTATGATAGGGCAGGAACTTGATCTGAATCATCAGCAGCAAAGCCACCGGCGCGAGCGCGAGGGTGATCAGTGCCATGAGGCTCAGCAACTTGGCGTTGGTCCCTTCGCGCTCCAGCCTGCCGCCAACCAGAAGTTGCACGAAGAGCGTATTTTCGATGCGCATGCGAAAATTTTCGCGCGGCTCGCCGTCTTCGGGAAATGCTCGCCCAAGTGCATCCTCAAAACTCTTCGCCGTGCGGGCGAGCAGCACGAGGTTCAACAGCATATAAAAATGAAAGGTGACGAAAATGACGGGCGTCAGAATATAAAAGCCCAACAGCGGCAATTTGATATTGAGCACCGGCAGATTCAGCGGCTCTCCCAAAAACAGCATGCGATGCGTGGTCGTCCACGTCGCGATCGCCAAATAGACCATGAAAATGAGAAAACTGAACCACAGCGTCTGGACACGCTCGGCGGAGCGGTTGAGCGAGGCGGCCAGGGCCTCGGCCTCTTTTGTGTCAGGCGCGCTGGGTTTTGCGTCCTCCGCCAATTCGTAGAACATCGCCCTCACCCCCGGCCAAAAGCCTATCGAGTTCCGGTAGACGGGGCAATATTTTCTACGGCGCGGCGGATATGGCGAAACTGTTCAGTATCTGAAAATTTATGACGTTCACCACACCCGTCGCAGTTCTGTTTTTACCATTAATGACCCCCTCAAAAATGGCGGAACAAAAATTCGCCACAACTGTGGCAGCAGCGCCACAATGCGCCAAACTGTCCTATCAGTCATTTTCGCCTCACGATCGCACGCGCCGCAATCGGGAAAGAGTATGAGCGATTTTCTGATTTTTTGCCTCAATCGTACCAAATCGTTTCACGTGAAACGATTTGGTACGATTGGCGGGATCAGCGGCCGCGCAGCGCGGTGAGGACCGAGACGCAGGCGCGGCCATCCTGATGCAAGCCGGACTTTGCTTGAAAGTCGGTGATCGCCTCTTTTGTTTTGGTCCCGATGACGCCGTCTGCCTTGCCGTCGAGATCATAGCCGCGCCGCATGAGCAGCGTTTGCATCTCGCGGCGGTCGGCGCGCGACAGGCCGGAATCGTTGGTGGGCCATGCGGTCACGAGGCCGTGGCGCCCACGAAGCCGGTCGGAGAGCAGCGCGATCGCCAGCGCATAGGACTCCGCCGCATTGTAGGAATAGATCGCATCAAAATTGCGAGTGACGAGAAAAGCGGGACCTGAGGGACCAGCGGGCAGCAGCAGTCCTGCGCTTCCGCCGCCCGGCAGATGCTCGCCATTCACCCGGGTCACGCCCCGCCCGGCCCAGGCGGCCATCGGCTCCTTATGGGTGCGCCCGGAGGGACCCGCATAATGCTCCGGCAGGCGGACCTCAAAACCCCATTCGAGGCCAGAAACCCAGCCACCCTTGCGCAAATAATTCGCTGTCGAGCCGACCGCATCGGGGGCGGAATTGATGAGATCCTTGCGGCCGTCGCCGTCGAGATCGACCGCCGTCGCGAGGAAGGTCGAGGGCATGAACTGGGTGTGGCCGAAGGCACCCGCCCAGGAGCCGTTGAATTGGGCGGGATCGATGTCGCCATGCTGAATGATTTTCAGCGCCGCGAAGAGTTCGCCCCTGAAATAGTTTGCGCGCCGGTGACTGCTGCAGGCGAGGGTGGCGAGCGACTGCACCACCGGGCGGGTGCCAAAGCTGCGGCCAAAATCGGATTCAACGCCCCAGACGGCCGTGACGGTCGCCGGATCGACGCCGAAACGGCTTTGCGCCAGCGCCAGCGCCTGGCCATAGCGCGCCATCATGGCTTGCCCGTCGCGCACCCGCTCATCATCGACGAGCCCGGCGAGATAGTCCCAAATCGGCGTCTTGAATTCCGGCTGGACCTGCGACATGGCGAGCACGTCGGGATTGGGCGTCAGCCCGCGGGTGACCTTGTCGAACGTCGCGGCTTCGACGCCGCTCGCTTGCGCGGGACCCCTGAGACCAGCGAGGCAGTCGGAAAAGCTTTCCGCGCTGGCTTGCGTGGCGGCGAGAGCGAGGCCAAGTCCAAGACCAAGCGCAAGACCGCCTAAAAGACGCCGTTTGGCACGAGCATCGATGCTGATCAAACTGTCCGTTCCTCTAAGCCGGCGGTGTTGAACTCGCGGATATCCGGTAGCGAGACATGCCCGGCTTGGCAAGCGTGTGCTTTTCAGGCGGCCAGCATCCGATGGACTTCGTTAACCAAATCCTTCAAATGAAACGGCTTTGACAAGACTTTGGCTTGCGGCGGCGCGTTGTTGTCGGGGTTGAGCGCGACGGCCGCGAAACCGGTGATGAACATCACCTTGATGTCGGGATCAAGTTCGGTCGCCCGGCGGGCCAATTCGATGCCGTCCATCTCCGGCATGACGATATCGGTCAGGAGCAATTCGAACGGCTCCTCTCGCAATCTGTGATAGGCGGACATGCCGTTGTCGAACGAAGCGACGTCATAGCCGGCGTTCTGCAACGCCTTGCCGAGAAAGCGGCGCATGTCGTTGTCGTCCTCGGCAAGCAGAATTTTGCAATTGAGGGGAAGCTGCATCTCGTTCATGGGATTTCCTCGCGGGTCTTCATCATCAAGCGGCGCTCCAGGTAAAAATCGAGTGAAAAATTTAGGCGTTCCAAATATTGGGCCATTTTTTCATCCCCTGTTGCCAAAAAGCGATAGTACTGGACAGACTGTCATGTCCTTGCCAAATTGGATCGTTGGGGAACGAGCCGCTATCCGGGCGGCTTCCCGCGGGACGCTCAATTGACTCTCAACCCGCCACATGAGCCTGAACTCGATCCGCCCTTCGAAGTGGTGGAGCCTGTTCGTCTGGCCTGCCCCTTGATTTTCTCCTCGCCGCATTCCGGGAATGTCTATCCCCGCCGGTTTCTCGAAGCGGCGCGGCTTCATGAGAGCGTCCTGCGCCGTTCGGAAGATGCATTCGTCGACGCTTTGTTTGGCGGCGCCACGGCGCTTGGCGCGCCTCTCATCAGGGCGAAGTTTCCCCGCGCTTATCTCGATCTCAACCGGGAGCCTTACGAGCTTGACCCGCGCATGTTCGATGGGGAACTGCCCGCATTTGCCAACACCCTCTCGCTCCGGGTGGCTGGCGGGCTCGGGACGATCGCCCGCGTCGTTGGCCAGGCGCAAGAAATCTATGGGCGCCGTATTCCGGTAGGAGAAGCCCTGGAACGTATTGAAAAACTCTACAAACCCTATCATGCATGCCTGCGCGGATTGATCGACCGGGCGCTGGACGTTTTTGGGATCGCGGTCTTGATCGATTGCCATTCCATGCCGTCGGGAGTGTTGCGGCAGCCGCCGCTGTTCAAACTGAGCGAACCAGCGCGCAGGCCGGACTTCGTGGTGGGAGACCGCTACGGAACAAGCTGTGCCGCGGATTTCGTCGATCTCGTCGAATATGAACTGCGCCAGCGCGGCTATGACGTCCGCCGCAACAAACCCTACGCGGGAGGGTTCATTACCGAGCATTATGGCAACCCGGCGGGCGAGTGCCATGCCATGCAGATCGAAGTGAGCCGGTCTCTCTATATGGATGAGCGGGCCGTCAGCAGGGGGGACAGATTCGTCGAAGTCGCCGCTGATCTTACGGCGATCGCGGGGGCCCTTGCGGAGGCCGCGGCCGCCCGCCGCGACCGGCCTCGCGCCGCCGCTGAATAATCTTGAGACCGGGGGAACCGGACTCCGGGTTTAGGAATTAGCCCGGAACGAAAGAGGCCGCCTGCGTTACCACAGGCGGCCCAAGTCTAGGGAGGAAACGCCCAAGGAGGGCATCGGCGGCAAAAACATTGCCGCGTCGCAACAATATGCCCTTGCGACGCACAAAAAGCAAGTGATGCTGACCAATTTTTCCTCGCTATTCTACATCTCGATAACAGTTTGTTTTTGTTTCTAATTCTCCACAGTGCGGGCGGTGGGGGAAAGGTCTGCGCCAATTTGTCCTGGGCGATCTGGCCGATCTTGAATCCGCTTGGCAATTCCCGCTCGAAGCCCACTCTCTTTGAAGGCTAGTCACACCAGCTTTTCTCCTTCCGCCCCAGATTTATGAGCGATCACGTGGAGATTGGCCGTCAGGATGTGACTTCGCAGCTGGCCGGTTTCCTAGGCGATCCGAAGCACTGTCAGTGCCCGGAACAGGTGCCAAACCGCGGCTTGCAGACCACTTTTTAATCCATGCACCCCCACGGGTGGTATCTCCACAGCTTCTATGAGGCCGAAGCCGAGCGGTTTGAGCAGCTGGTTGAAAGCCTCCCTCGTAAAGAGTCTTTCATGGGTCAGGTCGGACCAATAGATTTGGCCGCTATTGGCAGAGCCGCCATTGGGAACCCGGATGATCAGACGGCCGCCGGGCTTCAGGGTGCGGCCAATCTCCCGGCTCGTCGCAAGGAGCTCAGGCCGCGTCAGATGCTCCAATATATCAAAGGCGATGATGGTCTCGAAAGCACCGTTTGGGCTCGTTTTCAGGAGTTCCAAGCCGTCGGAATGGCGCAGTTTGGCGGAGGTGTGCCGGGCCGCCGTTTGCAGCAGGGCACCCGAAATATCGACCCCGGTCAGATCGCTGTAGCCAAGTGCCTGCGCGGCCGCCAGCAGCAATCCGTCGCCACAACCGAAGTCTAAGATCGCCCCGTTTTGTTGGGAGGTAGCAAGCGGCGCATGACAGGGATATGACCTTGCAAACGCCTCTGCCAGGCGGTCTCGGATTCATTGACAAAGATTCCATGCGTCTCGTGATAGTTGCCGTAAATATAGTGCTCAAATGGATCAAGCTCGCTGACCTCCGCGAGTCCGTGGGCCTGCGTATGAGTCTCTGTCTCTTGAGTTCTCAGGCACGGTTAATGACATTGGCTGTGTCCAGGCTGGGGGGCTTTGGGATTGCACCTTGGAACACCAAGGCGCACACCGCAAGGGGCGATAAGATTCGGCACAGGGTGGGTTTACACTCGGGCCCCCGCGCTTTGTCCGCGAAAAACAGAGCCCGGATAAATTGACCTCCGGCGGCACCAGTATTATCTCATTGTCATGGCTTTACGGACGATTCTAACCCTTCCCGATCCCCGGTTGCGCCAAAAATGCACGCCGGTGTCCGCGATCGACGCGAGCATTCACGCGCTGCTGGATGATATGCTCGAGACCATGTATGCGGCGCCGGGCATCGGTCTTGCCGCAATCCAGATCGCGGTGCCGAAGCGGATTCTCGTGCTCGACGTGGCAAAACGCGAGGATGAGAATGCCGCGCCGGATCCGCTGTGCGTCATCAATCCGGAAATTGTCTGGGTGTCGGAGGAGCTTTCCACGTATCAGGAAGGGTGCTTGTCGATCCCGGATTTTTTCGAGGACGTCGAGCGTCCGGCCCTGGTGCGCGCCCGCTTTACCGGCCGCGACGGCCGCACTCAGGAAATCGAGGCGGACGGACTTTTGGCGACCTGTTTGCAGCACGAAATCGACCATTTGAACGGCATTCTCTTCATCGATCATCTGTCGCGGCTGAAGCGGGACCGTATCACGAGAAAATTCGCCAAAACCGCCAAGCATGGGAGCCCTTCGCCCAAGAAGGGCGCGAGCAAGGAGCAAGCGGCGGCTGACAGTTAAGTAGACGCCTCCGCAATCTCTTTAAGCAAACTCTCCCGAACCAGGCCGCACCATTGCGCATCGTTTTCATGGGGACCCCGGACTTCGCGGTGCCCGCGCTTGCCAGACTGATCAGCCAGGGCCACCATGTCGCGGCCGTCTATACGCGGGCACAGCAGCCTGGCGGCCGGCGTGGTCTCGAATTAAAACCCTCTCCGGTCCATGCGGCGGCGCTGCTTTTTGGCCTGGAGGTCATCACGCCGCGAACGTTTCGCGTGGACGATGCCGCCGCGACCCTGCGTGGGTTCAGGCCCGATGTGGTGGTCGTCGCGGCCTATGGCTTGATCCTGCCGAAAGCCATTCTCGATGTTCCGCCAAAAGGCTGCCTCAACCTGCACGCGTCGCTGCTGCCGCGCTGGCGCGGCGCCGCGCCCATCCAGCGGGCAATCATGGCGGGCGACATTGAGACTGGGGTGATGGTGATGCGCATGGAAGAAGGGCTCGATACGGGGCCGGTGGCGCTCACCGAACGTATCGCGATTGGCCTAGACACGAATGCCGGGGACCTCACCGAAAAGCTTGCGCAAGCTGGCGCCGGATTGATTGCGAAGGCCCTGGCCATGCTGGAGGAGGACCGCCTCATCTTCGTCCCGCAAGTCGCGGAAGGCGTGACCTACGCCCACAAGATCGCCAAGGCGGAAGCGTGGATCGACTGGCAGCGGTCCGCCGTGGATGTGCACAATCTCGTCCGGGGTTTGGCGCCGGCGCCAGGCGCCTATTTTGAAGCGGAGCTTGGCAAGGGATTGGAGCGCGTAAGAATATTGCGCACGGAGATCGCGGAAGGAACGGGGGCGCCTGGCTCTATTCTCAATGATCATCTCACAATTGCCTGCGGGGAGGGGGCGCTGCGTCTGATCGAAGTGCAGCGCTCGGGCAGGGCGCCGATGGCCGCCGCTGATTTTTTGCGCGGCGTCCGGCTTCCGGCCGGAACCATGCTCACCCAAAAGTCCGATGCCGCGCTATAAACTCACGCTCGAATATGACGGGACTCCCTTTGTCGGCTGGCAGCGGCAGGAAAATGGGCTTTCCGTGCAAGAAGCGATCGAGACGGCGCTCGAAGTGTTGGGCGGCGAGAAGATCAGGATCCGCGGTGCCGGGCGCACGGATACCGGGGTGCATGCCCTGGGGCAAGTTGCGCACGCGAGCCTTGCCAAGGAGTGGCGCACCGATGTACTGCGCGATGGCTTGAACGCGCATCTGCGGCCGCTGCCGGTCGCGATTCTTGCCGCCGAACGTGTGCCTGATCATTTTGACGCGCGGTTCTCGGCCGTGCGGCGGCATTATCTCTATCGGATCGTCAACCGCCGCGCGCCTTTGACGGTGACGCGAGGCCGCGCCTGGCTTGTGAAACGCAAGCTCGATAGCAGCGCCATGCAGGACGCGGCGCGCGTGCTTCTCGGCAGCCACGATTTTACGACGTTTCGCGCGTCGCAGTGCCAAGCCGAAAGCCCGGTGCGCACCCTGGAACGGCTGGATGTCATGCGCGAGGGAGAGGGAATACACATCCTGGCAAGCGCGCGGTCGTTTCTGCACAGTCAGGTGCGCTCGATCGTCGGCTCGCTCGAGCACGTTGGCTCTGGCAAATGGAGCGTTGCCGACATGCGCGCGGCGCTCGAAGCGCGCGACCGGTGCCGCTGCGGCATGGTAGCGCCGCCCGAGGGACTGTATCTTTCAGCTGTGGATTACGATGCGCCGCCAGCCAAATAAGCAGGAGGTTTAAGGCCCTTTGCGGCGCGCTTCTACAAATAGTAAATAATAAAAAATGGTTGCGGATTATTATCATTAATTGCAAATGTGTGCTGGTTTATTGAGCCTCATGGCCGTCTTTTGCCGTTTGGCGAAGCTGGAGGATTTCCGACCATGAACGATTTATTTGTGCAGCGTTACGGCTGCCGTAAAATTCTTTCCAGAATAGCCGCGGGCTTGTTCATAGCCGCCATCACGGCCGCCATTGCCGGAGGCACATCGGTCAGTGCCCAAACGGCCTTGCATAGGCTAAGTCAGGATGCCGTGTCATCTCAGATTGGAATAGACTACACGCCCGAGGCGCGGTGCAGCGACAACAATTGGTCCACCGCGACCCCGGTTGCCTGCAACCCTCAACTCTCTTTCTCATGCTCCGGCAGCCAGTCACTCAGCACATGCCCCAAAACTTGCCAGGCCTGCTACGTTAATGATCTTGGGAGTCTTAAAACTCAACTCAAAGTCCCAACCATTACGGCGTACCAGCCCAACTACTACATCCTCACCGCGGCTCATCAGCTGAACATCAAGGTGATGCAAGGGCTCTTCAACGACGCCATTCCAAGCCTCGCCGCGCCCGACAGCGCGACCAATTGCACCTTTGCCGGTGCTTCTATCGCCCTCTGCGGATCCAAATATGCAGGCGCCATGCTCGATGGCGCCTGCGGGACCTCGACGCCGTGGAATCCCGCAACTTTTTGCGACGGCGGAGCTTATGTGGAAGCCCTCAACTTTCCAAGCGGTCAGCAGCCATCGCCCGGTCAGTTTATCAAAAATGGCACGATCATCGCCATCCAGCTTGGCAACGAGCCTTTGGGCACAATGGTCAACGGACAGACGATCACCGTCGCGATGATCAGCCAGGCCGCGATCACGCTGCGCAAGGCACTGACCAAACGGGGGTTCAAAATCCCGATCGTCGTTTCGCTGGTGCTGGGCCAGGAACAGACGGTTTGCGCCAACGCGGCGCCGCCCGCGGGCGTCGATTTTATTGCCGCCCATCCCTATTGCAACTTCGTCGCGAGCGTGCCGCCAACATGGCCCCTCAACGGAGATCAGTGCTGGCAGCAAGTTCAAACGCTTTTCAGCACGATTTCGCAAAACTTCTGCGGGGCGACACACACCTTTATCGGGGAAACGGGCTATAATACCGGTTGCCCCAGCAGTCCTGGCAACTCAACGAGATTGAACGACGAACAGTCGTTTATCAAGGACTTGAAGTCGGCGACGTGCGGCCAGGTTTCCCAGTCGGGCTTTCCGACCTTCCTCTTTGCATATTCAGACGTATGTCCTGCAAGCGGCTGCGCCCCTGGGTGCAGCGGCGGCCCACTCGAAGGGAATGGCTATTTCGGCATCTTCCATACCCTGAACTACCAGACGATGGGTGCATTGGTGCCAAAGTTTTCCCCGGTTCCGACGTTGGCCTGTTTGGTGCCATTAAAATAGCGTTGGTACTATATCTGCCGAAGAGCCAGAACCGGGCCTCGCGGTCCGGATTCTCTGGTTCATGGCTGTGCGCGCCACCACGTATCCAGCGTGGCGCCGCCCGAGGCTGGGCCGTGGCTTGGCAAGACCGCCGGGCGCGCCAGCTTGGAAGAGGCCGCGATCCATTGGTCGGGGGAATGAAACAGCGGCACGATATAAAAGCCCGAGAGAAGCACGCGATCATAAGCGCGTACAGCGGCGACAAACTCCTCATGCGTCTTGGCCGCCAGCATCGCATTGATCAGCGCATCGACGGCGGGGGATTTGACGCCCGCCAAATTGAACGAGGCTTCCTGTGCGGCGCTCGCCGATCCCCAGCGCGAGCGCTGCTCGTTACCGGGCGACGACGAGGCGAGCCAGGTGCCGATCATCATGTCGAAATCGAATTTTTGCCGCCGCCTCTGATACTGGACTTCGTCAACCTGCCGGACCGTCGCGGTGACACCGATGCGCGCCAGCGCATCCGCGTAATTCAAGGCGAGCCGTTCTTGGTTCCGGTCCTTGACCATGATTTCGAAAGAGAGGGGCTGGCCCGCTTTGACGAGGCGGCCATTTTCGATGTCATAGCCGGCCTCTTTCAATAGAGTGAGGGCGCGCTTGGGCTCGATCCGGTCGGCACCGGACCCGTCAGTGGCGGCCGGCCGCCAGGTGCCTTGCAAAATATCTTCGCGCACCGCCCCCGGAAAGGGCTCCAGCAAAGCAAGCTCAGCGGCATCCGCGGGCCGTCCTGTCGAGGCGAGCTCCGAATCAGCGAAAAAGCTTGTCGTGCGCTTGTAGAGCCCATTGTAAAGATTGGCGTTGATCCATTCGAAATCGAACACAAGGCTCAGCGCCTCGCGCACCCGGATGTCGTCAAAGAGCGGCCGCCTCAGGTTGAAGACAAATCCTTCCATTCCCTTCGGCCCCCCGGCGGGCAGGGCTTGCCGAAACATGCGATGATCGCGCATGGCCGGGAAATCGTAAGAATTCGTCCAGCGCGCCGGATTGGTTTCCTCGCGGAAATCGAGAAGCCCGGCGGCGAAGGCTTCGAACAGACTGTTGGCGTCGCGGAAATATTCGATGTCGATCTCGTCGAAATTGTAAAGTCCGCGGCGGACGGGCAAATCCTTCGCCCAGTAATGGGGGTCGCGGCGCAAGATGATTCGCTGGCCGGGTTTGACATCGGCGACGACGTAGGGACCAGATCCCGTTGGAATCGCCAGACTTGCGTCATCGAATTTCGAAACATCGATCTTATGGCGCGGCAACACCGGCATGAGGGCCAGGGTCAGAGGCATTTCCCGGTCGCCAATGCCCGTCAAATCGTAGCGGATTGTGAGCGCATCGGGCGTGTCGATTGACTTTATGAGGGAGTAGGCGGCCCGCTGCTGCGGGCGCCCCTTCGTTTTCAAAAGCTCGAAAGTGAACCGGACATCGGCCGAGGTGACCGGCTCGCCATCGGAAAAATGGGCGCGCGGATCGAGCCGGAAGGTCACCGAGCTGCGATCCTCGGGCGTCTCGATGGTTTGCGCGATGAGCCCGTAGAGCGTGAACGGCTCATCGAGGGAGCGCGTCATCAAGGTTTCGAAAACGTTGCCATTCATCCCTTGCGCCGTGGAGCCGGCCTTGAGATTGAACGGATTGAGACTGTCGAACGTGCCGAGAAATCCGATGGTGAGACGCCCCCCCTTCAAGGCGTTGGGATCGGCATAGGGTAAATGATCGAAGGGGTCCTTCAAGGCGGGGTCGCCGTGCATGGCGATGCCTGGCGCGCCAACGGGGATCTCCGGGGCGGCTTCCGCTGTGCGGGCGGCGCCGGAAGCAAGGAATATGGCCGCGAAAATAGCGAGGGTTGGCGCCAGAAAGCGCCGCGGAATCTGTTTCATCGGCGCAATTTAGACCATGATCTCTTCACATAGAACCATGTCATTAACCGCAATTCGCAGCCCAGCCAGTCTCGAAAAAAGTCCGCTCCGGGAATAAGCCTTCCTTTCCTTTTCAAAATGATTTATGGGTGTCATCACGTCGATGCTTAAATCCTTAGTTGGGGAGGCGCCGCTGTGGCCATATCGGCCGGAGCAGTGGCGGTGGCGTTCCGGTAGGGCTTACGCCATTTTCACGGGACCTGTCTTGACTTTTCCGGCAAAAAGCTCGACGTAACAAGGGCGACTGCGTCAGCGCGGCGCCAAGACTGAGAACAGAGACCGGGAGAGGACCATGAACGATCACACCATTTCCATCGTCAGCGCCATTCTGATTTTGACCGTCGTTGTGCAGGTCATTTTGGTGAAGAGCTGGACCTAAAGGTTCCGTTGCGTGCGCGGCTGCGGAAGCGGCCGCGCCACTCCAGCACGGGAAGATCGACAAAAAATTCGGCATCGGCTGGAAAATGCAGGCTAAGTGCCAACTCTAAAGTCCAGATCGCCCGGGAGAGCGGAGAAAGCTCCCTCCCGGGTTTTTGTTGTCCAGGATCAGAATCCCACAATTCATCAAGAAGGTGCCGTTTGGCTGCGGCTGCCTGTCCTGCCGCCGTAATTGTTCCGGCGCCGGTCTCACTCCGGGCTCGTGCGGCGGAGACCCGTGCTTTTTAGAGCGCGATGCAGAGAGCGAAAAACACCCTGTTTTGGATCCGGGCGGATGCATCCCGTGGCTTTCTTCTTTTTTGTCCCGTTCCGCGAGGCTGCAGACTATGAGTTTCGACGTGCGGAACGAGGCTTGGGGGTTGCAAGCGGGCCGTATTATGCTTACCGAGACGGTGAGACCAGGGGGCGGGTGCGGCCACGACAATTTGTCAGGTCTTGTTGGCAGCCCCGCGCGGGCGGGTTCGCAGGGGTTTTAGCCACATCGATTGCTGTTGCTATGCGGCCGCGCGGCGGTCTTGAATGGCCGATCATTGGAAAGGAAATTTGATGTCCTTCACGTTGAAACATTTGGCTGCGGCGGGGGTGGCGAGCGTCTGCTTGGCCGGTGGCCTCACTTGCAGCAGCGAGGTTTTCGCGCAAGCTACGAAACCAGCGCAACAAGCGCCCGCACAGCCAGCTCCAGCGCAGCCCGCACCAACCCAACCCGCCCAGGCGCCGCAACAGCCCCAAGGACCGGTCAAGCTAAGTTTGGTTCCCACCCAAAATGACTGGACCAAAGTTTGCGGCAAGGATCCGGCGGCGGGTAAGGAGATTTGCTACACGACGCGGGATTTCAGCGCCCAGACCGGACAGCCGCCCGTGCTGGCCCTCGCCGTCTATGACATCAAAGGCGACGATACCCGCGTGATTCGCTTGCTCGTGCCTGTGGGTCTAATGTTGCGCCCCGGATTCCGTTTTGCCATCGACAAAGGCGCGACGCTCGACGGGAGTTTCGAGATTTGCTTCCCGAACGGCTGTTTCGCCGAGGCCAAGGTCAAGGGCCCGACGATTGATCAGCTGAAGAAGGGCAACCTTTTGACCGTCGCGGTCAAGAACCAGGCAAACAACGAAGTCACGTTCGAAATCCCGGTTGCCGGTTTCGGACGGGCGTTCGATGGGCCGCCCATCGATCCGAAGGTTCTCGAAGAGCAGCAGAAGAAATTGCAAGAGGAATTGCAAAAGCGCGCCGAAGAGGAACGCAAGCGCCTCGAAACCACGAAGCCTGGCCAAGCAGCGCCCGCCGCGCCAGCGTCGGCACCCAAATAAACAAGGCGCACATGGTTCTCGGCCGCCGCTGGTCCCTGTAAAGAGTAGGGTGCGGTGGCCGGGCGCCCAGTGGAGAACCGGCCCGTTCCGGAGTGAATAAGTGACATCGGCGCTGCTTCCCACCTATGCTCGTATAGACCTTGCCTTCGAGAGCGGGGAGGGAGCTTGGCTGACCACGACGGACGGTCGCCGGTATCTCGACTTCGGCGGTGGAATCGCCGTGGCGTCGCTCGGCTATGGGCATCCCCATCTCATCGAGGCGCTCAACACTCAGGGCGCGAAACTCTGGCATACGTCGAATCTGTTCGAGATTCCGCAAGCCGAGCGGCTGGCGCGGCGCCTCGTTGAGGTCAGCTTCGCCGATTACGTGTTTTTTACCAATTCTGGCGCGGAGGCGGTTGAAGGCGCCATCAAGACCGCGCGCAAATATCAATCGGCCAGCGGCCATCGGGAAAAATTCCGGATGATCACTTTTCAGGGGGCCTTTCATGGGCGCACCCTGGCGACCATCGCCGCCGCTGGGAATCCCAAATATCTTGAAGGTTTTGGTCCGCCGGTCGACGGCTTCGACACGGTGCCCTTTGCCGACATCAAGGCGGTCAAATCCGCCATGGGTCCGCAAACCGGGGCCATTTTGATTGAACCCATCCAAGGCGAAGGCGGCATCCGCGTGGCGCCGCCGCGCTTCCTGCGGGAGTTGCGCGAGCTTTGCGACGAACATGGCCTTCTTTTGCTGTTCGACGAAGTTCAGTCTGGCGTTGGCCGCACTGGCAAGCTGTTTGCCTATGAGCTTTATGGTGTCATTCCTGACATCATGGCGATCGCCAAGGGCATCGGCGGCGGATTTCCGCTTGGCGCTTTTCTCTCGACCCGGGAGGCCGCGAAGGGGATGACCGCTGGCACGCATGGGACGACGTTTGGCGGCAATCCGCTGGCCGCGAGCATCGGCAACGCCGTGCTCGACGTGGTCCTCGCGCCGGGCTTTCTCGAGCACGTTCGGATCATGGGGTTGCGGCTTAAGCAGGCTCTTGCTGGCTTGCCGGAGCGGCATCCCGGAATCATCGCCGGGATTCGCGGCGAAGGGCTGATGCAGGGGATCGCCTTGCATGTTCCCGTCAATGATTTCGCCGCCGCCGCGCGGGCCGAGGGTGTCCTCGTGATTCCCGCCGCTGAAAACGTCGCGCGGTTGCTGCCGCCGCTGATCATTGGGGAAGCGGAAATTTCCGAAGCCATCACGCGGTTCGAGGCGGCTTGCTTGCGGCTGGAAGGCCGGGCACCGGCGCCCGTTAAGGAAGATCTGGGCGGGAAGGCGCGATGACCGCGCTCGACACTCAATGCACCCCGTCCGCGCGGCATTTTCTCGATCTTTCGGAAATTCCGGCGGCGGACCTGCGGCATATTCTCGATGCCGGGATGCGGTTGAAGGCGGCCCGCCGCGACAAAACAAAACCGCGGGACCGGCCGCTCGACGGCAAGGTGTTGGCGATGATCTTCGACAAGCCGTCGACCCGCACGCGGGTTTCGTTCGACCTTGCGATGCGCGAGCTCGGCGGCGAAACAATCATGCTGACGGGCCAGGAAATGCAGCTCGGCCGGGGTGAGACCATCGCCGACACCGCGCGTGTCCTATCACGTTTCGTCGATGCGATCGTGATTCGTATCCTCGATCATTCCGCCATGCTCGAACTTGCCCGGCACGCGACAGTGCCGGTCATCAATGGCTTGACGAAGCGCTCGCACCCTTGCCAAGTCATGGCGGACATCATGACGTTCGAGGAAAAGAAAGGCCCGGTCAAAGGCCGCACGGTCGCCTGGAGCGGCGATGCCAACAATGTCCTCGCGAGCTGGGTCCACGCGGCTGGGCGCTTCGATTTTAGACTCAATATCGCAACCCCTAATGGACTCGATCCGCAAGCCGGTCTGCTCGAATGGGCGGAGCGGTCCGGCGCCCATGTCACGCTGATCCGCGATCCATTTCAGGCGGTGAAGGGCGCCGACGCGATCATCTCGGATTGCTGGGTGTCGATGGGCGACGTCGACGAGGCTTTCCGCCGTGAGATGCTGGCGCCCTATCAAGTCAACGCCAAACTTATGGCAGCGGCCAATCGCGGCGCGATCTTCATGCATTGCCTGCCAGCGCATCGCGGCGAGGAGGTAACCGACGACGTGATCGACGGTCCGCAATCGGTTGTGTTCGACGAGGCAGAGAACCGCTTGCATGCGCAAAAGGCCATTCTCGCCTGGTGTCTTGGAGCGATCGAAGATTGAGCGGCCGAGAGCCTTCGCAAGGAGCTTCTCGGCACCCGTCGCAAGCCGAAACGGGGAAACCGGTTGCCCGTATGGTTTCCGACGAGGCACGCGACGATGCCGTGGTTCCCTTCGCGGTCGAGCCGCTCGATGTGCGCGGCCGCGTCGTGCGCCTTGGCGCCTCGATCGACCATATCCTCACCAAACATAACTACCCGACGCCGGTGGCGCGGCTCGTCGGCGAAGCCTGCGCGCTGACCGTGCTGCTGGCGACCTCGCTCAAGATCGATGGCCGCTTTCAGTTGCAAACGCGGAGCGATGGGCCCGTCGGAATGCTGGTCGTCGATTTCGATGCACCAGACCGTTTGCGCGCGCTTGCCCGATTCGAAGCGGAGAGAATGAGCGTCCTGCCGCATGCGGGCGATCTCCTCGGCCGGGGCCATCTTGCGGTGACCGTCGAGCAAGCGGATGGCGCCTCGCGCTATCAGGGAATCGTCGCCTTGCAGGGTCAGGGGCTGGAAAGTGCCGCGCGGCAATATTTCGATCAGTCGGCCCAGATTCCAACGCGCGTGCGTCTCGCGGTCGCGGAGAGTGTGATGGGCGCTGGCGTCGCTTGGCGCGCGGGAGGAGTCATGACGCAGTTTTTGCCCCGTTCGCCGGAGCGCTGGGTGCGCGCCGACCTTGATCCGGGTGATGCACCGGACGAGCATAAACCCGAACCACGACTCCTGGATGATGCCTGGCGCGAGACCGAGGCGTTGCTCGCCACGATCGAGGATCATGAACTTGTCGATCCGGCACTGTCGAGCGAACGGCTGCTCTACCGTTTGTTTCACGAGCACGGAGTTAAGGTCTTCCCTCCGCAAGACGTCCAAGATGCCTGCCGCTGCTCGAATGAACGAATCAAGGATATGCTCGAACGCTTCACGGTGCAGGAGCGCCGCGACATGACCGGGGATGACGGATTGATCGGCGTGACCTGCGAGTTTTGTTCGACCTACCGCGCCTTCGACCCAAAGGATTTCGAGCGTTAGGCAAACGCACAAGCGGATGCCGCTTTCGGCAGCGGAATGCACGGCGCGGAGGCGTTCGTTGCGATTCTGCAACGGTTATCCAAATACGAGGGCGAAGAGAGCTAATTTGATTGAAGCTGCGTCGCAACAGCGTACCTTGATCGAAATTCAGCTGTTAATGGAGAAAGCCCATGAGGCGTCAATTGTTCTTGGCATCCGCCGGCGCCCTCGCGCTTACCGGAGCCGCCTTCGCTGCCGATCTTCCGATCGCACCGCCTCCGCCGCCACCGCCGGTCTTTACGTGGACCGGCATCTATATCGGCGGTTATGGCGGCGGCGAGGTTACACATACCTCTTACAACACGCTCGTTGGAGCTCCTTTGTCACCCTTCTCCCATTTGACCCCCATCGATATTGCGGGCGTCGATGCGGCGGGAAGCCAGACGCTCAATCGAGGCGGCTTCACCATGGGAGGCGAGCTCGGTTACAATTGGCAAATCGGCTGGCTCGTGCTGGGTGTTGAAACCGACATCGGCGGGGTCACGGGCTCAACCCGCTCCAACAGTCTTGGCCTCATCAACGGGACGGGCAGCGGTCCTGGCGTATTTTTTCCGTTTGCATTGACGCAGCGGGCTGACAACGGCCTCTATGGAACCACGCGGGGTAGACTAGGCGTCGCCTTTGGCCAGGCTCTCATCTATGGAACAGGTGGCGTTGCTTATACGAGCGGGAGCTATTCATTCGTTTACGCCGATGGCCTCTTTCCGGCCGCCGGTTTTGCGAGCACCAACAACAAAATCGGCTATGTCGTGGGCGGCGGTGTCGAATATGCGCTCAACAACAATGTGAGTGTAAAGGGCGAGTTCCTTTACACGCAGTACGGCAAGGTCACGACATCAGGCCTCATCGTCAACACAGCTGTCCCGACCTTCACCAACACCTTCACGACGTCGGCACGGGTGCAGGAATATACGGCGCGGGTTGGAATCAACTACCGCTTCAATTGGTTCAATCAAGCACCCGTTGTTGCAAAATATTGATCCCGGCCACTGGTCTTGTATTCTTCTAGATAACCTCCAACCCGGCCTCGCGGCCGGGTTTTTTTATTCAGCAAGGGCATAAGCCTGGGCTGGCGCGCCGGGCGCGTTCCAGAGGATAATGGCCAGTCTGCCGCGCGTTTTGTTTTTGCGATCCAAAAAAGTTGATGAACTTGTCGCCGGATCATGCGCTGGAAAGAAGATATGGCATCCTTGCGCTCTTCATCTTGAAGCGATTATGGTCCAGCCTTCATGTGGCCAGTGATCGGACGAGAGCCCGTAATTCCGCCGAAGGTTTGGGAAGCCCAAGGAGGCTCGCCACCGCGCTGAGAATTTCAGCATCGCCCAGAGAGCTCTTGTGCTGACGGGCGATCGAAATCGCGGCGCTTATCTCGGTCGTGGAGATCATGGCGATTCTGCGAAGGCTGGCTGGCGCCGCGGATCTGTCGCGGACGATTGGCTGGTTTTTGTACTCCTGTGTGAACCAGAAGCCGGACTCATGGCAGACATCAGGAGCGGCGTCCGGCAACAGTTCCAAGGCATGCGCCACAGCCGCCGCGATGCGTGGGTTCGGGCGCTGCTTGCCCAAAAAGTGGCCAATCCGGCGGATAATCTCGTCGCGATGAATGGGGCCTTCCTTGATGATCACGGAGCGGATCGCCCGGCCGAGCGCTCCGGTTCCGTCTCCGTCTTCATCGAGATCTTTCAAACGATCGCAGGTGGCGAGCTCATAAGCCGCGTGGCGCAATTCCACCGTGCAAGGATCCACTTGTTCCTGGTGATCGGCCGCAAGCTGGGAGGTAAGCGGTGACTGCAGGTCCTTCGCACTCTCAGCGCGCGCGGCGTCCAATATCTGCCTCAATTTTTCAAGTTGCTCACTGCGCCGGTAAAACCAATCCGTGCTCCATATCCGGTGAAACCTCCAGCCGAGGTTTTCGAGAACTTGCTGGCGCAAGCGGTCACGTTCCCTGGCCCAGAGCGCGGAATGGTAGGTTGCCCCATCGCATTCGATCGCAAGCATATAGCGGCCAGGCCGTGCCGGGTCGCGGACCGCCAGGTCGATCTTGAATCCCGCCGAACCGACTTGCGGTTCGACCTCGTAGCCGATGCTCTCGATCGCTTCAGCGACGGCGGCTTCGAAGGGCGAATCGAAATCCGCGCCCGTCTCGCGGCATTCTTTAAGGATCCCTGAAGCTGCATATTGAAGAAAGCGCTTGAGGACGCGCGGGCCTTCTCCGCTTGCCCGTTCGAGATTGATGCCGGCCGGTGCGAACGACACAAAGACCTCGCAACGGACTCGTGCTCTGGTGAAAAGAACATTCAAGCGCCGCTCGCCGCCCTCCGCCGATACGGGGCCAAAGGCCATGCTATCGAGCGGCTGGCCGGCCTCGCGCGGCCCATAACCGATGGATATCAAGATCACATCGCGTTCATCTCCCTGCACATTTTCAAGATTCTTGATAAACAGATCCTCGGAACCGCCAGGGGACAGGAAGGCATCGAGCAAGGAATCGTCGCGGCGCTTGGCTTCAAGAATATCGGCGATGAGATCGCGTTGCGCGGTCGAGAAGGTCACAACGCCGAGCGACAGGCCGGAGTCGTTCCGTGCATGGCGAGCGACAGCCTCGGCAACGGCATGCGCTTCGATTTCGTTCGTGCGCTTGCCGCCTAGGTCATAGGCGCCCACGACACGGCGGAGCTTGAGACCTTGTTCACCGCGTTCCGTAACCGGTGCTGGCGGCATGACCAGCCGGTGATAGAACTCGGCGTTGGAGACTTCAATGAGAGACGGGTGGCGCGAGCGGTAGTGCCAGCGCAGCATCTGACTTTCGAGACCGCGTGCCTCGCACAATGACAAAATGCTTTCAAGATCGGTGATCGGAGCGGTGCCATCCGGATTGCGGATCGCCGCATCGCTGTTATCGCTGGGGCTGGCATCGTCGGCAATCATGCGGTCGAAGAAATTTGTCGGGGGCAGCTGTTTCTTATCACCGACGACGACGATCCGCCGGCAGCGCGCGATGAGCCCCAAGGCATCTTCAGGGCGGACCTGGCTGGCTTCGTCGATGACGAGAAGATCGAAATCGACCGAACCAGGCGGCAGGAATTGTGCTACCGTGACCGGGCTCATTAGGAATACCGGTTTGATCTTTTGGATCGTGTTTCCTGCGATCTTCATGAGTCTGCGCAGCGGCATGTGGCCGCGCTTGCGGCCGATCTCAGCGCGTACAACGCCCATGGCGCCCTGAGCGCCGCGGGGAATCGCAGACCTATGTTTCGCACGGACACTTCGTACCGCGGCCTCTCGCGATTTCTCCTCGAGCTCCCGGAAGCGTCCGACGAGCGCGGCGTGGCTGTCACCGTCAAAGCTCGAAAGTTCAGGGTCACCAGCGATTGCCTTTTTCCAGCAGGCTTCCGCAAAAGCCGTCTCGATTTCCAAAATGGCGTTCTTTGGTTCGAGCCGCCCGGAGGCGAGCGTGCTAGCAATCCTCGCAGGTCCGCTGGCGCGTGCTTCCCGGTCAGCCGCAGCGAGCCTCGCCCATTCCTCAAAGCGGCCGGGGTTTGCGGCCCATTTTGCTGCCCGCTCACTGACTTTGTTGAGGTTGATCGCGGCGGCGGAATTGGTTTGAAAAATCGCGGCGGCGTCGAGGTCAAGAAATTTCATGACCTCGGCGAGCAGCTTGGCGACTTCGTCAAGGTCGGCTTCGAGATGGTCGCCATGCGCGGCGGCGCTGCCGTCACGGGCAATGCCCAAGACCCGCTCGATATTGAGGCGCGGATCGAACGAGGTTAAGTCGCCGACGGTTCTTGCAACATCGTGGATCAGCCGGAAAACGGTCTTTTTCTCATGCCAGCCATCGCCGAACAGATTCGATAACAGTCCCGCCTCGGCGGCAAGTCTGGCGCGCAGGGTCTGGCTGGCAAGAAGGACGTCGATCAACATAAGGCGGTCGGCCGCCCGGTCCGGCAATGGCACGGACAAGAGGCTGGCCAGAGAACGTCCCGCTTCCCGATACGCTTCGCCCGCCCGGGCCGGCCAAAAAGCCGCGCCTTTGGCGATCGCCGCGCGCAGCCTTGCGACCGGCGCCGTCCATGCGGCCGGATGGAAAATTTGGAGATATGGTGCTTGATGTTGCTGCCACTCGATGCCGAGCGCGGCGGCTTTGGCGATCCGGCGAGGCGAGGGCGACAGTGCGATCGCGGCAGCAATGTTTTCGCTCCCCGGAGGCAGACTGGCCACGCTAGTAAGAATCGCCGCGAGTGTTTTCACTCCAAGAAGGGACAGATCAGGGACGACCCCAATATAATTGGCAATCATGCTGGCATAGGCGGCAAGTGCCGACGCTTTGCTCGCAAGCGCCCGCAGGCGCGGTATTTGCCGCTGGAAATCGGCGGGCTGTAAAGCAATCCGGCGGACGCCAAAATAAATATGCTGATTCAGCGGTCCAAAGGTCCCGGTGAGGTCAGCAAGACGTTCGATCAGCCGGGCTTTTGCCGCGAAGTCCTTGCCTGTCCAATGCGCCGCTTCCTCGACCAGCCGCGCGTCGGGGGTAAACCCGCTTGCCGCCGCCGCGATTTGAATTGACAGCGCTTGATACGGCGTCATGCCAGTATCGTTGATGGGAACGTGCAGCGTTTGGCAACCACGTTCAGACGGTCGCGCACCGCAGCCTGCTGCATGGCTGTATCGTCCATTTGCACGAAACAGGCCGCGCCTTGCAAGGTGCGATCCAACCTTTCGGCGACGAGGCGCTTGCCCACCGATTGGCTGTGGAGTTCGAGACACATATCGTCGAGGCCCGCCGCGCGCAGCCGTTCGTGGACCACGTTGAGGGCTGCCATTTTTTCGGCAACGAACAGAACCGAGTGGCCATCATGCACGGCGGCCGCGATGATGATTGTGATCGTTTGTGATTTGCCGGTTCCTGGCGGCCCTTGAACGACGAGATTGCGTCCTGCGCGGACTGTTTCGATGACCCTTGTTTGCGAAGAATCGGCATCGACGACATGGACGAGGTCGATCGGCGCCAATATGTCATCGAGCTTTGCGGTCTCGGGCAGAAGGGGTGGCTCGGCCGCGAATCCCTCGCACAAAAGACCGCGCAGCAGCGGATGCGAGGTCAAAATATTATCCGGCCAATTGCTCGGTTCGAGATCGCGCACCATCAAGAGCTTCGAAAAGGAATAGAAGCCAAGCTCGATCGCATTGACATCGATCGACCACCGGCGGTTCGCCGCCACGGCGGTGATGGTCGCGTCGAAATAATCCGACGGCAGCCAATCATCAGTTTCCGGGATGTTAGGAAGAGCGATCCCGAAATCGCCACGCAGCCTCTCCTGCAGAGCCTGATTGGTCGCGATGTCGTCCTCACGGAGTTTCACATCGAAGGCCGATCGTTTGGCATCACGGACAAGCGAGACGGGCAGCAAAATGAGCGGCGCCTCGCGCGGCACGTCGGATCTGTCATCCTCGTACCAGCGCAAGAAGCCGAGAGCGAGATAGAGGATATTGATGCCGCGCTCCTCTTCGGCGGTCTTCGCATCGCGATGGATTGCGTGCAGCCGCTTATGCAAAAGCCCGGGCGAGAGCGATGTTTGCAAACCGGTCCGGTAACAGGTTTTCGGCGTGACCAGACGCGGCGCCTTCAGCCGCGCCGCTTCGCGCTGGATGTCGGCGACCTCTTGAGTTGCAAGAAAACTCAGCCGCTTGTCTTCCCGGACAAGGTCGGCGAAGACCTGATCGGAGATGTTGCCGGCGATCGAGAGCGCGCGGGACCGCTTGCCGCCGCGCGGCGTATGAATGAGACGGTTGCGATTTCCCGTTTCAATAAGTTTGAACCGGGCTTGGCCGAGCAATTTTTCGATCTCGGTTTCGGGCCGATCGTTGAGGGGCCCCTCCGTGCCGTCCGGATCGACGTGACATCACCCATCTGCGCCCCTATTGCCCGAATGCTGCCATGAAGCAGCCACAATATTGCCTTGTTATGATTACTGCAGCGCAACAGTAACGTAAAGAAAGAGAATAATATTCAATTATAATATGATGAACTGCTTATTTACCAAACGGCCCCGGCAAATGCGGGGCGGCCAGTCGCCCAAAGCGTCTGGCAGGTGCAAACGGCCGCTTGCGGGAAGCGGATATCCCGCCTAAATGGGATCCAGGGCGCGATCCGAGCCTGGGGCTTTGGCTCTTGTCGGCGTTCGTGCTGGCTTGCGTGGACGGCAGGATCCCGCTTCATCATCGGCCGTGCATCGTCCCGGACTTAAGAGAACGCCGTGTTATCGCAATTGCCGCAAGACCAGCTCGATCTCATCTTGCGGCGTCATGCGGAACTCGTGGCACGCCTCGCCGGGGCACCCGAGCCTGCGGCCTATGTCGCCTTGTCGCGCGAACTCGCGGGCCTCGAGACAGTTACCAAGGCCATCCAGGATTTTCGCGGGCAAGCCGATGAAGCCGCCGGACTCGAAGCCATGCTGGCCAACCCCGCGACCGAGGCGGAGCTGCGCGGCCTTGCCGAGGAAGAGTTGCGGGCGGTCCGCGTCAGGCTTCTCGAACTCGAACAGGATCTAAAGGTTGCACTTCTGCCGAAGGATGCCGCCGACGAGAAAAATGCCATTCTCGAAATACGCGCGGGGACCGGTGGCGACGAGGCGGCGATTTTTGCCGGCGATTTGTTCCGGATGTATCAGCGCTATGCCGAGCTGAAAGGCTGGCGTGTCGAGATTTTGTCGGCGAGCGAGGGAACATCGGGAGGTTACAAGGAGATTATCGCCGAGATCGCTGGACGCGGCGTCTTCGCGCGGCTGAAATTTGAGTCCGGAACGCATCGGGTGCAACGGGTACCAGACACCGAGACCCAGGGCCGCATCCATACCTCGGCGGCGACGGTGGCGGTGCTGCCGGAAGCCGAGGATGTGGATGTCGAGATTAATGAAGCGGATCTGAAGATCGACACGATGCGCGCGCAGGGCGCTGGCGGCCAGCACGTCAACAAGACCGAATCGGCGGTTCGCATCACCCATGTGCCAACGGGAACCATCGTCTTCGTGCAGGACGAGCGTTCGCAACACAAAAATCGTGCCCGCGCCATGATGCTGCTGCGGTCGCGTATTTTCGAGGCGCAGCGCGAGAAGCTCGATGCCGAGCGCGCCGCCGACCGGCGGGCGCAGGTGGGTTCGGGGGATCGTTCGGAGCGCATCCGCACCTATAATTTTCCGCAAGGCCGGCTAACGGACCACCGGATCCATCTAACTCTCTACAAGCTCGACAAGGTCATCGCTGGCGAAGCGCTGGATGAAGTGATCGATGCGCTTGTCACGCATCACCAGGCGGCTTTGCTGGCGGCTGCGGATGGCGCTGCGGCGTGAGGGCGTGGGCCAACTCTTGGGCATTTTGGGCGCTGCTGTCGGCGGGATTCGCGGCCCTGACCGCGATTTTCGCCAAAATCGGTGTCGAGATGATCAACTCCGACCTCGCGACATTGATCCGCACGGTCATCGTCGCTGGCGTCCTTGCGGCCATCGTGGCGGTGACCCGGCAGTATCAGCCGCTTGCGGAAATTCCAGCACGCACTTACACTTTTCTGGCCTTGTCTGGCTTTGCGACAGGAGCATCCTGGCTTTGCTATTTCCGGGCCCTGAAACTCGGGGACGCCGCCCGCGTCGCACCTCTCGACAAGCTTTCGATCGTGCTTGTTGCGGTCTTCGGCGTCGCGTTTCTGGGCGAGCGGCTCTCGGCGCTCAACTGGCTGGGAATCGTGCTTGTCGGCTGCGGCGCGCTGCTCGTCGCCCACAAGGGTTGATGAAATCCTAGGCACCCAAGCAAATGAAGCAAATTCTACGGGTTCCCAGGTTATACGATCGGCGGTGTAATTTGCCGGAACCAACAACCGGCCTGCGGGTTTGCTAGACTATCACGAAGCGGCGGCACGCTGCGCAAGACACGGCCGGCCCGGTTTTCGTTCTTCAAGCTCTTCTACCGCATAGCGTCCTTGGTCTCTCGCGGGACTTTATGCTCCGAATGGAATTCACTCATGCTCATTCGATTTGGCTATGAATTGACATTCAATTGCGTGAAGCCGACCCTGATGGTCTGTCTGCTCGACGCGCATCACGATCATGCCGAAAGCATCCGCTTCGAGACGCCCTTCAAAACCACCCCGGTCATTCCAACCGAGGTTTATGTCGATACATTCGGCAATGGTGTCCGCCGGTTTGTGGCGCCGCCGGGGGACCTGACCGTTTGCGGGGACTCCATCATCGAGGTCAGCGGCCAGCCGGACCCCGTCAAGCTCGATGCCGAGGAGATCGCGGTTGAACGGTTGCCGAGCGACACGCTCGTTTACATGCTCGGCAGCCGCTATTGCGAAACCGACAAGCTCAGCGATATTGCCTGGCAATTGTTTGGAGCCACGCCGCGTGGATGGCGCCGGGTCCAGGCAATTTGCGATTTTGTCTGCAATCATCTGACCTTTGGCTATCAATATGCCCGGGCCACGCGCACGGCCTATGAGGCCTATCAGGAGCGGCTGGGCGTCTGCCGCGATTTCGCCCATCTCGCCGTGGCGTTCTGCCGCTGCATGAACATCCCGGCGCGTTACGCCAATGGGTTTCTTGGCGACATTGGTGTGCCGCCAGACCCGGCGCCGATGGATTACAATGCGTGGTTCGAGGTGTTTCTCGATGGCCGCTGGTTCATTTTCGATGCGCGCCACAATATGCCGAGGATTGGACGCATTACCGTTTCACGCGGCCGGGACGCGACGGACATTCCGCTGGCGACATCATTCGGGCCGCATGTTTTGAATTCATTCCGGGTCTGGACGGAGGAGGTCGAGCCTTCCGTTCTCGCCGGCCTCGCGCGCCGGACCGCCTAAGGAAGAAGCGCTCAGAGTCTGTTGTAATTGCGCAACCCTCTGTCAGAAAATTGCGCGTGGCTGATCCTCAAACTTCCACGCTTCAGCCGCTAGAATCCTGATTCCAATAGGTTTTCGTATCCCATCTCAGCACCAGCCGCGCATCGCGCCGCCGCTGTTTTGCTTGACGTAAAGCCTCTCGTGCCGTTGCCTGATTGCTTCCGCATGCGGCCGGAGCAGTCATGTTTGTTTTCACGCCATCATTGTGGCGAACGGGATCTCATCGGCGTCCGCACGGCCCGGACCATCGAAGCTGGCAAGTATTCAGCGTTGCGAGTGTGGTGCTCGGGCTTGCGGGTTGCGCCTCCCCGCACGGATTCCTCGAGCCGGTTGCGGTTGATGCTCCAGGCACCAGCCATGTCGAAATGGTAGTTGCGACGACTCGCACGCGGGCTGATACCCCCGCGGAGATGTTTGCTGGCGGCCGGAATGTGACGCCGAGCTTCGCCGACATTACCGTTTCAATTCCACCCGACGGCTCGCGCCAAATCGGCGACGTGCAGTGGCCAAAAGAAGTGCCCGGCAATCCGGCGACGGATTTCGTGACTCTTAAAGCCGATATCATCGACCGGCCGCAGGCCATCGCCGCATTCTCGCGTCTCGTCAAAAATACACCCAAACGGCAAGTGCTCGTTTTTGTCCACGGCTTCAACAACCGCTTTGAAGACGCGGTGTTCCGGTACGCGCAGTTTATTCATGACTCCCGAGCCGGCGTTGCGCCCATCCTCTTCACCTGGCCATCGAGGGGCAGTGTTTTTGCCTATGGTTACGACCGTGAAAGCGCCAATTACTCTCGCGATGCGCTCGAAGACCTTCTGCGCTGGCTTTCGAAAAATCCTCAGGTCGAAGAAGTGACCGTGCTCGCCCATTCGATGGGCAATTGGGTGGCGCTTGAAGCGCTGCGCCAGATGGCGATCCGGGACGGGAGGGTCGCGCCAAAAATCCGCAATGTTATTCTCGCGGCGCCGGACGTCGATTTCGATGTGGCCCGCGAGCAAATCGCAACGATGGGAGCGCAGAAACCGAATTTTACCTTGCTGGTTTCGGCAAATGACCGTGCGCTCGCGGCGTCCCAAAAGGTGTGGGGCGCCCCAAGACTTGGCGAGATCAATTCGAGTATCGAGCCTTATAGGAGCGAACTCGCCAGCGACAAGATCAATGTTATCGATCTGACAACGTTCCACTCGCAGGACTCATTGCACCATGGAACTTTCGCCGAGAATCCAGAGATCGTCGAACTCATCGGCCGCAGCATCGATAGCGGCCAGACCCTGACCGAGTCGCGCGTGGGCCTTGGCGAAAAACTTGTGCAGACGGCCTCCGGAGCCGCCGCGACGGTTGGTCACGCAGCGGGTCTTATCGTTACGGCACCCGTCGCCATAATCGATCCGGTCTCGCGCGATCATCTCGGCGATGACATCGATGAACTGAGCCATTCGGTCTCGGATGCGGCCTCGGTTAAGTGAAGCTGAAAACCGTTCCGCTTCACGTCTGGGTGCATTTCGAAAACTGGTTCAAGGGTGAGATTGTTTAGGCTGCGCAGGACAATTTGACGGCGATGCCGGTGGCGATGATCCGGTTGAGGTTCATTCCCGTCTCTTCATTGCGGATGCTCTCATCCCTTTGATAATCGAGCCCGATGATTGCGTCGGCGTCGATATCCTCGGCCTTCCGGATGAGGTCTTGCAGAATAAGTTCCCGCCAATTGGCTTGCAGCGGCGCACGCCCTTCGGGATGCCAGGAGGAAGCTGCCGCGATCTTGCCGATCGTATAAAGGACTTGCCCACCTTCGATGGCTGCGGTTGAACTGATAAGCACGGCTTCGTCTCCAACTACCTATTTAACAATAACACTGGGGAAGTTTCCCGAGCCTTAACACCCGATAAGCGCCAGCATTTAGAACCTATCGTGGCGAAAAACCCGGCTCCCCTTTTGAGTTCGATCAATTGTTGGTGACAGCTTGATCTGAAAAACAATTCCAGCATTTTTGAATAAAAAAATGTGCGGAAATGCACAGCTAGGAAGTATGCGTTTTTTGTCTGAAGCGGAGATGAACGAAGCGCACGCGTGGCTCACATTGACGTGATTAGTGACGAAAATGCCGCACTCCGGTAAAAACCATCGCAAGGCCTTTTTCATCGGCGGCGTTGATGACATCACTGTCGCGCACTGAGCCGCCTGGCTGAATGACAGCCGTCGCGCCCGCTTCAGCGGCGGCAAGGAGACCGTCGGCGAAAGGGAAAAATGCATCCGAAGCGACGACGGAGCCTTTCGCGAGGCTTTCCGGGAGACCGGCGGCGCTTGCTGCCTCGGCCGCTTTGATCGCCGCGATCCGTGCTGAATCGACCCGGCTCATCTGGCCCGCGCCAATGCCCGCCGTCGCGCCGTCCTTGGCATAGACGATGGCATTCGACTTCACATGTTTGGCGACCCGGAACGCGAATTTGAGATCGCGCCATTCTTGCGCGTCCGGCGCCCGCTTGCTGACGACGCGCAAGTCCATATCGTCGACATTCGCAGTGTCGCGTGTTTGTGCGAGAAAGCCGCCGGCCACGGAACGAAACGTCAAACCTTCGGCGCGAGGGTCTGGCATGCCGCCGGTCAACAGCAGCCGCAAGTTTTTCTTGGCAGCGACGAGTGCGATGGCGTCTTTGTCGGCGTCCGGCGCGATGATGACTTCCGTGAAAATCTTGACGATCTCTGCGGCGGCGGCGGCATCGAGCTTGCGGTTTACGGCGACAATGCCACCAAACGCGGAGACTGGATCGCACCGCAGGGCGCATGCGTAAGCCTCAGCAAGGCTCGCTCCTTCCGCAACACCGCATGGATTGGCATGCTTGATGATCGCACAAGCGGCGGTCCGCTCAGGGTCAAATTCGGCAGCAAGCTCGAAGGCTGCGTCGGTGTCGTTGACATTGTTGTAGGACAGTTCCTTGCCCTGCACTTGTCTTGCCGTTGCAACGCCGGGGCGCTGGTCCCCCGAGCAATAGAAAGCGGCGCTCTGATGCGGATTCTCGCCATAACGCAGGCTCAAAGCGAGCCTACCGCCGAAAGCCCGGTAGGGCGGGGCGGAGAGATTCATGTCTTGCGCGAGCCAATTCGAGATTGCCGAATCATACACGGCTGTCCTTGCGAAGGCTTTTTGCGCAAGCATTCGACGCAGCTCCCTCGCTGTGGCGCCGCCAAGCGCCGTCATTTCGGCGAGGAGCAATTGGTAATCGCCGGGATCGACGACAACCGCGACGTCGTTGTAATTCTTGGCGGCGGCGCGGATCATCGCCGGGCCGCCGATGTCGATATTTTCGACGCAATCGTCGTACGGAGCGCCGCTCGCGATCGTTGCCTCGAACGGATAAAGATTTACGACAAGGATATCGATCGGCGCGATACCGTGCGCCAACATCGCCGCCTCATGTTCGGGGTTTTCCCGTATCGCCAATAGCCCGCCATGAATTTTTGGATGCAGGGTTTTCACCCGGCCGTCCAAGAGTTCCGGAAAGCCGGTCAATTCGGCGACCTCGCGGACCGTCAGGCCCGCATCGGCAAGCGTCTTTCGGGTGCCGCCGGTCGATACAAGCTCGATGCCGAAGTTCGCAAGACCACGCGCGAAATCGACAAGACCGCTTTTGTCGGAGACGGAAATCAACGCGCGTGCGGCGCGGCGGAGACCTTCTGGCATTTTGTCTATTTACCTCGGCGATGCGGCGCTTTAGGGCAGAGCAAACGTTTTCTCTACCCGTTTTTTCCGGCATGATCTTGTGAAAAAAAAAGCCTGGCGGCTGTTTTGAAAACCGGCGGGCTCCAAATTCCGTGTTCGACTCACGCGCGCCGCTTTTTTTCCTGATCCCACGCACGGCCAGTCGGTGTATGTAAGACGCCTTGTAAGGTTTTTGGTCCCAATCGGACAAAAATGTTTCACGTGAAACGTTTTGGTACGATTGTCCGCGCCGACCGGACATATTTGATGGATAAAACATGCATGCCGCCAATCCTGCATCTCAGCCGCCGTGTTTTTCTTGGGCAGGTGCTGGCCTCCGTGCTGACGCTGCCCGCGCGAAGCCAGCCCGCATCCCTGCCAGACGATTTTCGTATCCTCGAAGCGGGGCATGGAAGGCTGCGGTTTTTGCCACAGCCGCTCACCGAAACCGCTGTCTGGGCCTACAATGGCGAGGTGCCCGGACCGCTCCTCCGCTACAAAATTGGCTCCGAAGTCAAAATCCGGCTGCTCAACACGCTCGACCAGCCGACCAGCCTCAACTGGCATGGCGTGCGGAACGTCAACGGCATGGATGGCGTTGGTGGACTGACGCAAGAGCCGGTGCCGCCGGGCGGTTCGTTCGACTATCGGTTCACGCCGCCGGACAGCGGGCTCTTCTGGTACCACCCGCAGGTTTTGCCATTTGTTCGTGAGCAGCAGGGCCGCGGGCTTTACGGCGTCATGATCGTCGATGAGGAAAACCCGCCGCAGGCCGACCGCGATCTGCTTGTCGTGCTCGACGATTGGAAGCTCGACGACAAGGGCCAAATCGCCGATTTCGGCGCGGCGGAGGCCGCGCGCTTGGGCGCGCTCCTCACCGTCAATGCGCGCGCCATTCCCGTTATAGAGACGCTGCCGCCGTCCTCACGTTTGCGGTTGCGCATTGTGAATACCGCCGATACCCGGCTCATGGTGATCAGCTTCAATGGCGTGACGCCCTTGATTATGGCGATCGATGGTCAGCCATGCGAAATGTTCGAGCCGGTGCGGCAGACCATCCCGCTGGGACCCGGCGCCCGCTTCGACGTCATGTGCGATCTTCCCGCCGATGACGGCGCCGATGCGAATGTGACATTGCTTGGCGACAATGAGCCGGACCGTATTCTACTCAAATTCAAGACCGCCGGCGACAAGCGGCCGCCTTTGCCCCCGGTGGTTTCATTTGTGGAAAATCCGCTGCTGCCAAGGGAAATCAAGCTGCAAGCGGCGCGAAAGCTCGATCTTGTGATCGATGCGGCGAGCCCTACCGACGCGGCGTCAAATCCTCCCATCGAGTGGAAGCTCAACGGCGTTGCGTCCAGCGGGTTTCCACCAGCGCCGCTGTTTTCGGTCAAGCGTGGAACGCCGGTGACACTCGCCTTTGTCAACCGTACGGCCCTAGTTCAACAGATGCGCGTGCATGGGCATGTGCTGCGGCTCCTGCATGATCTCGACGATGGGTGGGA
Organism: Methylocella sp.; assembly: GCA_036561105.1. Lineage (GTDB taxonomy): Bacteria > Pseudomonadota > Alphaproteobacteria > Rhizobiales > Beijerinckiaceae > Methylocapsa. The sequence continues at coordinate 2,430 of DATBPZ010000118.1, read as the reverse complement.
GCCCTATTGGCGCGACGCGGTACTTGTCCCGGAGGGCAAGACCAAGCATGCCGCCTTCGTCGCCGACAATCCCGGCAAATGGGCTATCGAATGTTCGATAGCCGGGCGTCAGGCCGCCGGGCTCGCGACCTGGTTCCAAGTCACCTGAGCGAAGCCGTCAGTTGTGGGCGGGCCGCACGCGCTTGACGAAAAGGCTGACAATCACCGCATGCGCGACATGTTCAGCCATGCATTGATAGCCAAGATCGTTAAGGTGGAAATTGTCGCCCGCCATCAATTGCAGATTGGTTCTTGTTTGGGCGATGAACCGCATCGCGTCATAGCGGCGGACATAAAGAACGTTTTCCTCGGCGGCGATTTTTTGCAGACTGTCACGGATCGCGATATAATTTGGATCGCGCGCAAGGCGTGACGTGTATTGGACGCCGACAAGCACAACGTCGATCTTATTTTCCTTGAGCCAATGGAGGGTCGAGCGGACCGTTTGCTCGAAATCCCGGGTTGGAATGCGGGCGAGTGCGTCGTTCGTCCCCAATTGCCAAAGCACGAGATCTGGCTTTCGCAGTGCAACTTCGCTTTTGATCCGTTCGGCCGTCGTTTCCGCCACTTCGCCGGCGACGCCGCGATTGACGATCACCACATCGACACCTTTCAACGCATGTTCGAGAATAGCTTCGAGTTGTGAGGGATAGCTTCGGCTTTTCGACGAAGCCCCAGATCCCAAGGTCGAGGAAGAACCAATCGCGAGAATACGCACCTTTTCGCCCTTCTGCATCGCCAAGGTCACATTAGGAAGCGTGCTCGGGGCGGCGATATCGATCGCCGGCACGTCGCAGGGGGGACTCATCGGTGGCGCCACCGGAGCCGTGTTAAACTCCTCCGCGCACGGGGAGACGATCAAAAGGCAGCCGAGGGCGGCGGCGAAGATGGCTTGCTTGCCAATTCCGCCCGCAATCTTTCCCGCCATTCCGCCGTCCATGCGATGAAGCCCATAAGAAGTATGCCCAAGATAACGATCAATGCGTCCAATGCAATATAGCCGCCGAAAATAAAGCGCAGTATTTGCCCCATCAAGCTGAGAAGAGACAGCGCACAGAACACAATCAGCGAATTGCGGCCCAAAAGGCATAAAAACCCGGAAGAACGCGGGATGCGGGATCTGATCATTTTGAACGTCCCGGCAAAAATCGCCGTCAACGCAAGACTATGGATAAGCCGCGCCGGCGCCAGGAATGTCTTATCAAAAGTGAACAAAAGCTTGGGCTCCGGGACATCGACCGGGTTAGGAGAAAAACCGGTGATCGCCACGAGAGCGCCAAGGATCACCACCGGAAGCGCGAGCCAACGCAACACGGAACGGTGACCCCGCGCAAAGCCCCCGATCCCATCCGTGCCCGCGATGAGGAAACCGAGGACATAGATAAACTGCCAGCTAAGTGGGTTGAGAAACCAGGTTCCCTCGATAGGCCACGTTGGAAAATTTATGCCAGAAGTAAGAGCGAAAGCGTAAATCGCCAACGATATAAGCGGCAGAAGCGGCTTTGCGTAGCGATGCAGCAGTGCGACCGCCGGAGCGATGAGAAGCAAAACGACATAAAGCGGCAGAATGTTGAAATAGCCGAGTTGGTGGGTGAGCAAAACAAGACCGATATGGGCTTTCAGCGGATCGTTGAAAACAGTTGACGCGTTATGCCAATCGATCAGATAGGGCGCGTCGAGAATCAGAGCCGCCGCCGCCAGGAGGGCGATCGCCATCTCGGTGACGACCATTTGCGCGACATAGACATTAAAAGCGCGGGCCTCGAGCCGGAATACAAGCCATTGCGCAGGCAGGGCACGTGCCGCGCCGTCGACGAGAATGCGCAAAGCACAACCGGCGAGAAACACAAAAAGTTCGGCGGAATCCGACAGCGATACATTGCGATAAGTAAATCGTTCGAAATAGATGCCTGGAACATGGTTGATGAAAATCGTAACAAGGGCAAAGCCGCGCCAGAAATCGATCTCATTGGGTGCGCGCATCGCCTCTCCAAAACCCGCTCGCGTTTCGCCGCTCAACGAATGCTTGAGTATTTTACTATAAAAATCCTGACCTTTTTCACGGACCTCTCTGCACGTATCGGGACGCCGCTCCGTTTAGGAAAACACACAAAACACGAAAAACCATTCAATGCAAAGAAGCGGCCGCCAATTCTCTTTCTGGACGTCGCCGCTTCTCACCGACGTTTAAGATCAATCCTCAATTGCATATTAGCTTGCCATTAAAATAATTCACCATTGGGGGGTTGTCTGATCCGCCCCCTCTGAACTGGTCCACCGTGAGGTATGTCTTTGGACATGGAAAAGGAGGACCGCAAATGCCGATAAAGCGCCACAAGCCTGAGGAGATCATCGCCAAACTGCGCCGGGTAGATGTTTTGGTTTCACAGG
>DATBPZ010000117.1:0-10376 GCA_036561105.1 Methylocella sp. | reverse complement strand
TCATCAGGTCGCCGACGGCGACGGTAGCTCCGTCGGTGACGAACCATCGCTCCACGATGCCTTCAGGCAACATACTGGATGCCCAGAGTGCTTCATCGACCCGAATATCCTGCATCGCGCTCTCCTTAAAAAGCCAATATCGATTCCAGCAGCGTTCGAACCACATTTGGCGGCACGAGCGGCAACCGCCAGCAAATCCTCAAAATCGCGGAAACACCGGATGAATCGGACAAGCCCAACAGCGATGTGATCATGCCTGAGTACATCAACAGGATCGTTGATTCTTGTGTCTGACTATTCTCAGTTGCGAGGTGAGGTGTTGATATAGATTAAGAGGTGCATGAAAATTCTCTCACCTGTTATCCACATTGCATGATCGTCCCACGCTGAGCAATGCGGTCAGTTTTGGTCTGATCGGCTCGCCGTCTCGCCAGCGGCAAGTTCGATGATTTCCGCCGTGATCTCCTCCTGCCGTACGAGCCGCTGCGTCGCCTGCAGTGAGGAAAGCTGGCGCTCAATCTGATTATGTGCCGCGGCCATCGCTTCCATTCGCGCCTCGTTCTCCGCCGCGAAGGCGTGGAGCGCGGCGTTGCAAAGCTGCGCGTGCATGTAATCCGCGGTGAGCTCGCTAAGAAGCGTCTCGCGCGCCAGGTTCAAGAGAGGCGCGTCGGCGTCCGTCGGGCGGGGAAAGGCTGACATGTCAAAGGGGAACAAGCGGCTGCGTTCGACATGGATGCCGTGACCCGGTTGCCATTGGCTGTAGACGGCGTCGAGCCGGTCGATCTCTCCCGTGGAGATGCGAGCATAGAGCGCTTCGGCGATGCGGTCGGCGATCTTGGGGACACCAAGTGAATGAGACGGCATCGGGCTTTTCCAACCGGTGGTGATGCCCCTTTCGGCGGCAACCGCGCCGCCTCTGGTTCCGATCAAGAATAGTTCGGAGGCTGTGAGGTCGCCACCGGCCGCATCCAGTACGTGCTCGCTGAACGCGCCGGCAAATCCCTGCTCGGCGCAGAAGAGCACGAGCGCCGGCCGGGTCGAACGACGCCCGCCGTCTGAGGGAGTGGAGGGAAGAATCGCGAGGGCGTGCCCAATGGCGGCGGCGATCGTCGCTGCATAGCTGTCGACCGCGATAAGCTGACTGCGGGCCTGCTGGGCGCGCGATGCCGCGATGCCGCGCATCGCATTCACCACCGCGCTGAGCTGGCGGGTCCCGTCGATACGCGCGCTGATGTCTGCGAGGCGTTCAATCATGGCTTACTGGCCACCTTGGGTAGCATGGCCGGTAAGATGGTCTGGACATATTGCCGGAGTGTCTCGAGGAGTTCCTGCTTCAGCGCGCCCTCGAGCGCGCCGGTTTCCTGAATCAGGCGGACAGCGACAGTGGCACTGCGGTTAAGCGTATCGTGCAGGCCTTGCCGGAACGCGGCCACGACCGGCAGAGGAAGCGGATCCAAGAGACCCGACTGGACTGCCAGGATCAGGGCCACCTCGTCGGCAAGCCGCAGGGGTGCATGCTGCGGCTGCTCGAGGATCGCGCGGATCCGTGCACCGCGGATTAGCTGATCGCGAACCCGTGTGTCCGGCATCCCGCCAAAACGGGTGAACATCTCGAGTTCAAGGAACTGGGCATAGTCGAGGCGAACCGTCTCAGCGGCCTCGCGGAGTGCATGCGCTTGGGTCTTGCCGCCGACTCGGCTCACACTGGTGCCGACGTCCACGGCGGGCTTTTGCCCTTCGTAGAAGAGCTTGGCATCGAGCACGACCTGTCCGTCGGTGATTGAGATCAAATTGGTTGGGATGTAGGCGCTGAGATTGCCTGCATCGGTCTCGGCGATTGGCAGCGCAGTCAAGGATCCCCCACCTTTCTCCTTGGACAGCTTTGCGGCACGTTCTAAAAGCCGCGCATGAACATAGAACACATCGCCGGGATACGCCTCGCGTCCGGGCGATTGGCGGGTCAACAACGCGATCTCGCGGTGGCTGGCGGCGTGCTTCGTCAGGTCGTCGATAACGACCAGGGCATGCTGACCGCGATCGCGGAAATACTCCGCCATGGTGAAGCCGGCGAAGGGTGCGATCCATTGCAGCCCGGGGGAACTCGCGGATCCCGCCACCACGATGATGCAGCGCTCGGGCGCGGCGTTGGCCTGGATCGCGTCCATGGCGCGCCGGACGCTCGAACTCTTCTGGCCGACCGCGATATAGATGCAAACAATGTCGCTCGTCTTTTGATTGATAATCGTATCGATCGCGATGCTGGTCTTGCCGATGGCACGGTCGCCGATGATGAGCTCGCGCTGGCCGCGGCCGAGGGCGAAGAGCGTATCAATGACGACAAGACCGGTCTGAACCGGCTGGGTCACGAGATCCCGGTCGATGATCGCCGGCGCCGGGCGCTCGATCGGTTCCAACAGGTCTGTGGCAGTGGGCCCTTTCCCGTCTAGCGGGCGACCGAGTGGATCGACGACGCGGCCGAGCAGCGCCGGTCCCACTGGCACACGCACCACGTCGCCCGTGCGGTACACTTTGTCGCCGGCCTCGATCGCATCCACATCATCCAATAGGACACAGCCGACATGGCCGCGCTCGAGCACCTGGGCGAAGCCGAACTGGCCCTTTTCAAAGCGCAGGAGCTCATCGAGTCGAACATTGGGCAGCCCGGAGACGAGCGCGATGCCATCCCCGACTTCCTCGACCCGGCCAATTTGTTCGACGCGCGGGCCGAGCACGGCGCCGGCAAGCTTTGTGCGGGCATGTTCGAGCCAGTCATCGGCTCGGGTGTTAAGGTCGGTTGTCATGCGTGAGATCAGCGAGGATTTGTGTGAGATCGGCACGCCAACTGTTACTCATGACGAGGTGGGGGCCATGCAGCTCCAGACCGGCGATGAGGGCGGGATCTGCCTTGAAGACGATCTGCGGGTGGGCTCCGAACGCCTCGCTGATCCGGTCCCGATAGCGTTCCTGGTCAGCCGGCGGGAGTGGTGTCGCGCTGATCGCTTCGAGCATGCCGCCGTCCGCCGATACGGCCTGCCGCACCGGCTCCGGCAGAGCCCGGATCTCCTTGAGAAGCCAGGATAGGAACGCGGCCCGAACTGCCGGGCCATCAAGACGGGCCGCCAAGCGTTCCGCGATTTCGACAGAAAGGCGGCTTGCCCGCTCGGCCCAGGCCTTTCCGGCCAAAGCTTTCTCCTTCTCGATCGCCGCCTTTGCATCTGCTTCCAAGGACGCCGCCTCCTTCGCGGCTTCATCTAGACGCGCGGTCCGTGCCTTTTCCGCGGCGTCGTGCGCCGCGACCAGGATCGCTTCGCGTTCCCGCAAGAAGCCCGCACGTGTCTGCTCGATCTCGGCGAGAGCCGTGATCTCTGCGTTGCGCTTCGCCTCCGCCTCCGCCAAAATCCCCTGCGCGAAAGCGCGGCGCTGCTCGATTATCGCCGCGATCGGCCGCCAGAAAAACCGCTCAAGCAACCAGATTAGGATGACGACATTGACGGTCTGGAAACCAAGCGTCCACCAATCGATGGTCATGGTGTCATTTCAGCAGCGGATTGGCAAACAGCAGGAGTAGCGCGATCACCAGGCAGTAGATTGCCATGGTCTCGATCATGGCGAGGCCGACGAAAAGCGTACGCGCGATGGTATTCGCGGATTCCGGCTGGCGGGCGATGGCGTCCATGGCCGCTGCCACCGCGCGCCCTTCGGCAAGCGCCGGGCCGATCGCCCCGAACGAGACCGCCACAGCGGCCGATATGATGCTGACGAAGGCTAACCAGTTCATGAGGGCGTCCTTTGGCTGGAAGTGTCCGGGGTGGGTTGTCCTTCTTTGCCGATGGCTCCAGCAATGAAGACCATCGCCAAAACCGCGAAGATATACGCCTGCACCGCCCCAGTCAGGAGATCGAGCGCCATCAGCGGGATCGGCACAAGGAGGCCGGCGAGCGATAGGACGATACCGATCACGAACACGCCGCTCATGACATTGCCGAACAGGCGGACGAGCAGCGAGAACGTGCGTGTGAGACTCTCGACGAAATTGAGCGGGATCATGATCGGATTGGGCGAGGCAAAGGTGGCGAGATAGCCGCGCACGCCGCCCGCACGAATACCGAACCAGATCACGGCGACAAAGACGAGGAGCGCGAGCGCGGCATCGGTCTCGAGATGAGCCGTCGGCGGTTCGATGCCCGGCACTAGCGACGACCAATTGGCGACGAATATGAAAGCGAACAACGTGCCTATAAAGGCACGGTAGGGAGCAGGCTCGACTCGCATCGTAGTACGGATCTGTGTGTCCACCGTGTCAACGACCAGTTCAAAGGCCGCCTGGGTCGCCGACGGCACGAGCGATAAGTGGCGCGTGACGAGGATGCCGCCGAGGACCAGCACGGCCATGATCGCCCAGGTGACCACCACGCCCGCTGTGACCGGGACCGGACCCAAATGGAAAAGCGCGACGCTCGTAAGAGGCGAGATCATGGCGTGACCTCCCGGACCCCGCGCATGACCGCGGAACGAGCGATGAGGACGCCAAGCGCCATCACGAGCAGGGGCAGAGCACCCTCCAGGCTCGCCAGCGTCAGCAGACCCCCCAGAAGAGTGAGGCGGCCGATCGTTAAGGCGACCATCGTCATCACGCGACTGTCCCCAATGAATCGGCAGGCGCTCCACCATAGGCTACGAAAATAGAGGACACCGAGCGCGATTCCGGCGGTGAGATGTGCAGCCGAACTGAGGAACACCGCCCAGGATGGCAGGCACTCGAAGGAGAGAAAACTCATGCGTTCTTCATCCATTTCCAAGCGGACCAGCATCCGAGCACCAGTCCGAGCATCAGAAGCGGCCCGGTCCAGAACAGTCCGGTGTTGAATGTCCGGTCGAGCCAGCGGCCGACGAAGATACCGCTCAGCATGGGCACGACGATGATCCAGCCGAGCACGCCGATTTGGGCGAGACGGCGCGCCACTGAGGGGTCGCCGTCACGGAGCCAGCGCCGGTTGCGTTCTCCGCGCAGCCGGACCTCCTTCACCAGCTGATCCTCTTCGCTCGGCTCGGTCTCTGGCGTGGTCATGCGAAGTTCCCCGCCCCGGCACGCCCGCCTGGCCGAAGATAGCGCACGATCTGGCGAATCGCGTTCACTTGCAGGCGGGTGCTCTCGACATGTTCCGTCCGCTCCGCCTCAATGTCGGCGCGGAAGCGGTTGAGGACCGTCTTGTCGAGCGTCGCGAGGTCGTCGCCGGGGACCGCCTCGCGCGTCGCGATGGCGATGTCCCGCCCGGCAAAGACGGAGAGGACGCCGCGGCGCACAGCGCAGTAGCGCCGAGTTCCATTACTGCCTTCCCAGCTTACAACTGAAATCGCGAGGCTGGTGAGAAAATCCGCATGACGCGGCAGGATCCCGAAGCTGCCGGTGGCGTCTTCGGCGCGGAGTGCTAGCACTCCGTCCTCATCGATAACCACTAAGAGCGGCGTGATAATGCGTAGCCTCATGACACGCATTCCGACTTGGCAGCCGCGGCCTCTTTTTGGCGCGCGTCGTCCAAGGTTCCAATCATATAGAGGGAACTTTCCGCCCAGCTATCAGCTTCGCCGTCGAGGATGGCGCGGCAGCCTGCGAGCGTGTCGGCGCGACGGACGCTGCGGCCCGGCGTTCCGGTGAAGGCTTCCGTCACCGAGAAAGGCTGGCTGAGGAAACGCTGGAGCCGGCGGGCCCGCTTTACGATGAGCCGGTCGTTCGCGCCGAGTTCCTCCACGCCGAGCAGAGCGATGATGTCCTGGAGGTCTTTGAAGCGGGCGAGTGCTTCGCGGGCGCGCTCGGCGATACGATAATGCTCCTCGCCCACCACAAGGGGATCAAGCAGCGCGGACGATGAGGCGAGCGGATCGATGGCCGGGTAGAAGCCCTCTGCCGCCAGCCTGCGTGACAACATGATGATGCTGTCCATGTGGCTTGAGATGGCCGTCACCGCCGGATCGGTGAAGTCGTCGGCCGGGACATAAACGGCCTGGATGGCGGTGACCGCTGCGCCGGCGACCGACGCGATGCGTTCCTGGAGCGCGGCCACTTCGGTCGCCAGCGTAGGCTGGTAGCCCACGCGCGACGGCAGACGTCCCAGCAGGCTCGACAGCTCGCTCCCGGCCTGGACGAAACGAAAGACGTTGTCCATAAGGAGGAGCACGTTCTGATGCTTCTGGTCGCGGAAGTACTCCGCGATCGTCAGCGCGGTCAGCGGCACCCGCCAGCGCGCCCCCGGCGGCTCGTTCATCTGCCCATAGACAAGCACCGTACGCGCGAGCACGCCCGAGCCCTGCATGTCGGTCAGGAGTTCATGGCCCTCGCGGGAGCGCTCGCCGACGCCGGCAAAGACGGAGATGCCCTGGTACTTCTCAACCATGGCGTGGATGAGCTCCATCACCAGGACGGTCTTTCCGACGCCAGCACCGCCGAACATTGCGGCCTTGCCCCCCTGGGCGAGTGGCGCGAGAAGGTCGATCACTTTGACGCCAGTCTCAAAGACCGCGGTAGTCGCGGTCTCATCCTCAAGCGCAGGCGGTGGATTGTGGATTCCACGGCGTGGGGTATCGGATGGCAAGGCAGGTCCGCGGTCGCGGACAGTGCCGACCACGTCGAGAAGGCGTCCGAGTATCGCGTCACCGACCGGAACCGAAATGGGCGCCCCCGTTGCCCGCACCCGCGTATTGCGGGCGAGGCCCGCGGTCGCCTGGAGCGCGATACCGCGGACGGTCACAGGGTCAATATGGCTATGCACTTCGAGGACAAGTGGTTCGGGCCGGTCCCATTCGACGATCAAAGCGGTGTTGATGGGCGGCAGCAATTGGCCGTTGAAACTCACGTCGACGACGGCGCCTCGGACCGATACGACCACACCCGCTGACGCTACAGTATCCATGGCCTCTCCGATAAGTAGGTCAGACTTCAAGGTAGTGGAGACGCTGTTTCAGACGCTAGCCATATACTCCAATATCCAATCCTAGCAGGGTCGTAATGTTTGAAGCCGAAAATCCCTACTAAGCCATGCGCAGTTAGCGATGGACGAGGACCGGTATTTTGCAATGGGTAAGCACTTTGACCGTCTCGCTGCCGAGCAATATCGCCGAGATTCCCTGGCGTCCATGCGAGGCCATGACGATAAGGTCGCAGCCTTTCGATCCGGCTACATCAATGATCGCCTGGTATGGACGATCATCCTCGATCTGCACAGTATCGTGCGCGACACCAGCCGCCTTTGCTACGCCACCAGCGATTTGAAGCGTTTTGTCGGCCTCCGCCGCAATTTTCGCTTTGTACTCGGCGGGCAGGTCCTCGATCGCCGCCGTTTCGAGGGTACCTGCACGATAAGGACGTGTGACCGTGAGGAATGTAATTGTGGCTCCGATAGCTTTGGCCAGGGCGACGCCATACTCGACTGCTTTATTGGCAAGCTCAGAACCGTCGGTCGGTATGAGGATTTTCCTGTACATTTCTTACTCTTTGCTCGTCCCTATAATGAAACAATTAAACCCGTTTGGCTAGCTGAACAAAATCAAGCGGTTCACGCAAGAACGTTTCGGATGCTGATTAGATATCATCATCGCTCAGACGAAAGACTCTTGTTTTAGTGAGGTAGCTCTCGTGGCCAACCTGGGGCACGAACGAGCGTGAGACGTGACGAATAAACTACACTTCCTCTCGAAGCAGGTGTGCGGTTTGGACTCCCGCAATAATCGCCGTGAGCCGGGAGGCCTATGCCGATGTGATGCCGTCCGCCCGAAGACCCTGGCTCGTGCGGTCAGTCGCAACAATTCGACAGTAGTCGTGACGCGGCCGATCGTTACGCTTGTGTTGCGCGCGTGATTACGATGGGCCAAGCCGGCGGATCACGTCACCGGCCAGAAATGACGGCGCCAAACAACATCTATTCAGTGTGTTTCTCATGATCTGCACTATTTGTGGATTCTGATCACTCAAGAGTAGGCTTACGAACCGTCACGGCGTCGATCGCTTGGCATGGAACTCGGAAGCAACTGAGTTGGGATTGCCGTGACGCGGCAGATGGAAACGCCCCCGGCGATCCAGAGACGGTTGGCGTAAGTCGTGACCATGGGCAAGACGATCCTTATGGCTCGGGCCAGTATCATCATTAAAGAAATTCTTGTATCCGGGTATTTCGCAATAAACCCACAGGGCGACGACGTTGATGCCGCGATAGGCTTTCTTTGAGGCGATGTTAACCGGGCGCATGATGTTCCCGGCGGCGCGATGCCATGGAAGGCGAAACTCCCCCGTGCCGCGCTCGATGGAGCTGACGATCTTGTCGGTGATGTGCTGATGAATGTCGAAGCGTTCTTTTGTCATGGTCGTTCCCCTTTGCTTCGAGGTCCGCGCGATTGCGGCCTCGTGGGGCAAAAGGGACCGGGACCATTGGACGAGGGATCAAACGCCGCGCCCTAAGGCGCGCCGCGAAGCGGGGCGGAGCTGCATAAGCGCAGTGCGGAAGCGAGCCGCGTTGATCCGGAGACAGGACCGGTCACACGTCCCCCACATGAGCGGCCGTCAGCGTGGACCGGCGGGGGGAACGATTCTACCGATAAGCGCAGACCAGAGGACTGAATATTGGACCGCTGTTGGTCAGACCGTGAGATGCTTCGTGGCAATATCTGCTTCCAACTTGGCGAAAAGGCCTGGGGCATCCGCGCCGACCCCGGACAGGGTAGTTGCAGCCCGAGCGCGCCAATCAAGATCACCTGGCTCGGAAAAGGTACGCCGAAGTTCTCGAAGTGCGACAAGCGCGGACTCCGCCCATTGGCGAAAATCAGCTAATCCCCAGTAGGCTACGCGGCCAAGACTCGGGATAGCGCCTTTAGTCGCTTTAAGTGCGGGCGTCACGAGCACGGCCAAAATTTTGGCATCGGCCGCGGCGGGAACATTGGCCTTGATCCACTCCGGATGTGACGCGGCTTGTCGCGCCTTGGTGGCGTCTATGATTGCACCTTCAGGCTTTGCGTCTGCATGATCTTCGAAGACTATACAACGATCGCCAATGATCCACCAAGGATCAGGCGAAGCGTCTTCTTCCTTTTTTCCCGCGACGAAGCCTAGATGCTCACCAAGCTGTACTTGCGCCTGCTCAAATGCTTTCGGATCCTTTAGACCATCCCTGATTTTTCGTTCTTCGGCAGAAAAGGCGCGGTTATGCAGTAAACCTAGTCTTGCGAAACGCCGCTCAAGGCGCTCCACCTGCAGCATAGTCAATTCGTCAGCGCGTTCTGTCGGTGTTGAGGTAGAAACCCGGCGATTGGCAAGAGAAACGAGCCATGGAATACCGCGAGCGGTATCCTTGGCGCATTGATAGTGTGAGCGGGCATTTGCGGCCATGCCTTCGAAGCCCTGCAACCCGGCCTGCTCGGCGACACTTCCAGCCAAATAGTGCCAGAGGCCGCGATAACCGCGAAGATCAGAATCGGTTAGCAGCCCGACAACTTCTCGTGCCGAATCGAAGGCCGCAGCATAATCCCCTTCCCAGAGAGCAGTTTGGAATGCAATCTCGCTTTTAACGGACGTTTCCAGTTGCTGCATCGCCGGGAATGTTTCATGCGTCGCTTGCTGGCGGTATTCTAGAATCTGTTCGTTTGCTGCTTCCCATTCGGTCTGATGTTCCAGGAAAATCCTGAAATTTTCCAATGAAAAGGCGAGCTTTCTCTCCGTTTCTTTCGAGAGCACATAAGATGCGGGAGGCTATTGCGGTATGTCAATCACGAGCCACTGTCGAATCTCGATGATGCGTTGAACATACAGCTACGAGGAGAAATTTTGCGGTTGCACAACGACTTGGGGTTCACCTTGGTCTATGTGACTCACAATTACGATGAAGCGGAGGCACTCGGCGCTCGGATTATATACCTCAGGCACGGCCGAATCGAATCCGCATCCAATAGCCACTCGCAGACCTAGGGACGCGGCTGCATGTCAGCTTCCGCGCGCCTCGGACATTCCGCGATTCCGTATTCTGTAGCTATCAAATGCAAGCGGACTTGGAACAATCATGACAGGCGCAATTGGGGTTGCAAGAGGACGCGCTGACAGCGCGGGCAGTCCCCAGTCGGAAATCCGCGAATTGAAATGAGAGCCTGTTCGCGTAATGTTTATTTGCTTTTGATAGTCGCCCAAAACGGCCCGTAACGAGTTGAGAAATGTTTCTTAATTGTGCTTTCTGCTGGTTGTCTGGCGTCAGCACCTGTGAGACAGATTTAGCGGGTTGAATAACGGAGGATTTCTGGCTCATCGTAACCATCGAGGAGTGGAGATGAGCCAGAAATCCGGAACTGCCAAGTCGTCCTCCGAGCGGATCGTGAAGGACATTCGCCGAGCGACGCGCAAG
>DATBPZ010000116.1:0-7122 GCA_036561105.1 Methylocella sp. | reverse complement strand
CAGCCACCTACCCGTGTCCGCCAGCCCATCCGTCAGCCGGTCGATCCAGATGCGCCCATCCGGGTTGAGCATGACCTCGATGACCGCAGGATCTTCAAGCCATGCCGCGATCGCGGGTCCCAAAGCCGTGCGCAGCATGCGCGCACCGCGTGAAACCGCTTCCGATCGGAGAGTAGATGCCCCCATGACTGCTCCTCGCTTCACATGCGCAAGATGCGGCCCGTGAAGAGGGATGATTAGAAGGGGCAGGAACTGGGGCTATGCAACAAGCTTGAGAGAGTCGTAGGGCTCTGGCGTGGAAAGACAGGCGATCGGCGAACGCGACTACCACACGCTTATTCCGCCGGCGCTTGCCCGCAATCTTTTCTTTCCGGCAAGTGTCGTGCCGCTTCGCAGGGGTGGTATAAGACGACGCAGCCGCAGCGCATTCGTAACCACGAAGACCGAGGAAAACGCCATGGCGCCTGCTGCCAGCATCGGTGATAGAAGGATGCCGAAAGCAGGGTAAAGCGCTCCCGCCGCGACCGGAATCAGAATCATATTATAGGCGAAAGCCCAGAAGAGATTCTGCCTGATGTTGCGCATTGTTGCCCGGCTCAGCGCCACCGCCGCGGCCGCCCCGCCGAGGTCGCCTGACATCAAAACGACATCGGCCGCCTCGATGGCGATATCCGTGCCGCCGCCGACCGCAAGACCTACATCGGCTTCCGCTAGCGCCGGCGCATCGTTGATGCCATCGCCAACGAAGGCGATCACACGATGCCGCGCTCTGAGCTCTCGCAGCGCTCTGATCTTGCCTTCCGGTAAGACTTCGGCGACGACAGAGTCGATTCCGACCTCCTTGGCAACCGCCTCGGCCGTACGACGATTGTCGCCGGTTACCATGATGACTTCGAGCCCTTGCTCACGCAAGGCCCCGACCGCCCGCCGCGCATTCGGAGCAATGGGGTCGGCGATCACAAAGAGACCCGCGAGCTTACCGTCGATCGCCGCATAAAGCGGAGATTTTGCATTCTCGCCAAAACGCGCCGCCGCCTCGGCGAAGGCCGCGACATCGACGCCTTGCGCCGACATGAGGCGATCCGCGCCAACCGCGACATGGTGCCCTTCGACCACGGCTTCGACGCCAAGGCCCGGCCGTGCGGCGAAGTTGGCCGCCCGCGCACTGATCGCTCCAGCCGGCTCGCTGGTCCCGGCCTGATGCTGGATGCGGCTTACACGCTTCGACCAGGATAAAATCTTTTGCCAAGCCGAAAACCCGCGTGGCGCGTGATGGCTTGACTCAGCGTCAAAGCCGACAGCCTCCTTGCTCATTGCCCCGGCCTCCTTCGCCGCAGCGGTGATCGCCATCGCAATGGGATGTTCGGAACGCGCCTCCACAGCCGCGACGAAGGCAAGAACGTCCATCCGGTCGAAGCCGGGCGCGACAAGAAAATCCGTCAATTCCGGGCGGCCCTTCGTGATCGTTCCGGTCTTGTCCAAGGCGATTGCGCTCACATTCGCAAGGGCCTGCAAGGCGTCTCCCTTGCGGAAGAGGACGCCCAATTCGGCGCCGCGTCCCGTGCCGACCATGATCGAAGTCGGCGTGGCGAGGCCCATGGCGCAAGGGCAGGCGATGATCAGTACGGCGACCATCTGGATCAGCGCATAGCTCAACGAGGGTGTCGGCCCGAGCCAAAACCAGAGCGCGAAGGTCAAAGCAGCAACGCCGATCACAGCTGGCACGAACCACGCCGTCACCTTGTCCACCAGAGCCTGGATCGGCAACTTCGCGCCCTGCGCTTGCTCGACCATGCGGATAATCTGCGCCAGCACGGTGTCGGAGCCAGTCTTGGCGACCCGGAACGTAAAGCTTCCCGTTCTGTTGATTGTGCCGCCTATCACATTGGCGCCGGGGCCCTTGGTGACCGGCCCTGGCTCTCCGGTCAGCATCGATTCGTCGACAAAGGAAGAGCCTTCGACCACCTGCCCGTCAACCGGCACTTTTTCGCCCGGCTTGACCAGAACGCTGTCGCCCACAGAAACACCCTCGAGAGCAATGTCGACCGGCGCTCCATCCCGCAGAACGCGGGCCGACTTAGGCTTGAGGCCGATCAAATGTTCAATGGCTTCACCGGTGCGGCCCTTCGCCCGCGCTTCCAAACTCCGGCCAAGCAAGATCAACGTCACGATCACCGCGGCGGATTCAAAATAGACATGCGAGGTTCCAGCCGGAAACAGGCCAGGCGCGAAGGTGACAAGCGTGGAATAGGCGAAGGCGGCGCCCGCGCCGAGTGCGACCAGCGCGTTCATATCGGGGGTGCCGCGCCAAAGCGCGGGGAATCCCGTGGTGAAAAAGCGTCGGCCCGGTCCAAACAGGACCAACGCCGTCAAAATGAATTGAGTGATCCGGCTCGCCTGCATGCCGATCGTGGTCATGACAAGCATATGGACGGCGGGAAACAGATGCGAGCCCATCTCGATCACGAAAACGGGCGCTGTCAGAACAAGGGCCGCCAGAAGCGCACGCGTGAGCTCGTGCGATTCCTTGCCGCGCAGGTCGGCGCTCGATGGTGCGGGCGCGTCCGGCTTAATCTCACGCGCCGGATAACCAGCGGATGCCGCCGCCTTGGCGAGAGCTCCGGCATTCGTGACCCCGGCCGCAAAGCGCACCGTACCTGTCCTGGTAGCGAGATTGACATTGGCTTCGATCACGCCGGGAACTTTCTTGAACGCCTTTTCGACATGGTTCACGCAGGACGCGCAGCTCATTTTATCGATATCGAACCGCGCTGTTTCAACCGTTGCCCCATAACCCGCTTTGCCGATCGCGGCGACGACCGCCGCTATATCGGGAGCTCCCGAAAAAACCACCTCGGCCCGTTGCGTCGCGAGATTGACGGACACCGAAGCAACGCCAGGTGCGGCGGCAATCGCTTTCTCGACCCGCGCGACGCAGGAGGCGCAGGAGATGCCTTCAATGCCGAGGCTGAATCCGGCGGCTTGCTTTGAAGCGGCAGGAAGAGAAGACATTGATGTTTTCCTTCAGCGCATGATCCGCGAAAGTAGAAACCCATTTCACGGCAAGACCATCCGAAATATGAGACCCTTGAACATGATGCGATAAAATCTGATCGCATCATGTTCTAAGGATGGTGACGTTAGGCCGCGTTCTCAACCATGCACTCATAGCCGGCCTCGCCGATCGCGGCGATGACCGCCGCTATATCGGGGACCCCAGCAAAGACCACATTGGACCGTTTTGCCACGAGATCGACGGAGGCCGAGACAACGCCTGGCGTGGCGGAAATCGCCTTCTCGACGCGCGCAACGCAGGACTCGCAGGCCATGCCCTCGACGCGAATGCTGAAAACTTTGGGATTCTTAGGATCGGGGAAGAGAGAGGACATCGGGGGGTTCCTTTACAAACAGTTGAGCTAAGGGCAGCCCTTTGGATCGTAGATCAGACTGGTCCGGCACGAAAACAAGGGGGCTGAAGCGATGAGGGGGCGAAGTGATCACTGTCCCTTCTCCATACTGCGGTTGGCTGGAAAATTTGGCAGGTAAAGGATTTGGCCAGCTTTCAACTTTTTGAGATTGAGACCCGGATTGGCGCTCTCGATCTCGCGCCATTTCGTCGCATCACCATATCGCTTGCGAGTAATCTTGGAGAGCGTATCGCCCGTCATCACTTTATACGTCTCTGGGATTCCGGCGTTTTTTGCCGAAACAGACGGTTCTTCTGTGGAAGCAGGTGGTAGCGCATTCATGCTGCGGGAAGGCGGCGGCGTGCTATCCACGCCTGCAACAATGGGCGGTGTCGCTGTGATGTCCGGGTCTACTATTACCTCGAATTGGCCATGCAACATGCCCATCCAACAGCTCCAAGGAATGATGCCTGTTTCTTTGGGTGTGAATTCGATGGTCTGCGCCCCCTCCCTGACATCGAACTCTAATCCCAGCTTGGGGACGACAATGCGTCTGTTGCATTCCGTGACTTCCTTGCCGTCGATCACCCATTTAACTGGAATCCCTTGGCGCAACACGAAATGATTTGGCTCAAATCTCGATTTGATGGCATCCATCGTGATGGTTTGAAAATGGCCCGCCACTGGTGACGTGGGATGCGGGATCTCCGCCAAGCCGAGCTTGCTGGATGCCGACATTATGACGGATTGCAGATCGTAACCCGCGCCGGTCAAGATCAATCCACGGTTGATCATGACCGCCCCCAAGAGAATCACAATCACACCCGAGGCCCGCAACAATTGATAAGTCAGCGCCCCCGAGATCATACTGGTCAGGAGCCCGAAGCTCAGTAAGACCGGCAGTGTCCCGATACCAAAGGTGAAGAGCATCTTGGCGCCCTCAATGGCGCTGCCGGTCCCTGCCGACATCACATACATGGCTTGTAATGGGCCGCAGGCGATCATTAGGCCATTCAACAGGCCAATCACAAAAGGACGCTTGCGGCTGCGGGTCTGTTGGCCGGATAGAGCCCACGAAAGCGCGGCGGGCAGTTTAAGCCGGATTTTGCGCAATACCGGGAAGACGTTCAGCATGTTCAGGCCGAAGATGATCAAAAATATTCCGGCCGAAACACCCGCGGCACCGCGCAGCATCGGCGTAAAGGCGACGACGGCTCCCAAAAGTCCGAACGTGGCGCCGATGACGGTATAAGAGAGGGTTTTTCCAGCGCCATAAAGCAGATGCGACAGGTGAGAGCTTTGTCCCAAACGCGCGTCGCCGGCCGTGTAGCTCAGAACAAAGCCGCCGCACATGCCGATGCAATGAAAGCCCGTCAGAAGACCAAGGATCAGAATGAGGCCTAAGCCCATGTGTTGGCTGACATCTGGCGTACCGCTCTGGCTAATCCATTTGGTATCGAGAAAAATGAGGAGGACGACACCGAGGATGCCTAAGACAGCAGCGCCGAGCTTCTTGAACTTATTGCGCGGGGCCTCGGCATCATCCGGAAGAGTGCAGCGGTAGCCCTTTCGCGCGATCGCCGCGCAGATGCCCACGACATTTGTCAATGCTGGATCGAAAACGACCGCGACAATCTCGGTCGGATAGTCGGCCTTGACCCTCTGCACGCCGGCCAGCTTGCGCACCGAGTCCTCGATAATGTGTTCGCAGCCCGAGCAGTGCATTCCCCTTGCGTGAAGGTTTATACGATCCATGCTCATGGCCTTAACGAATCCGCTTTAGAAAGGCCGGGGCTGCGAAGCCTGCGTGACGGCTTTGTGTGTTGGACAAGCCGACGAGTCGCAGGGAAGGCAAGCACCACCCGGCGAACGCTTTCGATTTTGGCCAGGAACCCATAAGATGTCGCTTTTACCTTTGCAGTTCACATATCGCGCCGCGGCGAATAGGACATCGGCAATCAAAGGCATCGCCCATGGCGTCGTAGCGATGTCAACTTCGATGCGCCGCCCGATACGTTACATGCTTCGCTAACCTATATAACGGATCCCTCGCGAGATATCCGCCACTACGACCGCAATGATCAGCGCTCGTGGGGGCGACGCGTAGCCGCATGGCTGCCGGAACCCACCCGCGTCCGAATAGCTATCCCTTTATAACATCCCCATAGGGCCCCTCCATGATCGCGTTAGCGGTCTTCTTCTGCTCATCGCTCAGAACTGCCTAAAGCGGCAGCAAGGCCTCTTTTATCGCACGCAGTAGAGTCGAGGTGCATCGTCACGTGTTGCTTCATCATATTAAGCCCCTCGGGTATGTGGCGGACATCATGGCGCCCCCGTGCTCCGTCATCATCGCGCACCGCTGCGCCATTTTGCCCACTGGCACGGAACGCGTCGGCGAAGGCGTCCATTGCGACATCCATGCCTCGGTGATCTGCAGCTCGGTTTTGGGATAGGCGAATCGGCCCGCGGCATGCCCGCCCCGTGTGGCACGATCGAGGACATCAGATCTCACCTATTCATGGAACTTTGGGCGACCGCTCGGCGTCTATGTGACGCTGTTTTTCCTGGCCGCGCAGCTGATCAATTGGGCTAACCTCGGCGTCCAACCGATCGGGCGGGTTGACCATCACTTTCTGACCCGCATAGCCGGCAAGAGGACTTTCCCGGAAGCGGGGCGTTGGCCGCGCTGGGCAGCTAAACCGCTCGCGATCGTTGCTTCAATGCGTGTGGGTGAACTCGCCCTTGGCCATCGCGAGGTGATGCAGCTGATGGTGCGAGCCGCTTGCCAGGATGCCGATGAAGCCAAGACCACGAATGTGCTGCACCTCACTGGGGTCGCTAGCGGTGATCGTGAGCGTCGCGCCGTTGGGCAGCGGTTCGGTGTTGGCGCTCCAGCCATTGAGACGAATCAGGTTGATTTCGTGGGCATGGGCAGAGACCATGCGCTGGATCGCCTCGATTGTCCGTCCTATCCCGGTGACGGCAACCTCAATGCCGCCTGCGACCGGCTTCACCTCCGTGTCGGCCTTCAACGTGACCTCGTTCATGTCAATTAGGTGCTGGCGCAGTGCTTCCAGGTTTACTTTCGACCAATCGGTTTTCGGATCGGCCTCGAGTATGCGGATGACCTCCTGAATGGCACCAAACGCATCCTGTCCGGGTAGGGTCGGTACGGTCCCAGCCGGCAGCTGATCCTGCATACCCGCCATGGATCTCTGGTGATGCTGCATCATGCCCGGCATCTGATCATGGCCGCGCATCGCAGGGTCCATCATCGGCGGCGTTTTAGCCGTGCCGTCCTCAGCACCTGCGGCGCGGAGGGGCTGAATGAGCATTGCCGTGGAAAGCGCGATAAGGGCCGCAAACGACGCTGCTGCAGCGAAATTACGCGTGAATGATTTCATGTAAAACCTCGCAAATCCATTTACGCCGAAGCACCCTACGGCCAATGAGCGCGAGCTCATATGATTTGAATCATACGTTCTTTATCTTCCGAAGGGCGATCCGGGAGCGAGTTCGCGAGACGACACCGTCCTTTTCGAGGTCTGCGAGGGTACGGTAGAGCACTTCGTGTGTGAGACCGATCTCCGACGCGAGGTCCATTAGGGTGCCGTCGAGGGATATCGTTCGACCGTCGGGGCCTGCAGCGAGGGCGAGATGATGCAAGAGACGCTTGCGGGCGGAGCGGATGTTTCGTTCTTCGAGGCGCGCGCGC
>DATBPZ010000115.1:0-3319 GCA_036561105.1 Methylocella sp. | reverse complement strand
TTTCCATCGCCAGAACAAACGAAAACCAGCACGATGCCACCGAATAACGGTCGCCGGTTGCACGATCGCCAGGGCGTTCATGATGCGTGGCGCAATCCGATAGAGGCTGGCGAAAATCAGACGATCGAAATTATTGAAGGCTAACCGCTTCGGCGATTTTCTTCGCAGCACATTGAGCTGGTGCCGCAGCGCCACGATCTCCGCCTGAAGAGAGGCTCGTGATCTGAAGAGCCCGATGACCACCCACCAGATCAGTTTGAGCAAATCCACCATAAGTCGAAGCATCGCCCGATTCGCGGCTTTGCGCCAGTCGAATAGAATTTACGACAGGGACAAGGCTGCTCTGCTCGAATACCGGACCAAGACACGCGTCCAGAGCACAGCTTGAGATGTCCAGGCTTCTTTCGGCATCAAACGTCACTTTCACCCTCGAAGACCTATGGCAAAAACGTTGCCGTCGGGCTGCTCTCCTTCTCGCTCACAGGGGGTCGATGAGGTACTCCTCATCAACGCGAAGTTTTTTAGCGAAGGTGGGGTACCTTGGATGGGTCATGATTTGGAGGCTGATATGGGCTCCAATACGAAAGAAACGAATGTGGATGTGAGCCCGTACTTTGTGGGCTCTTGCATTCCTCTTGTGAGAAGAGCTCTAGGAACGTGGACGATGGCCGTTCATCGTTGCGCGATACATCTGTTTGGATGTAGCGCTCTGTACAACTTTTGCCTCAATGTTGGTGTTTCTCTTGAGATTGGCGTTTAGGAGAGAGTGATGGCGCACTTTCGATTTGAACCGCCTCGGATTAATACAGACGAAGCGAAACAACGCAGTGCCTACTGCCACGAATGTCTTTCGCGGTTCAATGCAAGCGAAGCGCGATATCGATATGGCACTAAGCATTTTCACAAGGAGTGTGCCAGGAAATGGCTGCAACGAGAGATGGTTCAGTGCGGATAGTTCTTTAGACGGCCGATCGAAAGACCGGCCGCTTTGTTTGGAAATTATCGCGGAGTCGTCTAACGGCAGGACAAGGCGTTTTGGACGCTTGTATTGGGGTTCGATTCCCTACTCCGCACCAACTATTTGCCGAAAAGTTCTGGCCTATCCCTCACAAAAGTCGGTCCGCAATGCCGCACCACTGCGTTTGCTCCCCCTTGTTCTGTCGGCAAACCAGCCTTGGGGGTCGCAAATGCGTCGCTAGGCGAATGAATGCTCCGGGCGCGAGACAGAAGCGGCTGGCTGGAAGGGGAAGTTCCGATCCTTCTCTTCCCAACCTCGGCCGCCTTGCGCCAATTCCGCGTCTTCGACAAGTACATGTTCGGCGAAAGTCAATCGCCAGCATGAACATGTATTACGGCTGGATGGTTTGTCCTTGGTCTGCGACTCATGATGCCCATGGTCTACAGCTTCTGGTCAGTTCCTAAACCGTCCAGCAATGGCTTTCGGCGAATTTAATGAATGCGTTGAGGTCCTCTCGTTCACGCGACCACAGAAGAGCGTACGTTCTAAAGAATTCCATATCGGCGACCTGCGCCAGCTCACGGCCGGTGCCCTGAGGCGAGCCGAAATAAATGATAAACCTGCTCCGGCGGAAACGAGAACCAGTGTCCTGTCAATTTTGGGCATCTTAATGCCGCGAGAGAAGAGAGCATTGCTCGCATCCTCGAACCTGTCGCGACCTGTCCGTCTGGACCGAGGCGGCTAATCCGCCTGATCGTGCATGCCCCGGGGTCGCCCTGTCACTTCAGCCGTCCATACCTCGTCTTTTATGCGCTTGATGACCCGCCCAGATTGTGCTTGCGATACGAACGCAGCCAATGGAAACAGCCCATGAAGTTTGCCACTCCGCTTCCGATTGACGCCGTCCTGGCTGAACTGACAACGGCTTTGGCCGTGCGCACATCTGCCGTCCTCGTCGCCCCACCCGGCGCTGGTAAAACGACACGCGTCCCTCTCGCGTTGATGGATGAAAGCTGGCTCCGAGGTCAAAAGATCCTGGTGCTGGAACCGCGCCGCATCGCCGCGCGGGCTGCGGCCGAGCGCATGGCGCAAACCTTGTCGGAGGCTGTCGGAGAACGGATCGGATTGCGCGCGCGGATGGTCTCCAAATCAGGGCCGAAAACACGTATCGAGATCGTCACGGAAGGAGTCTTTACCCGCATGAGCGCATAGGCCCGGGCGCAACGCGCTTGTTTGGGGGAGACCTTCAGGGGGAGCCAAAGAAGCGCTTGCGGCCATCAGGGCCGCGTTCCGATAGGTTTGGCACTCAAGGCTGGCGTGCGGGATCGAGCCCGGTGAGGGGGCGGCGATAGACATAGGAAAGCAACGGGAGAACCGCCGCAATCAATCGTAACGTCAACGATCCAAAGCGTATGGCATTGAAGAGCGGTGGGAATTGTATGGAATTAGGTCGGCATGGAACGGGGCCATCAGGCGAGGTCAGATCCAATCCTGCGCGGCATGATTTTTCGAACTAGCCAAGGTGCCGTAATCGGCTAAACTATTCGAAGAAAACCAGTCACAGCCTGCGCGGGTGCGATGTCATCGAACTTTATCGCTCGTAAATTATTGCGGGCCAGACAGCGATTCGGTGCGCCATCGAACGTCACATCAATTTATGGTCGCGCGTTTGGGCGACCTGACAACACGCGCGCCTCCACCTCTTGCTGTCAGCGCCGCTATAGAAATACGTTTGCATGCGGCGCGGGCGGGAGCCCTGTTTCCACGCTTAGCCCCAAGAACGGCGAAAAACTTTCCGCCCTTATCGTCTTAGGCATCGTCTTAAGGCAGCTTTCGAGGCTCGAACCTCAATCAAGCTGCCGTTTTCATTTATTGAGATCAATCTTGAGGGCCGGGCTTCATACTCGTCAGCAACGTGTCCTGAAGCCCGGCGATAATTGCAAAATTATTGCGTTAAGCGTCCTTGGGCTCTGCCGTCCTCTTCGTGTCCGGGCTGTGATCTTGTCCTTGGCCTACCGCTACTCTGGATGCCTGGAGCCACCGGGCGATCATAAGTTAACCAACTGGTGTTAAAACTATCATAAAATGGCTACGGTGCCGTGTGTATCCACACCCGGGTCAACAACAAACGCTAAAGTTTCGCCGCTGGCATCGCGCATGAAACGGATTCAGTGGTTCTCCCTCTTCAGCTGAAGAGCGCGTGTCCGGCGTCAGCACCTATGAGACAGATTTAGCGGGTTGAATAACGGAGGATTTCTGGCTCATCGTAACCATCGAGGAGTGGAGATGAGCCAGAAATCCGGAACTGCCAAGTCGTCCTCCGAGCGGATCGTGAAGGACATTCGCCGAGCGACGCGCAAG
>DATBPZ010000114.1:0-5983 GCA_036561105.1 Methylocella sp. | reverse complement strand
TCCCGTCGAGAAGCGGCGCCTCGGCGACGGCCGCAGCCTCGCCGGTGCGCGCAGTTCCAGTTACTAAGCTCATGTCACTTACCTCTTCCTATATTTGTTTACTTACCCGTCGATATTGCCTTTCTCCGGTGCTGGACGGTGGTAGCGCCGAATATCATTGCTGGCGGTATGGTCTGAGAATAACCATTGCGCAAGGACCGTATTCGAATCCATAATCACATCCTCGGCATTACATTAAACTTACTCAGTATCTACTTTGTTAAGTTCAAGCAATTCGTCATCTGATGCGACACCTATACGTAGAGACTAAGTGGTCGTGCTCAACTCGTGTGTTGAGTGCGGAAAAACGCGAAGGCCGCCTTTGGTGGCGCCAGTGATTGTTCCGCCGAAGGCGAATAGAGCGGCTGCAGCTGACTTGGTGGTCTGCTCTACAGCCCTGCGTCCAGATATGACAAAGCCATCGTTCTCTCCCAGGATGAATTCAAGCTTGATATCCAACCCCAACGCTGCCTAAATCAGCGGATGTTTTGGCTGGACAAACACATCGGTTGTCCGGCGCTTGACGCGCACAACAGCGCTACCCTCACAATTGGAGAGACAGATGTCGAACGGCACCGTGAAGTGGTTTAACCCTGCCAAGGGTTTCGGGTTTATTCAGCCGGACAGCGGTGGCACCGATATTTTTGTTCACATCAGTGCCGTGGAGCGTGCTGGCCTGAGCAGCTTGAATGAAGGACAAAAGGTGTCATTTGACGAAGAGCGCGACCCAAAGAAGGGAAAGACCTCTGCCGTCAACATTAAGGTTCTCTAAATTCCATGAGGGATAAGGGGTGTGCATTTAGAATAGACGATTTCCGAGCCGATCTGGCTCGGCGACAAGTGCCGTACAAAAAAAGAAGACTACCACACCACAATTCTTGTTCTGGTGATGGAAGTCGCGACGTCGCGGCGGTAGCCCATCTCCACGTAGGAAGGGCCGTTATCTGAGAGTAATCACTTTCTGCTGAGACGGCAATTGGTCTGAAATTCCCAGAATGCCTGGCTGCCCTTCCTGGACACTTATCGAACCATGTGCCTCGCACCGCAGCCTGATTTTAGGCGCGTCTTGGAAGGCGTTCGGGCGATGCAGCTGGCTGCATAGGATTAATATAAGGCGTGACTTCCTCAGCGCGGGCTGGACAGAGCTTCCCCGAGTCGGTTTTGGAACCCTAAGCGGCCGTCAAACGCGACAGGCAGTACTTCCCGGATGCGCCATAACCAGACATCCAATCTTTGGCTGAGTTCGCAAAAAGTCCGGTGCGCATCGAGTCATTTCAAAGGCTTGCGGAGACCTCCGAGTCTCAGGCAGCCACACCGGCGCCGCTCGAAGCTTCACAGTTTCTGATCGTCGTCGGTCTCCGTCAACGCTGCAGGACGTACATACCAGGCGCATCGCGATGGGGGCGATATCCGCTTTCACGCGTGCCCAGCGGCGGCGGCGCTACTTTTTTGCGAGAACGCTGGGCAAGCCAAACCTCCCATGCCGGCCACCAGGAACCCTCGATGTATGGTGTTTGTGTCTGCCAGGACTCCGGATCTAGGTAGGCCCCGTTGGGAATGCGGGTGCCGATCTGGAACCGACAGTGCGGGTGTCCTGGCTCGCTCACGATGCCGGTGTTGTGGCCGCCGCTGGCTAGGACAAATGTCACTTCCCGAGACTCCTGAAGGTGGATCTTGTAGACGGACCGCCATGGTGCGACATGGTCCGCAACGGTTCCGACCGCGAAGCACGGGACCCGGATATCCCCGAACCAGATAGAGCGGTCGCCGACTACGTAACGTCCGGTTGCAAGGTCGTTTCGGAGAAATAATCGGCGCAAATACTCTGAATGCATTCGATAGGGCATCCGGGTAAGATCGGCGTTCCATGCCATGAGATCGGTGAACGGCTTGCGCTCGCCGAGCATGTAGTCGTGCACCATCCGGGACCAAATGAGGTCATTGGATCGCAGAATGTGAAACGCGCCGGCCATCTGGTGCGTGTCCAAATACCCCTGGTCCCACATCATGTGTTCAAGATAGCTGACCTCGCTTTCGCTGATGAAAAGACCGAGCTCCCCGGCGTCGGAGAAATCGTTCTGCGAGGCAAGCAACGTCATCGATGCCAATCGGTCATCACCGTCGCGCCCCATGGTCGCCGCAGCAATCGTCAGCAGCGTACCACCGAGACAGTAACCGGCCGCATGGACCTTCCGGTTCGGAACGATCTTGCACACAGCATCAAGTGCCGCCATGACTCCTAGACGTTGGTAATCGTCCATTCCCAGATACCGATCCTCAGTGCCAGGGTTTTTCCATGACAAGATGAACACGGTGTGCCCGCGACTCACGAGGTATTCGACCAAAGACCTTCCGGGCGAAAGGTCGAGGATGTAGTACTTCATGATCCATGCCGGCACGATCATGACCGGCTCAGGAAAGACTTCCTCGGTGGTCGGAAGGTATTGGATCAATTCAATCAGGCGATTCTGGTAGATGACCTTCCCTGGAGTCGCCGCAACGTTTTTGCCGACTTGGTATTGTTCTGCCCCGACAGGTGGCTGGCCCAATGCGGAACGCTGCCAATCGTCGAACGCATTCTGGAATCCCCACACGAGGTTGCGGCCGCCCTGCTCCAGGGTTACTCGGCCGATTTCCGGGTTCGTCCATGGGAAGTTGGACGGAGAGGCCATGTCGAGCAGCTGTCGGGTGATGAATGAAACAACTGCCTGGCTCCGCCTCGAGAGACCATCAATATCGGTCGTGGCGTTGTGCCACCACTGCTGGTCCAAGAGAAATGATTGGTATATCAAATTGTATGGCCATAGACGCCAGCCCTCGTCGTTGAAGCGACGATCCTGCGGCAGGGGGTCGATGCAAGGCGGTGTCTTGGGGTCCGCCACAGCATTGGCCGCGTATATCGCGAGACGAGTGGCTTTCCGGCCAGCCTTCTCAACGAGCTGCAACTGCTTGCCAGGGGCGAGCATCAAGTGTGCCAACCAATCAAAATAGGCTCGCCCGAGGCCTGCTGGTGTGATTCCATGTGTTAGCCGTGCAAGATTTGCCTTGAAGGTTCGGTCAAGTCCCAAATAGGACGTGCTCTCCAGCGCCTTGAAACTGCTCGGCTGTGGCAACGGCTCGCTTGGACCGATCGGTTGCGACACTGGTCGCTTGCTCCTGGTGCGTCGCGGGCGTGCTCGCACCGAGGGGGCGTTCTCGGCGAGTGGCGTCCGTTCATGCATTTTTTGCATCGCCTTTCCATCAGCCGCGATGAAAGTTGGCGCTGCTGCTGAGTGCACCACCGACGGCGTCAGCTCGGTCGTCGAATTTTTGGTCATCTTTATCTCCCGTCGATGTCGGTGGAACGGTGCAACGGCATCAGTGATGACATATATATGACAGCGGCCCGGTGAAGCCATCCTTGCGGAGACTGCTCGGTACCGTCGTCCAGATGCTTTGCGACCAGTGGGATGCCTAAGCACAGCAACCGATCTTAGCCGGAGCAGTTGAGATCTCCCCGCTCATGACGCCGATCTCTGTGTGCGACTCGTATAGTCGAGGTCGATAGAAACTGGCCACCGGAGATTCTTGTTGAGCAGTTCGCTCGCATCTTGTCGAGCTCGTGCCGTCAATCAACGGCTGGTTGCGAGCAAGCTCCGCCAAACGATCGATTAAGTAACACGCCCGTTACAAAATAATGCTCATTGGAGCGACTCGAATGGCCACCGAGGACTAATCGGTATAGCAAGCAGGCAACAATCATGATCTGCCACAAAACCGCGTAGGCGCCATTTTTGGTTTAGAATGCTTCGGACAGCTAGGAAGAGGCGCAGAAAACCACGAAACGTGTCATGAACCCATGGGAGATCTGGCTCTGGCCTTGGATAGTGGCGTCGGATGTGACGCGGCGTGGCCTGGAGGCCGTCCACGGGTCGATGGAGACAAACGACAGCGACGCGGCGTTGCCGCGAGTGAGCGAGCTGGAATGGGCCACGCCGAATCATGTGACGATCGAGCTCGACGCGATGCGGCTACGCGATTTTTCGATCGCGCGGAGCACGCAACGTTCCACTCTCATCGTTGCACCTTTCGCCTTGCACGACGCGAGAATCGCAGATTTGTCGTCGGGTCACAGCCTGATCGAAACGTTGCGCGCCAATGAATGTTCCCGTCTCTTTCTCATCGAGTGGAAATCCGCAACCGCCAAGACGAAGATGCGCACGATCGACAGTTATCTGTGTGATCTCAATGTCGCCGTGGATGACATCGGACCACCGGTGGATTTGATCGGCTTGTGCCAGGGTGGCTGGCTCTCGCTGGTCTACGCTGCGCGTTTCGCCAGAAAGGTGCGGCGTCTCGTGCTTGCCGGTGCGCCAATCGACGTGATGGCGGAGCCGTCCATCCCGTCGGCGGAGGCGAGGATAACGCCCGAAGCGGTGATCAACGACATGATCCGAGCCGGAGATGGACTGGTTCTCGGCGGGACTTTGCGCGATCTCTGGCCGCGGGAGGACGACGAGTCCGCGTTCATCATCGCCGCGCTTCAGTTCCCAGGCCCACCTACAAGCGAAAAAGATCGCAGAACGGTCGAGACCTTCTTGCGCTGGCAGCGGCGGACGCTGGATCTTCCTGGGCCCTATTTTCTGGAAGTCTTCGAATGGATTTTTCGTGAGAACCGCATCGCCGCAGGCAGGTTCCGTGCGCTCGGCCTCGTCGTCGATCTGCGTGAGCTGCGCTGCCCGTTGTTTCTCCTCGCCGGCGATCGCGACCCGATCGCGACGGCGGGGCAAGTCATGGCGACGGCGACGCTCACGGGCGCGCGCGTGCGCGATATCGAAACGGCGATTGCCCCTTGTGGCCATCTCGCTCTGTTCATGGGTCAGGACACATTGAAAAATAATTGGCCTCGTATTGCGCGGTGGCTGTCCGAGCGAGCTGTCCGCGAGCGCAAATCGCCGCGTACAACGAGACGATCTCCGTCGGTCGAATTCCTGCCCTGAACCTCGATGAAGCCGTCAGCTGCCGGTGTAAGCTGGCTCTTTTGGCTTATCTGATGCCAGGGGAGGAGTCCGGCGCAATGCAGCCCATCCCCTCGGCTTGCGCAGGCAAGTGCTCGAAATGAGGATGTGAGGTCTGGTTTGGGTCAAACCGAGACGAATGACCACGTCAGCGGTACGTCGGCTTTTCAACAATCTCCGGAAGAATCTGCACGCCGCCGACACTGCAGCCCTGCGCCACAAGCGGACGTTTGAGGCCAACTAAAATGAATAGCCTTAAGCACGAGCCGTTGTTACATTCCGCCTTTGAATGCTTACCGCGCTAATGTTGCCGCCAGCATAGCGCCATAACGGGCAAATGAGACAGAGATCCAATTCAGAGTGGCTGACAACGCTGCGGGAGGGAGGAAGAGGCCAGGGGGCGGCCCTGGCGGAGCTCAGACTGGAACTCCTCGGGGCAATCAGGGCTTACCTAACCAAACGCTACGCAATCCATGGATCCTTACACCCCGAGGAAACGCGACACTTGGCTGAGGATTGCACACAAGAAGCGATCCTTATTATTCAAGCGAAACTCGATGGCTTCCGTGGCGAAAGTCAGTTCATGACCTGGGCCTTTTCGATCGCCATCAGAGTAGCGCTCGGGGAGCTGCGCCGTCGTTGGTGGCGCCAGGCGACCATCGAAAAGGCTCAACTGGGGCATGCTTTGCCGGCCTGGCCGATCGAAGAGCCAGGACCGGAGCGCAGTCTTCAGCAGAGAGAAGCGTGGGCCCTGCTGACGCGACTCATCGACACCGCTCTCACGCCTCTGCAGCGGACCGTGCTCATCGCCCACGCTTTTCAAGAAATGCCCTTGGACCTGGTTGCAGAGTGGTTGGGCAGCAACCGGAATAGTCTTTACAAGCTCATCCACGACGCGCGTAAGCGGCTCAAGCAAGCTTTGCTCGCCCAAGGCCTCACGCACAAGG
>DATBPZ010000113.1:0-76566 GCA_036561105.1 Methylocella sp. | reverse complement strand
AGTTAGCGTGGTGGAGCTGAGGGGAATCGAACCCCTGACCTCTGCAGTGCGATTGCAGCGCTCTCCCATCTGAGCTACAGCCCCCCGAGCCGCTGTTTACGCGACTGGAAAAGCGCTTGCAAGTGGGCTCGGCCGAGGGGGACTCGGGCGCAAGCCGGTCCCATTTCCGTGGGAGCACGATGTTGCCAGGGCTCGATTGCCGACTGCCGCTCGCGGTTTGGAAGCTCTTTGCCGGACTTGCCAGCCTGGTCCAGGCCGCGTAAACGAGCGTACTCTTGGCAACGGTTCGGAGTTCCAATGCGCGCAGTTCTCGACGTGCTTTTAGTCGTTCTACAGCTTTATGTTTACGTGATTATTGCCTCGGCGATCCTCTCGTGGCTGGTCGCGTTCAATGTCGTCAACCGCTACAACGACGTCGTGCGCTCGATTTGGAATCTCGTGACCGCATTGACGGAACCGCTGCTCCGGCCAATCCGGGAGACGATACCGAGTTTTGGCGGCATCGATATTTCGCCGGTTATTTTGCTGCTGCTGATCTTCTTCCTCCAGCGCGTCATCGAGGAATATATTTATCCCAATGTCTTCTAACCTCGTCTCAAACGAGGTTCCATGGACCCTGCGAGAAGACGGCCTCCTCCTGACCGTTCGCCTGACCCCCAAAAGCGCTCTCGACCAAATTGGCGGCGTGGAACGGCTTTCCGATGGCCGGCCGGTGTTGAAGGTGAAGTTGCGGGCGGTTCCGCAGGACGGCGAGGCCAATGCGGCGCTGATCCGGCTTCTCGCCAAGGCACTTCAAATGTCCCCCAGCGCGGTGCGGCTCGACTCCGGCGCGAGCGGCCGCTTGAAGGTGCTGCATCTGCAAGGGGAGGCCGGACTCCTGGCGGCGGCCCTGACCCGGGTGTCTTCTTGAGGCGGGTTTTTTTTTAAAACCGCCCAATAGACAAAATTTCCGCGGGATTGTCCTTCATTGAAGGCTGCCGATGTCCGGGGCTATGCCAGGTTTTGCCTGTCCAATCGTACCAAATCGTTTCACGTGAAACGTTTTGGTACGATTGCCCCGCCAAACCGTGGCGTTACGTGCCCGCGAGAACGCGGGCGCCGAGCCGCGTCAAGGCTTCCCGCAACGGCGCCTCCGTGATCCCGCCGGCGAGCGCTTCCGCCGCCATCTCGGCACCCTTATCTGGCACGTGGGCCGCCCGCCGGGCAGAGGGACGGGCCTCGAGGGGACCTTGTTTCAGCGCAATCCGCGCGACGCAGCGCCAGCCGAAATGGGCATTGACCCGCTCGATGATCACGGGAGCGAGATGCTGCATCTCAAGCGCGAAGCCGCTCTCGACGCGAATGATGAGAGTGGCCGGCGCAGTGCCGTTGTCCGCCGCGCGGTCCTGCCGCCGGGGCGGCCATTGCAGTTTGACCGGTTGCGAGATCGCGGCGAGCCGCTCGCCGGCGATGGCCTCCCAGAACAAGAACAGGTCACCCTGGCCGAAACCTTGCCGTGCGGCAACCGGGCCGATCGCGGTTTGCACGAACTCTGCAAGCGGCCGGGACCAAGAGTTTTTGCCGGAACGGGTTTTTCGCATGAGTGAGGATACCCCATCTTCACCCAGCACGGCAATCGCGGTTCAGGCCGCGCCAAATAACGCCTCCGCCCGCCGCTTCAGGTCATCTAGCGGGATATCTTCCTTGCGGCTGGCGATCCACCAGCGATGCCCAAACGGATCCTCGAACTTGCCGCCGCGATCGCCATAGAACTGATCTTCCACCGGCCGCAGAACCCGCAAGCCGGCGTCTACCGCGCGGGCCGTGAACACGTCGACATCGGTGACATAAAGGTGGATCATGACGGGCGTCCCGCCAATCGTTTGCGGGCTCAAGGCATCATGGTCAGGGAATTCGTCGCAGAGCATGATACGGGCGGCGCCGATTTCAAGCTCGGCGTGTCCGACCTTGCCCTCATGCGCGATGCACAGCACCTCCTTGGCTCCGAACGCCTCTTTGTAAAATGCGATGGCTTCGCTCCCGTGGCTGACGCTGAGATAGGGGATGGCCCCTTCGTGGCCTTCGGGGATCGGCTTGACCGGCGCACTCATCACATTTCCCTCGGATTTACCTTTTGTTCATAGGTGGGTTAGGAAAGCGGCAAAACGAGGCGCATCTATGACCCTCCCCATGAGCCTTGACGCGAATGCCGCCGCCGCCGTGCTTGCGTGGTATGACCGCCACCGGCGCGAGCTGCCGTGGCGCGTCCGGCCCGGTGAGGCCGTCGACCCCTACAAAGTCTGGCTGTCCGAAATCATGCTGCAGCAGACAACCGTGACGGCCGTTAAACCCTATTTCGCGGCGTTTCTGTCACTCTGGCCAAATGTCGGGCTTTTGGCGGAAGCCAGAAGCGAAGAGGTGATGCGCGCCTGGGCCGGGCTTGGCTATTACTCGCGCGCGCGAAATCTCCACACCTGCGCAAAAATCATCGCTGAGCGGTTCAACGGCGTGTTTCCGCCCACCGAAGCAGCGTTGCGGGAACTGCCTGGAATTGGCCCCTATACAGCGGCGGCGATTGCCGCGATCGCTTTCGGGCAACGCGCATCCGCCATCGATGGCAATGTCATGCGGGTTGCCGCGCGGCTTTTTGCGATCGACACGCCGCTTCCAGCAGCGTTGCCCGCGATCAAGGCAAAAATGACAGCTCTGGTCCCGGCTGCGCGGCCCGGCGATTTCGCGCAAGCGATGATGGACCTTGGCGCGACGGTGTGCACGCCGCGATCCCCGTCCTGCGAACTTTGCCCGTTGCGCGCCTTATGCCTTGGCGTCGCATCCGGCATTGCCGGAAGCCTTCCACGCAAGGCACCGCGCCCACAGCGTCCTCTGCGCCGGGGCGCCACTTTTTTTGTTCGCCGCCAAGATGGGGCGGTTCTGGTCCGGACGCGGCCTGCCAAGGGGCTGCTCGGCGGCATGGTGGAATTGCCCGGAACCGGCTGGGAAGAGGATTTCGATGCGAACTCGGCGGTCAAACAGTCACCGATCAGAGCTTCACACCGGAAGCTCGATCACGTCATCGCTCACGCCTTCACCCATTTCGCCTTGCAGCTAGAAATTTATGTCGCCGAAGTCCCAAACGGTGAGCGCGCACCCAGTGGCTGCCGGTTTGTAGCCGCAGGCGATCTCGACAAAGAGGCATTTTCGGGCGTAATGCGTAAAGTGCTCGAGGCCGCGCGCAAAAGCGCCGCCACCGGCTGGGTGGAGGACCGATGACCAAAAAAAGCGCGGAGCCTCGGATCACCCTGACGGAAGGATCCATCCGTGTTCACTGGGGAGAGAGGACCGTGACGATCCTGCCCGTGGCGAGCCCGGCCAATACCGAAGACCCGCCGGATTTCATTGTCGATTTGGACTCGATTTTGAATTGGGACGCGCCGCATGACGAAATCGAAATCGAGGTCGAGGAACTGCAAAAGATCGTGCAAGCGATCGAGGAAGAATTCGATAACCTCGGGCTCGTGGTGGAGTTTGATTAGGGCTTGATCCTAAAACTTGGCTGAGTCTTGCAATAAAGCCATGCCCAATTCTGGGCGTTTAAAATCCAGCGCCAGCCGGACCATGTGCTTTGCACCGCTGGGTCCTTGCATTGCAGATTAGGCGGTTGGCCAGTTCGAATTTGGCTTAAGAAATTTCGGGAACGGTCAACGCTGGGTCATTCCCAAACGATAGCTTTTGCGCCGCGATTTAAATGATTTGATTTCGAGGGAGCCGGCATGGGCAGATCAATGAAATTCATCGCGGGCGGTATGCTCATTGTGGGTGCCATCGCAGCGGCGGCCATTTATGCATACTGGAACGAGTCTGTTCAGATTGTCTCAATGGGGGTCAATTATATCCGCTATATGGGCGCGCCGGCCGGAACCATCTCCACCGAGGTCGCGGCGGGCTTCAAGCAACCATTGCCCACGTCCCAAAACGCGCCCGCGCTGGCCAATGGCGCCGATCCGGGGCGGGATGATTGGCCGAGCTACAACAAAACGCTGACGTCAAATCGGTTTTCGCCCTTGAACCAGATTACCGCTGCCAACGCCGGAAATCTGAAGGTTCTCTGTACCTATGACACTGGGCAATATACGGGGTTTACAAGCGGCTTGCTGAAGGTCGGCGGCGCTCTGATTTTCACAACCGAATATGATATCTTTTCGATTAATCCCAATGATTGCAGCCAAAACTGGCGCACTCACGAAGACTATCAGGCGGCGACGCCGCAGGGTGTGTCTCGCGGCGCCGCCTATCTCGATGGCGCGCTCTTCCGCGGCACGCAGGACGGGCGTGTTCTTGCCTATGATTTCAAAACCGGCAAACGGCTTTGGGAAAGGGCCATCGCCGATCCTAAGAAGGGCGAAAGCGCGCCTGCCGCGCCGATCGCATGGAATGGTCTTGTCTTCATCGGCAACGCCGGCGGGGACCTCAAAGGCGTCAAGGGCCGCATGTACGCGCTTGACGCCAAGACCGGACAGATCGTCTGGGAGTTTTATCTTGTCCCGAAAACTCCTGGCGACGTTGAACGTGGGCCGCAGGGCAAATCGCCGCTTGACGATTCCACCTGGGAGACAACGCCCGGCTCACCGATAACCGGCGGCGCGACCTGGACATCCTATACGCTCGATCCAGCAAACGGTCTGCTTTATGTCCCGGGCGGCAATCCCGCTCCCGACTTTGCGACCGGCATGCGGGAAGGCAGCAATCTTTATACCGGTTCGGTTATCGTCCTCGACGCCAAAACTGGAAATTATCAAACGCATTACAAGATCGTTCCGAAAGATTGGCATGACTGGGACGTTTCCGGGGCGCCGTCGCTCATTAAGACAGCGGCAGGCAAAAACGTTATGGTTCTCGCTCCGAAGGACGGCCATTTTTATGGTTTCGACCTTGCAACTCAGGCATTGCTCTATCGAGAGCCCGTCACGAAGGTCGAGAATGCCGACGCCGAATTTGTAGCTGGCCAGCCGGTCCATTTCTGTCCTGGATCGATTGGGGGCGCCGAGTGGAACGGCCCGGGTTACGATCCGTCGAACAATCTCGTCATGATTGGCGAGGTGGAATGGTGCACGACGGTGACCTTGCAAAAACAGGAACAACTTGAAGCGGCCAAGCTGGGACAACCGTGGGCCGGTGAGGCGTCGATCAATCCTTTCAACGTTTGGGGCAAGCAGGATCCGTTCGGGCAATGGGCTGGCTGGGTCTATGCGATCGACGCCGATAGCGGCAAATGGCGGTGGCGGGCAAAGACCAATTATCCGGTCCAAAGTGGCATGACGCCAACTGCTGGTGGGATCGTTTTTTTCGGCGACATGGGTGGCAATTTTTATGCACTCGACACGAATGACGGGCATAAATTATGGGGCCGGAAAATCGGCGGCGCCGTTGGTGGTGGCGTCATTACTTATAGGGCGGGCCAATCGCAACGGGTCGCGGTCGCCACCGGCTTGACCGAAATCCTGTGGCCGACGGAAATCACCACCGCCAAGGTTTCCATTCTCGGAGTCGATTAGGGTGCTGCGAGCGCAGGTTTGGTCTTTTCGGATGCCACACTTGATGATTTTGTGCCGCTTCTTACCTGTCCCGATAGATTGAACTGTTCAAATGACAGATGCCTTAACTATCCGCCTCGCGGAAGCGGCTGAGCAAAAGGCTCTCGAAGCTTTGCAATGGCGGGCCTCTCTTCACAATCCCGGCGACCGCGACGCTCTGCTTGCCAACCCTGACGCTATCGAGCTCCCACTCGACCAAATCACTGCGGGCGGGTGTTTATTGCAGAAAGGGACGGGGTTATCGCGGGCTTCGCTGCTGTGCTGTTGCGAGCGGATGGACAGACCGAACTCGACGGCCTTTTTGTAGAGCCCACCATGTGGAAATGTGGCGTTGGGCGTTCATTGATCGAACATTGCGGTGAGTTTGCACGCGCACAAGGTGCCGCTACCTTGCATGTCATTGGCAATCCACATGCGAAGGACTTTTATTCCGCATGCGGTTTCGAGGTCCTCGGAGAACACCAAACGCGTTTCGGCGTCGGATTGACGATGCAGAAGAAACTTTGAAACTTAGAACCAAGCAATTTCAAAAAAACCTAGAAACGCTTGTGGGGCTTGGCCCTTGTCAGCCGGGATCTTTATCGGCTAACTGGTTCACAGGTGCGATAGGCTTTAGAGGCGCGACAACAGTCACTTTCCGGTTTCCACAAATAGCATTTCTCGTCGCCTGCGAGGCAAGTTCCATCGTCGCGGCGGCGGTGTCTTTCAGCCATTGGGCGAAGCCAGCAGGGTCCTTTGCTGCTTCCCTCACCAAATGGAAACGCGGCGGCGCGGGGTCAGCGCCACGGACGCGCGGGCGGCTTCGCACCCCTTTCACCGCTTTGCTGGCAAGCGACTGGATCGCTTGGCCGACCGTACCGCCAACCACCTTGAATGCGTCGCGTGCCGGGAGCAGCCCAGCAAAAACTCCCGAGACAATACGCGCCGTGTTGGCATCCTTGTGGGCGCGCTCCGCCAAGATCTTTGATGCTTTGATCCACAACGGCGTGAGCGCCCGGTTGCTGATGAGCTGCACAATTAAACGCGACAGGGCCATGTCGTAGCGCATTTCGCTTTCGACCCGCGCCGCATAGGGCGCGAGGGCGCGCGCCGAAAAATCATTCCTCCGCAGACTTGGCGCGAGCGTTTCGGCCGCCCAGCGGGCGCTCAGCAGTGCGTATTGGATGCCCTCGCCGTTCAGCGGATTGATCAGTCCCGCCGCGTCGCCGATCAGCATGACGCGCCCGGACATGATCGGTAGCCGAGGATTGAAGGTGATCAAAGGCCAGCCCTTGACGGTGCCGCGCAGCTGCGCATGGCGCAGGCGCGCGGCAAGCGCCGCATCCTCGTCTATCAGACGGCGCAGCATATCCGCGGGAGTTTGATTGTGGGCGGGCCAGGTTTCGAGCGCCATGCCGAGCCCGACATTCGCCTCGCCATTGCCGGTTGGGAACAGCCAGCAGTAACCTGGAAAGGAGCTGCGGCCGAAATAGACGTCGAGCTGGTCGCCGGGCCCCTCGACATTGGTGAAATAGGCCCGCGAGGCAATAAACCTGTCGCGCCGTGGCGGCGCCGATCCGCGCAGGAGCCGCGCCACCGTCGAACTGCCGCCATCGGCGCCAATGAGCTGGCGGCAGCGCAACGTAAAGGGACCTTTTGCGCTCGCCACTTCCACGGAAACAGAATCGGCGCTGGCGGCAAAACCCGTCAGCGAACATAATTCCATGACCTTTGCACCGGCACGCCGCGCGGCATCGAGAATGAAATTGTCGAGGGTGAACCGTGGAATCACGCGGCCGTAGGGCGGCAAGCCCTCGATGACGGGGAACGGCCGCGCGATCAGCGCTTCGCCGTCGATAAACAGCGCGGCGCGGCGCGCGATATTGGTTTTCGCGTAGCCATCCAATTGCGAGATGCCGAGAGAGTCCAATTCGATCAGGGCGGAGGGCCCGACAAAATCGCCGCAGACCTTATCGCGGGGAAAAGCCGCGCGATCGAGGAGGATGACGGACGCTCCCAGACGCGTCAGATGGCACGCGGCCGCAGCCCCTGCCGGCCCGGCCCCGGCGATGACAACATCCGCGTCGTAAGCTGGATTCATCCGCTACATAGACCATTTCTGGAAAAATCCTCAACCTGGAATGTACTCCCCGGACGAAGGGTCACAGTCTTGCGTTCTGGCACTTTTCCAAAGGCGCACGGCCCGGCCAGCGGAAATTATTGCGCGCTTTGCCGCAGGCTCGCGCGCACCGTCGCGCGCATGGCATCGATGGGGGCGAGCCTGCCTTCGCGTTCGCAGTGCCAAAAAGTCCAGCCGTTGCACGCGGGCAGGCCTTGCGCCAGCGCGCCGATCTTGTGGATCGAGCCAGTGATGGCGCCGATCGACACCGTGCCCTCCGCCCGTACAAGTGCCATGTGACGCCTTTTCTCGTCGGTGAGAATTTCGCCGGGCCGGATCAGCCCCGCTTCCACGACCGTGGAAAAAGCAATGCGCGGCTCGGAGCGCTTGTTTGGAACCATGTCGATGGCGGCCGCCGGAAGCGTGGTGATGGATTGAAGCCGGACGTGGGCCGCCTTCGCATAGGCCGCGTCGCGTTCGATGCCGATAAACGAGCGCCCAAGGCTTTTCGCGGCGGCGCCCGTCGTTCCAGAGCCGAAAAAGGGATCGAGAACAACATCGCCTTTATGCGTGGCGGCGAGCAGGATGCGCGATAACAAAGCCTCCGGCTTTTGCGTTGGATGCGCCTTGCGGCCAGACGCATCTTTTAGGCGCTCAGCGCCCGTGCAAAGCGGGAAAAACCAATCGGACCGGACCTGGCAATCCTCGTTGCCGGCCTTCAGCAATTCATAGTTGAACGTATAGTTCTTGGTGGAGGCGCTTTTCGCCGCCCAGATGAGCGTCTCATGCGCATTGGTGAAGCGCCGTCCGCGAAAGTTGGGCATCGGATTGGCTTTTCGCCAGATGATATCGTTCAAGATCCAAAAGCCGAGGTCTTGCAGGATCGAACCGACCCGGAAAATATTGTGATAGGAGCCGATGACGAAAATCGTCGCGTCTTTCTTCATGACGCGGTGGGCGGCGGCGAGCCACGATCTGGTAAAGTTGTCGTAGTCGGCAAAGCTCGCGAATTTGTCCCAATCGTCATCGACGGCATCGACGAGGCTTTGGTCTGGCCGCGAGAGGGCGCTTTCGAGCTGCAGATTGTAGGGTGGATCGGCGAAGACGAGATCGGCGCATTCTGGCGGCAGTTTGGCCATCTCGGTGAGGCAATCGCCGACAGTGATGGCATCGAGGCGCAGCGTGGCGGAACGCGCCGGCGAAATCCCAGTACGCATTACCTTGATCTGGGACGTCCGGCCGGGCGCCCCGGCACGTTGGCTACGCATGAACAGAACCGGTACGCACCGCGATGAGCCGCGAAGGGCGGCCCGGACGAGCGAACATTCGTCATCCTGAGGAGAGTGTGCGTTAGCTTGGGTAAAGGTCGCGTTTAACGAGCAAAAACGCGACTGTCCCTTTTTCGCACGCGCGGGAGAACAGATGAGCTAGCCGGCGGCAAAGGGGCGGAAACTCAACCGGTGAAAAGGGCAGGGTCCGTGCTCGGCGATCGCGGCGAGATGGATTTTCGTGGCATAGCCAAAATGTGTGCTGAAGCGATAGACGGGGTAATGGACGCAGAGACGCCGCATGAGACGGTCGCGGCTGACTTTGGCAATGATGGAGGCGGCGGCGATCGATGCGCTGAGGGTGTCGCCCTTGATGATAGTCTCGGCGGGATTTGGAAGATTGGGCGGCAGATCATTGCCGTCGATAAGGGCATGGCGGGGCGCCATTGGAAGCGCCATGAGCGCCCGCCGCATGGCCAAAAAATTGGCCTGGCGAATATTGAGGCGGTCGATTTCCGCCGCCGTTGCAAAGGCAACCGCCACGGCGAGCGCCTGTCGCAGGATGTCCTCATAGAGGCATTCGCGGTCCTCGGGCGTAAGCTGCTTTGAGTCGTTGAGACCGCGCGGCAGGCGGCGCGGATCGAGAATGACGGCGGCGGCGGCGACTGGCCCGGCGAGGGGGCCGCGCCCCGCTTCATCGATTCCCGCGACCGGCCAAATGCCGCGCTTTAGCAAGCCCCGCTCGATGCGAAAATCCGGCTTTCGCGGCTGGCCCATGGCTTGACGCGCCGTTCAGCAGTCAGCTTGAGCTGAGGCGCTTATTTTTTGCCGAAGCTGAGACCGCCGAACCGTGAATTGAAGCGCGACAGACGGCCGCCGCGATCGAGCAATTGCTGCGAACCGCCGGTCCAGGCCGGATGGGTCGTCGGATCGATGTCGAGATTCAGCGTGTCGCCCGGGCTGCCATAGGTCGAGCGGGTAAAAAACTCGGTTTTGTCGGTCATGACCACTTTGATCATGTGATATTGGGGGTGAATACCGGGTTTCATCGCAAGTCCTTGTTTCTATGCGCCACTTCGCAGCGGTTGCCGCGATATTACGCCTTTCGTCAATCATGACCGGAGAGAAACGCCCTATACCGCAGCCGGGGGCGCGTTACAAGAGCGGATGACAGAAGTCGCCGGGCAATAATACCCCTGGCGCGCCTTGGGTGGGGAAGACGTTGGAGACTCAAGTTGGGCACCCCGGTTAAGCCGGGGCGCTCATTCTGCTTTGCGGTGCTTCCACAAGCGCCTTAAGTTTTATCCATAACGCCGCTAACGCGGCGATCTCAGGGTCTGAGCCCGCGAGAATGGAAATTGACGCTCCCGGTCGCAGAGTTGTTGCCACCGTTCGGGTCTGGTGTGGTGCTCGTCACCGTGGCGGTGTCATTTATCGTGCCGGCGGTCTTGGTGGTGAAGACGACGTGGGTGGTCTGCACGACACCGGCGGCGAGGGTGCCCAGATTGCAGGCCAACGCCGTCGCCGTTGTGGGACCGATCGGTGTCGCAGGCGCGCAGACCGCCCCGCTGACGGCCGTCACGGTAAATTTGACCCCACTCGCGATCGCATCATTTACGACGACGTTCTGCGCGTCCGATAAACCGAGATTGGTGACTTGGATGTCGCAAAATGCCGGATGGTCCGTCCGTGCGAATGGCGTGGGGCCGCATGTCTTCACAAGCTGCAAATCAGCCGATTCCGTGACCAGGGTGTTGGCAGTGGCAGTATTGTCTCCGGGGGTGGAATCAGGCTGGCTGAAACTGACGCTGGCTGTGTTGGAAATGGTTTTCGAACTTACACCCATGCTCGAGAGGAAATTTGCCGGAATATTTATGGTGATGGAGAACGAAGTGCTCGCCCCACCCGCAAGAGTGCCGAGATTGCAGGTGAGGGGCGCCCCTGCGCAGGGGAACACCGTGCTTGACGCGAATGTCGTACCTGTTGGCAGCGGGTCGGTCACAACGGTACTGGTCGCGTCGGCCGTGCCATTGTTGGTTACGTTGAGAGAATATGTGAGTGTCGTTCCTGCCACCACGGTGGCGGGCGCGGTCTTTGTAATCGCCAGATCTGCTCCCACACTGGCCCTGAAGAAAATCGGATCGATGGTCGCGCTCGCACGGCCCAAGGCCGCGCCGTTACCGGAGAAAACGCCGTAGAAGGTGTTCCCGACTGCTTTCATCTGCTGATAATCGCCGAGCACGCGCTGGTTGCTCAGGCCATTGCCGCACGATTGGCCGTCATTCACTGCCGTTGAAAGAAAGGTCAGAACCGTCTGATCGCTGAAGGTCACGCCCTGATCTATACTGATCGCCAGGTGCGCAGTGAAAATAGGAAGGTTGTTCGGGGAGGGTGAGAAGCCGTCGAAAGTGTCGTAGAGCACACCAACGGCGCCGTTTTGGGCGACCGCCACGGAGGGCAAAGCCGACTGCACCTGGCCGTTTACGAAGTGCTCCCCGCCGATGTTGACGCCACCGGCGCCGTTATCCGTCAGGCGCTTGATCGCGAGGCGGTTGTTGCCGGTTCCGGAATCGCGATTCCCATACACCACATACACGTCGCCGGTGACCGGATCGACCGCGGCGTGATCGACACCGCCCAACAGACAGTTGACGGTGCCGAATTTCGGTGCGGGCTGATCGCTATCCGCGGTCGCCACGGTCACACCGCCTGCGTTGCCGTTGAGCGTCCAGGTCGCGCCGTTGTCCGTGGATCGGTTGATAATGTAATTTGGTCTGGCTGAGCCGCTGCCGCCGCCAGCATTGAACTCGAAAAGGCTGTACACGAAACCCGTCCGCGGGTCGACCGCCAACCGATGACCCGGATTGATGCCACCGCCGCCAGAGGTCCCTGACTTATTATCGACGGTGAAATTAAGCACTCCGTTCGCTGGCAGCTGCGCTACAGCCACCCGCATATCGGGGCCGGCGCTGAAGTCGTCATAGCCGACGTACACGTTCTGGCTGCTAGCAGAAGCAGTGGTGCGGTTAACCAAAAGCCACGGCTGGTCAGCGTTGTTGATGCTGGCGGCGTCACCGTGATTGGTGAGTTGAGTCGCCAGTGGTATCCCCGACGCATTCCAGGTGAAATTGGCGCTGACCGTCGGGTCTGAGGTCGTCCCGCTGTAGATGTTAACGCTGTTTGGCGCGATCATAGCGTTGGTCGCATCCTGAGACAGAAACGCTCCCGCCAACCTCGAGAACCCCCAGTCAATAGAGGTATCACAAGGGCATCCGCCGTTGTTGTTTGGGGGTGCATTGATCGGCGTAGTTCGCGTCCAGGTGAACCCCCCATCGTTGGAGTGAAACAGATCCACATTACCATTCCATCCCCCGAACCCGCCGTGAATGTCGACTAGGTTTGGGTTGGACGGGTCGATCCCGATGCTCGGCTCACTATAGCCATTGAAGTTGACGCTATTGGGGTCGACGACCAATATGCCGGGAAGGGTAGCCGCCCCGCTCGTCACGAAGGCTGACCCAGGCCTTTTCAACTGTTTTAGCCCTTTGTTGAACGCCCGATCTGCCGGAAGAACCCGCCTTTGGTAATTCTTAGTGTCGGGTGGGAAGCTCGAAACCGCCCCTGAACGACTCGGAGCCGCGGTGACTGGTTTCGAAGTCGTCTGTGCCCAGGAGCTGTTTTCGTCAATAAACAGGGCAGCTACGGATACGATCAGCCACGCAGTAACGGTGAAATATACGCAGAAGCGTTTGGATACTCGCATCATTTCCCCCTGTTCGCCGGTCATACCAGCAAAACTGCGAAGAAGGCGGATGCTCCGAATGCTCTTGCTAATTGGTGGGTGAACTCAATTAACCGAATTAGCAAACCCGAGATGGGTGCACCGACCCTTCGCGATTCTTAATTCTTAGAAAATAAGGCCGTTAGTTTTATACTTAAACTTCGAGCAGGAGCCGGTTCGAGCGACGATCCGCATTTATGCCACCCTGCGTTCAGCCCTCATCGCTATCCGTTCTTTAAGGATAACCTATCGACCAACCATTGTCTAATGGCGTCTATTCACAAAAAATAGTTTACGTTTCATAATGGAGAGGCAATCCGGTATATGAAACCCACAAACGGCTGGGCGGGAAGTTTAGCTCAAGTCAAACGTGGCGACCCTCAAATCTCGTCCACAGTCAATCGGACAAAGCTTTACTCCGGCGTCACAAAAGTGTACCCCGTTTCCGCAATGGACCCGGTGCAGCCGTTGCGGTTGCGCCGGGCTTATTTTTGGCGGCTTCTGTAAAAGTAAGAAACGCCGCATCAGGCGATAAAACTCGATGGCGAATGTGGTGGTGGTCGGCGCCCAATGGGGCGACGAGGGAAAAGGCAAGATCGTCGATTGGCTGTCGCTGGAGGCCGACATCGTGGTCCGCTTTCAAGGCGGCCACAATGCCGGGCACACGCTCGTCATCGACAAAAAAATCTATAAGCTCACTCTCTTACCCTCCGGCATCGTGAGGCCGGGAAAACTCTCGATCATCGGCAATGGCGTCGTTCTCGATCCGCATCATTTTGTGGAGGAGGTCGCGATGCTCACGGCGCAAGGCGTCGAGATTTCCCCGAAAAATCTGAAAATCGCCGAGAATGTGACGCTGATCCTCGGCCTGCACCGGGAACTCGACGCCCATCGCGAGTCGGCCAGCGGCGAAGCGTTGAAGATCGGCACCACCAAGCGCGGCATCGGACCAGCCTATGAAGACAAGGTTGGCCGCCGCGCGATCCGGCTCATGGATCTCGCCGAGCCTGACACTTTGAATCAAAAAATCGCCCGGCTTCTGGCCCATCATGAGCCGTTGCGCAGGGGTCTCGGGCTGGAACCTGTGACGGCGCAGGCAGTTCGCGCTGAGCTCGACAGCATTGCCGGCAAGATTCTTCCCTTTATGGACGCGACCTGGGACCTGCTTGAAACGGCGCGGCGAGCTGGCAAGCGTATCCTCTTTGAGGGCGCGCAGGGTGCGTTGCTCGATGTCGATCATGGCACCTATCCGTTCGTGACCTCGTCGAACACGGTCGCCGGAAATGCCGCGACCGGGTCGGGCGTTGGCCCGAAAGCGATCGGCTATGTCTTGGGAATTGCCAAAGCCTATACGACGCGGGTCGGGGGCGGTCCGTTTCCGACCGAACTTGCCGATGCGGTGGGCGAGCGGATCGGTGACCGGGGCCATGAATTTGGAACCAATACCGGCCGGCGCCGGCGGTGCGGGTGGTTCGACGCGGTTCTCATGCGCCAAGCCGTCAAAACCTCTGGGATCGACGGAATCGCTTTGACGAAGCTCGATGTGCTTGATGGATTTCAAGAGATCAAAGTCTGCGTTGGCTACACGCTTGA
Organism: Methylocella sp.; assembly: GCA_036561105.1. Classification (GTDB taxonomy): domain Bacteria; phylum Pseudomonadota; class Alphaproteobacteria; order Rhizobiales; family Beijerinckiaceae; genus Methylocapsa. The sequence goes on along the minus strand of DATBPZ010000113.1, from coordinate 62,256 downwards.
AGGAAAGCGCATCGACCGGCTGCCAGCGAGCCAAGCGGCGCAGGCCAGGGTGGTTCCGGTTTATGAAACAATCGAGGGGTGGGACGGTCCGACCGCTGGCGCGCGCTCCTGGGCCGCGCTTCCGGCGCAGGCCATCAAATATGTGCGGCGGATCGAGGAGCTGATCGAGGCGCCGGTGGCGCTTCTCTCGACCAGTCCCGAACGTGCCGATACGATTCTCGTTTACGATCCATTCCGGGACTGATTGGGCAAATTTTCAAGGCGGGATTGACGGAAGGCCGTTCAAATGCTCTCAAGCCGAAATGGCTGACTACTACCCGCTTCTCGCCAAGGCCGTCTCGGGCCTGCCGGATTCGACTCCCGAAGCGCGCCAGGCCGTGTACGAACGCGCGCGCCGGGCGCTTTACGGTCAATTGCGCAATCTCGATCCTCCGGTGCCAGAGGACGCGATCGAGCGCGAGGCGCAATCACTGGAACGGGCCGTCGCCCAGATCGAAACGGAATTGACGGCGCGATCCAGTCCGGAAAGCGACAAACTTCCTTCCGGCACGGATTTCAGCGGATTGGGGCCGCCGGTAGGTCCAATGGCGCCGCCGCGCGAGCCAAGAAGGCCGTTGCCGTCCGCCTCCGCTCCGACCGGAACGGATATGCCGGGACCGGCGGCAAAACGGACGCTCGCGTCTCCATTGCCGCCTCGCACTCCCATCAAAGTCCGCCGGGATCCCCCGGGCGCGGCCCCGTCCGCTTGGCCCATCCGGCCGCCACGGCCGGGATCGGCCGCTCACCCAGCGGGGCCGCTGCCACGTTCAGGTCCAGGCGATTCGCCGGTGCCATTTTCTGCGCCGAAGCCGCCTTCATCGCGGGAAGGAACGCAAGGTCAGGCGCCCGTCCAGCCTCCGGTCAGCGAGGAAACGTCCGGGGCAAGGGATACGCCATTCGTTGAAACGTTCGCCCCCGAAGCGATCGCCCCGGGCGATGGGAGTTATGAACCATCGTCAATGCGTCTCGAAGCGCAACATCCGTTTGCGCCGCATGCCGAAAGAGACCGCAGTGCAGCCAAGCGCGTTGGGATTGTTGTTGGAATTGTTGGCTTGGTCGTCGTCCTCGTTGCCGCGGCCGCTTACAGGCTGCGTGACCGTCCCGAGGATCTGGTGCGCTTGCAACCCTCCGCACTGGTTCAGGGAGAGGCTGCCCCCGGCGGCAAGATCGTGGACCGTGTTGACACCGGCACCGCGACCCCCGGATCACCCGCAACATCCTCGACCGGGGAACGCACCGAGGCGGCGAAAGCTGGCGCTGAATCCGGCAATCCCGCCATTCCGGTTGCTCGGCGGGCCGCACTGCTGATGGAGGCTCCGGAGGAGCAATCCAAAGTAAAGACAGTTCTTGGCACGGTTGTCTGGCGGGTCGATAATGTCAGCAATGGTCCCGACGAGCCTTTGAGCATGGCGGTTCGCGCCGAAGTTGACATACCGAACGCGAATCTGCAGGCGGCGATGGTGATTCAAAAGAATTTTGATAGTTCGCTGCCAGCATCCCACACCATCAAACTGAACTTTTCCGTGCCGGCGGCAAGTCCATTGGCGAATATCAAGCAAGTCAGTGTGCTGATGCGGCGCGAAGATACCCCTACGGGTGAAGCGTTGACGGGAATTACCGTCCCTGTCACGGAAAATTCTTTCCTTATCGGTCTTAGCCGTGGCACTGGCGAGGCCACCAATCTTGAGCTTCTCCGTTCGCGCGAGTGGTTCGATATCCCAATTGTCCTCGCCAATGGCCATATCGCGAAACTCACCTTTGAAAAAGGGCCGTCGGGGCGGATCGCGATCGATGATGCGATGGCGTCCTGGCAAGCGCGATAGCCAGCCATTCTCTCTCGTTTTAAGGGTGCATCCCGGCGTCCTAACTCGTGGCGGGGGCCTGGGCGGCCAGCAAAGACTATAAAACTTGTGGATATTGAGAAGTTGGATCAATATTATGTGGGATCAGCACCCGCGTTGGAGTTCTGCTTTGCGGGACAGTGGAAATTGGCGATCGAGGACTGAATGCTCACGAAAAAAGGGAAATATGGCTTGAAAGCCATGGTCCACCTCGCCGGCCGCCCCGTGGGCGAAGCGACGCTCGTGAACGATATCGCGAACGCGAACGAAATCCCGAAGAAATTTCTCGACACCATTCTCGGGGAGCTTCGCAACGCCGGCTTTGTTTTTTCGAAAAAAGGCAAAGGCGGAGGTTATACCCTGGCCCGCCCGGCGCATGACATTAAGGTCGGTCACATTGTCCGCGTCCTTGACGGGCCGCTCGCTCCGATCGCCTGCGCCAGTAAAAACTCCTACCGGCGTTGCGACGATTGTCCGGATGAAAAGAATTGCTGCGTTCGTCTGATCATGCTCGAAGCCCGCAATGCGATCGCGACCGTGCTGGACAACCGGACGCTGGCGGAGATGCGGTTGCTCGCCGAGAGCGAGGAAGAAAATCTTATGTATTGCATTTGACGGCGCAATGAGACACGCGGCAATTCGGAGGAAGAGCGTGTAGCGCGTGACGCCTGAAACTCTCAGCCAGTCACGCCCGGCCGGCGGGAGCTTTCGAGGATGTCATCGATCGCATGGGTAACGGCATCGATCGGCGCCATCCCATCGACCGATTTCAAGAGCGCGTTCTTTGCATAAAAATCAGAAACGGGCGCCGTCTGCGCGTGATAAGCATCGAGCCTGACTTTGAAGGCCTCGGGATTATCGTCGGCGCGCACCGTTCCCCCAGACGCCAGCGTCTCCTTCACGCGATTGACGATTCGGGCAAGCAAGGCCGCGTCGTCGACCTTGAGTTCAACGACGGCATCGAGTTCCATATTTTTGGCGCGCAGCATTTTGGCCAACGCCTCGGCTTGCGCGACGGTGCGGGGGAAGCCGTCCAAGATAAAGCCCCCTTTGGCGTCCGGCGCATTGATTCGATCGGCGACAATCCCGACCACCGTGTCGTCGGGGACGAGGCCGCCTTTGTCCATGACCGCCTTGGCTTCCAGCCCGACCGGCGTCGCGGCTTTGACCGCCGCGCGCAGCATGTCTCCCGTCGACAACTGCGGGATGCGGTATTTCTCCGTGAGACGCGCCGACTGGGTGCCTTTTCCAGCGCCGGGCGGCCCAAGAAGAACCAGCCTCATCTGCGTTTTCCTCGCAGTTTGGATTTCTTCACAAGCCCCTCATATTGATGCGCCTGCAGATGGCCCATGATTTGAGCGACCGTATCCATGGTGACGCTGACCACGATAAGCAGCGAGGTTCCGCCGAAATAAAATGGCAGCGCCGCATAGGAGATCAGCATTTCCGGCAGCAGGCAGATGACGGCGAGATAGGCCGCGCCGATGACCGTGATGCGGGTGAGGATCGTATCAATATATTGCGCGGTGCGCTCGCCCGGCCGGATGCCGGGGACGAAGCCGCCATGTTTCTTGAGATTGTCCGCCGTCTCCGTCGGATTGAAGACGATGGCGGTATAGAAAAACGCGAAAAAGACGATCAGCCCGACATAGGCGACCATATAGAGCGGCCGGCCGTGCCCGAGATAGGTGGTCACCATTGCAAGAATGCCGGTGCCGCCCTGGCTTTGCGAGAAATTGGCGATCGTGACGGGCAGTAGTAAAAGCGACGATGCAAAAATCGGCGGTATGACGCCGGACGTGTTAAGCTTCAAGGGCAGAAATGACGTTTGGCCTTCGTAGATTTTATTGCCCTGTTGACGTTTGGGGTAGGTGATCAAGACACGCCGTTGCGCGCGCTCCATGAACACGATGAAGGCGACGACGCCGATCGACATCACCATCACGCCGATGATGAGCCCCGTTGAGATTGCGCCCTGGCGACCGAGTTCCAAAGTATTGACGATCGCCGACGGGAATGCCGCGACGATGCCCGCGAAAATAATCAGCGAGGAACCGTTGCCAATCCCGCGCGAGGTGATCTGTTCTCCGAGCCACATCAAGAACATCGTGCCGCCCATCAAGGTCAGCACGGTGGAGATGCGGAAGAAGAGTCCTGGCTCGAGCACCACGCCTGCCTGTCCCTCGAGGCCTACGGAGATGCCATAGGCTTGGAAAGCAGCGAGAACGACCGTCAGGTACCGTGTGTATTGATTGATGACCTTGCGCCCGGATTCGCCTTCTTTCTTCAGAGCTTCCAATGTCGGGAACACCGATGTCAGCATCTGGATAATGATCGAGGCGGAGATATAGGGCATGATGTTCAAGGCGAAGATCGCCATGCGCTGGACGGCACCGCCCGCGAACATATTGAACAATTCAAGGACACCCTGGCGGTTGCCCGTGAAACTCTTTTCAAAAACAGAGGGGTCGATTCCCGGCAAGGGGATGTAGGTTCCCAGACGATAAATAACCAACGCCGCGAGCGTGAAATAGATGCGCTTTTTGAGTTCTTCGGCCTTGCCGAAAGCGCTCCAATTTATATTCGCCGCGAGCTGTTCCGCCGCCGATACCATGTACTGCTCCCTTGGCACCAAGATGCCCGAATGTTTTCTCGTTTATCTTCCAAAGGATCAAGGTCCCAAATAGTTCGCGAGATCACCTTTGTTGGGCCCACGATATCCAATGGCGCATGCAGCGCGTGGAGGAGAGCTGCCGCTTTAGCTTCGCGACGATTTTATGCTTCCGTTTCCGGGGTCTCCGCTTGCACGCGCGTCAAAGTGACTGAGCCGCCGGCGGCTTCAATGGCAGCCACGGCGCTCTTCGAAGCAGCCGCCACTTCGAACACCAGCTTCGCCGAGAGGTTGCCGTTACCGAGAATCTTAACGCCATCGAGCGGCTTGTTGCAGACGCCCGCGGCAATAAGTGATTCAAGCGTTACGGATGTGTTGGGATCGAGCTTACCCGCGTCCACGGCCGTCTGAATGCGGCCGAGATTGACCTCATTGTAGTGGATCGAGAACGGGTTGCGGAAGCCGCGCTTCGGCAGGCGCCGGTGCAGCGGCATCTGACCACCCTCGAAGCCCTTGATCGCGACGCCGGTCCGGGCCTTCTGTCCCTTCACGCCACGCCCGCAAGTCTTGCCCTTGCCAGATCCGATCCCGCGTCCGACCCGCATACGCGGGCGGGAGGAGCCGGGATTGTCGGCGATTTCGTTGAGATTCATGACTTTTTCCTTGATTCGTCACGTGCTGCGGCGGTCTCGTCGACGACGCGAATAAGATGCGCCACCTTGGCGATCATGCCGCGCACGGCGGACGTATCCTCAAGAGAGGACCGGCGGCCAATCTTATTGAGACCAAGCCCGATGAGCGTCGCGCGCTGCGAAGCAGGGCGTCCGATCGGGCTTTTGATCTGTTCGACGATAACCCGGGCCTGGGTGCTGGAAGTCATAATCTGTTCCTCACGCTTCGCTGGGTGCTTCCGCGTCACCACCTTGGCGGCGCGCCTGCAGAGCGGATACCTTGATATTGCGGCGCGCCGCGACGGCGCGGGGTGAATCTTCCCTTTGCAGGGCGTCGAATGTCGCGCGGACCATGTTGTAGGGGTTCGATGAACCCTGCGATTTGGCGACGACGTCGTGCATGCCAAGCGTTTCGAAAATGGCGCGCATCGGGCCGCCGGCGATGATCCCGGTCCCGGCGGGCGCCGCGCGCAGCACGACGCGTCCGGCCCCATGACGTCCGTGAACGTCATGATGGAGAGTCCGGCCTTCCCGCAAGGGAATGCGGACGAGCGAACGCTTCGCCGATTCGGTCGCCTTGCGGATCGCTTCGGGAACCTCGCGCGCCTTGCCATGACCGTAGCCGACCCGGCCCTTCTGATCGCCGACGACGACGAGAGCGGCGAAGCCAAACCGGCGACCGCCCTTCACCACTTTGGCGACGCGGTTGATATGGACCAGACGATCCATGAACTCGCTATCGCGATCTTCGCGGTCGCGGCCGCGGCCGCCTTCCCCTTCACGCGCCATGAGTCTGTTCCATTTCCAAATTCGCCTTGTGTTCGATTTGTCGCGCGGCGGCGATCTTATCCGCCATTCGCGTTAGAATTTAAGCCCGCCTTCGCGAGCCCCTTCCGCCAGCGCCTTGACGCGTCCATGATAGATGTAAGCACCGCGGTCGAAAACAACTTCGCTGATTCCCGCTTGCGCTGCGCGCTCGGCGATCCGCTGACCGATGATCTTCGCCGACTCGACGGTTGCGCCGGTTTTCAAAACCTCCCGCTCGGCCTTTTCGAGGGACGATGCAGCGGCAAGAGTGCGGCCCAAGGCATCGTCGATGATCTGGCAATAGATCTGCTTCGATGAGCGGAAAACGGTCAGCCGAGGCTTGCCATAGGCATGCGCCCGCAAGGAACGGCGGACGCGTGCCTGACGGCGGTTCGTGGTTTTGTTGTCCTTTGCCATGCTGCCCAATCCTGGATTTTGACTTTTTACTTCTTCTTGCCTTCCTTGCGGAAGATAAATTCGCCGGCGTATTTGATGCCCTTGCCTTTGTAGGGTTCGGGCGGGCGCAAGGCGCGGATTTCGGCGGCCGTCTGCCCTACTTGCCGCTTATCGATGCCAGAGATCAAAATTTCGGTCGGCTTTGGGGCTACGATCGCGATTCCTGCCGGGATCGGAAAACTGATGTCGTGGCTGTAGCCGAGTGAAAGCTGCAGGTTTTTGCCCGCGACCGCGGCTTTATAACCAACGCCGGTGATCTCAAGTTTGCGCTCAAACCCTTTCGAGACGCCAGTCACGAGATTATCGACGATCGAGCGCGTCATTCCCCACATCGCGCGCGCCTGCTTGCTGCCGTTGCGTGGCGTGACCGCGATCTTATTGTCGGCAAAAGCCACGCTCACATGTTCGGGCGCAACGAAGGAGAGTTCCCCCTTGCCGCCTTTGACGGCAATGGATTGTCCCTCGACCTTGGCCGTGACCCCGGCGGGTATAACAACCGGTTTCTTTCCGATACGTGACATAATCTGTTTTCCTGGTTCTTCTCTTTAATAGAAGACCCTGCGTTTAGAACACCTTGCAGAGAACTTCGCCGCCGACATTCGCCTCGCGCGCGGCATGATCCGCCATGACCCCTTTCGAGGTGGAAACGATGGTCACGCCCAAACCATTCGCGACACGCGGCATCGCATCGACCGCCGCATACACACGGCGCCCCGGCTTCGACACACGTTCAATCTCGCGGATGACCGGCGTGCCGTCCGAATATTTCAATTCGATTTCAAATTCGGTGCGGCCATTGCCGTATTCGGTCGTCGAATAACCGCGAATATAGCCTTCGGACTGCAAGACGTCGAGCACATGCGCGCGCAGCCGCGATCCTGGCGTCTGTACCTTGCCCTTACGGCGCATTTGCGCATTGCGGATACGGGTGAGCATGTCACCTAGCGGATCGTTCATTGACATGATCCGCCTCCTACCAGCTTGACTTGACAAGGCCCGGGATCAGGCCCTTCGAGCCCAATTCCCGCAGCGCAATGCGTGACAGTCGCATTTTACCGGTAAAACCGCGTGGCCGGCCGCTGACTTCGCAACGGTTGCGGATTCGCCCAGCGGAGGAATTCCGCGGCAATTCGGAAAGCTTAAGGCGCGCCGCGAAGCGCTCCTCCATGGTCAAGGCCTCGTTGTTCGCGAGGGTTTTCAAGCGCCGGCGACGGCCCGCATATTGCCTGACCAGCTTCATACGATGATTGTTTTTTTCAATCGAGCTTTTCTTGGCCATAAATCTTTACCTCTGGTGTCCGCGTTTGAAACACACCGGTTTCACTGCCGGAACGGGAAGTTGAAGGCGCCCAACAGGGCGCGCGCCTCGTCGTCGGATTTCGCCGTCGTGCAAACGATGACGTCGAGACCCAATATGCTTTCGGTCTTATCGTAGTCGATTTCGGGGAACACGATATGTTCCTTGATCCCCATGGCATAGTTTCCATGGCCATCGAAACTCTTCGGGTTGAGGCCGCGAAAATCTCGGACCCTCGGCAGGGCAATCGTGATCAGGCGGTCGAGAAACTCATACATGCGAGTCTTGCGCAACGTCACCTTTGCGCCGATTGGCATGTTTTCACGCACTTTGAATGTCGCGATCGCCTTGCGGGCATGGGTAATGACCGGCTTCTGGCCGGCAATCAGGGCAAGGTCCGCCGCCGCAAGAGTGACCTTCTTGGTGTCGTTCACCGCTTCGCCGACGCCCATGTTGAGGACAATCTTTTCGATGCCGGGAACTTCAAAGCGGTTTTTATAACCAAATTGCTCAATGAGCCGCGGCCGCACGACCTCTTCGTAATGCTTCTTAAGCCGAGGTGCATAGTCCGCCGGCGGCGCGAAGGATTCCGCTGTGCCCCCAGCCGCCGACACTCCCGCGTCGTCATGCGGCGTTTTCTTAGCCTTGCTGGCAGCCTTCGGCGCTTCCTTGGCCGCGTCCTTGGCAGCGGGTTTGCCCGCGCCCTTGGCGCCGCCCTTGCCTGTCTTCGACTCAGCCATCGATCAATTCTCCGGAGCGCTTGGCGTAACGGACCTTGCGTCCATCATCCAAAATCTTGAATCCCACACGGGTCGGCTTGCCATTCTTCGGATCGGCGATCGCGAGGTTCGACAAGTGGATCGGGGCCTCCTTGGTGACGATCCCCGCTTCCTGGCTGGCGGTCTGCTTCTGGTGACGTTTCACGGTGTTGATTCCGCGCACGATCGCCCGTTCTTCTTTGGGCTTGACCGAGAGAACGTCTCCTGAACGGCCCTTGTCGCGCCCGGTGAGGACCACGACACGGTCGCCTTTTTTGATTTTTGCCGCCATCACAACACCTCTGGCGCAAGCGAAATGATTTTCATCTGATTCCTAGCGCGCAATTCGCGCGGAACGGGACCAAAAATGCGGGTGCCGACCGGTTCCGACTGGTTGTTGATCAAAACCGCTGCGTTGGAATCGAAGCGGATGACCGAACCATCGGCGCGTTTGATGTCCTTGGCGGTGCGCACGACGACCGCCTTCATGACGTCGCCCTTTTTGACACGCCCGCGCGGAATCGCCTCCTTGATCGACACGACAATAATGTCGCCGACACCCGCGTATTTGCGCTTCGAACCGCCAAGCACCTTGATGCACATCACGCGGCGCGCGCCGGAGTTGTCGGCGACGTCGAGGTTGGTTTGCATCTGTATCATCGTCTTAAACCTTTCTTCCCAGACGGTTTCCAGTGGCGGCACAGCCAGCCGGACTTCGTGGGCCGGGAGGCTCTTCGCCTCCCCATGACTCAACAGTTATTTCGCTGCGGCGCTGACAACAATCCACCGCTTCAGCTTCGAGATCGGCTTCGTCTCTTCGATCGACACCGTGTCTCCGACCTTGTAGGCCTTGACCTCGTCATGCGCGTGATAATTCTTGGAGCGCCGCACCGTCTTTTTCAACAGCGGATGCGTAAAACGCCGCTCGACTTTGACGACGACCGTCTTGTCTTGCTTGTCGCTGACAACGACGCCTTGGAGAATTCGCTTCGGCATGATCTTCAATCCGTCTTTCAACACAAGCGATTGCGGTAGATTTCTAAAATTCCAATGTTAGGCTTTTGCCGTTTGCTGCGCGGCAAGCGACTTGATTCTCGCGATATCGCGGCGCACCACCCGCACCCGCGCGGTATTTTCGAGCTGCCCCGTGGCGCGCTGAAAGCGCAGGTTGAACTGCTCTTTCTTTAGATTCAAGAATTCCTGCTCAAGCTGATCCTTGGACATCACCTTGAGATCGGACAAACGCTGCTTCTGTTTCATGGCCACGTCTCTCCCTTACTCGACAATCCGTTCGATGAAACGTGTCTTGATCGGAAGCTTCGCGGCGGCCAGCAAAAGCGCCTCCCGCGCGACAATTGGCGGCACGCCGTCAAGCTCGAACATGATGCGTCCAGGCGCAACACGGCACGCCCAGAACTCAGGCGCGCCCTTGCCCTTACCCATGCGGACTTCCGTTGGCTTTTTCGAGACCGGAACATCCGGGAAAATCCGGATCCAGACGCGTCCAGCGCGGCGCATATGGCGCGTCAACGCACGCCGTGCGGCCTCGATCTGGCGCGCGGTGATCCGCTCTGGCTCGAGCGCTTTCAGACCGAACTGACCGAAATTCAGCTCAAAGCCTGCTTTCGAGGCACCGCGAATGCGGCCTTTGAAGGCTTTCCGGAATTTTGTTCGCTTCGGTTGCAACATGGTTCAAACTCTAATTTAGCGCGAGGGCGTGGTCAGGCAGCATCGCGGTCACGGCGACGCCGTTCACCGCCGCCGCCGCCGGAATGATCTTGTTCTGCCATTTTCTTATCTTGCGCCATGGGGTCATGCTCAAGAATTTCACCCTTGAAGATCCACACCTTGATCCCGCAAGTGCCATAGGCCGTATGCGCCGTCGCGGTGCCGTAATCGACATCTGCGCGCAGGGTATGCAAAGGAACTCGGCCTTCGCGATACCATTCAAGTCTTGCGATTTCCGCGCCGCCGAGACGGCCCGAGCAATTGATCCGGATGCCTTCGGCGCCGAGCCGGATCGCCGATTGAACCGCCCGTTTCATCGCACGGCGGAAGGCCACCCGGCGTTCGAGCTGCTGGGCGATCGAATCGGCAACGAGTGTTGCGTCGACCTCCGGCTTGCGCACCTCAACGATGTTGATGAGGACTTCGGATTCCGTCATCTTCGCGACGAGTTTGCGGATCTTGTCGATATCGGCGCCCTTTTTGCCGATCACGACACCAGGGCGCGCTGAATGGATCGTCACGCGGCATTTCTTATGCGGCCGCTCGATGATGATCTTCGAAATCGCTGCCTGCTTTAAGGTTTTCACCAGCACCGCGCGAATCGCCATGTCTTCGTGCAGCAGCTTGCTATATTCGGCCCTGTCGGCGAACCAGCGCGAATCCCAGGTCCGGTTGATGCCGAGCCGCAGGCCGATTGGATTGACTTTCTGTCCCATCGTTTTCTCCTCAGGCCTGAGACGCGGCGGCGCCGGCTTCGCGCACGACGATTGTCAAATGCGCGAAAGGCTTATGGATGCGGCCGGAACGGCCCCGCGCGCGGGCGCTGAAGCGCTTCAAGACCATGCCGTTGCCGACATAAGCCGCGGCGACGACGAGATCATCGACATCGAGATTGTGGTTGTTCTCGGCATTGGCAATCGCGCTCTCCAAGGTCTTTTTCACGTCAAATGCGCTTCGCTTGCGCGAAAATTCGAGATCGGCAAGTGCCGTCTCGACCTTCTTGCCACGGATCAACTGCGCAAGAAGGTTGAGCTTCTGCGGGCTGACCCGCAGCATGCGGGCAACCGCCTTCGCTTCATTGTCCTTGAGCGCGCGCGGCGCTTTTTCCTTGGCCATGACTTAGGTCTCTCTCAGCCTCGTTTGGCTTTTTTATCGGCCGCATGACCGTGGAAGGTTCGCGTCGGTGAAAATTCACCGAATTTATGACCAATCATATCTTCGGTCACGGAGACCGGAATATGCTTATGGCCATTATAAACTCCGAAGGTCAGGCCGACGAACTGCGGCAGTATCGTCGACCTGCGGCTCCAAATTTTTATGATTTCAGAACGGCCTGAACTCCGAGACGTCTCTGCTTTCTTAAGCAGATAACCATCGACGAACGGGCCTTTCCAGATTGACCGAGCCATAAGATCAGCCCTTCTTCTTGCTCTTGTGACGCGAGGTCACGATGAATTTGGTGGTGGATTTGTTGCTGCGCGTCTTTTTTCCCTTGGTCGGTTTGCCCCAGGGAGTGACGGGATGACGGCCGCCGGAGGTACGGCCTTCGCCGCCGCCGTGCGGATGGTCGACCGGGTTCATGGTCACGCCGCGATTGTGGGGCTTGCGTCCAAGCCAGCGGCTGCGGCCGGCTTTTCCCAAGGAAATATTCATGTGATCGGGATTGGAGACCGCGCCCACGGTTGCAAAACACTGACCGTGGATGAGCCGCTGCTCTCCAGAATTGAGGCGAACGATCACATAGCCTTCGTCGCGTCCAACGACTTGCGTGTAAGTGCCAGCCGACCGCGCCATGGCGCCGCCCTTGCCGATCTTCATTTCGACGTTGTGGACGATCGTGCCGACCGGGATATTGGCCAAGGCCATCGCATTGCCGGGTTTGACGTCGGCCTGCATGCTGGAAACGACCTCGTCGCCGACCGCCAGGCGCTGCGGCGCAATGATATACGAAAGCTCCCCATCGGCGTAGCGGATGAGCGCGATGAAAGAGGTCCGGTTGGGATCATATTCGATCCGCTCGACTTTGGCCGGAACATCGAGCTTACGCCGCTTGAAATCGACGATCCGGTAGCTTTGCTTGTGACCACCACCCCGGAAACGGACGGTGATGCGGCCATTGTTGTTGCGCCCGCCGCTCGAGCTTTTGCCCTCGGTCAGCCGCTTTAAGGGTTTGCCCTTGTAGAGGCTGCTGCGATCGACGATGACCAACTGGCGCAGCCCCGGTGTGACGGGTTTGAATGATTTCAGTGCCATGGGCGCGTTCCTCGCATCATACTCTTAGAGCCCGGTCGTAACGTCGATCTTATGGCCCTCGGCGAGGGTCACGATTGCCTTCTTAAAGTCGGACTGCACACCGCGCGTTCCTTTAAAGGTCTTGCGCTTGCCCTTGCGGACGAGCGTATTGACCGCGTCCACCTTAACATCGAAAAGCCGCTCGACCGCCACTTTGATCTCGGGCTTTGTCGCGGTCTTGCGAACCTTGAAAACAACCTGGTTTGCTTCAGACGCCATCGTCGCCTTTTCGGTAATGACCGGGGAGAGGATCACGTCGTAATGCGAGGCGTCGTGCGCGAATTTTGCCGGGCTCATTTGAAACGCGCCTCCAACGCATCGATCGCCGCTTGGGTCAAGACCAGCTTTTTGCGGCGGAGAATGTCATAGACGTTGATGCCCTGGACAGGGAGGACGTCGATCTCGGGAATGTTGCGCGCCGCGAGACGGAAGTTGGCTTCCGGGGTTGCGCCATCGATGATCAACGCATTGGTCAAGCCAAGCTTGGCAAAACTTTCCCTCAGCGTTTTGGTCTTGGAATCTTCGGCACGCGCCTCGGACCACACGATAATCGCACCGTCCTGGGCCTTGGCGGAAAGCGCATGTTTGAGGGCGAGAGCGCGCAGCTTTTTTGGCAGATCATGCGCATGCGACCGCACGACCGGGCCGAACGCCCGTCCTCCGCCGCGAAACTGCGGCGCGCTGGCCGCTCCGTGCCGCGCCGAGCCCGTGCCCTTCTGCTTGTATAATTTCTTGCCCGTGCGCGCGATGTCCGAGCGGCCCTGAGTCTGATGCGTTCCAGCGCGGCGCTTGGCTAGCTGATAGCGCACCATGCGGGCGATCAAATCCTCGCGCGGAACGAGGCCGAAGATGGCGTCGTCGAGGTCGATCGAACCGGCGGCCTCGCCGTCAAAGTTGGTGATGTCGATCTTCACGCGGTGGCTCCCGTTTCTTCCACGGACGCGCCACTGGTAACGGCGTCCGCCATCCGATATTTGCCGGGCTTTGGCGCGTCTTTTGGAAGCGCCTTTTTCACCGCGTCACGCACATAAATCCAACTGCCCGAAGTTCCGGGAACCGCGCCCTCGACAAGAATGAGGCCGCGATCGATATCAAGCTCGACAACGCGCAAATTCAGCGTCGTCACGCGTTCGCTACCAAGATGGCCGGCCATTTTCTTATTCTTGAAGGTCTTGCCGGGGTCCTGGCGGCCGCCGGTCGACCCATGCGACCTATGCGAAATAGAGACACCATGGGTGGCACGCAGGCCGCCGAAATTCCACCGCTTCATCGGACCGGCAAAGCCTTTGCCGGTGCTCGTTCCTGTGACATCGACGAACTGACCGATGACGAAATGGTCCGCGGTAATTTCAGCGCCCACAGGAAGCAGTGAATCTTCCTCGACACGAAACTCGGCAAGCTTCAGTTTCGGCTCGACGGTGGCGACCGCGAAGCGGCCACGCTCGGCTTTCGAGACATTCTTCACTTTGGCCCGGCCGATTCCGAGTTGGACAGCCGTATAGCCGTTGCGATCCTTGGTCCGATGGGCCACGACCTGACAGCCGCCAAGCTTCAACACAGTGACAGGCACATGTTCACCAGCACCGGTGAAGATGCGCGTCATGCCGAGCTTTTGCGCGATGACACCTGATCGCATGTTTATTCCCTCAAGATCCCTCGGCTAGCCAAGCGGCTAGCAGGGACAAATCCTATTTCGACAAGCCCGGCAGTGCCTAAAGCTTGATTTCCACATCGACGCCGGCGGCGAGATCGAGTTTCATCAATGCGTCCACCGTCTGCGGTGTCGGATCGACGATATCGAGAACCCGCTTGTGCGTCCTGATTTCGAATTGTTCGCGCGACTTCTTATCGACGTGCGGCGAACGGTTGACCGTAAACTTTTCGATCTTCGTCGGCAGCGGAATGGGACCGCGGACATGCGCTCCCGTCCGCTTCGCCGTCGACACGATTTCCTTTGTCGAGGAATCGAGGATTCGATGATCGAACGCCTTGAGGCGAATGCGAATATTTTGGCCGTTCATCTCAAATCATCCCTGCCGGCTGTTCTGGACTTTCCCAAAACGGCACTCGCCGATCCTCGTTTTCCCGCCCGACGCCCCCAAGGGAGGCGGCAATGCGGACATAATTCAACCGAATTCGCGAAAAACGAATTCCAAACTACTCCGTGATCGAAGCGACAACGCCCGCGCCGACGGTGCGGCCGCCTTCGCGGATCGCGAAGCGAAGCTTTTCCTCCATCGCGATCGGAACGATCAGTTCCACATCCATCGTCACATTGTCGCCCGGCATCACCATCTCGGTCCCTTCCGGCAACGTGACAACGCCGGTCACGTCGGTGGTGCGGAAATAGAATTGCGGCCGGTAGTTGGTGAAGAAGGGGGTGTGACGGCCGCCTTCATCCTTGGTCAGAATATAGGCTTCCGCCTTAAACTTCGTGTGCGGCTTCACCGAACCCGGCTTGCACAAGACTTGGCCACGCTCGACGTCTTCACGTTTGGTGCCGCGGAGAAGTGCGCCGATGTTGTCGCCCGCCTGACCCTGGTCGAGGAGCTTGCGGAACATTTCAACGCCGGTCACAACTGTTTTCACCGTTGGCTTCAAGCCGACGATTTCGATTTCCTCACCGACCTTGACGATCCCGCGCTCGACCCTGCCGGTCACGACGGTACCGCGGCCGGAAATGGAGAACACGTCTTCGACGGGCATTAGGAACGGCTGATCGACGGGGCGCTCGGGCTGAGGAATATAAGCATCAACCGTTTCCATCAGCTTCAATACGGCATCGTGCCCGATCTCAGGCTGCTTGCCTTCGAGTGCGCAGAGCGCCGAGCCCTTGGTGATCGGAATATCGTCACCGGGGAAATCATATTTCGACAAAAGCTCGCGAACCTCGAGTTCGACGAGTTCGAGAAGCTCGGCGTCGTCGACCATATCGACTTTGTTCATGAAAACGACGAGCGCTGGGACACCAACCTGACGGGCGAGGAGAATATGCTCGCGGGTTTGCGGCATCGGGCCGTCGGCTGCCGAGACGACCAGAATCGCGCCATCCATCTGCGCGGCGCCAGTGATCATGTTCTTCACATAGTCGGCGTGGCCGGGGCAATCGACGTGAGCGTAATGGCGGTTCTTCGTCTCATATTCGACATGCGCCGTCGAAATGGTGATGCCGCGCGCCTTCTCTTCCGGCGCCTTGTCGATTTGATCATAGGCCGTGAACACTGCCCCGCCCGTTTCGGCCAAGACCTTGGTGATTGCCGCCGTCAGTGACGTCTTGCCATGATCGACGTGACCGATCGTACCGATATTGCAGTGCGGTTTTGTCCGCTGAAATTTTTCCTTGCCCATTATCCGGCTCCTTTAGGATTCTCGCACGCGTTCAATCGAAGGTTAGGCGTATTTGGCCTGAATCTTCCCGGCTTCGCCTGCGGGGACCTGCTCATAGTGATCGAATTGCATCGTGTAATTGGCGCGACCCTGGCTGAAGGACCGCAACTCATTGACGTAGCCAAACATATTCGCGAGCGGCACCATCGCATTGATGACGACCGCATTGCCGCGCATGTCTTGCCCCTGCACCTGCCCGCGCCTACCGAGAAGGTCTCCCATAACCGCGCCGGTGTAGTCCTCGGGTGTGGTGACCTCGACTTTCATGATCGGTTCAAGCAGGACCGAGCCGCCCTTTTGCATCGCTTCACGGAACGCCGCGCGCGCCGCGATCTCGAAGGCCAGCACCGATGAATCGACGTCATGATAAGCGCCGTCGATCAGGGTTGCCTTGACATCGACGACGGGAAAGCCTGCGAGAACGCCCGCTCCCATGACGCTGTTGATGCCTTTTTCGACGCCGGGAATAAATTCCTTCGGGACGGTACCGCCGACGACCTTGCTCTCGAAGCTCGAGCCAGAGCCCGCTTCGCTGGGTTCGAAGACAATCTTGACGCGGGCGAACTGCCCGGAACCGCCGGTTTGCTTCTTATGGGTGTGATCGATCTCGACCCGCCGCGTCAGCTTTTCGCGATAGGCGACTTGCGGCTTGCCGATATTGGCGTCGACCTTATAGGTGCGCCGCAGAATATCGACCTTGATGTCGAGATGAAGCTCGCCCATGCCCTTCAGGATGGTCTGCCCGGATTCCTGATCGGTCGAGACCCGGAAGGACGGATCTTCCGCCGCGAGCTTGGACAAGGCGACGCCGAGTTTTTCTTGATCGGCTTTGGATTTCGGTTCGATCGCGATCTCGATCACCGGTTCGGGGAATTCCATGCGTTCCAAGATCACGGGCTTGTTGAGGTCGCAGAGCGTGTCTCCGGTCCGCGTATCCTTCAAACCCGCCAGGGCGACGATGTCTCCCGAATAGGCTTCCTTAACGTCCTCGCGATTGTTCGCATGCATGAGAAGCATGCGCCCGACCCGCTCTTTCTTGTCCTTGGTCGAATTCAACACGGTGGTGCCGGATTCGACATGGCCGGAATAGACGCGGGCGAAGGTAATAGTGCCGACGAAGGGATCATCCATGATCTTGAAGGCAAGCATGGAAAACGGATCTTCGTCGCGCGGCAGGCGGACAACCTCGGCGCCGGTGTCCATATCGACGCCCTTGATCGCCTCGCGGTCGACCGGTGAAGGAAGCAAATCCACGACGGCGTCGAGCAACGGCTGCACGCCTTTGTTCTTAAAGGCAGAACCGCATAAGATCGGAACGAAGGTGATGTGCCGGACCGCTTTGCGCAAAAGGCGCCTTAAGGTATCGGCATCCGGCTCCACCCCGTCGAGATAGGCGGCCATGACGTCGTCATCGAGCTCGACCGCGGCTTCAAGAAGAATGTGCCTGTATTCCTCGGCCTTGGCCTTGAGATCCTCCGGGATCTCGGCATCGGAATATTTGGCCCCGAGCGCTTCGTCTTCCCAAACGACGGCTTTCATCCGGACGAGGTCGATGATGCCCTTGAAATCGGATTCCGAGCCAATCGGCAGTTGAATACAGACCGGACGGCCGCCGACCTTGGTCTTGATTTCCTCGACACAGCGAAAGAAATCGGCGCCGATCTTGTCCATCTTGTTGACGAAGACGATCCGCGGAACGTTGTATTTGTCGGCTTGCCGCCAGACCGTCTCGGTCTGCGGCTCGACGCCTTGGTTGCCGTCAAGGACGCAGACGGCGCCATCGAGCACGCGAAGCGAACGCTCGACCTCGATCGTGAAATCGACGTGGCCGGGCGTGTCGATGATGTTCAGCCGCTTGCCATTCCAAAATGTCGTCGTCGCGGCGGACGTAATCGTAATGCCGCGCTCCTGCTCCTGCTCCATCCAGTCCATGGTGGCAGCGCCGTCATGCACTTCGCCGATTTTATGGGATTTGCCGGAATAGTAGAGAATCCGCTCGGTTGTCGTCGTCTTGCCCGCATCAATATGGGCCATGATGCCGAAGTTTCGGTAATCCTCGATCGGATGACGGCGGGGCATGACAATATTCCTTTGGGCGGAAAACCGCTTAACCTAGGGTCTTTACCAACGATAATGCGAGAAGGCGCGGTTGGCTTCCGCCATCCGGTGCGTATCTTCCCGCTTCTTGACCGCGTTGCCGCGATTGTTCGCGGCATCCATCAATTCGGCCGACAGGCGATCCACCATCGTCTTGTCGTTGCGGGCGCGTGCGGCGATGATGATCCAGCGGATAGCAAGCGCTTGGCGGCGTTCCTGCCGGACCTCGACAGGCACTTGATAGGTAGCGCCGCCGACCCGCCGTGAACGAACTTCGATAGCTGGAGCCACGTTTTCCAAAGCCTGTTTGAAGACCGGAAGCGGTTCCGAACGCAATTTCTGCTCGATAATGTCGAAGGCATCATAGACGATCGCTTCGGCGATCGACTTTTTGCCGTCATACATGATCGAGTTCATGAACTTGGCAAGAATAACATCCCCGAATTTTGCATCCGGAATGACTTCCCGCTTTTCGGCGCTGTGGCGGCGCGACATTGTTAGGCTCCGTGATCCAATATTCTAGGACATTCGAGGCGCCATTACTAGAAATGGCTGCCAAATTGCTTGAATACTCTCGAGACTTACTTCGGCCGCTTGGCACCATATTTGGAACGGCGCTGCTTGCGGTTCTTGACGCCCTGCGTATCCAGCACGCCGCGCAGGATGTGATACCGCACGCCGGGCAAATCCTTCACCCGGCCGCCGCGGATCATGACCACCGAATGCTCCTGCAAATTATGCCCTTCGCCGGGAATATAGCCGATCACTTCGAAGCCATTGGTCAGGCGGACCTTGGCGACCTTGCGCAACGCCGAATTGGGCTTTTTCGGGGTTGTTGTGTAAACACGGGTGCAGACGCCTCGTTTCTGCGGGCAAGCGCCGAGATGCCGCGCCTTTTCGCGATACGTCTTTTCCTGCCGGGGCTTACGGATCAACTGGCTGATCGTGGGCATTCTGGACTTTCTCAATCTTCAAGTTTGGCGCGGCCGGGAAACCCGATTCGCCGCAAAATTAACGTCCGGCTCCGGCCACCACTGCGATCAAGGCAAACGGCAAAGCGCCTTCAGCCCGTCAAGGCCTCCGGCGCCCGGATTTGGTAGAGGAGCACGGCAATAAATACCGCGTTCTTGCCCGATGATGATCCTGGAGAGACAGTAAATTTCTCGCTCGGACCAATGTGACTATAAAACCGCTGAGTCTGACAGCGTTTAGGTTTGATAGGTCCAGGACGAGCCGCCCCGAAAGCAAAAACCTACTGCCTGTCTGAAGTGGGCGGAACTTAATCGCGCTCGCCATGCGCGTCAACCCTATTTCGCGGGAAAAAGCCGGCGATGTGAGGACCGTGTTCTGAGTTCGCAGTTATAAGCAGCTTTTCGGTCCTGGCTGCGGCGGCGCGGATGTCGCCGCTAGAGCGGCTGCACTTGGCCAGACGCCGCCTCGGCGATGCGATTCTCCAGACTGGTTGTACTTTGGAACATCCCGTTGGATAGTGTCCAACAGCTCCAGATAGCATCCAGTTGTGACGGCACCAGGTGAGCATGGTCCAGATCCCGCGACGCTGTCACCCTGAGGTTCTTATGGGCAAGAATTGGCAAAGTCTGTTGAGCTTAGCCGCAGCCTTGGTCCTATGGGGCGCCTTGCCCGCCTTCGCTGACAAGCGTGTGGCGCTGGTAATCGGGAATGGCGCCTACCAAAATGCGGTCCATTTGCCCAATCCGAGGAATGATGCCCAGGATGTTGCTGATGCGCTGACCCGCTCGGGCTTCGAAACCATAGTCGGCCTCGATCTGAACAAGGCCGGGATGGATGAGCGTACCATCCTATTCGCACGGATGGCGCGTGACGCGGATGTGGCACTTTTTTATTATAGTGGTCACGCTTTGCAGTTCGCTGGCGTCAATTATCTGATGCCGCTCGACGCCAAGCTCGCCGACGAGGCGGACTTGCGCCGTATGATACGGGTTGACGACATCGTCGCGGATCTTCAGCAGGCCAAGAACCTGCGCATTCTCGTCCTGGATGCCTGCCGCGACAATCCGCTTGCCGACGAAATGAAGCGTTCGATCGGACTGACGCGGGCGGCGTCAATGCAGCACGGCTTGGCCAAGATCGACAGTCCGCAAGGGATGATTGTCGCCTATGCCACCCAGGCGGGCCGGACAGCGGAGGATGGGACGGGCCGAAACAGTCCTTACACCGCAGCGTTCCTCAAACACATTGAGAGTAATGCGGAAATCGGCACCATCTTTCGCCAGATTGGTTCGGATGTCTATGACACGACAAACCACGCTCAACTTCCTGAACTTTCCTTGTCTCTGATCGGTGAGTTCTATCTGCATGAAAAACCATCGGTTGCGCCCGTGATGGCGCCCGATATGAACGTGACACGGACCAATCCCTGTGCCGATGCCGAAGCGCACTGGAAGAGTTCCGAGAGGCTTGGCACAAAGGAGGGCTTCGAGGACCATCTGTCCCGCTTTCCGAATTGCACCTTTGCGGGCCTTGCTAAGGCTAAGCTTGCCGCGTTGATGCCACCCTCCAATGCGGCGATCCGGGTGCCCGCGCCAATTCCGGTCGATCCCGCGGGAGTTGGCACTTGGGAAACCGCTGTTTCGAACAAACGGGGTCCCGCCCGGTGGATATGGGACATTCTCTCTAACGGCACATACCGTTTCCGCAGCGAAGGGCCGGGTGCTGTCGGCTCGCATGAGGGAACGATTACCCTCAGCAATGGGCATTGGACGTTGCACACGACCCGCGGATATTTGGCGGGTTGGGAGGATGGGGGACCCTATGAATTCCGTGATCCCAACACGCTCATCATGACGGGACGGCTGGGGACGGGTATCTGGCTGCGAGCCGGAGCAAATAGCGGAACACCGGGCACTGGCGGGAGCCAGTGGTGACACGCACCGTTGGAACAAAAAGCCACGTTTGCGGTTCCGAGAGACGAAGCTGACGAATAGCGTCACCATGGGCGAGCGGCGGCCTCGCCACAAACAAAGAGGTGTTCAGTGGTAGCAAAAATACAAGCAGTGGCGGCCCTCCTCCTGACCGCATGCCCTGGGCTGGCCGTAGCTCAGGATGCGGCGTTAGAGACGGAAATCGTCGATGCCATGAACAAAGTCTACGGTGTCCATCCAGGTTTTCGTGCCAATCACGCAAAGGGCGTCGTCGCCGAAGGAAGTTTCAAGGCCGCGCCAACGGCAGCCAACCTAAGCAAGGCGGTCATATTCAATGGTAGCCCAATTCCGGTCACCGTGCGTTTTTCGGATTCAACGGGCGTTCCCAATCTGCCCGATGGTTCGCGGCTCGCCAACCCGCATGGATTGGCAATCAAATATCACCTAGCGGACGGCAGTGAGACCGACATGGTGATCAATTCGCTCAAAATCTTTCCCGTTTCGTCAGGCGAAGATTTCCGCGACATGCTGCTTGCCGTTGCGGAAAGTCCTCCCGGTGCGCCAAAGCCGACGAAGCTTGAAGAGTTCGCGGCCAAACATCCAAGCATGCCGAAGGCCTTGGCGACAGTACAAACGCCGGACAGCTTCGCCGACGAGGAATATTATGGCGTCAATGCCTTTGTTTTGGTCAACGATAAGGGAGAACGCCACGCGGTGCGTTATATAATGGCTCCGGACAAACTGGTGCATCTTTCGGAGGTGGACGCGGCCAAAGCCGCGCCAGACTTTCTCATTGATGAACTGCCAGCCCGTCTCGCGCGCGGTCCCGTGACGTTCCACCTCAAAGCGCAACTCGCCTCGCCGGGCGATTCGACGAAAGATGCTTCGGTCCCTTGGCCGAGCGGGAATGAGATTGTGGAACTCGGCGTGCTGACGATCGATAAGCCGGTCTCCGATAGCCTCGAGGCTCAGAAGACATTGTTGTTTTTGCCAGGCCAGCTCATCGAGGGGATCGAACCATCCGATGATCCCTTGATCGGCGTCCGCGATGGGGCTTATGCCGTTTCGTTTTCACGGCGCAATCCGTGAAAACGAAATTTCCTAATTGTGAGATGTCGTTGTGGCGGCTGGCGCTTCACCTCGACGGTTGAAGCCACCGAAGTTAAAGCACAGCTTCTAGCTGGGATACTGGCCCGGGCAAGGTTTTGCCAAAACTATTCCAGTGGCCAAACCATTCCGGGGGGAACGAAAATGCGCCCCGGAAGTTTGTCGTGCGGAAGCAAAAATGCGGCGCGCCACACTTCGCAAAATTTAGAGCGCGAGGTGAAATTGTGGGCATGGCCTGGTGTTAAATGCCAGGTTCCGGCAAAACTCGAACATAGCAAGCAATCCTTTACGATGAAAATATACTCGAACCAAAACGATTTTTTAGGCGGAGTGCCGTTGCAAGCGGAAAGCCGGTTCGAGAACGCGGAAATCGGGCCAATTCGCGGTGAGACCCAATGCGGACATTTTGGCCGGAAATTGCAGAAAATTTTTCCTCTGCCGAGAGAAAACTCCGAACCGGAAAAGCTCCGAAACCTTCTGCTCGAGATTCAGGCCAAGCTCAATAATAAGGCTCGGAGCTGAGAGCGGCATCGGTTAACAGCTGGCAAGGTGACGGGTTTGCCTGTCTGCCGATGAGGCAACCGCCTCGTTTATGTGCTTACCCTTCAAGCAAGCTTAAAACTTCATCGTGAGTGCGGGCATCGCAGGATGCAACAACATCGCCGCCGTTTGCCGGACTGCCGCCATCCCACCGTGTGACAGTTCCTCCCGCCCCTTGGATGATGGGAATGAGGGGAGCGATATCGTAGGTTTTGAGATTCGATTCAATCACGCAATGCACGTGACCCGCCGCAAGCATGGCAAAGGCATAGCAATCGCCGCCATAGCGCGAAAGACGGGCCTTGGATTCGACCCGGCGAAATGCCTTGAGCTTCGCAGCTGAATATAGGAGCGGCGACGTCGTCATCAAAGTGGCCTGTGTTATGCCAGGGCACCTGCTGGTCGCAAGCTTGCGCTGCACTATCTGCCGGCCGGACCCAGGACCACGCCATACGGCGCTCCTCCCATCCCCCGTGAACCGCTCAAGCGTGAAGGGTTGAACCATCATGCCGTAGACCGGCAGACCTTTGTGCAAAAGCCCGATAAGACTACCCCATACCGGCATACCGGCAATAAAGCTCTTGGTACCATCGATCGGGTCGAGTACCCAAACATAGTCCGCATCGCTTTGAATGGAGCCGAATTCCTCGCCAATGATGCCATGTTCTGGGAATGTCTCCTGAATAAGGTGCCGCATCGCGGCTTCGGCAGCTCGATCCGCCTCCGTCACGGGATCGAACATGCCTCCGGCGTTTTTGTCATCGGCGCGAAGGGCCGTACGAAAAAACGGCAAAATCGTATCCGCCGCGACGTCCCCGAGCCTTTCGACGAAAGCGGCAAAATCCACCATTGCCATGCTAATCCTATCGATGCGCCTAACCGGCTGCTCGTTACACGGTGGTGGGCTCCCTGCAAGCCAAAATGCGGAACCGTCCCTGTTGGTGCATGCAAAGTTATGTCCATATCCGCGATTATAGAAATTCTGGCGGGTTATGCCCGCACGTAAGCTGTGGCCTTCTCTTGCTTCTGCGCGGCGGCGATCATTTTGCGGAGCTCGGGCAGGCACGATCCACAATTTGTGCCTGCGTTGAGCCGGGCGCCGATGGCTTCCGTCGAAGCGGCGCCGTCGCTGATGGCGCGCGCGATAGCTCCCAATTTTACGCCGTAGCACGCGCAGATCGTGGGACTTGCATCGAAGCTCGCGGACGCGGCCCTGCCTGAAAGGAGAAAGCGGCGCGCTGTTGCATCGAGGCGTTCAATCTTCCAGGCTTCGGCAAGAATGCTGTAAGGGGGAACGTCTTCGCGCCGGCCAAAAAAAACAACCGTTTCCAGCCTGTCACGTTGAATGAGCGCCGCGCGAAAAATTCCGCGCGAGGGATCAATGTAGGTCGTTTGCTCGGTGCCGCGCGACCGGTCCGTAAGAGCCTCGAACACTGTTTTGAAGGGCTCGTTGGTCGCAAATCTCGCCGCATAACCGCCCTCGATGGCGCTCCAGGCAAAAACGGTGTCGCCCGCCAATGGCGTGCGTGCTCGCGAGAGGACAAAGCCATATGCGGCGAAACTCATAGGGGTCAGCGCTGACGGAACGGCCTTGGAATCCGGCTGACCCGAATGGGGATCCGTGATGGGATGGATCAGGGCGCCTGCCCGGGCACGTCCCGCAGTCTCGTCATTCCAATGAATAGGAACAAAGATCCGGCCTGGGACTTGCCTGGAAGTGATATTGACGCGAAGAACCGCGCTCCCATGCGCCGTGTGCACCTTGGCAAAACCGTCTTCCTCGAGGCCGGCCTTCGCCGCATCGTCTGGATTGACCTCGACAAAGGGGTTGGGCAGGTGGCTTCCGAGCCGCGGCGAAAGACCGGTTCTCGTCATTGTGTGCCATTGGTCGCGAACCCTGCCGGTGTTCAACAGAAACGGAAAGTTTGCGTCCGGTGCTGCGGCCAGCATGGGCTCGTTGATGGCGATGAAACGCGCCCGGCCCGAGGGCGTGAAGAAGCGGGCGTCCGCGAAGATTCGTTTTTTTCCGCCGGATGAGCCCACGGCAACTGGCCATTGAAGAGGCTCAAGCGAATCGTAATCGGCGTCATGAAGCCCGGCAAGCCCGCCAAGATCGAAGTCGCGGGTTCCCTTGTTCTCGAACGCCGAGAGGGCGGCATGTTCCCGGAATACCGCGGCCGGACCTGGATACGCGAATGCGTCGCCGAAGCCCATCTTTTTGGCGACTTCCGAAACGGCCCACCAGTCGGGTTTTGCCTCGCCTGCCGCAGGTGCGAAGGCGCGTTGGCGGGAGATACGGCGTTCGGAATTTGTCACCGTGCCGTCTTTTTCCCCCCACGCGGCGGCGGGCAAGAGGACATGCGGTCCAGCGCCGATCGTATCGGTCGAGATTACATTGTCAGAGACGACTAGCAGATCGAGTTTGCGCAGCGCGACGCGGATATGATCGGCACGCGGCAGGCTCACCGCCGGATTGGTGCCCATGATCCACAGTGCCTTGATGTTCCCCCGCGCGACGGCCTCCAACATGGCCACCGCCTTGAGACCCTCCCGCGTGGCCATACGAGGCGCACCCCAGAAACGGCCGACACGGTCGATCTCCTCCGCCGAAAATCCCATATGGGCCGCAAGCTGATTGGCGAGACCGCCAACTTCGCGACCCCCCATGGCATTCGGCTGCCCGGTCAAGGAGAACGGTCCGGCACCCGGAATGCCAATGCGCCCCGTGGCAAGATGGCAATTGATAAGGGCGTTGACCTTGTCCGTCCCCTGCCAGGATTGGTTGACGCCTTGGCTATAGAGGGTCACGGCGCGTTTTGTTGAGGCAAAGAGGCCGAAAAAAGCTTCAACATCAGCGCTCGATGCGCCGCATTTTTGGGAGACGGCGGCGAGATCCGGGGCGATTTTACGCGCCTCGGCGAGGGCTGTTTCGAAACCTTCGGTGTGCGATCCGATATAGGCGCGGTCGATAAATCCGCCATCAGTCAAATGAACTAGAAGGCCGTTGAACATCACACTATCCATGCCGGGTGCGATGCACAGGGCGAGATCGGCGCTCTCCGTCGTCGCAGTGCCGCGAACATCGATGGTAACAATGCGCGCGCCGCGCGTCTCACGCGCTTTGACCATTCGCTGGTAAAGCACCGGGTGGCACCATGCGGCGTTCGATCCCACAAGCACCAAGAGATCCGCTTCATCGAGATCCTCATAGCATCCCGGAACCGTATCCGAGCCGAACGCCCGGCGGTGTCCGGCGACGGAAGAGGACATGCAGAGCCGCGAATTGGTGTCGACATTGGCGGAACCGATAAAACCCTTCATCAGCTTGTTGGCAACGTAGTAATCTTCGGTAAGCAACTGACCCGACAAATAAAACGCAACAGCGTCCGGCCCATGCCGTTCGATGGTTTGCCGGAAACCGTCGGCGATACGTTGGGTGGCCGCGTCCCATGTGGTGCGGGCGCCATCCACCATTGGATAAAGGAGCCGGGTTTCGAGTCCCAAGGTTTCACCCAACGCCGAACCCTTGGAACACAGACGGCCAAAATTTGCCGGGTGGCTCTTGTCACCGGCGATGGAGGTCCCGCCTGTTTCGTCGGGCGTTGCGATGACACCGCAGCCGACGCCGCAGTAGGGGCATGTCGTTTGAACGCCCGGCGTCTGCATATGGGCATTCATCAATAGACGTCCGCCTGATAGCGATGCTGTGCCCGGAGTTCTTTTACGAAAGCTCTGGCGGCGGAAGCGTCCATCTTGCCATGATCCGTGCAGATCTGGGTAAGCGTTGCGTCGACGTCCGCCGCCATGCGCTTCGCATCGCCGCAAATATAGAAATGAGCGCCTCTGCTGAGCCAGGTCCAAAGTTCGGCGCCTTCTTCGCGCATCTTGTTTTGCACATACACTTTGCTCTCGCCATCACGCGACCAGGCCAGCGAGAGTTTTGACAGCGTCCCTGCCGCCTGGAAGCCCGACAATTCGTCCTCGTAGAAAAAATCGGTGTTGCGCTTTTGGTGGCCGAAGAACAACCAGGCGGGACCCTTGGCATGGGCCGCCATTCGTTCCTGCAGAAATGCCCGGAAAGGCGCGATCCCGGTGCCAGGTCCAACCATGATGATGGGCGTGTCCCCGTCCGCCGGGAGGGCGAAATCATGCGCGCGCTGGACATAGGCTTTGACCTTGTCGCCTGGCCGCAAGATCGCGCCAGCAAAGGTCGAGGCGACCCCCAGCCGCTCGCGTCCATCGATCGCATAGCGCACATGATCAACGGTGAGCGCGACGCGTCCTGGCCCTGCCTTATGCGAAGACGCGATGGAGTAGAGCCTTGGTTGCAAGGGCTCCAGGGCCTCGACGAACGCTTCTGGATCGGGTCTCAGTCTTGTAAATTTTTCGAGCGCCGCCAGCACATCAAGGGTGGTGGCGTCTCCATCTGGGTCTTCCCCTTTCGCCAAGGCTTTCGCCTTCGTCCGCGCCACGCCGCCGGTGATATAAGAGATGAGTTCGAACAGCATGTCCGGTGCGAGACCGAGTGAAACATCCTCGCGGAGCACTTGCCGCAGCGTTTTACCAGCGATGGGAAAATTCTGCGGTGCCCCGATGGCGTCAATGACACGGCTCACGAGATCGTCGCCATTTGCCGGAAAGATGCCAAAACTATCCCCCGGCTCATAATCAAGGGCGGCATCCGAAATATCGAACTCGACGTGATACGTCGCTTTTTCAGACCCTTCCTTATTTAGCCTTTTGCGGGCAACGAATATGGCCTCAGCCGGAGTATTCCGCGAACGCCCTGGACGGACATCAACGTCAAGAGCCTTACTGGCGGCCTTGGCTTCAGCTTTTGCCTTGGCTTCGTCCGGGTCGGTCGCGCCTCCACCCATCTCTTCGATGAGGATTTTGAGCGTGCGGGCGGTTTCTTTGGCGCCGGGCACGCAAAGGTTCAGGCGGTCTTCAGATTGCGTGGCGATGGCGTTGGCATAATCCTCGCAGTTATAGCCGCATTGACCGCAGTCCTGTTGCGCCATCGCGGCCATCATGCGGCGTGGCAGCGGACGGCCCTCCGCAAGCTTCATCCGGTCGGCGAGAAGCAATGTTTGATCGTGCCAGGGAGCGCCGTCGTCTTCAAGCTCGGGCGTCCCGGATTGCGGCGCAAAAGCGGCGGCGAGCGCCGCGCTTTCCTGTGCGGGGAAGGCGGTGCCTGCTTGCGAATCGGTTGCAAGAAGGCCCGCGAAAAATCCATTCAGCCAGGCGCGCTGTTCGACGGAAAACGGTGCATTTTCAGGAATCATGGGTGCAATCTGTGGCGGACGCGAAATGGCGTTCATGTCCCTTGTCCTTCGGCGAATTTCTTGAGGGCGTCTACGTCGTGGCGGGCGGAAAAATCTTGAAAACCCTCGGCGCTGCAGGTGCGATGAAAAAGATATGCCTTCAGCAGATTCTCGACTTTCGCTGGCGCATCTTGCGCCTTCACATCGCGCAAAATCTCCTGGCCGATCGCACCCTTAGCGCCATAGCCGCCCCCGGCGACAATGTGATAGCCATCGACCGTGTCACCCTCGTCATTAAGGCTCACCCGTGCCGCGATGAGCCCGATATCGCCGATATAATGCTGAGCGCAGGAATGATGGCAGCCTGTCAAATGAATATTGACCGGCTGATCGAGCGTGACCCGCGCTTCGCACCATGCTGCGATATCCTCCGCATGGGTCTTGGTGTCGGCGGCGGAGAATTTGCAGCCGCGCGAACCAGTGCAGGCGACGAGTCCGGCGCGAATCGATGAGGCCCGCCAATCGAGGCCAGCCAATTCCACCGCCGCCTTGGCGTCGTCAAGGCGCGCTTCAGGAATCCCTGAGATTAAAAGATTCTGCCAGACCGTAAGGCGGAGTTCGCCGTCGCCGAAATCATGTGCGATGGAAGCGAGCGCGCGCATCTGGGCGCAGCTCAGTTTGCCGACGGGAAGGACAATCCCAAGATAAAAAAGGCCTGGCTGCTTTTGCGGATGCACGCCGATATGTGCCTGCCGGTCGTGCGCGGGACGCGGCTTAATATGCTTTGCGTCGACGCGTGCGATGGGACGCCCGAGTTGCCGCTCCACCTTGGCGAGAAAGCCGTCCAGGCCGCCGCTCTCGGCAAGATAGCGGTCTAGGACATATTTTAGCCGCGCTTTGTTGCGGTTGGTCCGGTCTCCCTCGGCGATGAAGACGCGCACGATCGCATCGGCGATTTCGCTGGCTTCGTCTGGCTTGACGACGGCGCCGGTCTCGCGCGCCAAATCCTTGTGTCCCGTAATGCCGCCGAGAATGAGCTTGAACCAGATGCCGGGTGTAATACCGGCGCCATCTTCGATTTCGACGGCTTGGAAGCCGATGTCATTGGTGTCTTCAAGCGTCGGAATGGCGCCGCCGCCATCGAAAGCGACATTGAATTTGCGGGGCAGGCCATAGAGTGTGCGCTGGTTCAGGATATGAAAGTGCCACGCACGGGTATAGGGCCGGGTATCGATCAGTTCCTGCGGGCCGATGCCAGCGGTGGCATCGCCTGTCACATTGCGGATGTTGTCGGCGCCCGAGCCGCGCGAGGTGAGACCCAGATCCTGAATTCCCTCGACGACATGGACCGCATTCTTCGCCGCGATATCCCTAAATTGCAGATTGGCGCGCGTTGTCACATGCGCAAAACCGCCGCCGAAGTTCTCAGCAAGATCAGCAACCCCCGCGAATTGCCAATGAGAAAGAACACCGTTCGGAATACGCAACCGGCACATATAGCTGTCTTGCGCGGGTGCGACATAGAAGAGACCATAATAACGCCAGCGAAAATTGTCGGCGGCCTTCGGAAATTCGTCGCGTGCTGCCTGTCCGCGCAGTTTCTGATAGGCGTCAAACGGGTGCTCTTCGCGTTTCCACTTTTCCTGGTCCGCAAGTTTCTTGCCTGCCTTGATTGTTTCCTCTTGAGCCAACAGGTGGGGCGCGTCGGGACCCGTGGGTTTTGGCTCGGCGGCAGCCGTCGAAACAGACGGCATAGCCGAAAAACCATTGCCGCCGCGCGCCTGAACGCCCGAGACAAAGCCTTCAAGATAACGCTTCTGTTCAGGGGTGAAATCGCTGGACATCAGAAAACCTCACGCGGCTTGCGAAAGAGCGAGCGCGGGGCCGAAAGCAAGCACATCGCGCAATTGCGAAACGTCGGCGCCTTCGCGAATGAGACCCTGATACCAAAGGCCGTCCGCCGTATCACCAAATAGAACGGCTCCCTTGAGCCTGTGATTCTCGATGACGAGCTTTTTATAAACTCCGGTGCCATGATCCTCGAGAAGGAGGATATCGTCTGTGGAGGATTCCATAAATTCCCCGGCCGAAAACAAACTGACGCCGGACACTTTCAAATTCGCCGCAAGTATCGAACCTGCGTAGCTAGCTGACTCCTCTCCAGCGAGTTTGCGCGCCAAGACCTTCGCCTGTTCATAGGCGGGTTCAACGAGACCGTAGACAACGCCTCGATGCTCTGCGCATTCACCGAGCGCAAATATCTTGGAATCGCTGGTCGCGAGCTGATCATCCACGACAATGCCGCGATTGACTGTGAGTCCCGCATCGTTCGCGAGTTGCGTTTGCGGCCGGATGCCTACCGCGCAGACCACGAAATCGGCCTGAACTATGCGTCCGCAATTGAGTTCGAGACCCGTGACACACTCTTCGCCGAGCACTCGCTTTGTATCGGCGCCGAGCAGCACTTCGACGCCCTTGGCGGTGATCGCCTGAGTCAGGAGCACCGCCGCGCGATGATCGAGCTGACGTTCCATCAAGCGGTCCATCAAATGAACAAGCGCCACTTTCACGCCCGCCTTGGCAAGGCCATAGGCCGCTTCCAGGCCGAGAAGGCCACCGCCGATCACTGCCGCGCGGGCACCCTTCCGCATCAAACTGCGCATCGCGGCGACATCTGCGAGATCCCGGAAGCTAAGAACATTTTGAAGATCCATGCCAGGCTTTGCAAGCATGATTGGTTTCGAACCAGTCGCCAGCACGAGCTTAGAATAGGGAAAGCGCAATCCATTCGCGAGCGTCACCGTTTGAGAAGCGCGCTCGATCGAAGCAACAGCCTGTCCATCGAGAGTTGTGACTCCACGCCTGCTCCACCATTCGCGCGGCTTCAATTCGATCGCCCCCTCGTCAACCTCGCCCGCGAGCAGCGAAGACAAGAGGACCCGGTTATAGGAAAGCCGCGATTCCGCGCCAATGACAATGACGCTGTAGCGGCCCAGCGTCCGCTGCGTCAGTTCGTCGACGAAACGTGTCGCGGCCATTCCGTTTCCGATGACAACTAGGGGCTCGCCCATATGCCTGACCTCCCGAGGGATATGAATTTAAGCGGCCTCGACAAACCGGTGGCGTTCATAAAGGAATTTCAAAACGCTTTCGCGGGTATGGATGTAGGTATCATCCGTCGCGAGCTCGAGCCGTTGTCGCGGCCGTTCGAGTCGTACATCGAGCACCTCGCCGATCCTCGCCGACGGACCGTTCGTCATCATGACGATACGGTCGGAAAGCAGCACAGCCTCATCGACGTCATGCGTGATCATGATGACGGTATTGTTCAGCGTTGCATGGATGCGCATGACGCTGTCTTGCAAATGGGCGCGCGTGAGTGCGTCCAGCGCACCGAAGGGCTCGTCAAGGAGCAGTACCTTCGGTTCCATGGCAAGCGCGCGGGCAATACCGACGCGCTGCTTCATGCCGCCGGAAATCTCGGAAGGCTGCTTATCCTTTGCATGCGTCATCTGCACGAGATCGAGATTGTGCATGGTCCATTCATGCCGTTCCGCACGCGATTTTTTCCCCCTGAAAACCTTATCGACGGCGAGCCGCACGTTACCGTAAACCGAGAGCCAGGGCAGCAGGCTATGATTTTGGAAAACAATCGCCCGGTCGGGGCCGGGGCTATTAACCTCGCGTTCTTCAAGCAGGATGAAGCCTTCAGTCACGCCGGTGAGACCGGCGACAAGGTTGAGAAGCGTTGACTTGCCGCAACCGGAGTGGCCGATGATGGAGACGAACTGTCCACGCTCAATTGCGAGGTCAACGTCCTTCAACACTTCCGATGTCGAGCCGTTGCGCGAAAAACATTTCGTGACATGATCGATCTTGAGGTAGGAACGGGCCATGAGGCTCTCCTTTAATTTGCAGCGGTGCCGCGCGTAACGAATTTGCCGATCGCACCCACGATGCGGTCGAGTACGAAACCCGTCACCCCAATGTAGCCGAGCGCGACGATGATGTCGGGCAGCCGCGAGGAATTCCAGGCGTCCCAGATGAAGAAGCCAATGCCAACACCACCGGTCAGCATTTCCGCCGCCACGATCGCGAGCCAAGCGAGCCCTATTCCGATTCGCAGCCCGGTGAAGATATAAGGCGCGGCGGACGGGACCATGATCTTGGTGAAGAACTCAAACGGGTTGAGCCGGAGCACTTTCGCGACGTTGCGGTAATCTTGCGGAATGTTGCGAACGCCGACGGCAGTGTTGATGATGATCGGCCAGATGCTCGTGATGAAGATCACGAAAATTGCGGACGGGTTGCTGTCGCGGAATGCCGCGAGCGCGAGCGGCAGCCAGGCGAGAGGGGGCACCGTGCGAAGGACTTGAAAGATCGGATCGAGCCCGCGCATCGCCCAGACGGATTGTCCGACGAGCGTGCCAAGGAGCACGCCGGCGACGGCGGCGAACCCGAAGCCAACCATGACGCGCTGGACCGAGACCAGCACGCGCCAGCCAAGCCCTATATCCTGCGGCCCATTGTTGAAGAAAGGATGCTTGATCAGATCACCACCTTCCGACCAAACGACGGTGGGGGATGGGAGCGTGGCGCCCGGCCGCGAGCAAAGAATCTGCCAGGCGATCAGGATCAATATGAAAGTGATCAACGGCGGCACGAGATTGCGCCGCGCGGATCGAAACATTGATCTCACAAACGGCATCTCAATGAGAGGGACGTGGCGCCTATCGCCGACGGATGATTGGATCGAAGTCTCTACGGCCGCCGCCGCGGCGCTTGAGTCTTGTGGCGCACCGGTCAAGGACATGGGAATCTCCGTCGTTTGGTGAATTCTTGAGTCTGGAGCGTCACGCAACCCGTTTGATCGCAAGGCTTTTCAGATATTCGGAAGGGTTTGCCGGATCGAAGACCTTTCCGTCGAAGAAGGTCTCCTTGCCGCGCGACGTTGATTTCGGCACATCGGACGCGCTCGCGTTGAGCGCCTTGGCGGCATCGCGCCAAAGGTCCTCGCGGTTGACCTTATCGACCAGCGCCTTGATATCGGTCGAAGGATCGAACTTTCCCCAACGGATATCCTCGGCCACGAACCATGTATCATGGCTCTTGAACGGATAGGACACCCCGCCCGCCCAGAATTTCATCTGCAGGCCAGTGCCCTTGGCAACCCGGCCATGGCCGTAGTTGATATCTCCCTTCAGCCGGCCGAGCACGTCGGTGGTGGGAACGTTGAACCATTGGCGCTTACCGAGAATCGCCGCCATTTCTTCTTTGTTTTCGATCTTGTCGCACCATTGCTGCGCCTCCATCACGGCCATGAGCAATGCTTTCGCGGCCTTCGGATTTTTATCGACCCACGCGGCGCGCATGCCGAGCGCTTTTTCGGGATGCCGCTTCCAGATTTCGCCCGTCGTGCAGGCCGTAAATCCAATTCCCTGGTTGACGAGTTGCTCGTTCCATGGCTCACCGACGCAGAAGGCGTCCATATTGCCGACCTTCATATTGGCCACCATCTGCGGCGGCGGTACCACGATCGTGGATACGTCCTTGTCGGGGTCGATGCCGCCAGCGGCGAGCCAATAGCGGATCCACAAATCATGGGTGCCGCCGGGGAAGGTCATGGCGATCTTGACATCCTTGCCATCGGCTTTCTTCTTGGCGAAGATCTCCTTCAATGGCGCGGAATCGAGACCGGCTTTCGAGTCCTTGTATTCATTTGAAACTGAAATCCCCTGACTGTCGTAGTTGAGGCGTGCGAGGAGATACATCGGCACTGGAACGTTGTTTTGCGTCACTTTGCCGGACGAGATCAGATAGGGCATCGGCGTGAGGATATGAGCGCCGTCAATACCATTTGACTCGGAGCCGAGCACGAGATTGTCACGAGTGGCGCCCCAAGAAGCTTGCTTGTTGACCTCAACACCGGTCAGCCCATGCTTATCGAACAGACCTTTTTCTTTGGCGACGATCAGCGGTGCCGCATCGGTCAGCGCGATGAAGCCGAGGACCACTTTGGTCACCTCGGGGCCGGCCGTTTCGGCGAAGACACCCGTTGGGAAGGCACTTTGCGCGGCTGCGGTTAGCGCGGTGGTCCCGGCGAGGCTAGCGGTCGAACCAATGAATGAGCGGCGTGTCAGTCCGGCCACTTCGGTCAGAGTCTTAGCGTTCATACGTTGGCTCCTTGCCAAAAAAAAAGCCGCTGGCGGACCCACACAGAGTGAAGGCCAGTCAGCGGCGTTGCTGGATGCCCAGGCCCATCATTGGACCCAGAAAAGACCGTAGGGAGCCGGTCTGTGGCTGCATAGAAGCAAACTATGTGCCAAATCTCCTGCGCGGCATTCTCCCTCTTGCGGTCTTACCGTCACATCCCGCCCGTCGTGCCGCAGGCCTATTAACCGTTCCACAGCCTGCCCAATCGCTGCCCGCGCCGCACACTTATTGTGCAGCGCATGAAACTTAGCGGCTCGGCCCCGTGGCTTTTAGCGAAGCGAGGTAAGAGGGGATGTCGTTTGCAGAAAACGCAGGAGTGTCGAATACAGCGGGCCCGGCGGCGGTGTCCGGGATTGGGGGTCCTGATGAATCTGGCTCATAGACAGCTGCCGCTGCTTCGGCAAAAGCGTCCGAATACGCGATCTGGCCTGCTGCCACCATCTGGGTATAAAGCCAAAGTGCCTGGATTGGACTGGCTTTGATGGCCTCTTCATCGAACCGCAAGCCGGTGGCGACGAGCGGAGAGGCCGATGGGGAGGCGGGATATCCTAGGATTCTTTCGATTGTTGCGGCTGGAACATCTTGCCCAGCCGTTGCCGTAAGCAGCGTCACGAGGGCATTCCGGTTGCTTGGCGACGACGCCCAGCGCGATGCGCCGCCGATCGCCTCCACCAGGGAGCCGGCCTCCTCTTTATGCGAACGCGCCCATTCCGTTCGGAAGGCCAGCACCTTCTCTGGACAATCCTGGACAATATCGGTGCCTTGATGAAGGATGATCCCGGCGCCTGCCGCCACTGCGACCGAATTCCAAGGCGCCCCGACACAAAAACCGTCCAATTGTCCCTTGCGTAAGGTCTCGGCCATGAAAGGGGGAGGCACGACGACAAGTCTGACATCTTCGTCAGGATCAATGTGACCGGCCCGCAGCCACAGGCGCAATTGATAATGATGACTGGAAAAGGGAAAAACATGTCCAAATGTGAGCGGCGGCTCCGCCTTTTCGCGGCGCCGTGCCACTATCCTGGCAAGCGCCCGAGCGGTGACACGGGGATCTGACATGTCGCCTTCCGCCTCCCGCAGCAGAGCTTCAAATAGGGCTTTTGAGACTGTGAAGGCATTTCCGTTAAGACCAAGGGCGACCGGCGCCATCAGCGGGGCCTCGATTTGTCCGATGCCGAGCGAGACCGCAATGGCAGCCGGCGCCAGCATATGAGCCGCGTCGAAATGACCCGCGACGAGTTTGTCACGGATATTGGCCCAGGAAGATTCCGCAATGAGTTCAATGTCGAGCCCGTATTCGGCGGTCAGATTCTGAGCTTTCACGACGTGAAGCAACGCGGCGTCCGTAAGCGGCACATATCCAATCCGCAGCCTTTGCGTCATCCCAATAACTCCGCGGCGGTGATAATGGACCGCGCCACCTCGGCGATCTTTTTGCCTTCGTTCATCGCGACCTGGCGCATGAGGGCGTAGGCCCGCTCTTCCGGAATCGACTTGGCGCGCATGACCAGTGCCTTGGCCCGGTCGATGGCTTTCCGGTCCTCGAGCTGCGACTTCGCCGTTTCAAGTTCCTTCTTGAGCTTGGCAAAGGCGTTGAACCGGCTGATCGTCGTGTCAAGAATCGGCTTTACCCGGTCGCTGCGGAGGCCATCCACGATATAGGCCGAAACACCCGCATCGATCGCGGCATCGATCATCCCAGCATCGGACCGGTCAACAAACATGGCGATGGGCCGGGCGACCGAACGGCTCATTTTGAACATTTGTTCGAGCACATCGCGGCTCGGGCTTTCAAGATCGATCAGGATGACATCGGGATCGATCGCATGGATACGATCGAGAAGGTCCGCCGTATCGTCGATGTGCGTGACGCTCATATGGCCAGCTGCGCGCAAGCCTTCCTCAAGAATCGCTGCGCGCAGCGGATTCTTGTCGATAACGGCAATGCGCAGATCCCGGCTCAACAAAGCTCCCTAACTCGATGATTTCCAACTAGCACGTAGCGGGCCAGGAGAGGTTTCGGTTCGGCGGACCGGACAGAGGCCATGAAGTGCTGGCGCGCCAGCCGAATTGACTTGATTTGCAGGTTTCCCTTATAAGACGCAAAACCGCAACCAATGAGGTCCGTCCTACCCTAGGAGGAAGCGTTGGCTGCGCCGTCATCGTTTGGCGGTTTCATAGCTTGTGCCGGCTGAGACTTGAAAATATTCAGTCTTGCGGGAACGGCTTTTTTTGCGTTACTGGGACTGAAATTGGAGCGGCAGGGTGAAGCGGACTTACCAACCTAGTAAGCTTGTGCGCAAGCGCCGGCATGGATTTCGTGCCCGGATGTCGACAGTTGGAGGCCGCAAGGTGATCGCGGCGCGACGCGCGCGCGGCCGCAAACGGCTGTCCGCGTAAACCCTCCGGGGATTTTGCACGCGAGTTTTTGGTGTTCCTTTAGATACTCCGGACAGACATCGAATACGGCGAGGTTCCCAACTAGCATTTGCGTCACGGACACCAATTCGTGCAGCTTCATAGCCTCGGCTCTCGGATGGGATCGCGGCAGCCAAGCGGGATCGGCGGCGTGACAATGATGCCTCGTCGCCCAAGCGTCACCAAAAAGGCGTGTGTAAAAGAGCATGGCGCAGAAACAAACATGTGGTGCAACAATTACTGCTGCCACTTGATCTGGGGAAATGCCTTGGACGAGCCGCATGGAGGCGCCGTGGCCGTGCCGGAACGTCTGAGACGGCGGGCGGACTTCCTCCACGCCGCGAAGGGAAGGCGCTTTCACGCTCGAGGATTGACGCTGCAGGCGGCACCGCGCGTTTTTCCGGCGGGGAACCCCCTCAATCAAAGCGGCGATCAGCGTGGCACCACTTCCCATGAGGATTCACCACCAAGGTTTGGTTTCACCGTCACCAAACAATTCGGCGGGGCGGTCCAGCGCAACCTCATCCGCCGCCGGCTCAAGGAAGCTTTACGGCTGATCGAACCGCTTCCGGCGCGGCGCGGCCACGATTATGTAATCCTTGCGCGCCCGGAGGCACTTGCGATGTCCTTTAGGGCCTTGCAGGGTGAAATCATGCGAGCGCTCGGAAAGATCGATACAGATAAAAACCCGCCCCGAATGCGCCAGGATCACCGCCGCAACAAACCCGTTTCCGGTGGCGCAGGCGAGGCACGCCAAAAGAGTTCAAAAGGCAGGACACCCAAGGGATGAATCAAGAAACCAAGAACATCATTCTCGCAACCTGCCTGTCGATCCTTGTCGTCCTTGGCTGGGAAACGTTTTATGCCGGTCCGCAACTCGAAAAGGAGCGTCAGCGCTTAGCGCAAATGCACGCGCGAGACGCCTCAGGAGCGCAAACGACCGGGCAGGCGGGCAATTCCTCAAACAGAACGGGCTCCGGCGTCCCGGTGCAAGGCAGCGAATCGGAACCGAAAAAAACCCGCGACGAGGCGCTGGCCGAGAGTCCCAGGATTAAGCTCGACGCGCCCGCCATTTACGGATCGATTGCGCTGAAAGGCGCGCGGCTCGACGACGTTGTTTTAAAGCATTACCGGGAAACCGTCGATCCTCACAGCCCAGACATCATCTTGCTCTCGCCAGCAAGTTCATCCCATCCCTATTACATCGAGGGAGGCTTCATCACGGATCCGAACGCGACTCTTGTTCTGCCGGGACCGGAAACGCTCTGGCAGGCGGATCATGATGTTTTGACGGAGTCCGCACCTCTGACGCTGACCTATGACAACGGGCAGGGTCTTGTGTTCCACCGC
The DNA here is from genome assembly GCA_036561105.1 of Methylocella sp. GTDB lineage: Bacteria > Pseudomonadota > Alphaproteobacteria > Rhizobiales > Beijerinckiaceae > Methylocapsa. The sequence goes on along the minus strand of DATBPZ010000113.1, from coordinate 24,477 downwards.
AAGATCGCCGTCGATGACCGTTATATGTTCACGGTGACAGATAGCGTTGAAAATAAGTCGGGGCAGCCGGTGACGCTTCACCCCTATGCCTTTGTCAAGCGCCATGGAAAGCCAGTTTCCGCAGGTTATTCCATTCTCCACGAAGGCTTTGTCGGAGTCATCGGTGAGTCCGGCGTGCAGCAAATACGATATGAAAAGATCGAAAAGGAAGATCGCGGGACGAAGAGTTTCTCCGGCACCGGCGGCTGGATTGGGCTGACCGACAAATACTGGGCGGCTGCTGTCATTCCGGATCAGGCCAACCCTGTCGAAGCAAGCTTTTCGGGCGTGATCGGCGCTGCCCCGATTTATCAGTCAGGTTTTGTCGACTCTGATGCAAAGACAGTTGCACCGGGAACAATGAGTGAATTCACCTCCAGGGTCTTCGCTGGCGCCAAGGAGACCGATACGCTTGACAGATATCAAGCCAATTTGGGGATCAAGAAGTTCGATCTTCTGATCGATTGGGGTTGGTTTTACTTTATCACCAAGCCGATGTTCCGGCTGTTGCACCTGATCTATGGATTCGTCGGTAACTTCGGCGTTGCGATCTTGATCATTACGGTTGTGTTTAAGACAATCTTTTTCCCGCTGGCCAATCGCAGCTATCGCGCGATGGCCAAGATGAAGATGATCCAGCCGCAAATCCTGGCGCTTCGCGACCGCTTCCCCGACGACAAGCACAAACAGCAGATGGAAGTGATGGCGCTTTACAAGCGCGAAAAGATCAACCCGCTTTCTGGCTGCTTGCCGGTGCTGATCCAGATTCCCGTATTTTTCGCGCTGTACAAGACGCTCGTCTTAACGATCGAGATGCGGCAGGCGCCATTTTTCGGCTGGATCAAGGACCTCTCGCAGCCAGATCCCACGAATGTTTTCAATCTGTTCGGTCTCATCCCCTATGATCCGACGCAAATTCCAGTCTTCGGCCCTTATCTCGCCATTGGCGCATGGCCGTTGATCATGGGCATTACAATGTTCCTTCAGATGAAGGTAAACCCGGAGCCGGCCGATCCGGTGCAAAAGCAAGTTTTTACCTGGATGCCGGTCCTCTTCACATTCACCCTTGGCACGTTTGCCTCTGGGCTCGTCATTTACTGGAGCTGGAATAATATACTGTCGGTCATTCAACAGACGACCATTATGAAGCGGGCCGGAGTGAAAATAGAATTGTGGGACAATTTGACTGGCATGTTCCGCAAGAAGGTGACAACGACAACCTGAGTCGAAAGAGCGTGAAGGATTTGGCGATCGCCCAGCCCGACTTTGTAGAGATCGGCCGCAAGCTTTTCGCGGGGGAATGCGGTTTCGTATGGGCGGCGGCGAGTGCAGGTCAATTGCCGCCCCTGGGGCCGCCGGAGATCGCCTTCGCTGGACGGTCAAACGTCGGCAAATCCTCGCTGCTCAATGCGCTGACCTGCAGGAAAACCTTAGCCCGGACGTCGCATACGCCGGGGCGCACGCGTGAACTCAATTTTTTCTTGCTCGGCAACGGCGCGGACAGTGCAAAACTCCGTCTCGTTGATATGCCCGGATACGGTTACGCGGCGGCGTCAAAGGAAAAGGCCGCGTCTTGGGGCGTCCTGATCGAAGAGTTCTTGCGCGGACGGGCATCTTTAACGCGCGTTTTCCTCCTCATCGATGGCCGACACGGCGCGAAACCAATCGACTTGGACATGCTCGATCTTCTCGATCGCTCTGCTGTTTCCTACCAGATTGTTTTGACGAAATGGGACGACGTGGCAGCGGCTGAGCGGGAGCAGCGCCTTGCGGCGACCATCGCCCTCATAGCCAAGCACCCCGCCGCCTTTCCGGAAGTTGTATTCACCTCGTCCCGCGGGGGCGAAGGTATCGCCGAGTTGCGCAGCGCGATTGCAAGGCTGCTTTTCGAACGCGGCAATTGACGCCATCCGGGATGAGCTTGAGGCTGTCGCGGCGCCTATTCCACTATTCGTCGCCGAGGCTGCCATTCGCATCGGCAAGCGCGGCGCCGACTTCTAGGCCAAGGTCATCCATGCTTGTTTCCTCGACAACGTTGATCGCTTCCCCCTTGGCCTGGCGCTCGGCCTCCGTCGCGGAACGCGCGACATTGACGGAGATGAGGGCTTCGATTTCGGGATGCAAATGCACCGGGACTTCGTGGAGACCCAGCGATTTGATCGGCGCTTTCAGAACGATCTGATTGCGCATGGCATTGAACCCGCCGGCCGTGACCGCGTCGGCGATGTCACGCGGCGACACCGAACCGTAAAGATGACCCGTCTCGCCCGCTTGCCGGATGATGACGAAGACTTGGCCGTTAAGTTTTTCAGCGACAGCTGATGCCTCTTGCCGCGATTCGAGGTTACGTGTTTCGAGCTGCGCGCGTTGACTTTCGAAGCGGGTCTTATTGGCTTCCGTCGCGCGCAGGGCTTTTCCGCCGGGCAGTAAGTAATTGCGGGCGTAACCGTCCTTCACCCGGACGGTATCTCCCATCTGGCCGAGTTTCCCGACGCGCTCAAGTAGAATAACTTCCATCACATGACCTTTCAAGTTGCGGTTGAATTTTCAATTTCAGGGATTGGGCTCGGTGGCCTTTTTCTTGCGGTCGCGTAAGGAGAAAGCTGCGTCGAGAATGCCAACGACAACCAGAGCCAGCAGAAATACGAGCCAAGTCACGGGGATGGCGAGGCCAACATAAATCGCCGCGAGCACGGGAATCCGGAAGCTCGATCCGCGCGTCAGATAGTGAACCACGGCAAGCCCCAAAAGGGCATAAGCAACGCCAAGCGTCGTCGCGACAATGACGATGATAAGGCCGGGGAGACCGCCCAAATAGGGGCCTATCGCAGCGGCAAGGCCAAACACCAAAAGATAGATTCGCGGGAGTCGCAATTCCCAAGCTATGTCGGGCCATGGGCGGGGAAGCTGCCCTGAAAGTTGTGCCACCCGTCCGGCAAGCCAAAGGTTGAGAATCATCATGATGAGGCTGCACCCGGCCACCAGCGGCGCCGCTGCCATAACCGTGGCGTGCGCCAGGCTTTTCGCATCGACGCCCTTCGGAAGCTGCATCCGGGAGCCAATCAGCTGATCGACGACCGGAGCTATGTCCGCCGTGAGCCGTTCAACCGCTATATCGAACCCGCCGTACTCAGAGCTGACGTAAATCGCAAGGGCGACGCCGATCGTGGCGCACAAAGAGGTGGCATAGGAAAGAACACGTTCAAGCGGACAATATTCGCGGGCGAAAAAACTTCCGACCCTGGTCGTGACAACCCAATTCGGACTGCCCTTCACCCTGCTCAGGACAGCAAGAAGGCTGAGCCAAAACGCTGGCAAAGCCAGGAAAAAAAGGAACGTCAGCCCGGCGAGAGCGGCTGAGTCGAGGTTGCCGAATTTCTCGTGCACATAAAAAAGGATCGAGACGGTCAACGTAGCGGAAACAACCGCAGTAGCGCCGGCAATGGTGCCATAGCCAAGCATCGCGATCATGATCGGAAGCGGGGAGAGATTGGCGAGGATCTCAGCCGGAATTGTCTCGCGGGTGGCGAGGCTGCACAAAACGGCCGCTGCGATACCCGCCCCGATCCCGATGGCGACAGCTGGACCCAGTTTCTTCAAACGCTTCTTCATCATGCCTTGCTGTCCCGCTTGAACGCGGTTAGGGCCATCGGAGAAGTTAAGTCTCCGGTGATCCCAACAAAAACCGCGCGGCCTCACCGCGCGGCCTGTGATCTGCTTCTTTTAGTAGAGTGGATAGTAGAACAGTTCCACCTTGGTGGAAATATCCCACAAGCGGATGCTTGGCCTGTCAGAGCACGAGATCAACGAATGACGTAAGGCAACAATCCAAGAAACCTGGCACGTTTGATCGCCTTGGCCAATTCACGCTGCTTTTTCGCCGAAACAGCGGTAATCCGTGAGGGAACAATCTTTCCTCGTTCGGAAATGTACCGCGAAAGAAGGCGGGTATCCTTGTAATCGATCTTTGGTGCGTTGGGCCCGGAAAACGGACAGGTTTTGCGGCGGCGGAAAAAAGGCCTGCGGGGGGCAGCGGCGGTGGTCATCAGTAGCTAGCCTCCTCGATAGCGGCAGACTCGTCGCGCGGGCGTCGCGGGCCTCGGTCGCCACGATCGGGGCGTGGTCCGCGGCTGCGGTCACCCCGTTCCGGGCGATCCCCGCGGTCGTCGTCGTCGCGCTTGCGCATCATCGCCGATTGGCCCTGCTCCAAAGCTTCGACACGGATCGTTATGAAGCGGAGAATATCCTCGTTGATCCCCATCTGGCGTTCCATTTCGGTGAGCGCAGCGGGCGGGGCATCGATATTAAGGAGCGAGAAATGCGCCTTCCGGTTCTTCTTGATCCGGTAGGCCAGCGATTTCACACCCCAATATTCGACTTTCTCGACCTTGCCGCCGAAACTTTCGATAATGGCCGTGAATTGCGCCGTCAGAGTTTCCACCTGCTGGGCGGAAATGTCCTGACGTGCCAAATAGATATGCTCGTAAAGAGCCATGCAACAGCCTTTCTTTTTTAGTCGCCGCGACGCCCCAGCGCGGAGCCCTTCGAGCCGGAAAGGCTCGAGCAGCAAACGAAGGCGGGGACACTGGAAAGCGGATCGAATGATCCTGCCCGCGGAGCGAGCTTCCGTTCAGCCCCCGGCTAGAGCCGCGGAACGTGCTTTATACAAGGATTTTCATTGGTGGCAAGGTGCGTTCTGGATCGCCTCAAAGCAGCATCTGTCAGCATGTTCGGCGAGGGCCTAAATACAGGGACCCCATTGGCCATTGGCGCGGATACGCCAGGATTTCAAGCCTGCCTTGGCGACGACAATGCGCCCGCTTTTGGCCATCGCGACCAAATGTTTGAAGACCAGCGGCGTCAGCCAGGCGAACGGCTTTTCAGGATCGCAGACGGCGCGATATTCATCGGAATCGGGATCTTCCATCAAAATCGTGCCGGTGCGATCCGGGCGCAAACGCGGACCGAGACTCCGTTCGCCCTTCCATGCGCACTCGTAGTCGCGGCAAACTTGCGGCCTCGTCATATAGATTCCGCAACCGCCGGACCCCGAGTTGCATTGGTCGCATAATTTACCGGCGGGCTTCGCCAGTTCAATGATTTCGAGGACCTTGCAACAGAAGCTACATTCGCCACAGGCTTTTCCTGGGATTGCAAGCATGAATTCCTCGCGACAGCCCGATTCGATGATCTTAATTTTGAAATTGGAAAGTCGCCCGCGCAAGAGGAATCGAAACGGACCTTAAGAATTTTCGGTCTGGTGCGGTCTAAGCGGCGCGCACGCGTTCACCCGTCGGCGTCCCCCCGCCAAAGCAGCTTGTGAGTTCCTTTCTGATCCAGCTTCCTCACACGTCAGAGCGCTTCCCGATCACGTGGAATCACGTGATCGAAAAGGAAACCTTCAATTTCAAAGAGTTGGAGCGTGTCCTGATCGAAAAAGTCGAGCAACTTTTTTGGGACATGCTCTAGACTCTGGTTAAAAGCTTCTTAAGGCCGCTTTCGGATTAGTTGCTCGGACGTAATTGCAATCATGAGAACGTGGGCGCCGAGCAAAGCCAGGGCGGTCCCCGTTAACCCGTACGAAGCGGCGCCCACGTAACAAGCGGCAATGCCGATCACGCTCAGTACCGCGAAGGCGTCAGAAACTATGACATGCCGATTGATTGAGGAAAGAGGCACAAACAGCGCCGCCCAAATCATTTCCGCACCGACAGAGAAAACCAGAAGTGTAAAAAAAGGCTCCTCTGCCACTACTCTTCCATTTGTCCAACGCTCAATAATGAAATTGCCCGCGTAAATCGTAAAGATTACATAAATGAGGGTCCCCGTCGCAACGAGCGCGAGATGAATCTTGAGGATATAAAAAAAGCGAGAGACGTTGTTCATGCCAAAGAGACGAGAATATTCAGGCATAAGAGAAAAATTCAGCATATTCATGGCCGATGTTCCGAGCCTGACGAGCGTACGCGAAGTCGAGAATACAACAACTTGCGCCGGGCTGGAAATCAAGCCGAGAATCACAACTGGACCTTGGATCAGCAGTGCCGTTCCAATCGGAACGAACATATAGCTCATCGACGGATGGGCGAGATGTTTGATTTCCTTCAGTGAGCAAAACGACCAGCCGAGCCGCAACCATGGAGCGATTGATTGCAGCCAAACGAATATCGCGGCCGTAAAGACCAAGCGATTGACCAGCATGGCTATCGCTGCCATCACGGGATCGCCGCCAAGTAACGCGGTGGCGGCGATCACCGCGGCTTCGCCAAGCCTCGAAGATGCGGCCCAGATTGTTTCCGCGGCCGGCTTCCCTGCGGCGCGGGCCGCAGCATGGAGAAGTTGGAAGTACTGAAAACAGGCGATGTTCAATGTAAAAAGAAAAAGTATGAGTTTTGCGTCGCTTTCAAGCATCGGATCCAAAGCGAAAATCGAACCAAGCCGAATCGAAACAATTAAAACAGTCGCCAAAAGCGTGACAGCGGCAACGATGACGTTGAGCAGCATGAAGACGCTTTGATAGGTGACGAGCGCACCCTGACGGTCGCCGCTCGCCGCTTTCATCGTCATTTCGTTTTTGGCAATGAAGGTAAAGCCAAAATCGCTAAGCGTCAGATAGGCCAAGAGCGCCGACAGAAGAAGCCAGGCGCCATAGCGCTCGATCCCCCAAGCATGCAGTAGGATTGGCACGAGACCGATCTGCGCGGCAATGGTGACGATTTGCCCATAAACATTTGCGCCTAACGTAAAGCCAACGCGCTTGAACGAACCTGAAGAGGACATGCTAATCAACCAATGCTGCTAAACGGACGGATGTCATGATCGTCTCGCCGAAAGGCGAGCCTTGCCGCGCGTTCACGGCGCGGCTAAAGAATTGATGGAATACGCACGCGGCGGGATCATGACAAAGGCTAGCGGGAAGATCACGGATTCTGGGCCGTCGCTCGGTCTTGGGTCCTGAAAATGCTGCTATTCCAAACGCATCAAAAGATCCCTTGCGTCCACTTGCTGACCCGGCGCGACCAAAATTTCGGCGATTTTACCATCGCTCGGCGCATGCAGCACGGTCTCCATCTTCATGGCCTCCAGCGTGGCAACGACATCTCCTGCCTTGACCTCTTGACCGGGCCGGACGGCGACGATCGAAATTGAGCCGGGCATAGGTGCGGCGACATGTAACGGATTGCCATCCTCGGCCTTGCGGCGCGCGACGATTGTCACGGCGGCTGCGCGGTTCAGCACCTTGATAATTCTGGGCTGACCGTTCAGTTCGAAGAAGACCTTGACCTGTCCTTCCTCATCGGTCTCGGCGATGGTCATCAAAACCAGCACGAGAGTCTTGCCCGGCTCTATCTCGATGGCGATTTCGCGCCCAAGTTCCATGCCATAGAAAAACACAGGCGTTGGCAGGACGGAAACCGGACCGTAGCGGCGGATCGTTGCCGCGAATTCCGTGAAGACTTTAGGATACATAAGATAAGAGGCGAGTTCGTCCTCGCTCAGCTGCCGGCCGCACGCCCGTTCGGCTTCGGCACGGACCGCGTCGATGTCGGCCGGGGCGAGCAGCGAGCCCGGTCGCGCGGTAATCGGTTTTTCGCCCTTGAGCACCTTCGTCTGTAGGGCTTTGGGCCAGCCGCCCGGCGGCTGACCAAGATCACCTTTCAGCATTTCAACGACGGACGCGGGGAACGCAATGTCCCGCGCCGGATCGAGAACGTCGTCAGGCGCCAATTCCTGGCTTACCATCATCAGTGCCATGTCACCCACAACCTTCGAAGAAGGAGTGACCTTGATGATGTCGCCGAAAAGATCGTTTGCCGCGCGATAAGCCGTGGCGACCTTATCCCAGCGTTTGTCGAGCCCGAGGGCGCGTGCCTGCTCCTTGAGATTTGTAAACTGGCCGCCCGGCATTTCGTGGAGATAAACCTCGCTGGTGCCCGTCTTGAGGTCGCTCTCGAAGGCCGCATATTGCAACCTCGCAGCCTCCCAATAGGCGCTGAGTTGGCGGATCACGACAGGGTCAAGGCCGGTATCGCGGTCGCCGTGGCGCAAGGCTTCGACGATCGAACCAAGGCAGGGCTGCGACGTCGTGCAAGACATGGTATCGATTGCTGCATCCGCCGCATCGACGCCGGCCTCAGCTGCGGCCAAGACGGTCGCCGCCGAAATCCCCGAGGTGTCATGGGTGTGCAAATGCAGCGGCAGACCGCAAGCCTCCCGCAAAGCCTTGACCAGCACGCGCGCACCCGAAGGCCGCAGCAAGCCCGCCATATCCTTGATCGCAAGGATATGGCAGCCTGCTCTCTCCAGTTCCTGGGCGACGCCGACATAATAGGCGAGCGAATATTTGGCGCGGTCCGGATCGAGAATGTCACCGGTATAGCAGATCGCGCCCTCGGCGAGCTTGCCTGTCTCGCAAACGGCATCGATCGCGACGCGCATATTCTCGACCCAGTTGAGGCAATCGAAAATACGAAAGAGATCAATGCCGTGGGCGGCCCGGCGGACGAAATATTTCACGACATTGTCGGGATAGTTGGTGTAACCGACGCCATTGGCTCCGCGTAGCAACATCTGGGTTAAAAGATTTGGCGCCCGCTCTCGCACAAGGGCGAGGCGCTCCCACGGATCCTCGGAGAGAAATCGCATCGCAACGTCGAAAGTCGCGCCGCCCCAGCATTCGAGCGAGAGCAATTGCGGCAAGCCCATTGCGTAGGCTCCGGCGACCGCAGCGATGTCCTTTGTGCGCATGCGCGTTGCGAGCAGCGACTGATGGGCATCCCGCATGGTGGTATCAGTCATAAGGAGACGGGTCTCGGCCCGCATCCACTCCGCGAAACGTACCGCGCCGAGCTTTTCAAACAATTGGCGCGTCCCATCAGGCGTATGACCGGGCGCGAATTGAGGGATCACCGGCTCGCGCGCTGCGGCCGGGGGACGGGCACGGTCACGGGTTTCGGGATGGCCGTTGACGGTGACTTCGGCAATCCATGTCAGGAGTTTCGTCGCCCGGTCCTTGCGTTTCTTGAAATCGAACAAGGACGGCGTTTCGTCGATGAACCGCGTTGTGTAGTCGCTGGCGATGAATCGCGGATGGTTGATGATATTGTGCAGGAAAGCGAGATTGGTGGTCACGCCGCGAATGCGATATTCGAGAAGCGCGCGGTCCATTCTGCGGATCGCTTCTTCCGGCGTTGAGGCCCAGGCAGTGATTTTTTCAAGCAGGGGGTCGTAGTAACGGGTGACGACGGCACCCGAATAGGCCGTGCCACCATCAATACGGATCCCAAAACCCATCGCTCCCCGGTAAGCGGTGATGCGGCCATAGTCGGGTATGAAATTGTTTTCGGGATTTTCCGTGGTAATCCGGCATTGCAGGGCATGGCCGGAGAGGCGGATTAACTCCTGCGGCGGGATCCCGGTTTCTTCGGGAACGCCAATTCGCTTGCCTTCCGCAATCCGGATCTGTGCCTTCACGATGTCGAGTCCCGTGACGACTTCCGTCACGGTATGCTCGACCTGGACGCGCGGATTGACCTCAATAAAATAGTATTTTCCGGTGTCCACATCCATCAGGAATTCGACCGTGCCGGCGCCGGCATAGTTGGCCGCGCGCCCTAGTTTTAACGCAGACTCGCAGAGGCCCTGGCGCGCCGCCTCGTCGAGATAGGGAGCCGGGGCCCGCTCCACCACCTTCTGGTTGCGACGCTGGATCGAGCAATCGCGCTCGAAGAGGTGCACGAGGTTGCCGTGCTTATCGCCGAGAATTTGTACCTCAACATGGCGAGCCCGGCGGACAAGCTTTTCGAGATAAACTTCATCCTTGCCAAAGGCACTCTTCGCCTCCCGCTTGCCGCTCAGGACGGTATCAAGGAGCTTGTCCTCGTCCTCGATCGGCCGCATGCCGCGGCCACCGCCTCCCCAGGAGGCCTTGAGCATGACGGGGTAGCCAATCTCGCGCGCAAGGCGCTTCACTTTCTCGGGATCATCCGGCAGGGGGGGCGTCGCTGGCATGACCGGCACGCCACAGGACTCCGCAAGGTTGCGCGCCGCCACCTTGTTCCCGAGATCGCGCATGGTCTGCGGACTAGGGCCGATGAAGATAATCCCCGCTTCCGCGCAAGCTTCGGCGAATTCGGGACTTTCTGATAGAAAGCCGTAGCCGGGATGAATCGCGTCAACCTTGGCTTCCTTGGCAACCCGGACGACCTCTTCGACGGACAGATAACCTTCGAGCGCGCCTTTGCCGGCGCCAACTTGATAGGCCTCGTCAGCCTTAAAGCGGTGCAGCGAAAGCTTATCCTCTTCGGCAAAGATCGCTACCGTCTCAATTCCAAGTTCGGTTGCTGCCCGGAACACACGAATCGCGATTTCTGAGCGATTGGCGACAAGCAAACGGCGAATTCGGCGCATGGACACTCACTTAGGGCCGGAGAACAGCACTGACCATGCCCTGCAAATCATGCACCAGCAGGCGCGGTCAATGGAAATTGACGCTTGCATGTATGAACTTTTTCGCATTTCGTTCTGGAAATCAAATCCCGCACCAGTGAATCACCCCTATTTGCCCGCTGAAGCGGCATTTGTTTGTCGTTGCCGAGGATGCGGCCCAGCGAGGGTTTTCCAAGATTTGAGGCATTTTGCTTCAACGGGTATCACGATATATGCCTAGCGGCGCCACGGGAAAGCGAGCCGATCCGCACCCAATTTTCGCCATGGTGCGGGGATTGAGAAATCGCGCCCGCCAAACAGCACTCCGGGAGGACGTCATGCAATCAAAGAAAGAAGAACCACGGCAGCGCTCAACTGCCTTTTACCTGCTGTATGTGCCGAGTGCCGTGCTTGTGGTGATCGTGGCCGGTTGGTCGATTTTCTGGTACGTTGCCTCGCGTCAGACAGCCACCGCCGTCTCGAATTGGATGACGCATGAGGCGAAAGCCGGACGCATCTGGACCTGTCCGGACCAGAAAACGAGGGGGTTTCCCTTTGCCGTTGAGGTTTCTTGCGCAAACCTGCGATTCCAAGGAATACTCCTTGACAAGACGTCGACCGGCACCGTGCGCGGTTTTCATGTTACCGCGCCCCTCCTGCGCAATGACAATTTGATTGCTCGCATTGAATCGCCGTTTACGGCCCAAACGAACGATGGAACCTACGATCTAACGCTGCAATGGTCGGAATTATACGTCGAACTCGATGGGCCGCCAGGAACGTTCGACAGGGTCGCCATCGCCGGCACCGATGTCTCATTGCAAGGGAGAGCGGGCGGCGCCGGCTCCCTGGAGGGAAAGTTTGGCGAGATTCACAGCAGTTTCATGCCAACACAAGACCGCCACGATAATTCGTACGATTTTGTGGTTTCGTTTAATGACGGCTCAATTCCGGCGCTCAACACTCTGTTGGATTCACAGCTTCCTGTTTTCATGCAGTTGGGGGGCACGATTTCGCAGGCGGCTTTCGGTGGCGTGCAAACACTCCCCGAATTTTTTGAAAAATGGCGTTCGGCGGATGGCCATATCGATATTACCAGCGGCCGGCTCACGAGCGGCGGTGTTCTCGTTGAAGTCAAGGGCGGCCTCGGCCTAGATGACGAGCATCGCGTTCATGGCAAGCTCGACGCTGGCTTTGCGGGGTTCCAAAAGGCGTTTCGACAGCTCGGGATCGATCCCGGCCTCATTACTGCGGGTCAATTTCTTTCGGGGCTTTTGAGTAAGGGCGGCGACGTTCCTGGACGGCTCAATTTGCCGGTGAGATTCTCCGAGGGCTTTTTGTCGGTTGGTCCGCTACGAACGTCGATCCAGGTGCCGCCCCTTTATTAGGCCCGCGAACGGCGGCGAAGAGTCCGGCGAATTACGTCTCGGGCATCCGGCGGCCAAAGTCCGGCGCGGCGGTTTCCTGTCCCTGTTCGATGATGCCGCGCCGGATCGCCCTCGTTCGTGTGAAAAGCTCGAAAAGGCCATCGCCATCACTGTTGCGAATCATGCGCTGAAGGGCGCTGAGGTCCTCGTTGAAACGGCCGAGCATTTCGAGAACAGCCGCCTTATTGTTGAGAAAAACATCGCGCCACATCGTCGGGTCGGAGGCGGCGATCCGGGTGAAGTCACGAAACCCCCCGGCGGAAAACTTAATGACTTCGGATTGCGTCACTTCCTCGAGGTCAGCGGCAGTGCCGACGATATTGTAGGCGATGAGATGCGGCACGTGACTGGTGATTGCGAGCACCAGATCATGATGCGCGGGCTGCATGATTTCCACGTTCGAGCCGGCGCCGGACCAAAAAGCGGCGACGCGCGCAACGGCCTTAGGGTCGGTTCCCGCCGGGGGGGTCAGTATGCTCCAGCGATTGAGAAAAAGTGTCGAAAACCCGGCACGTGGACCCGATTGCTCGGTTCCCGCCACGGGATGCGCCGGGACAAAATGAACGGTGGCGGGCAGATGCGGAGCGACAGTCTTGATGATCGAGGCTTTGACCGAACCGACATCGGATAGAATCGCGCCCGGTTCAAGAAAAGGGCCGATATTTTGTGCAATAGATCCCATGGCGCCGGGGGGAGCGCAAAGGATGACGAGGTCGGCGCCAGCGACCGCGGCCGCCGCCGTTTCAAAAACCTCGTCGGCGAGACCGAGTTCCTTGACCGTCTCCCGGACCGTGGCCGATGTGTCTGCCGCCGCGATCTCGCGCGCAAGTCCCTTGCGCCGGCACACATGTGCCAGGGAGGAGCCGATCAACCCCATGCCGATAAGGGCGAGACGTTGGAACAGCGGCTCGCTCAAAGGCGCCCCAAGACCGTCAGGCACGCGCGCGGCTTTCGGATACGACGAAATCCTTGAGGGTGGCGGCCACAAGATAATTTGCTTCCTCGGTGCCAACAGTTAGCCGCAGACACTGCGGCAATCCATAGGCGCCGACCGCGCGCAGGATCAAGCCACGACACAGAAGAAACCGGTCCGCCGCCCGCGCCTGCGTCTCGCTATTGAAATGCAAAAGCAGAAAATTTCCGGCGCTCGGGGTGACCTTAATTCCGATTTCGGAAATTTCTTGGGCGAGCCACGCAAGCCAGGTGTTGTTATGGGCGATTGCCTTTTCAATGTGTCGGGCATCCCCCACGGCTGCGACCCCGGCCGCGATCGCCCCGCCGCTTGTGTTGAACGGTCCACGAATGCGGTTTATCGCATCACATACGCTGAGCGGCGCATAGCACCATCCAAGCCTGAGCCCAGCGAGGCCGTATATCTTAGAAAACGTCCTTGTCATCACGACGTTTTCGCTGTCCGAGACAAGCTCTTCCCCCGAGATATAATCCGTGCGGTGCGCATATTCAGCATAGGCCGCGTCGAGAACGAGAAGAACATGCCCAGGCAGATGGGTGGCGAGACGCTTGACCTCGTCGAACGGCAGATAGGTGCCGGTTGGATTGTTCGGATTGGCAAGGAAAACCATCTTGGTTCGAGGGCCCACAAGGGCAAGGATTTTATCCACGTCGGCCGTCAGATTCGTTTCGCCAGCAACGATGGGAACCCCGCCCGCGGCAAGAATTGCGATTTTGTAGACGAGAAAACCATGCTCGGTAAAAATGCCTTCATCGCCCGGACCAATATAGGCCGAAGCGAGGAGGTGGAGGATTTCATCCGAGCCGTTCCCGCAAACGATGCGTGCCGGATCAAAGCCATGCTGGGCGCCAATTGCCGTACGCAGGACAATTGCGGCACCATCGGGATAATCCTGGAGGCGATCGGCGAAACCACGCAAGGCGTCCCGCGCATGGGGGGACGGACCGAGCGGCGTCTCGTTTGCCGAAAGTTTGAAAATCTTTGCGGCGCCGGGTGCCGAGCTTTGGCCCGGCACATAAGGATCGATAGCGAGCACGCCGGGGCGTGGCCGCGGCTGGGTCTCGATACCGGTTGTCGCAAGTTTGATCATCCAAGCCAACTCCAGAGCAAAATCATTGTGCGGCAACCTTCTGGAGGCGGCTCACATCGCAACGTGCCGCGTGACTGCCAATACTGGCCACCCTGGGACCGGCGTCGCCGGATCCAATCAAAGTTTCGCGCCATTCCTCGAAATCGTTACTGGCTTCCACCGCAATCATCAAACACAGGCGAGAGCCAGTTTTAAAGCGATCGAGAATTTCCACGCCGGAGCCCATTTGGCCGGGGAGGGCGCGATGCGCCAAATTTTCGGGGATTTCGACGTCATAGAGAACCACATCATGCACGGCTGCTTCGGCAAGCGGTTGGGCTATGATGAAAACTGGCATTCCGGCGGGGTGATCCGGCCGTTCGACAAAGGGCAGGCGGGCGATGATCTTGGGTGCCCCTGGATCGGCGAGGCTTCGCCACCAAGGGCCTTCTGGTGCAAGGACTCGCACGACGCCAAGGTCGCCGCCGGATTTTGCCACAGCTTCAATGACCTCCGCCGCGCCTTGATGGGGCATGTAGGGAACCGTGAAACCGAAATGGAACCGGCAGCAGTCGCGCATCGCGGCGTCGCCGCCAGAAATGTCAGCATGCACGCAGTAGTTCGATTGGACAAAGGTAAAGGTCGAGATGATGATCCGCCAAATGCTTTCGACGGTGTCGAGTGGTAGCAGGCCCTGATGGCGGGAAACGAGGGCCCGCATCATGTCGGCCTCCCGGGCCGGCCGGAATGCCAGGCCGCCGCCTTGCCGCGCCTTGGCTTCGATCAGCCGGTGGATGATCTCGCCGCGCTCCATCAGCAGTTGGTGCAGCCCCGCATCGATTCGATCTATTTCGATACGAAGATCGGCCAGGGTCTCAAGGCTGGATGGATCGCTCATTTGGGCCGTTTCCAAGACATGCTCCGCTGTCTTAGAGCATTTTGAGGGGCAGTGTGAACCGGGGAAGATTGAAAAACCAACTTCGGTAAGTTTGGTCACGGTGTCCGGGCAGGCAAAAAGCCAAGCTCCACGATGTTCCAGATGATGATCACGGCGAGCAAAATGTCCAAAACCGCCACATGCCAATACGGCATGACATCCGCCACGCGCGGCTGCAGCCAGTGCGCCGCACCGCTTGCGAGCGCCGCCAACGGCAAAAGTCCCGCCAGCGCTCCCGGAAAGCGCCATCCTCGGTCACGCCAGCGTTTCGCGCTGAGATTATAGTAACAAATCGCCGCTAGGAGGATCGCGAAAGCGTAGCATACGAGATAGACGAAAGCGGCCAATGTCCTCCAGGCCAGGAATGGCGTGGTGGCGAGATCGCGATGGGTGTAGGGCGCCAAAAAAAACCATATGATGGTAGTCGCAGCAAGCGGCACGATGAGAAATAGGGTGCCCTGCCGCCAGGTTTTGGCGTCGATCCTGCCTTGATCGGTCCGGAACCCAAAACGCCCGGCGAATTTCGCGACAAACGCCGGCATCAGTCCCTCAGCAATTCGTTGATCGCGGTTTTCGACCGGGTCTGGGCATCGACGGTTTTGACGATGACGGCGCAATAGAGCGAGGGGCCGGGCGCGCCGGAAGGCAATGGCTTGCCCGGCAAATTCCCCGAAACCACTACCGAATAGGGCGGCACGAAGCCGGTGCGGATCTCGCCGGTTGCCCGGTCGATGATCTTTGTCGAGGCGGAAATGAAGGTTCCCATCGCGATCACCGAGCCCTGGCCGACAATCACGCCCTCGACGATTTCCGAGCGGGCGCCGATGAAACAATCATCCTCGATGATCGTCGGATTGGCCTGTAAGGGTTCGAGCACGCCGCCTATGCCGACTCCCCCTGAAAGATGCACATTCTTGCCGATTTGGGCGCAGGAGCCGACGGTGACCCACGTATCAACCATGGTGCCGCTATCGACATAAGCGCCGAGGTTCACAAACGACGGCATCAAGATCACTCCTGGCGCGATATAGGCCGAGCGCCGGACGAGGCAATTGGGCACCGAGCGGAAGCCGGCGGCGGCATGTTGCTCAAAACCCCAGCCTTCGAATTTCGAGGGAATCTTATCCCACCAAGAGGAGCCGCTGGGGCCGCCCGGTATCAGCGCCATGTCGCTCAGGCGAAACGACAGAAGTACGGCTTTCTTGAGCCATTGATTGGCCTTCCAGGAACTTGGCCCGGACGCGCCTTCAATCTTTTCCGCGACGCGGAGCTTGCCCGTGTCGAGAAGTTGCAAGGCGGCGCCGACGGCTTCACGGATCTCGCCTTGCGTCCGCGGGGTGATGTTGGCGCGATCCTCGTAGGCGGCATCGATCATCGTTTCGAGGTCGGACATGCGGGTCTCCAGCAAATGACGAAATTGCAACACGTTGCGGGGGAACGTTTCGATATATGCCGCGCGGATGTCAATGGCAGCTAAGTGTCCGTCTCGCCGGGTGTGTCAAGGACAAGGCCCATCAGGAATAGCGCAAGGTCGCTTGTTATGTAATCGATATGAGGCGGCACGACTTCGCTCGTAATCTCGAAGGCGTCGCGATGATCCATTTGGCCTGGCTTGGGAACGACGAGGACGGTCGTCATTCCACGTTGATGAGGAACAATCAGATTCCTCGCAAGATCCTCGAACATCACCGATCGCGCCGGGTCGACCATGTGCCGTTCGAAGAATCGTTCATAGGTTGCTGCCTGGGGCTTTGGCACGAAATCGGCGGCAGCGATATCGAAAATATCCTCGAACATCGCCTCGATGCCGAGAGCCTCGGCGGTACGAAAGGCATGTTCCCGCGACCCATTTGTGAGAATAAGCTTGCGGCCGGGGAGGGCGGTGATGGCCGTTGCAAGGGCAAGATTGGGAAGCAGTGAGGAGCGGTCGATGTCATGCGTGAAATCGAGAAACTCCTCAGCGCCAATCTCATGTTCCTCCATCAAGCCGCGCAACGTCGTGCCATAGCGTTCGTAGTAGTATTTTTGCAAGGCGCGGGACGACATCCCGTCAAGTCCAAAAAGATGCGCCAGGAACAAGGTGATTCTCTGGTCGATTTTCGGCCACAGATCGCAGTCGGCCGGATAAAGCGTGTTGTCGAGATCGAAGACCCAGGTATCGATCTGCGATAGCGAATTGATAAGGGGCGAGAGATCCCCAGGCGAATGCGCCCCAGTCTCCGGGAAGGCTTCCGCGCGAGAAGCAGTTTCGACGATGGAACTCAGGAGCTCGCTGGGCTCTAGGGCCTCGTCGCTGGCGAGCGCCGTTTTTGGAGTGTCAAAAGAATCTTTCAAAAAAGGTCTTGCCTCGTTCACCGTGTAATCAAAGTACCAGCACCATGATCGGTCAAGAGTTCAATGAGCACGGCATGAGGCATTTTGCCGTCGAGAATAACGACCCCTTCGACACCTTGTTCGAGCGCATAGATGCAGGTCTCGACCTTGGGGATCATCCCGCCCGTGATTGTACCGTCGGCGATAAGGGCATGAATTTCATCGACGCACAATTGCTTGATCAAATTCTTGTCACGGTCAAGCACGCCCGGCACATCGGTCAGCAACACGAGCCGCTTTGCCTTAAGGGCGCCCGAGATCGCGCCGGCAAATGTATCGGCGTTGACATTATAGGTCTCGCCGTCCTCTCCCTGCGCAACGGGTGCGAGGACGGGAATGAGTTCGCGCCCAAGCACCTGATCCAGCACGGTCGTATCCACCTTGGCGGGCTCGCCCACGAAACCAAGGTCAAGGCCAGTGCTCATCCGCGGGACCTTGCTCGCGATGACCATATTGCCATCCTTGCCGCACAGGCCGATGGCGCGGCCGCCCTCCGCATTGATGAAGCCGACGATTTGCTTGTTGATTGATCCGGCCAGCACCATTTCCACGATTTCCATGGTGGCCCGGTCGGTAATTCGCAGGCCATCCGAAAATGCCGACTTAATGCCGAGCTTACCAAGCATCGCGCCGATCTGTGGGCCGCCGCCATGGACAACAACGGGATTGACCCCGGACTGCTCGAGCAAAACCATGTCGCGCGCGAAATCCCGGGCGACCTTGTCGTCTCCCATGGCATGGCCGCCATATTTGACGACGACGATCGTATCATCGTAGCGCAACATATGCGGCAAAGCCTGCATCAAGATTGCCGCTTTCTGTTGCGCGCGTGCCTGCGCCTCGTCGTGTGGATGCATATCTTGTTCGTTCATTGGCTCTCGTCTCCGAGTCATGCGTGCGTTTGTTATCCGCTTGTTGTGACAAGCTCAACGCGGACAAGAAACTGAGGAAGAGCGTCATTCCCAGCAGCGCCGCGCAAGCTCGCCCGATGCTGCCCCGTGCGACGCTATTGAAAGACGATCCTTCCCTCGATCTTCGTGTCGATCCGCTTCGCAGCAGCGATGTAATCGATCACGTCAAGGGCGACAAGCCGGGTACCGGAATCGGGGCTTACATGAGTCTTGCCGGCAAGCATCCCGTATCCGTCGCCGCCGCTTGCCATGAAATCATCGGTGGCTATCTTGTACTCGCGGCCAAGGTTGAGAACCTCGCCATTGACAAAGACCGTCTTCACGCGCCTGCCCTCAGGGGCCGCCGGATTGACGGAGACAACCAAGCCAGAAACTTGCGGAAACCGACCCGATGGGCGCTCGATTTGAGAAAACCCGTTCTCCAGCGCGTCCAAAATCGACTTTCCGGAAATCTTGGTCGCCATAGTCTTGTTGCCGAAGGGAAGTTCGTCGAGAAGGTCCCGCTTCGTCAATCTCGTGCCTGCCGCATAGAGTCTGTTTCCACGGATGCTGCCTCCGTTGATGATGGCAACTTCTGCGGCCGCCGCGCTCCGAAGTGCGTCCGCGACAAGATCGCCAATCGCGCATTCGCCCGAGCGGACAGCTCCAGTGCGGCTATCAAGAGCCGCGGCAAGGGTTGCGATCTCGACGTCGAACAATCGGTTCAATCCGGCGCTGTACATTTGGACCTTGGCAAGCATAGCTGGGTCAGGAACGACTTTCGCCGTATCGATGACACGGAAATTGGGCCACCATGATGGGAAGCGATCGGCTTCACCCCGGTTTTGCATGACGTCGATGTCGGCAATCGTGACATAATTTGCGTCTTGTTCGGATTCCATCAGCGCGGTGCGGCCATCGAAATCGATATGGAGATCATGATTGTGACCGGACAATACAAAGTCGACGGCATGGGAATTCATCAAGGTGGCGCCAGTAGCCTTATCGGCATGCACGATCGCGATTACGAGATCGGCGCCCGCCGCGCGAGCCTTTTCAGCATTGGCCAGGACCGCAGGTATCGCCTGCGAAAAGACAAGATCACCGGGCCGCGAGGCAATTGCCGTCCCGTCGAAGGCGGTGCCAATAAATGCCAGCTTGAGTTTCCCCGCCTCGATCAGGATTTGGTCCTCATGGCGCGGGAGTTTCATCCCGGCGGCGCTCCTAAGATTGGCGGCAAGGACCGGAAACCGCGCCTGTCGCATCCGGTCGAAATAAACCTCCTTGCCGAAATCGAATTCGTGATTGCCGGGAACGAAGGCGTTGAGTTCCAAATCGTTGAAGAGGTCAACCATGTGGGCACCCTGGTCGAAACTCGACAACAAGCTCGGCGACAGCGTATCGCCAGCGTGAACACAAATGAGATGAGAGTCCTCGGCTAGCGCTCTGGCGCGTTCTGCCTTCACAACCGCCGCAAAGCGCGCCATGCCGCCGCGTCCGTTCTTTTCCTCGATCCGGTAAATATCGTTGATCAACAGAAGAGAAACCCGCGCAGAGGCGCCGTCCGCACGGGCCGGGGGCACGGCAACAGTCGCGCCAGCGGCCAGGATGGAAGTTAAGGTCTGGCGGCGGGAGAGCTTTTGCATCCATGCCCCTTATGCGGGTAAGTACTACCTTCTATTATGGCAAAGCAGTCAAGCCAAGGCATAACATCCCGCATAGCCCATCGGAACCTCGACCGGATAAGCGGCAATGGACGCAAGCATCGGCAACGAGTAATTACACTCGGGAATGATTGCATAGCGATCGCTGCTCTTTTCAACTGAGAAATCCTTGAGATGTGCCGAAATCCCGGCGCCTATCGCTTTCAGAACCGCTTCTTTGCAAGTCCAGATCTTGTAGAAGGATTGGAGCCGTTCCTCGTCTTCCAATCCTTCGAGGGCGCGATATTCGGCGCCGGAAAAGAAGGATCTTGCCAAATCCAGCTCATCTCCTGAGTTGCGTGTCAATTCGATGTCGACGCCGATCGGGCGGCGATCCGACAAGCCAATCAAAGCCCAGGAACCAGAATGGGAAACATTGAACTCGGGTCCCTTTATCCCTGCGAGGCTGGGTTTTCCGTGTGGCCCCTCCGCGAACAGGATTTGGTTCGTTGGAACGCTTGCCACCTCACTCAACAGTGTGCGCAAAATCGCGCGGGTCATCGCGAATAAATTCCTGTCACGATCGTGGAAAAACCTGTTCGCACGATTCCTTTCGTCATTCGATAGGCAGTTCCACAAAGGCTCTGGGACTTCCGTTGCCCAGACGGGCCCCGCAAGCCAAATCACAACCCCCTCGTTGGCAGCGCTTGCTAGCGTTAATCGCTTGATGGGAAGCCAGTGACTTTCGACGATTTCCATCCCAATACCGCCTGCGAGTTGCTGTGATAACAATTTTAACTCAAATGGCTCGTTTCCATTAACGTGGACTCAAGCGCACGCGCACATAGTGAGTTTAAATTTGAAATGAATTGAGCAAAGAGCAAGACTGTCTCGTTTATGCCGCCACGCAAACGACATAGCATCGGCGATTTTGAGGATATTCTTACCTCGTTCGATCGCGGGCTGGGGCACGAAACCTCGCCGGAAGTCTGCCCATCGAGGGCGCCAGAGTCTGATTCGGAAGCCGAGACTGAACCGGATGCGAGCCGCCAGCCGCGGCACAAAAGCCCCTTGCGGCGTTGGCTTGCAACTTTTTCCTTGCCTTGGCCATCAGGCATCGGGGGCCTTATAGGGGGCTTTGCGCAGCACCCCCCGGAGCCCTATGCCGAGGAAGCCGCCGAAGCGCAAAGCGCATCGCAGCCTCCTTCCTCGAAGCTGGAAACCGCATCTGTTGAGCCACAGAAAACCGAAAATCAAACCATTGCCGACGAACTTGGGTTAAGCGCGGAACTTGCGACCACCGATCTGCAGCGTATTCGTCGCGATTTTGCCAAGAAGAACCACCCGGATCGCTTCGAGCCTGGCAGCCGGACCAACGCGGCACGGCGCATGTCCATTGCCAATATGCTGATTGATGAACAGATGCGGCAATGCCGTAGCGTCCACGCTCGTACTGGCGTTGTTCCTGAATAACTGCCTGCTTGATCACCGATGCAGCCAGAAAATTTCTTGGGGGGCAGTAATGACACACACATTCGCTAATTAATGAACGCTTCCGCCTCTTGTGCATGGCACATCAGGTGCCAAGTCTTGAGGCGCCAAGTCTCGAGGCATCATGGCTAGCGCAACCACGTTTACGGACTCACTATTTGCTGAAAACAAAATATTCCGTCGGATCTGCATTTGCAATGGTCAGAATGCCCGTTGCACGCGCAAGCGCCCTTCATATTGGTTGGTGTTCGGCTGGAACGTTGGCAGGCCGACGGCGTTGAGCACCGCGTCCGGGGCGAGGCCAACCGGCCGCAACTGGTTCACATGCACATACATGAATTCGGCGCCGATATCGAAGCCCTTAAGCGGCGTCCACACGAGGTTGGTGCCGACCCGGCCTTCCTTGATGTTGGAGATGCCGACCCCGCCACCAAACCCGGCCAGCGCGTCGCCGGAATAATTCACCGTCATGTAAGAGCCATAGATCGCCGAAGCCAGGGTCGGGATCCAATAATGTTTGTAGGCGCCGGTGATGTCCCAGCCCGTCTGCTGCTGGCAGGAGACGCTGCCGGGAAAAGTGCCGGGCACGCTGCTGGCGAAGACGCAATCGGCATTCGGCTGGGCGTTCCAGCCGGCGCTGTAATCGGACGGCGTGAAGCCCGACCCCGCATAGCGGTTCTGGTTGACCGCGCCATAGTTGAAGCCAAGGTTGTTGCCCGCGATATAGCCGAATGCGCCTTGCTCATAAGCAGCTTGCAACCAGAGCTTGTCGCCGGGCGAGAGATAATCGGCGTTCAGCTGAATGCCGGCCTGGACCGCGAAGCCGTAATTGTTGCTGGTGACGGCCGGGAAGGCATAGGCGGGGGTGGAAAGGACGCCGCCAACAGCGGCAGGGGTGGCGGGCGGGGTAGTCAGGGCGTTCGCGCCGAACAGGCTGGCATTGTTCTGATGCGCGGCGGCCGAGATCTGCACCGTCCCCCAGGGCTGATCGTAGCGGAAGCTGCCGACGATGTCCGGGATCCGCGACCCCGCCGGCTGGCCCTGGAAGGAGGCGGCCGAAATGCCGTTGATGGTAATTGGCACGCCTGCACCCGCCGCGGTCAGGGTCGTGGTCGCGATGGTGCTGCCGATGGCGGCGCGCCGCGACGCCTGATCCTCGGCCGACAGGGTCGCCGAGAAGCCGCTGCCGAACGTCGCCGTATAGGCGAGCAGGGCGACGGTCGCGTTGGAGCCGCGCAAATTGTCGTAGTTGTAGGCGTCAGCGTAGAAATCGAACATCGATTGGGCGCGGCCGGCGGTGAGGCCGGCGAATTGGATGAACGCCTTGTTGACGATCGTCGATTCGCGCTGCGAGCTAGAGCCCGCCGTGGTGTTGAAGGTATTGCCGAGCGAGCCGAGGCTGCCGGTGGCGGAATTGCCGCCCGAGCCATAATAGGAATCGATCCGGGCGAAGGCGCGCAAGGTGCCCCAGGGCGACTGCGTCCTGGCGTCGAGCTCGGCGCGGCCGAGGGCATTGAAGCTCGTCGCATCGCGCGAACGGGCATTCGAATATTGGCCAATACCAGGGATGAAGCTCGCCCCGGCGGGAACTCCCACCCCGGGCAAGGCCGCATGCCCGATCACCGCGCCATTGCCATAGAAGCCGGTGCCGCCAATGCTGTAGTTGGGGCTAAAGCCGCGGAACTCGCCGAGCACCAAGCCGCCGATCCGCAAACAGGTCTCGGTGCCGGGGATGTAGAAGAAGCCGGCGCCATAGGCGTCGCAGACGCGGACATATTCGATGGGAGCGGCCTGGGCGGCCGGCAGATCGGCGGCGCGGGCCCCCGACGCCAGCATGGTTCCGGTCAGGCACGCAGCCGAACCCAGAAGAAGTCCTTTGAGCAGTTTCATGTCAATCCCCAAAGCCCGTTGAGCCCGTTCCATGCTCGTCCGGACGGTGGTTCGATCCTGGCGTTCCGGCATGGGGAAATGGAGTAACAGCATTTGTCTTATCTCAGCCGAACAGTTCAATAAGTATATATTAGGTGGCACAAATCGCCAATGGGCGGCAGGTTAACCCTAGCGTAGCTATAACACGGATCAAGTAAAGCGGAGTTATACCGGTTCTAGGCATTTGGTTGGAGGTGTGACTTTGGTGCAACTTGCGAAAGCCACGCACAAGTTTCAAACGCGGCAAAATTGAAATCAGCGATCGAAACCGCGGGGATGCCTGCGGCAAACACTAAGCTCAAGTCATGCCGCGGGAGCTCTTGCCATCACGCTGGCGCTCGGGCATATCTGGGCAACCGGAATCGCGTCTAAAGGGGCTTTTCCGAGTATGGAGACGTGGCCGAGTGGCTGAAGGCGGCGGTTTGCTAAACCGTTATACAGGGCAACTTGTATCAGGGGTTCGAATCCCCTCGTCTCCGCCAGATTTCAAAGGCTTACTGCCTGTTTTCCGACCTCTAAACCCTCACCAAACCGTTGTAGTTGTGCCGTCTTTTGTGCCGACCCTTGCCGGGCCGCAACCCCTTGTTCGGGTGTCAGGAACGCCAAATAGCTATGCTCCGTTACCTTCACGGAGGTATGACCTAACTGACGGGAGAGCGTCCAAAGGTCCATCCCATCGAGCAACGCACGGACGGCGTACAGATGCCGAAGATCATGAAATCTAAATCGTTTAAAGCTTGGCCGCACCTTTTCGATACGGCGGCAAATCTGTGAAAAATTCGATGATGCATTGGCGTAAGCCAAGCCACTGTCATGGCAGAAAATCACGTCCGAGCCGAGCACCCGTACTGTGCCGAGTATGTGCCGAGTCGCGTCTTCAGATAGGCTGATGGTCCTTGACTTGTTTCCCTTGCCTTTGCCGATGCGGAGCGTCCCCGCTTTCGGATCAAAATCCCGCCATTGGGCTTGAACGAGTTCATCAAGCCTGCACCCGGTTAATTCAGCGGCCCGGATCAAAGCTCCAAATCGTCGGGGCGATGCCGTAATAACAGTTTCAACGGCTTCCTTTGTTGGCAATTCGATAGGATCGCGGCGTTCGCGGAGTGTCTTGCGAAAGCTCAGAGTTGGGTTGCCCTCGTAAAGACCTTGGCTTTCGGCGTGGGTGAGGACACGAGAGACGGCGGTAAGGTCGCGCCTGATGGTTGCCGCCGTGGCACCTGCAATTTTTCTAGCCCTCGCCATTTCTGAAATGGTTTTGGATTTGATATCGGCTAGGGG
>DATBPZ010000112.1:0-7081 GCA_036561105.1 Methylocella sp. | reverse complement strand
TCTCGAAAGCTCTTTCTTGCGGGATGTTACCGTATCCAGCGAAAGGGATGGCGTTACACGATCAATCGGCCAAGGTTTTTATAAGTTTTCGAAGACGCGTTCGAATGAAACGCCATCGAACGATTGGAAACTGGTCGAAATGGCCGGACTATGGGCTTATTCGTCATCGCGCGGCACACTTTAAATGGAGACACGCCGTTGCCCGCTCTTAAAGCTGCAAGATGTCCTCGACAATGCTGTCGGCGAGCTTGCCCTCCATGCAAGCGGATGACGCATTCAGCTTGAGCCCGGTTATCATCATGGCGCGCGACCAGCCAGCGGACCTCTGCATTCAGAACTTCCAGCGCGATTGCCTCGGCCCTTTTTGCCGCCGCGAGCGCCTCGCGGGTCATGATGCTTGGATCGTATTGGCCTCGGTCACGATCAAGGTGCAGCACGAAATCCGCCTCGCTGTTCTGCGGGTCCCGCCACTCGTCGCCCCCTGCGACGAGCACCGCGCCGTCTACGGCGCTGATGAAATAGGGCTGCTTGCCATCCTCAGCGGTCCGCCATTCATAATCGCCGGACGCCGGCACGACCTGAAGGCCGGGCGGAACATCGGTTTCTCGGCGACTGTTTCTGCTCGTGCGTTGAAGGTCGAGCGGCATTGAGACAAAACTATTTCGGCCGCTTGACCCACATGTTGACCCACATGTCGTTTACGCTCCTTAGGTTGACTCCTCGAACTTGAACGACAGTTTCAGCTTCGTCCGATAAAGCTCAATCTTGCCGTCCTTGATCTGCACATCCTGCTGGGTCACCTCGGCGACGCGTAGATCGCGGAGCGACTGCGAGGCGCGCTCGACGGCAGCAGCCGCAGCGGCCTCCCAAGATTTCGAGGAAGTTCCGACGACTTCAATGACCTTGTAGACACTGTCAGACATGGCGTTCTCCTAGCCCGAGGTAATCATCGAATAAGCGCAACAAAGTCGTGTCCGGCACGAGGATTCGCTGGCTCAAAGTTACCGTCTTTTGGCGGCCTCGTCCAAGGACCCGCTGGATATGTGTCAAACTTCGATTTCATACCCGGCAGCTTGCGGGCATGACGAAGTATTCCCACTCCCGGAACGCATCCGCCACCAACGCCGCGATCTTTCTTATTGTGGTCATCGCCACTATTGGACCTGGCATCGGGATAGGCAAAGGGTTCTGCGATTACCAGGGATATTCGCGGCCGTCGTAGTTATAGAACTTGCCCGAATGATTTGGGCCAAGCGTATTGATAAGCCGCCGCATGGCAGTCACGCTCTCCTGCGGCAACAGCGGCGCCTTGGGGCCGCCCATATCGGTCCGGACCCATCCGGGATTAACCAGAACGCAGGTAATGCGGCGGGGGGCGAGATCGCTCGCTGCGCTTCGCATCACCATATTCACGGCTGCCTTGGAGCTGCGATAGGGAATGAAGCCGCCCGTCGTATTATCGGCGAGCGAGCCCATGCCGCTCGTGATGGTGACCACCAGCCTGAGTATTCACGTCGAAGACATTGGCCCAAGAATCGTAGTCGACATTGCCTGTGGTTCGGCCAGATGCCCCAGTGATCCCCGCGCTGTTGATGAGCACATCTATGGCGACATCCTTCTGCTGCGTTGCAGCGGTCCGGACGCTTTCGCCATCGGTTACGTCCAGGGCAAGGATGCTGAGCATCTTCGAATTTTGCGCCAAACATTGGAGTTCGGTTGCGGCCGCCGGATTGCGACAAGCGGCAAGCACGCGCCACCCGTCAGCCGCGTACTGACTGGCGAATTCGAAGCCAAGCCCGCGATTGGCGCCCGTTATCAGGACTGCTCTCATAGGACCTTTTCGTCCTTAGGAAACGCCCTTCTTCTCGATTGGTTCGCTGAGCTGGTTTCTTACAGGCGCTGAACGTAATTGCTGGCTCGGCTTGCTTTCATAGACGGGCGATCAAGCAAGGTTTGAGCGTCCGAGCAAACGTTCGAAATGTTCCTTCACCGTGTCGTCAAGCTCGGGCGGTGTTGGAACTGGCGGCGCGGCGGCAGATTCGTGAGGCACGGGTTGTTTCTTGGGCGCCAGCTCATCAGGCGCGGCTTCTGCTTTTGGGTCCTTGGGAAGCGGTGGGAGGCTGAACAGCGCGCGATCCGGCGCCTTTGTCAGGCCGTTGTTGAGAAGGCTGACGAGGGTGACGGCAAAGGGGCTATCGGGATGCGCGGCGAGTTCGACGAGGGCGGCAGCCCCGGCGAGGAGTTTGCGGCGTTCGTCCTTTTCGCGTTCTTTCTTTTTGGCCTCGGCTTCCGCCTCCTTGATCTTGCGGGCGAGAGCGATTTGTTGCTGGCGAAGGGCTTCGAGTTGAGCTTTCGAGTCGGGGGACGGCATGAAGAATCCGGCATGTCAGGCGTGATCGGTTGAAATCCATCTTGAACGAATTTGTGCGATCGGCGAAGCGATTTTTTCTTGCCAGAAAGCCCTTCTTCGGAACACTCCGGCCAAGGTTGACGGAATCGCCTACTTGCAGCGCTCACGTCTGAAGATCTCTTCTTGGCCCTGTCTAAGACGAGAAAGAATTCTCAGAGCGCCATACGCTCAAATGCCTTTGGATCAGCGTATTTTGCCCCTCAGCGGGAACCAAACTAGGGGATAGGGGTGCCCCTTCGTCGGCCCGGTCGCCAAGCGTCCATTAGTCGAGCGGTATGATCCATGATGGATTGGAAGGCCTATGTGATCGCTTTTTCGTCCGTCGACGCTCTGTGACGATGTCGGCGTTGGTGTCGGGGTCGGGGTCCAAAATTTCAATCGCCGTCCCATTAATTTCTATCGAGGCCCCATATTGTTTGACCCAGGAATAGAGATTCGCGCATGCGGAATCGCCAAGCGGACGCAACCATGTGACGCGGGGCGTCCGAGACCACCTTGATATGTGCCGTGGATGGCCAGGCCCTGGTCAAAGAAGATTGAATAAGGCATCGGCGATTGATCGTATTCGTCGGAGTAATGATTGGCGTCCAAGCGCTGCACACTGAATAAACCTGTCGGTGTCTCGAAGCCTTCACGTCCACTCGACACCTCCCAAACATGGGTTTCGTCGTTGTTTACGATTACCGTCATTTGTTGCGCGTCGAGGTCGACCTGAATCATTACTTTGGCTTTCGCCGTCGAAACAAACGGGCCAAGAACGAGGACGAGGGCGATGCGAAGGAGGATTTTTGGCATATCCCAAGTTAAAAGCGATAAGCTTGGAGTGTCCAGCGCTTCGTGCATGTGATAACCTTCCAATAACCTTTGCGAGCCTGTGAATCAGGCCGAGCCGGGAGCGAATGCCTTGACCAGCAGTTCAGATTTTCGAAGGCCTACTCTCAATCTTGGTCCGGGAGCCGAGGCGCTACGCGCCAAGTGGGGCTGGATTGTCGCACTCGGCACCATTTATGTTCTCGCCGGGTTGATCGCGCTTTACAGCGTCGTCACGGCGACCGTCGTGAGCGTATTTGTAGTCGGCATTATGATGCTAATCGCCGGCGCTGCCGAAGTTATCAACGCATTCCAAGTCAAATCATGGGGCAAGTTCCTCCTCTGGATCCTTCTCGGCTTGATGTACATCGTTGCCGGCGTCGTCACGTTCGAGAACCCGCTCCTCGCCGCAGCGGTCTTGACCCTCGCGCTCGGGGCGGCGCTCGTCGCCTCAGGCATCATGCGGATCATACTGGCCTTCAATATGAAGGAGGGGACGCCGTGGATCGCGGTGGTTCTCTCAGGCGCGATCACGCTTTTGCTTGGCCTCATCATCCTGACACACTGGCCAGTGTCAGGCCTCTATGTTCTCGGACTTTTCCTCGGCATTGATCTCGTCTTCGCGGGAGTTGGCTGGATCGGTGTAGGTATCGGCCTGAAAGGTCTCGCGTTCGAGAGTGAACATGAGGCCGGTCATGCGGAAGGGTACGAAGCGGGCCGGAAAGCGGGACATGAGGCCGGCCATGCCGAAGGGTACGAAGCGGGCCAGAAGGCGGGGCATGAGGCCGGCCATGCCGAGGGGTATGAGGCGGGCCAGAAGGCGGGGCATGAGGCCGGCCATGCCGAAGGATACGAAGCGGGCCGGAAAGTGGGACGGGATGAAGCCATGACGCCACCGGAACCGCCGCCATCAACTGAGGCGTGAAATAAGTCAGGCGACAAGAACTCCGGAAAGGGCGAGCTTCATTTCCGCTTGTCCTTCGGCTCTCTAAGTTTTACGCCAGCTCGTGCGGTATTTGGCTAAAACGGTGGTCCACAGCACATTGAATTCGGTGAATCGGCCAATGGCTGCTGCTGGCGCGACTCGGACCTGCCGTAATGCCCGCTATCCATCTGTGGGATGGTAACCGGACGTTTGCACCAGCGCTGATCCCACTCTGCAAGCGCTAGGCACACAGTTTGCGCGAGTAGGGTGAAGATGAAACTGCATCCGCAAGACCTGCAAAAAATCGCCCACCTCACACTTGAGCACTACAATCAGCGGGCCGAAGAATTCTGGAAAGGCACGCGCGATCACAGCGTCAGCCAGAACATTGAGGCGCTGTTGCAAAATATCGAGGGTCAGCCGCCGTTCACGATACTCGATTTTGGCTGCGGACCAGGGCGCGACCTCAAGGTGTTTGCCGAACAAGGTCACATCGCCGTCGGTTTGGAAGGCGCCGAGCATTTTGCGGCAATGGCACGCGTCCATAGCGGCTGCGAAGTATGGCAGCAGGATTTCTTCAAGCTCGAACTGCCGGAAAAATATTTCGACGGCGTGTTTGCCAACGCCGCGTTGTTTCATGTCCCGAGCCAGGAGCTGCCGCGCGTGTTACTGGAACTGCACGCCACGCTGAAACCGGGTGGTGTGCTGTTTAGCTCGAACCCGCGCGGGCGTAATGACGAGGGCTGGAATAGCGGACGCTACGGGGTGTACCATGATCTTGAAAATTGGAGGCGCTATACGTCAGCTGCGGGATTCGTTGAAATCACTCATTATTACCGCCCCGATGGCGTGCCACGCGAACAGCAGCCTTGGCTAGCAAGCGTCTGGCGCAAGTTGGCGTCCTGAAATAGGCCTCTTCCGCGGGAACATTCCATGCGACGACCTCGCGGTATCGGACCGGTCAGTACGACCGGTGATTTTTCACCGCAGGTCAACAAATGCAATGCGGTCAACGCCGCTACAGGCTAGTACGAGGTTTCCGTCAAGCGTCGCCATTATATTGCGCACCACGCCTCCCCCCGAAGGGATCTCCCAAGTTTGAAACTTCTCCGAGAGATTCCAATTGGCAGCATTGCGCGTTTAGCATCTTTCCTCGCAATGGGGCGCCAATCTAGTCTCGTAGTTAGGGCTATTCATAGGAGGTCAAAATGGCAACAGGCACCATTACGAACAAACTCAATAACGTAGTCGCTCTGCTCATCGATCAATGCAAATGCGAGTCGCCATCGGAAATTAAGGCCGCCTTCCAGGAGCTGCAGGCGGCTCTGAATGCTCAATTGG
This sequence comes from Methylocella sp., assembly GCA_036561105.1. Taxonomy (GTDB): domain Bacteria; phylum Pseudomonadota; class Alphaproteobacteria; order Rhizobiales; family Beijerinckiaceae; genus Methylocapsa. Next base: position 1,595 of record DATBPZ010000112.1, on the reverse strand, counting down.
CGGCTGTCACTACCATCGTTGCGACGCTGCCGGAGTGAAAAATCAGATCGCGTTCCATACCCAGGTGAACCACCGAAGCACCGCCAATGCCCCCAGATTATCGGCTTGGACGAGCAAGTTTCACGGCGCCCCTGGCATGGCCATGCGGCGAGGAACCACAGCAGCCGACGTGCCCGTAACGGTCAGGCATTATCCAGCTCGAGCGTCGTCATCCGTTTGGCCCTCAAAACCTCTCCACGTTATTACGCGACAGTTCATTGAACTCCAAAATCCTCGAATGAAAACCGCCAATTACAAAGTCAAGCTCACGCTATATGGGCGACGATCGTTCCAGCGCCAGCTGCTGCGTCAGCACAGCGACTGCGATAATGCGAGCAAACGAACATTCTGCCAGAAATCGCCCGACTGTGTTTCGTGGATACCTGCACCGACATGAAAAAGGCCCTGGGAAATCCCCAGGGCCTCGTCGTCACTTGTCGGAACGCCGCCGAAGTTCTCCTTAGGAATCCATGCCGCCCATGCCACCCATACCGCCGCCGGGCATGGCGGGAGCTTCCTTCTTCGGATGTTCGGTGATCGTCGCCTCGGTGGTGACGATCAAACCCGCAATCGACGCGGCGTCCTGGAGGGCCGTGCGGACGACCTTGGTCGGATCGATAATGCCGAGTTTGACTAGGTCGCCATACTCGCCGGTCTGCGCATCGTAGCCGTAGTTATATTCCTTGGCTTCGAGCAGCTTGCCCACCACCACGGCGCCGTCCGCGCCGGCGTTGTCAACGATCTGGCGTGCCGGCGTTTGGATCGCTTTTCGGACGATGTCGACTCCGGTCTTCTGATCGTGGTTTTCGACCTCAAGGTTTTCGAGGGCCGGGATGGCACGGAGCAAGGCGACGCCGCCACCGGGAGAAATGCCTTCCTCCACGGCCGCACGGGTGGCGTTAAGGGCGTCGTCCACTCGATCTTTCTTCTCCTTGACCTCGACCTCGGTCGCGCCGCCAACGCGGATCACCGCGACGCCGCCGGCGAGTTTGGCCAAACGCTCCTGGAGCTTTTCGCGGTCATAGTCTGACGTGGTCTCTTCCACCTGCGCCTTGATCTGGACAATGCGTGCCTCGATGTCCTTCTTTTCGCCGGCGCCATCGATGATCGTCGTCGCTTCCTTGTCGATATGCACCCGCTTGGCACGGCCGAGCATCTGCAAGGTCACGTTTTCAAGCTTGATGCCAAGTTCTTCCGAAATCAGCTGGCCCGCGGTCAGGATCGCAATGTCTTCCAGCATGGCCTTGCGGCGGTCGCCAAAGCCGGGGGCCTTGACTGCTGCGACCTTCAAGCCGCCGCGCAGCTTGTTGACGACGAGCGTGGCGAGCGCCTCGCCCTCGACGTCTTCGGCGATGATGAGAAGCGGTTTGCCACTCTGCACCGACGCCTCGAGAATCGGCAGCAAGGCCTGCAGCGAAGATAGCTTCTTCTCGTGAACGAGAATGTAAGGGTCTTCGAGTTCAACGACCATCTTCTCGGCATTGGTGATGAAATAGGGGGAGAGATAGCCGCGATCGAATTGCATGCCTTCGACAATCTCGGTCTCGGTCACGAGG
>DATBPZ010000111.1:0-4152 GCA_036561105.1 Methylocella sp. | reverse complement strand
GCGTTGGGATAGACCATCGCGGTTCCAACGCCGAGCAGCACGCTGGCGATGAACCACCATCCCATGCTGCGGGTCGCCGCCGTCAAGAACAGCCAACCCACCTGCACCCACATGCTGGCTACGATCAAGCCTTTGCGTCCGTACCGATCGCTCAAGGGGCCGGGGACGGTCTGGAGCACGCCCCAGACCGCGAGATAAACGGCCTTGAGAATACCGATGCGTTCCACGCCGAGCCTGTAGGCCGCGAAAAAGAGCGGGAAGATGCCCCAACTCCTTCCGTCGTTCAGATTGTTGACGAGCCCGGCCTGGGATGCCGCGAACAGGTTGCGATCGCCAAATGAGGTGCGCCGGAAGACTTCCCTGAGCCGTGATGTCGGCTGTTGGCGCGACTCTGACTTGCCCAAGGACACACAGGATTTCCGGTTATCGGGGAGATGCAGACGAGATATGCTCGCTGCGAGTTCTTCTCACCGTGACCCAAACCGGCCACCGCGTGGCAATTTGAATGGCCGGGGGGTGGGAAGCGGTCATTCATTCATGTCGCCGGAATGACGCCGGTGCGCGCCAACAGCGGTCGTTGATGCGGAAAGGCCGACCAGAGGCCTGCGAGCCATCGCCTTGGTGGCTATCGTCCGTTCGTTGAGCCAGTGCACGTTAATTTGAGGCGATCTTGGCTGCAGGGGCCGCATTGATTTTGAACAAAGCGGCCGAGGCCATTGACAAGTAAGATTGAAAAGATCGCTGCTCGTTCGATAGGGCCGTTCGCCGGAGAAGTACATGGCCAAGACCAACAAGTCAGCGGAGCCAGAGGCATCGGTGCTGCGCGATACCAGGGAAGTTACCGCACTCGAGCACTATTCCTATTCAGCCGACCGCCCGAAGCGGCGCAAGCCTCCCGAAAACTACAGATATGTCGAGGAACTCGCCCATCTGCAGTTCGAGCTCATCAAGCTGCAGGAATGGGTCCGCCTGCAGGGCCTCCGGGTTGTGGTCATCTTCGAGGGCCGCGACGCGGCCGGCAAGGGGGGCGTCATCAAGCGCATCACCCAGAGCTTGAACCCACGCATCTGCCGCGTCGTGGCGCTCGGCACGCCGACCGAGCGCGAGCGCGGCCAATGGTATTTTCAACGCTATGTCGCCCAGTTGCCAGGGCAGGGCGAAATCGCCCTGTTCGACCGCAGCTGGTACAACCGCGCCGGCGTCGAACACGTCATGGGATTCTGCACCGAAGAAGAGTACCACGAGTTTCTGCGCTCTTGTCCGCTTTTCGAGGAGATGCTGGTTCGTGCCGGCATCTACCTCATCAAGTACTGGTTCTCGGTCAACGACGAGGAGCAGGAACGGCGTTTCCAGCAGCGAATGCGCAATCCGATTAAGCGCTGGAAGCTCAGCCCGATTGATTTCGAGTCGCGCAGGCGCTGGGTCGACTACTCCAGGGCCAAGGATGAGATGTTATCCCACACCGACCGTGAGAAGTCCCCATGGTACGTCGTCAACGCCGACGACAAGAAGAGGGCAAGACTCAATTGCATCGCGCATCTGCTGCGGCAGATCCCGTATCACGACATGGCAACGGTTGAAATCGAAGTTCCTCCTCGCCAGGAGGACACCGGGTACAAGCGGCCCAAGAAGTCGAACCAGCGCTTTGTGCCCGAGGTCTATTGACTTGGGGCGCACTGGATGGCGAACATAAAGGCCAAGCGCAGACCTCATCTGGTGCGTTCGGGGTGGGAAAGTGGTCATTCGTTCAAGCCGCCTGCATGTCGCTTGTGCGCCAGAAGCGGCGCCCGAGCCACTTCAGCTATGCCGGAAGGCGTGCCAGGAACCAGCGCACTGCAGGGATGGAGATGACCAGGTGCCCGCGCCCGAACCGTCCGCGAGCCTTCCAGTCACAAGCGCGACTTTGTCCATGCGCCTAAACGCCAAGTCCACGACACCGCGCCGGTTGATCCGACCGCTGGCTTCCATCGGTGTATCCCCGGTCGAGCTGACGTGACCTCCCGATACTGCGATCGACCAATGATAGGCGCTGTCGCAATCGCCCTGCTGCGTGGTGATTTCGACAGCGTAGATGCCGTCGAGAGCGTGCGGCGTTTCGAACGACCTGGGTTGTGCCTGTGCCGTGTCAATCCAGGGTAATATGCATGCGCCGATCAACGCGGCAGTGGAGACACGCGCATATAAAGGCTTTTTCGTCATCGTTGCCGATCTCACTTTCCAATGTGCCTGCCGAATGCGCTAGCTCACGCGGTTGCCTCGCACGAATTCGAGGGACCAACCGATAACGTCAGAAAAACGAAAGCACCCGCCGGGGGAGGGGGAGGACGACGAGCGCTTCTGACCAGCGAGGGGGCTTAAGGGCGGCCAGAGCCCCACCAGCGCAACTAAACTTTGACAGTTAACGCTTGTGAACGAGCCACTATAACGATCGGACTTCTAAGCCTATTCCAAGGGGGAGTCTGTACAGAATTGCTCACATCAAGTGCAGGGCAACAGGGTTCCTTGCATGCCGATAGGAAGGGGTGCCCGCAAATGCCTAGGCATGGCGTGCTGTCGGCATGGCTTCGGCGCGTGAGACGTCCAGCCGGCAGCGCCAACGAGAGTAATATCGTCGCGAGAGAAAATCCGAACCAAGGCTAGCAGCCAACGGCCGCGTTCTCACCTTGCGCAAAATGCGCGGTGAAATGGCGCAGAAACGGCGCCTGTTTTGTGATCCTGTAGGGTGGGATTGCGTCACGCTGCTGCCAGACGAGAGCCAGCACCTCGATGACGTAGTCGAAATGACTCTGTGTGTATACGCGGCGCGGGAAAGCAAGGCGAATTAATTCGCTGGGGGCGGCGATTTCCTCCTTCGTGCCTGGCTGAGCACGGCCGAACATGACGCTGCCGAGTTCCACGCCGCGAATGCCACCTTCGAGGTAAAGCGCGTTGACGAGCCCGATGCCGGGGTAATCGCGCGGCTTCAGATGTGGGCAGAACGCCGCCGCGTCGACGAAGACCGCGTGGCCACCCGCCGGGCGCACAATCGGAATGTCGCGTGCGATGAGGCGGCTCGCCATATACTCCACCGTCGCATGACGGTAGCGCTGATATTCATAATCCAATGCCTCCTTGAGCCCTACGGCGATGGCCTCCAGATCGCGCCCCGCAAGGCCACCGTAGGTCGGGAAGCCTTCGGTGAGGATAAGCATATTACGGAAATCCTCGGCCCATTCATCGTTATTGCAGACAAAAAAACCGCCGATATTCGCCAAACCGTCCTTTTTGGCACTCATCGTGGCGGCATCGGCAAGTGAGAACATTTCCTGCGCAATTTCCATGAGGCTCCGGTCCGAGAAGCCGTTCTCATATTGCTTGATAAAATACGAATTTTCGGCAAACCGGCAGCTGTCGATGACCAGGGGAATGTGATATTTCTTCAGTGTCTCCTTGACCAATTTGATATTTTCCATGGACACAGGCTGGCCGCCGCCAGCGTTATTTGTCACCGTAATCATGCAGAAGGGAATATTTTTCGCGCCTTTCGTTGCGATGACTGTCTCGAGCCTGCCGATGTCCATGTTCCCTTTAAACCGACTTTCTGAATAGATATCCTTTCCCTCCGGCGTTAGCAGATCCACCGCCTGCGCGCCGACATATTCGAGGTTGGCGCGGGTCGTGTCGAAATGACTGTTGTTGGGCACGATGTCGCCGGGCTTCAGGCGCGTGACGGCGAGAATGCGTTCGGCGGCTCTGCCCTGATGGGTCGGAAAAATATGGTTGAAACCGGTTATCTCGCGCACGGTATTTTCGAAGTGATGCCAGGAAATGCTTCCCGCGTAGCTTTCGTCTCCGAGCATCAGCGCCGCCCATTGTCGTGCGGACATCGCGCCGGTCCCGCTGTCAGTCAAAAGGTCAATTGTAATATCTTTAGCATCAAGCAAAAAAACGTTGTTGTGCGCGACTGCCAGCCACGCTTCGCGCTGGCCGCGCGTGGTAATCGGCAGTGCTTCGGTCATCTTGATGCGGAACGGCTCGATGATCGTATGCATGAAACGACTCCCTTCAGGCTTTGGGGAATAGATCGGTTGCCGATTCGTGTTAAGACTTTAGACTTGAAATCTCACCTGGGTACGGTGCGGACGAGTGTCCATGACTCTCCCGCGAGGCGAC
>DATBPZ010000110.1:0-7599 GCA_036561105.1 Methylocella sp. | reverse complement strand
TGACGATCCGGCGATCGTCCACCCGCGCGATCCCGTGCGACAGCGGAAAATAACACTCAATCCGGCGCATTTGCGCCTCGGAGAGCAAAAACAAATCAGCCATGGCGAAGCCTCCTCGCCCCGCCTATGAATCAGCCGACTACCTCAACGCAAGAACTTTAATGGGTCCTGAGCCTAGCTAACGCGTAAATAGACCAACTCCATCCATTCTCTGCCTTGCTTGCCGAGAGGTGGCGGCAATCTCGTGAAAAAGTCCGAAAAGTAAGGTCACTACCGAAGAGCCTCACATTCGGCAGCGGGTCGCCCGCCTTGCTCCACCGCAGGAGCGTCACCCGGTCCCCGTCGTATTGGATCGCGGCCGCGCCGCCGCTCGATGCGCAACGGGGAGTTGCGGCTGGCATTTGGGTGATGCTGCTTTGGCCTTCCTTCCTGGCGTTTCTCGGAGTTGAAGGCTCGCCCTCAGCGGCGTCGATCAGCCGCCCATCTCTCGGGATGATACGAGCAAATCCCGTGCTGACACGCGCGGGTTCTCTCGTTGGCAGCCCGCTTATTGTACGTTGCATAGATTGCCACTGCACGAGGATGACACCGGCCTCCATGCGGGCTGTCGCGTAAAACGAAGCGCCGAGACGGCACCAACCGGCGCTCTAATCTCACGGGGGAGCGGCACGTCTACAGTAAACGTGGGTTCGAGGTCTTTGGCCCTCAGGCCCACGAGGCTTAGGACACTGTCTTTCCCTTCCGCCTGTGCCAGCAAGGTGCCGTCATAAAGCAACAATGGTTTCGCCGCCCGTGGTGTGGTCGTAAGCACAGTGCCGTCGGAAAGGGCGACCGCGTTAATTCCCCCATCGAGGTTCATGAGGTAAACAATGGAGGCTGTGGGGTCGACAATCACCCCTTGCGCAAACTCGAAGGCGAGCGCGCCTTGCGACGCAACGGTCAAAATCGAAAAAAAAAAGAACAGAAGCGCTATTCGGGGCACTTGAGGCTCCGTTGCTTGCTTGCACAGCTCATTATAACACCGCCGCAGCCCACGAGTCATGAGTGGTTCGTGGGGCTGGGGCACCTTGGACCTGTGCGAGTTTAATGGCGTGACCAGGTCACTGGATTGCCGGGCGGGGATACACTACAGGCCGCGGCGCCGGCGGCCGGTTTTTTGCCGCGGCACCGGCAATAGAGAGGCTACTTGTGCTTGGTAGCTTTCCGCTTGCGGTTGCTGTGGGTGTTCCGGCGCCAAAGAGCCAGACTCCTCGCCCCAATGTCCCAGCCAAAAGAAGCTTCTTGGTGTAATCATAGTGGAGGTCCATCGCCAACGCGGGCGCGATTCCTAAGTTATCTGATCCAATAACCGGTGTCCAAATGCCGCGACGCGTTGATGGGTCAGCCAGTTGAAATACGCCAAACCCGCCAGCGTACAATGTTGTGTTGGCGACTGTACCATCGGGGCTGAAGACCTCGATCGTGGTGACCTGAGGGGTCAAATGGGGGGACAAATTGGCGGTAAGGTTGATCCACGTCTTTCCCTCGTTAGAGGAACCCCAGATCCTATTGTCGATATCGGAAATATACACTTGTTTATAGTCGTTGGGGTTCATTGCGATGGTAACGACGATGCCTCCGGGATAATCCAGGGTCCTTGGCTTGTCACCAGACAACACCCGGTGAAAGATCTTATTGCCGGCACCGACATAAAACAGATCTGGGAATTTTACACCGGACCGTTTGCCGCCATAAGCGATGGGCCGGCCGTATCCGCTGCAGTCGCCGCTTGCATTGCAGCCGACGCGCAGGCCGCCCAATGAGCCAAGGTTGGTCAGCGAGTCCCCCTGATTGAGGGACTCGTAAAGATTACCCGTTCCGATGAGCATCCGGGCCGGATCAACCGCATTGAGTGCGAAAGGTTGAGCGAAACTTATATTGCGATCGAAATTCAAGAGCATCTTCCCAGCTCCCGGACCCGCCATAATGGCGAGCCCTACCGGCTCTAAGCCTAGCATGATGTTTGAGGCGTCCCAGGTCGATCGATTGAAAAAGCCAAATGTCTGAAAACTGCTGTACCGGATTGACATTCCGGGGTGACTGACCTGATTCGCGTCAATCGCGACGACACCGCCATCCGCTCCGATCAGCTGGTTCCAGGTGATACTGCCGGGCACCAGCTGAACCGGCGTTCCATTGTCCTGAGTGCCGCCGAAGATGATATTGCTCAGCGGGTCGTAGGCGATGGAATGGAACTCGGCAGACCGGATATTTCCGACCGCCGAAAGCCAGAATCGCATGGCTGCATTATTCGGGAGTAGCAGGCGGGCAATACCACCATCGTTCGCCTGCAGGAGGTTGCCGTCGGCATCGAAAGTCATGAAGCGCGAGTCGGCATGTGGCGCTGTTCCATCGGCGCCGTCGCAGACGACGTTTTCCCATGTGGTTCCCGTGTAGCGGAACACATTGGCATTAAAAGTGGTACAGCCGTTTGCGTTTTTAATGGGATTCCCCATTTTATCAAACTGAATATCTTGGGCGTCGCCGCTGATAAACACCACATTCGGATTGGATGGATCGGCGGCGATGGCGCCATGAACGTCCCCCTGTCCCCCTTCCGTATCTCCTCCCGGATAGATCGGGGGGTTAGGAACACCGAGGCTCGTCCAGCTGCGGCCTTGGTTTGCCGAGCGGAAGACACCGCTCAACGTGCCATTGGCGGCGATGACATCGGCGTAGACGATATTGTTCGTATCGTCATTATGGATGGTCAGCAGGATTCGGACTGATTTCGAAATCCCCAGTAGGCCGAAGTTCACCTTAGTCCATCTCATGCCTCCATCATCGCTGCGGTAGACGCCCGCCTGCGCGCCGGCATTCGAGCCGGAACTGCGCGGCAAGACACCTGGCACGCCTGCGTAGAACCGGTTGGCGTTCGACGGATCGACGATCAAACTGGTGACCCCGGCATTCGGCAGTCCCGACGTGTCAGTGCCGGAAATCCGGGTGAACGCGACGCCATTGTCGGTGCTCCGGTACACACCGCCTTTATCAGGCCATGTGGCCGCGAAGATAGTACTACGGCCATTCAACATTGTCGGCACGGTCGGCACGATGCTCGTGATGGTTCTGCCCTTGAAAGTCGAGCCGGCCAGAACTGTCCAAGTCTTGCCGCCGTCGGTCGAACGGGCGACGCCAATCCCAGGTCCGCCGACAAAAGAGCTCGTGCTGCCGGTGCCGGCAAACAGGGTGTTGGAGTCAACCGGGCTCATCGCTAGAGACTTGACCGAAAGCTGCGGCAACTGGGTGTCGGTCAGCGGGATCCAGGTCGGAACGCCAGCGGTTGCATTTGACGTCCCCCAGACGCCGCCATTGACGGTCCCCACAAAGACCACATCAGGCGAGCTTGGACTGGTGACGATGGCATTAATCGCTCCGGCCACCAGACTACCGCCGGGCAATACCGTGTTTGAATCGTTGAGAATCGGCCCGGGACCTTGTTCCGTCCACTTGTTCTGGGCGAAAGCCTGTGTCCCTCCAGAAAAAACTCCGATTGCCAGGGTCGTCGGGATCACGAACTTAAGGTTACGCATGCGAAACCTCCCTCTTTCAGCCGGATTACGCCTGTGCGATTTTAAGTCAGCAATTGCAGTGGAACGTGTGCAGCAGACGGGGCCTCTCGGCTGACCTCATTTCTTTATCAATTAACATAATATCGAATCTGAAACTTAGCAATGAAAACGCGGCGCTCAGAGTATGGCTGTTCCGAATGACTATAATTCCATGAGAATAAAAGGGGATTGGGCTGAGACGCACTGCTGGCGACGGCAGGCGCTGAAGTTTGTCTATGCCGATGGCTGCCACAGGAATATCGACGACGTTTGATGTCCCCTTTCGAGAAACGAACCGCTTTGGCTGAGTGACTGACAAGGGCGCGAAACAGAAGCGGCGGGTCGAGAGCGGAATAGCAGATTACGGACGATCAGAAGCGGCAGCGGACCTTCAATGGATATGGTAGGAGGGCATAATTCGACGCATATATGACGTTCACGAGCCTAACTATCCCTTGCAATACCGGTCCTTCGTTCAACGGTTCCCGACCCGCTTCGGAAGCCCGCTGATCGCCACGGGCGAAGGGAGAATAATTGATGCTAGTTTTCCGGACTCTCGTCACGTTTCATGCGATATGCTCATATGAATTGCGCGCTGTTAAAGGTTCATGCCATCACGTCCCGCGCGGCTTCGCCCGCGAGGTCGCAGCTGCCGAGGCTGGATCGTCGGGCCAGGGATGCCGCGGATAGCGCCCTTTCAGGTCGGCCTTAACCGCCGTCCACGATCCCTTCCAGAAACCCGGAAGATCACGCGTGATCTGAATCGGCCGGTGCGCCGGCGAGAGCAAATACAGTGTGAGAGGCAGCTTGCCTTTGGCGATCGAAGGGTGTTGCGTCAGGCCAAACAACTCCTGCACGCGGATGTGCAGGGCGGGTGCGCCTTCGGTTTCGTAATCGATGGCGTGACGATTCCCCGTGGGCGCCTCGAAATGCGTCGGGGCCTCTTCGTCCAAGCGCCGTTTCAAATTCCATGGCAGCAGAGCATCGAGCGCGGCGCCGACGTCATCGGCGCCGATCTCGGAGAGCTTCGTCTTACCAGCCAGGAAAGGGGCAAGCCATTCCGCGGCCGTCTTGGCAAGCGCTTCAAAGGTCACGTCCGGCCATTCGTCCTCTCCGGCCGCGCGCAAGAAGCCGACCCGGTCACGGAGCTGAATTTGCGCCTTGCTCCACGGCAGACGGCTCAGTCCGTGCTTTGCAATGCCGTCAGCCAGTAGACGCGCGGCCTCCTCACTCGCGATTACCGCCTTGGGCTCGTTTGCGAGCAGGATGGCGTCGAGCCGGCGGACGCGGCGCGACTTCAGTGCACCTGCGCTTTGATCGAACTCGATCTCGTCCTTCTCGAGGATGCGATGGCTGGCGGCGGCGAGAATGTCCGCTTCATTGGCTGCGGTTGCGAGCAGGATGCGCGTCGACCCCGCCGATCCCGACAGCTCGGCAGAGACGAGGAAGAGGGATTGCGCCAAAGGATGAGCCGAATCAAGGGTTGCGCCCCGGCCATTGGCGAGGAGGAAGTGGCCGGGTGCGCCACGTGCTTTGCCGATGCGCTCCGGAAAAGCGACCGCCAGCATGCGCGCGATCGACATGTCCTCACGAGGCTCTTGTGCCGAGCGCCCCGCACTTGCCATCCGGGCCCAGCCGGCAGCAAGCTTGCGCATCTCACTCGCGTGACGCGAGCGGTCATGGCGGAAATCTTCTAGCCGATATGCGAGATCGACATCATTGCCGCCTAACCCGCGCTCCACTATAACCGCAGCGATCTCGGCAGCTTCCTCTGCTGGGCCGAACTCGGCTGCAAAAAACACCATACGAGCAAGCCGAGGAGGTAATGGCAGCGACCTTAGCCGCCTCCCCATGGCCGTGATGCTGCCTCTTTTGTCGAGCGCTTCCAACTCCATCAGTTCCTCGCGCGCGGCGTTGATGGCGGCGGCCGACGGTGGATCGATCCAAGACAGCAAGAGCGGATCAGTTGTTCCCCATTCCGCGCAGTCGAGCAACAGGGCTGTAAGATCGGCAGAGCGAATCTCGGGCTCGGTAAAAGCGGGGAGGCTCTGGGTTTGTGGTTCGTCCCACAGGCGAAAGCAGACGCCGGGCTCAGTACGGCCAGCGCGGCCCCGCCGCTGATCAGCGGCGGCGCGGGACGCGCGTACAGTCTCGAGCCGCGTCACGCCGACGTCCGGCTCGAAACGCGGAACTCTCGCGAGACCGCTGTCGATGACGACATGCACGCCCTCGATGGTAACCGACGTCTCGGCAATCGAGGTCGCGAGCACCACCTTGCGCACTCCCTTGGGTGCTGCCCTGAGTGCGAGGTCCTGTGCCTTCATATCCATCGCGCCGTAAAGCGAGGCAAGCACGATTGTCGGATCGCTGATGCGCTCCTTCAACCGCTCCTCAACCCGCCGGATCTCGCTTTGGCCCGGCAGGAACGCCAGGATCGAACCGGCTTCCATCCGCAAGGCCCGCATCACCGCGTCTGCCATTTGGTCTTCGATGCGTGCGTTGTCAGCACGGCCGAGATAACGCGTCTCGACCGGGAACGCGCGACCTTCGCTGGCGATGATGGGAGCATTGCCGAGAAGTTGCGCGACCCGAGAGCTGTCGAGCGTCGCCGACATTGGCAGGATGCGCAGGTCATCGCGCAAGCCGCACTGGCAGTCGAGCGCGAGGGCAAGTCCCAGATCGGCATCGAGCGAGCGCTCGTGGAACTCGTCGAACAACACCGCGCCGATGCCGGAAAGCTCAGGATCATCGAGGATCATGCGGGTAAAGACTCCCTCCGTGACGATCTCGACACGTGTCTTCGGCCCAGATTTCGAGACCATCCGCGCGCGCAATCCAATCCGTTCTCCGACAACCTCCGACAAAGTTTGCGCCATGCGCTCGGCGGCAGCCCGCGCGGCAATACGGCGCGGCTCCAGCACCAGGATCTTTCGACCGCAGAGCCAGCTTTCATCCATCAACGCTAGAGGGACGCGTGTCGTCTTGCCAGCGCCAGGTGGGGCAACGAGGACGGCAGATGTGCGCGCGGCCAAGGTCGTAGTCAATTCGTCCAGGACAGCGTCAATCGGAAGCGGGGTAGCGAACTTCATGGGCTGTTTCCATAGGCCGCGTTCGTATCGCAAGCGCAATCTGCGCCGGTCATCAAGCCTAAGGCGCATAAAAGACCAGATATGGACGGCCAAAGTGACAGGGCGACATCGGGTTTGCACGATCGGAAAGGCGTATTAACCGCCTCGATGCGCAAGGTCCAGACAGAAAGAGCGCGACAGATTCGAGGATGAGAGCAATGCTCTCTTCTCTCGCGGCATTAAGATACTTCAGGACACTGGCTCTCGTCTCCGCCGGAGCAGGTTTATCGTTTATTTCGGCTCGCCTCAGGACACCGGCCGTGAAGCTGGCGCAGGTCGCCGACATGGAATTCTTTAGAACGTACGGTCTTCTGTGGTCGCGTGAACGAGGGGACGACCTCAACGCATTCATAAAATTCGCCGAAAGCCATTGCTGGACGGTTTAGCAGTCTGCTGAAAAACTCCTCGTAGAACCGGCAAAGTTATGATTCCCTGTTTTTAACGGAGGATTACCGATGCGCGGTAATTTTGAAGATCAGAGTGAGCTGTTTTCGTACATGACGCTGGAGGAGCGCGTGCCTGCGGGTCATCCGCTGCGGAAGGTGCGGGAGCTGAGGTTTTTCGCGCGATGGATCGGGACTTCCGCAAGCTGTACCCGCATGAGGGCCGCCCGTCGATACCGCCGGAGCAGTTGCTGCGGCGCTGCTGCTGCAAGTATTTTACGGCGTTCGTTCCGGGCGCCTGCTGATGGAGCAGATGGATTATAACCTTCTGTTCCGCCGGTTCGTGGGCCTGCCCGCGGACGCGACGACGTTTACGAAGAACCGCGAGCGATTGCAGGAAGGCGATATTTTCAACCGCTTCATGGACAGGCTGCTGAACCACGAGAGCGTGAAGCCGCTCCTGTCCGACGAGCATTTTTCGGTGGACGGCACGCTGAT
>DATBPZ010000109.1:0-108672 GCA_036561105.1 Methylocella sp. | reverse complement strand
GCCCCTGTGAAACCAAAACATCTACCCGGCGCAGTTTGGCGATGATCTCCTCAGGCTTGTGGCGCTTTATCGGCATTTGCGGTCCTCCTTTTCATGTCCAAAGACATACCTCACGGTGGACCAGTTCAGAGGGGGCGGATCATCCACCCATGCTTTTCGGCGTCATCCGATGGAAAAAGAGCATCGGCAGCCCATCGGGTGATCCCTGCAGCGGCTTTCGCATTCGAGTAGAAGAACGTACGCCTTCAGAGTTCAGGGTAGGACCTGGCGGTGTCATTGAAAAGATTCCCGGAACTGGAACATGGCGCCTCGTCACCGATTCCGCGCCCTGCTTTCCAGCTCCCGATGAGGGAGACAGCCACGTCGTTCGCTTTACCGTCCAGGACGTGCACTTCAATGTCCTTGACGGTGTGTACCGCATTGCCCTCCAACTAGCCGGCAATTGGGATAGTCGAGGCCTGATATTGGTTCATTTTTTTGGATACCGGCAAATCGACCCCATCGCCTGGTACGTCGCATTCAGACCGGATGCGCCCATCGCCACCGTCGAATTCGACGTTGTGCGCAGATCCTGGTTGCCCTGGAGCAGGGGCGGCTAGGGAGTGTTTCTTCGCCCACGGCCTATGATCAATGGCGAATTTCAGGCGGCGGCTCCTCTGCCTCTTCTGATGTTCGTCCGCATCAAAGGCCAGTGAGTTTCGGGTGAAGGAGGGCAATATATTCCCGGCTGCGGCTGGCTCTGGGCTCATTGGGGTCATCGCGCCAACGGACGAGGAATTCACCGTCATCGACGCGGACTATGACCGCTTCCCACCATCCGGCCAAATTATCCTGCTCGTCAAAGGCCGCCGCGAGAACCAGCGAACCAGGCTTGAGTTGCCGCCACAGATCGACGGAAATTGTTGCCGATGCGGTTTCAGATTTGGCGCCGCTAGCCGAAGTAGCTCCTTGGCCTGTTGCGGCTTTGAGTAAGCGCTCGAGTTCAGCAATTATTCCTGGCGAGGCCGGCGAGAGTGAGAACCGTCCCTGCGCATTTATGGTGCCCTCGGGCAAAGCAGGTGCGGCTTGTCGATGTTCCTCGGTTTGCACTTCCAGGCACGACAGCCCGCGTCCGAAGCTGCTTTTTTCGCTGCTTCGACATCCTTCTTGAGGAAAACGGCAGCTTGATTGAGGTTCGAGCTTTGAAAGCGGCCAAAGACGATGAGGGCGGGAAGTTTTTCGCCGTTCTTGGGGTTAGGCATGGAAATAGGCTCCAGACATGAGAAAGGCCCCGTTAGGGGCCCTGGGTAGCAGACGATGGATTTGAGAGGGCTAGACGGGTGCCGTAGGGGCAGCGGTGGCCGGTGCATGGGCGGACAAAGGGCACGCATGGGCATTTTCCGGGTTGGTTTGGGCAAACAATTGCCTCCAGCTAGAACTATACCATAATTGCGGATTTGTATCAAGTATCGGAATTTAAAGGGCTTTTTGCTTTGGCGATCAGGCCAGAGCTTCCAGGCAAGTTCGGAACTTCCGGGAAGAAACGAATTGGGGAGGTGCGTGGAAAAATATGCCAGGGGAGAGCCTACCGCCGGACCAATCCAAGGTGCTAGTTTCAGGAGGTCCGCTAGAGGTCCGCACGCTTAGGTAAGAGCTCTATGGGTTTAACTTAAGTCTTTGATTTTGTTGGTGCCGGTTGCAGGAGTCGAACCCGCGACCTACTGATTACAAAGCCTTTCTTATTTGCCGGGAATCAAAGGCTTAGCCACCTCGACCGCGTCAAACCCGCGATTAGCGGTCAAATACTTACGGGCGATTTGTCAAACCATTTTGACTCGCTCGCAACCCCTGGAACCGACCCGCAGCCTCAAAAAGCCGGGTCCCAGACCGCGACCAGTTTCCCTTCGCATCGTGACGACGCGACGCACCCCTCAAACCAGGGAGGCGCGCTCTTAGCCATGCTTTGAAAACGAAGCGCCCCGGCAGCGTGACGAGCGCTCCGGGGCAATTCGAGCGCCGGACTGTGGGGACAGACAGTACGCCCGAAAGATAGGTCAGTAACATTTACCTAATCGTTCGAGCAAAATCAATTCCCCCAAATCGGCTCTCGCTTTCGTCGTGTGCGGGTCAGACAAACGCCAGCGCGGCGATTGAGGTTCGGTACTGGGGGATCCTGGATACGCCGAAGGGATGACGCGAAAGCTCGGAGTCCCAAGCCAGGCGATGGCGCTGCAAATGCCATCGAGAAGTAGCGAGCAACCGGCACCGTCAGCAGCGGCGAGTGTTTGGGCCTTGGCTCCGGGCTTGGCTCCGAAGGTCATAGGCAGCGGCGCGGCAACCCGAGCGAAAGCTGGGGATTGTCTCGCTATGCCTTCACCAGACTTCCACCAAAGGTCATTTGCAAGGGATCTAGGGAGGTTAGATCCGGTTCAGATGGGTTTCAGGGTTGAGAATTTAGCGGGCGGCCGTTTTTTGCGCGGTTCGACCGCAAAACGAGAAAGTGACGCGGAAATGGGTAAGCAGTCGAAAAAAAAAGCCCCACTGGTGCGCGGGGCGAGTCTTCTTATGGGTAGAGACGATCGAAGTTAACAAAGGCACCCCTACGCCTCTTTCACTCTCTTCGTCTGTATAATTTTGCTCATCACCACTCATGACGAAGACCGACGCTGGTTTCATGCGCACCCTGATCTATCACGCGCGCCTTGCGGAAAATGAAGAGCTTGCAGATCGCGAGACCACCACGCTTGAGGGCAGGCTTATGGGCCTGCGCCCTCACAACAATGGGTGATGTTTGAAATTTGCATGCAACGACTAACGCGAGCATGATCCCGCTTGCCGACGAAAGTCTCATTTCACTTGTCGGCCTGGCCTACTTCTCGCTTCACAATCTAACACTTTCATCATTGCCTCTTTAATAACATTTATGTCGCTGGATTTTTGGAAAGCGTATTTATCCTTGCAATAAGCCTCGCGCTCACGAATCTCCTCGGCGCTCCCCTTTTTCAGGGCATCGTACCGATCAAGATACGGGAAATCGTCCAGGGCATGCTGCCACTCAATGTTGAAATCAACTGGTTTTCCAATGCAGGCGTACCATCTCGCGTCGCCAATGAGCGGATATTGCTTGTCACAAGATACCGCGAGTTCATCTTTCTCGGCTGCGTTGTCGAGCATGTGGGGCTTCGCCGCACGGTGCGTGCCCCCATACAGAAGCCCCGCGGCCACGACTCCGGCGACGGCAAATCCAAGAATTTTTTTCACTTGGTTTCCCTTCTCAGTTTGAGAGACGCTTGCTGAGCACGGCGGTTATGGACCGCAGGCGGGAGCCGTCTTCGAGGCGAGCGCGTTAGGACACTACAGTGAGGGCAATGACGCAAGAGAGCGCAGCAATCCCCAAACGCTGCCGCCATGCTTGAACGACTAAGGTACTCCGCAGGGAAGTTTTGCGCGGGGGAGCGCCGTCCCAGCATTTCACGCTAGAAAGTCATTTTTTATCAATGGTTTGAGGCGGACGGCATAGGAAAATGAGCGTTGTGACCGGCGAAGTTTTGGCGAAATGGCTGGGGATTTCCGGCACGCAAGTCACAAGCTTTGCGCGTCGGGGTGTCATGGTGCGGGCCGGGCGCAAGGGCTTCGACCTTGAGGCGAGCGTCCGTGCCTATTGCCAGCACATGCGCGAGGCCGTGGCAGCGCAAGGCCGTCCCGCGCAGTCTGGGACGGGCAAAGAGCGGGCAAGGTTGGCGAAGGCGCAGGCTGATGCCATCGAACTCAAGAATGCCCGCGCACGCGGCACGCTAGTTGAGTCTGAGGCTGTTGCGCGGGCATGGGAAGGTGTATGTCGGACCATCCGCGCGGGGATGCTTCGACTATCTAAACGAGCCGCCGCGCGGCTTCCACATTTAACGACACAAGATGTTCGCTCGCTCGACGATGAAGTAAACGCGGTGCTGACCGAGCTAGTCGACAAAATCTGATCTCGTTTAATTGCAATTTGAGCCGCTTGCTTGATTTATAGATTGAGGTAATGAAATGCCCCCCAAACATGTTGATCCGGCGGTTACACTTAAAGCTTTTAGCTGCCCACATTGTGGAGCACTTGCTGATCAAAAGTGGTGTGAAGTAACCGCCAATCCTGTTGATAACAACGGAACTCCGTTCATAATGACACAACAGTTTATCGCACAAATAGACGAAAATAAATTTGGTAAGGTAACAGATAAGAAGCAAATACTTGAGTTTTGGAATCGTGAGTCGCCTATTAGGGTGTATCACCTTTGCCCTTCGTGTCACCACAGGGGCGTCCGATGGTCCTTGACAGTTTTGACTTTGCGCGCTCGCCCGTCGTCGATGAACTCGCAACCGCGACCTTCACGCAGGCCGAACTTGCGGCAGGCTTCACCGATCTGAATGACCGCGCCATCACCGATGCGCTGAAATATCTTGGCCTGTTTCTGATCAGCACGCCTCAAGCGGGCGGCAAGGGGAATCCCCGGCGCTTCCACTATTATGACGCGCTCGTGCTGGCATTGTGGGCAACCCTGATCGGCACCGGCTTGTTTCCAACCTCGTCGCGGCGGAAGCTTGCGCAGCAACTTGCGGGCTTGCTGTTCGGCGATCCGGTTACGAAAAATGAGGCCAAGGACCGCAAGGCAGAACTCGCAGCGGAATATGAAAAGGCCGCAAGATCGCCCGTTGGCAGAGCGAAGTTTTCCGGCAGACTGTGGAAGCTGCACGACGCCAGGCGCAAGGAAATCCTCGCGGACATTTACAGCGCGCAACCCCTTTGGTGGAACCGCGCTCTCTATGTCAACTTTTTCCTGTTTGTGTGTGATCGCGGCGAGCTTGTGACGCTTTGTGCGGACGAGCGGAAAACGCCCACGCTCAGCATGAAGTGGCTCGAAAGCATCGGCGCGCGCTCATGGTGCAACGTGACGCAAACGTGCAATCTGATCGACGGTCAGTTGATGCAAATCCTCGATCAGCGCGCGTCGCGCTCCATTGAGGCCGAATGATGCTCGAAACCATCCGCGCCCTGTTCACCCGCAAGCCTGAAAATTTACTACGTAGTAAACTTTCAACCCGCGCTTATGACGCTGCGGCGGGCGGGCGGCGTTGGCGTGATGCAGGCGCAACCCCTTCCATCCAGGCTGCGGTTTTAGCCGGACGTGAGCCCGTCGCAAGGCGCGCAAGGGATAGCTCAATCAATCAACCGCTCGCGAATAGCGCGGTCGAGGTTTGGACCGGCGAAGCCATCGGCACCGGCATGAGGCCCGTCCCGCAAACCGGCGATGATGCGCTCGACAAGATCCTCGCGGACCGCTTTGAAGCCTGGACAGACGAATGCGATTATTTCGGGCTTGAGAGCTTCTACGGCTGGCAAGCAACCGCGTGCAGACGCGCCTTTGTGGACGGCGAATTTTTCTCGCTCATGGTCTTTGCGGACGAGCAATTGAGACTCAAAGCTCTCGACCCCGCGCAAGTGAATCCGGCTTTGAGCATGGAGCTGCCCGGCGGCGGGCTTGTGATTAGCGGCGTCGAGGTTGATGCGGGCGGGAAACCCACGGCCTTTCACATTTACCGGAATTGGATTCCCGGCTTGCCCTTGCTTCGCGGGCTTGAGTCCGTGCGCATCGACGCGGCGGACGTGCTGCATCTTTTCCGGCCGGACGCGGCAGGGCAGACGCGCGGCATGTCGCGGCTTGCGAGCGTGTTGCTGCGGCTTCGCGAGCTGGACAGTCTCACGGACGGCCAGCTTGTCCGGTTGAAGACCGGCGCGTTTCTCGCGGGCTTTCTGACGACTGTGGACGGCGGCGGCGCCCTTGGCGAACAAACCGTGCCGGGCGAAGTGACCTTAGAGCCTGGAACGATGACGAGACTTGGACCGGGCGAGAGCGTCGAGTTCAGCAAACCGCCGGAGATTGGCAGCGAGTCGAACGCCTTTCAGAAAGCCGTCATCCGTGAAATTGGCGCGGGCGTCGGCGTGCCGAGCTTCATGCTCGACCATGATTTGAGCGAGGTTAATTTTAGCAGCGCAAGGACCGCAATCATCGCCTTTCGTCGGCGCGTCGAGGCATGGCAAGACGCCTTCGCGTTTCAGATGCTGCGGCCGGTCTATCGTCGCTTTGTGACGACTGAAATCCTATCTGGCCGCCTCGCGGTCCCGCTCAACGCCTCGACCCTCAAGCACAAATGGATTGCGCCGAAGGGGCAATGGTTGGACCCGCTGAAAGATGCGCAAGCCGAGGCGCTTGCGATTTCATCCGGCCTGACCTCGCGGCGTGAAAGCGTCGCCGCAAGAGGCATCGACGTTGAAAGCCTCGACAATGAGATAGCCGCAGACCGGGCGCGCGAGGAACGGCTTGGACTTTCGTTCGCACCACCGCCGCAGCAACAAACAGGAGTCGAAAATGTTGCACCATAGGATCTTCACGCGCGACGCGGCAGACGCCGGGATCTTCACGCGCGACGTCACCCTTTCCCCGTCGAGCTGGAACGCCGAGGCGCGCACGTTTAGCGTTGTCGTATCCTCCGGCGCGGACGTTGCCCGGCAGGATGCGCGAGGCGCTTACATCGAGCGGCCGGACATCAATCAAAACTGGCGTGCGCTTGTGGGCGCTCCGGTTCTCAACAGCCATCAACGGAACGACATCAAGAACATTTTGGGCAGCGTCATCGACGTGGCGGTTGTCGGCAAAGAGGTTCACGCGACCATCCGCATGAGCAAGAGCGCCGAAGGCGAGGCGGCCGTGCAAGCCGCGTTGGAAGGTCATTTGCGCGGTATCTCGTTCGGCTATCGGATCGACGCCACGAAGGAGTCGGTCGAAGGCGGCCGCCGCATCGTGACCATCACGAAGTTGACGCCGGTCGAGATTTCCTTGGTGCCGATACCGGCAGACCCGGCGGCCGTCATCCGCAGCGGCTTGCCGAGCAATGACCCGGCAATCACAGACCGGGCCGCAATCAACCAAGAGATCCGCACCATCGCGCGGACGGCTGGCTTGCCGCAAAGCTGGATTGATTCACAGATCGACGCTCCTTCTCCCAGCGTCGAGGCGGCGCGCGCTGCGGCGTTTGCGACCCTTCAACTTCGCAGCGCGGCCGCTGATTCAATCCTCGTCGCATCCGCTGGCATCGGCGGACATGACGCCACGGATCCCGAGTGGCGGGCTCGCACGATTGGCGAAGCCCTCTATTGCAGAATGAGCGGCACCGCGCCCAGCGACGCCGCGAGGCCCTTTGCGGGTCTGTCCCTGATCGAGATTGCGCGGGACACCTTGCGGCTTCGCGGACTGTCAACCACCGGCTCGCCAGCGACCATCATGGAAAGGGCGTTGCTCTCGACGTCTGATTTACCGGCGATCATGGCGGATACGGTCAATCGCACGATGCGCCAGGCTTACACCGCTGCACCATCCGGCTTGAAGCGCGTCGCGAGGCAGACAACCGCGAGGGACTTTCGCGCAAAGCACCGCATCCAATTGTCATCCGCGCCGACTCTCTTGCCGGTCAATGAGCATGGCGAGTTTCAATCGGGCTCGATTGCGGATCAAGAGGAAACCTACAAGCTCGCGACCTTTGGGCGGATTATCGGCTTCACCCGGCAAGCCTATGTCAATGACGATTTAGGCGCTCTCAATGACATCACGAGGCGCATGGGCGTCGCGGCGGCGCAATTCGAGAATCAGTTTCTTGTGGACCTGTTTACCTCGACCGCGAACATAAGCGACGGCCACCCGGTCTTCCATAGCACGCACAACAATCTCGCTGGCGCTGGCGCGGTGATCAGCGAGGCCAGTTTGACCGCTGGCAGGCTTGCCATGCGAAGCCAAACGGAACCCGGCGGCCAGCTCATTGACGCGACGCCGCGCTATCTCATCGTGCCAAGCGCGCTCGAAACCTTGGCAGAGAAAACCATCACGTCGATTCAGGCCCGCGCGGTTGCGGACGTGAACGTGTTTGCGTTCCTGAGCCTCGTTGTCGAGCCGCGCTTGACGGATGCGAAGGCGTACTATCTCGCGGCAGATCCCGAAAGCATCGAGGGCTTGGAATATTGCTACCTCGAAAATGAAATCGGCCCGCAAGTCTTCTCCGAAGTCGGCTTCGATGTTGACGGGATTAGATTCAAGGTCCGGCTCGATTTCGGCGGCGGTTGGGTTGAGCATCGGGGCTTTTGGAAACAACCGGGAGCGTAAACCTGCCCGCGCGGCTGGCAAGTTTAATTTAGAAGGGGCTTCTAAAATATGGCTGAGTCTCTCGCGGAACTTCAAGACCAGCTTATCGCGCTTAACAAATCGCGAGGGAGCGGAGTCCGCAGCGTGTCGTACATGGCGCGGGGCGTCACGCGCACCGTCGAATACCGCTCTGACACCGAAATGCGCGAGGCTCAAAACGATTTGCAAAGGCGCATCGCAGCCAGGCAAGGCGGCGGCGGGCGCACCATCAAAATCTCAAGCTCGAAAGGTTTGAATCATGGCGACGAATTATAGGCAACCCGGCGAAACCATCACGATGACCGCGCCAGCGGGAGGCATCGCGAGCGGCGAAGGCCGCATGTTCGGCGCGCTCTTTGGCGTCGCGCATTTCACAGCGGCCGAAGGCGACCCCGTCGAGGTTGGCGTTGTCGGGGTTTGGGTTCTCCCGAAGCCAAACAGCGTTGTCACTTTCGCGGCTGGCGCTCGCGTGTTTTGGGATGATAGCGGCAAGACGTGCAAAGCCTCGGCGGCGGGATACTTCCCGATTGGCATTGCGGCCGTCGCGGCTGGCGCAACCGATGCGACCGTGACGGTGCGCCTCGATGGCAACAGCGTCGTGGCGGTCGCGGCGTGATGGGGCAGAAACGGCACAGGGACGGGCGAGAAGCCGCGAAAAAGCCGGGAAGGACAAGACCGCCCACGGCCTTCCCTGCCACCGCGCCCGCGCGTCATCCGGCCGCCGCGTCACGACGAAAAATGAGTCATGCCCGCGCTTCCTTCGCTTCAACCCGAATACCGCGACAAGCTGGTCAAGCTGCTCGGGATGCTGGGCTCAGACCACGATGGCGAGCGCGCGAACCTGCGAGGCTCGCGGACGAACATCGCAAGCGGTCCGGGCTGACATGGGGCGAGCTTGTGTTGCCTCTTGCGGAAGACCGAGGACGGCGGAAGCCACGGAAGCCACGGAAGGCGCGCAAGCCCAAACCGCCGGAGCCACCGCCGGAGCCGACATGGCGGGACATGGCGGCAGTCGTCGCGGAGTCCGGCTTGGCAACGCAATGGGAGCGGAATTTTGCGAGCGGGTTGCTCGAAAAATGGCGCGGCGAGTTGACGGAAAAGCAAGCGAAATGTCTCGAAAGGCTTTGGCTCAAGTGCGGAGGAAGCGCGGAAAGGGCTGCATAAACAACGATTTGGAAATAGTTATTTTTTCGTTAACCCGATAGTTCCCCAAGGCAGCGTAGGGTTGATTGTGTAAAGTAACCGTGTTTTTGGTGAGAACCATGTCACAACGGAACGAAGGCAGATTTAAGCAGAGGGAAGTCACCCGGACGATCAAGGCAATCGAGGCCGCTGGGCGTGTTGTCGATCACGTCGAGATCACAAAGGACGGCGCTCGCATCACCATCCGGCAGGACGGCAGCGAACCCAAAGACCCGGCAAGTGCCGACGAAATTATCAAGAGGCTCAAGTGACGATTATTCGCGTCAAGGGATTCAAAATTTTCCTCGACCGGCACAAAAAAACGTGGCGATGCTACCATCGCAAAACGGGCATTCCGATTGACCTCAAAAAAGCGCCAATTGGTTCAACCGCATTCATTGCGGAATGTGCAAGGATTGCTGCGTTTGTCGAGGCGAAGGAAGCCGAAAAAGAAAAGCCCGGAACGCTCGGCCAGTTAATTGCCGAATATCGAGCCTCGTCGGCATTTCGCGCCCTCGCGCCCAAAACGAAGCGCGATTATCAAACCTATTTTGAATACTTGCGGCCGATTGCCGATACACCCTTAGCACGGTTCGACCGACCGCTTGTGGTGCGCATCCGCGACAAGGCGGAACTCAAGGGCAGGCGCTTCGGAAACTACGTCAAGGCGATTCTCTCGCTTCTCTTCGCATGGGGTTCCGAACGCGGCCTTCTCGTCGGCAATCCGGCGTCAGGCATCAAAGATATTCGCCGCCCAAAAGATGCGCCAGATGCGAACCGGCCCTGGTCAGACACCGAGCGGCACGCGATCCTCGATGACGCCCCGGACCATATGCGCCTCGCGATTGCCTTGATGATGTTTACGGGACTCGGTCCGAAAGATGCGCTCACATTGCCTCGAACCTTCGCGAAGAGCGGCGAGATTGCAACGAGGCGGTCAAAGACCGGAGAGCCGGTTTTCTGGCCCATGCCGCGACCGCTGGCGGACATTCTCGCCCGCGCGCCTACCCATATACCGCCATAACGCTTTGTGCCAATTCCAGGGGCCGCCCTTGGTCGCCGAGCGGCTTCAACTCCTCGTGGCGCAAGCTCCGGATTCGCCTCGAAAAAGAAGGATCCATCGGGCCGGATCTGACCCTTTATGGATTACGCCACACGGTCGCGAATATTCTGAGTGAGATGGGTTATGACGAGCGGACCATTGCCGATGCGCTTGGTCAGAAGACAATCGAAATGGCGCGGCGCTATGCCAAAGGCGCGAACTTCAAGCGAAAGATGAGCGGCGTGGTGAAAAACTTCGATGCGGAAGTGGCCAGACGGCGAACAAAAACTGTCAAACCGGCTGATTGAAAGTGTCAAACCTTGGAAAAGGTACGAAACGGGAATCGAAAATGCAGCCTAAAAACAAATGGTTAATTGGTGCCGGTTGCAGGAGTCGAACCCGCGACCTACTGATTACAAATCAGTTGCTCTACCAACTGAGCTAAACCGGCTCGCCCAAGTTACGGAATGTTATACTAGGCCCTTCGAGCTTTGAAGCACGCCCAGAGTATGGTCACCTTATGTTTAATCTGGATGCAACATTTAATATGTCCTTGGCAACAGGGTTTGCAGCGAAAATCCCTTGATTTTCATCGAAATCCATTTGCATTCGGTGGTGGTCTTTCAAGTTCCATCATTTCTCATTTTGTGGGTTTTGGCCATAAAATGCACACAAGATTGGCTAGAAGTAAGCGAAAGCTGGTCTTGTATAAGAATTCCTGTATTGCGTCACCTAGCATAGGGCGTGCATGCCGAAATCCCTTTTTATCGCCGCACGCGGCCTCTTGTCTGGGGTGCTGTGTCTTGGAATGGCGGCGTGCTCGAGTGTTTCGGGTTCTGGTCCGAGCGCGGACGATGTGGTTCAAGGTGCCGGAACCGCGGAGTTGCCGCGATATGAACTTGTCGATGTTGATTCTCAGGTCGTTGATGTATTGCGGCATCGCGGACCGGACAGTTTTCTCGCACACTTTGGAGACTACCGGCCATCGGTCGAGCCTCGCATTGGCGTCGGCGACACAATTTCCGTGACGATCTGGGAAGCGGGCTCGGGCGGCCTCTTTTCGGCCCCCCTTGTTTCAGACCGATTCAGCACGGGCGCGAATAGTGCGACGATCCCAGATCAGGTCGTTGGGCGTGACGGTACGATTACGGTTCCCTATGCCGGCAGGATCCCCGTCGCCGGTTATACGACCCGGGCGGTCCAGACCGTCATAGAACATGCTCTCGAAGGCAAAGCCATTCAACCGCAGGTCTTGGTCAATGTCAGAAACTCAATCAGCAATACGGTGACGGTCACCGGAGAGGTCGCCAATGGAGCCCGTGTCCCTTTAAGTATCAAGGGTGATCGGGTGATGGATGTCATAGCGGCGGCTGGGGGTATTCGTGCTCCCGTGAATGAAACCTACGTCCAGCTGTCGCGTGGACCCGTGACAGCCCGGGTCGCGATGACAAAGGTGACCTCCGAATCCAAGGAGAATATTTATCTTCGTCCGAATGACGTGCTGACCCTGATCCGGGATCCGCAAACGTTCATCGCTTACGGAGCAACAGGCCAGAACGCTGAAATTCCGTTCGACGCGGAAGGAATCAATCTTTCGCAAGCACTCGCGAAGGCCGGCGGCCTTGTGGATTCAAGATCCGATCCGGCTGGCGTTTTTATCTTCCGCTTCGAACCGGAAGAGGTTGCCCGCGCCTTGCGGCCCAATAGTCCCTTGGTGCAGCCGGGATATTCGACGCCAATTGTCTATAGGCTCAATCTGAGGGACGCCGGCAGTTTGTTCGTTGCCCAAAGTTTCCATGTCGTTAACAGAGACTTGCTTTATGTGTCCAATGCCCCAATCACCAGTGCAAGAAAGGTGATGGAAGTCGTCAGTTTGTTTTTGGCGCCGGCCTCTACTGGGTTAACCGTATGCGCCGCCACCAAATGCTGATTCGCGCGCGCTATTCGTTCCTTGCTTGCGACCTTGTTTTTCAGATTCCAATCGATCCAGTCTGGCGGGGCACGTGAGGAATTCTTGCCGCCCGCTCAAATTTTTCAAGCAACGCAGAATTCTTTTAAATGGAAGAAAATCACTTGAAATCAGAATGTTGTGGTAAATCAAAGGAAACATCATGACGGCCGCTGGTTTGACTAATGTTTTTTTGCCATATTCATACTTGATCGTAGCATTGCGTTTTGAAGATATGGAATCCTGACAGTTATGCTCCGGTATCGCCGAAGAAATTTCACTGTTGATGGGGGGTTCGTTGCAATCTGTCAGGTTTCTTCAAAAGACTGATTCGCAAGCCACGCCAATGCCGCTGCCACTTTCGCCGGTGGCGGCTCGCACGCTGCCAATCCGTGCTCCATTGGCTGTTCGCATCAAGCAGAATGTCCTCGCTCATGGGGAACGCAAGCTTCTCGACTGGATGTGCACGCGCGTTCCGCAATTTATTACACCGGACTGTCTGACCGCATTCGGCGCCGCCGGTGCCGTGATTGCCTTCATGGGCTATGCGGCGACCGTGCTCGACCCCTCCTTCTTCTGGTTGGCGACGCTCGGCATTGTCATCCATTGGTTTGGCGATTCGCTCGACGGGAGCCTTGCCCGCCACCGGCAAATCGAGAGACCGCGATATGGCTATTTTGTTGATTTTTCCGTCGATGCGATCAGCAGCTTCTTGATCATGCTGGGGGTGGGACTTTCCGCCTATGTAAGGCTGGACGTGGCTCTGTTCGCTCTCGTTGGGTACTATATGCTTTGGATGTATGTGCTCCTGAACTGCCAGGTCTCACGGAACCTCCAATTGTCCTTTCTGTCTGCGGGGCCCACCGAATTTCGTATCGTCCTCATCAGTCTCAATTGCTGGATGTACTTCGCCGGACACGTAACGATGCCGGTCGGACCGGTGATGGTTTCCCCTTACGAATTTGCGTTTATAGGCATGGGGATTGTTTCCATCGGTCTCTTCGCCATCAATGTGTTCAGAGTGGCACGAAGATTACGCCTCGAGGATTCTCTACAGAGCTGGGGGGAGCGGTTGTGATCCCAGTCCTTGCATAAATTTCCAAGAATGTTGGTGAATAGAATATTTACGAATTGGCACGATGTTCTTGAAGGGGCCAATTCCGGCAGGATCGCTCATTTTGTGTGCCGGCCGCAATTCCTTTGGCTGGGATAAATTGCGACCGATTTTGATGGGGGTCGTTTTGTCGGTGCCTGTTGCCTATGACATGGTTCGCATGTTTGCTGGACCCTTGGTCCCGACCCCTAGAGGAATCGACCGTGTGGATTTGGGTTACGCGCGCCATTTCGCGGAAAGCTGGCGCGGCGACTGCGGGGGCACCTTGCCGACGCCCTGGGGGATTGTTTGGTTCGAGCGTGGCAGGCTCTTAAAACTGATCGACCGGCTGGAGGACATCTGGTCCGAGTCAAGAGCATCGCAGGAAGATACCGGTCTTGACGATATTAAAATGCGGCTGGCGGCGAATTGCGCATTGACCGCGCGGCGTAGAGGCAAGACCAACGTAAGTGAGAAGGCCCGGCGGTTTGCCAATCTATTCTCAGCGGGCGGCCTCCCGCGCGGGTTAGGGCGGCTTTCAGCCGCGCCGCAAAATTCCATTTATGTCAATATTGGACATGTGGGTCTCGCGTTCCCATGGTTTCTCGCCTGGCTGCAGCGGCGGCCAGATGTGAAACCCGTTTTCATGTTGCACGATATGATCCCTTTGGAGAACCCGGAGTGGGTTTCCGACTCCGGCCTGCGTCATCACCGGCATATGACAGCTAACGCAGCCCGCTATGCCGCCGCGCTTATCACAAACTCACCATCCGCGCGGGATTCTGTGACGCGCGAAATGCGAGCGCGCGGGCGGGGCGACATCCCTGTCGCAACCGTGCCGCTACCCGTGGCGCCGGTATTCCTCGAACCTGGGCAGCCGGATCAGGAATTGGCTTCGCACAACTATTTTGTTGTGTGCGGAGCACTGGAACCTCGCAAAAATCATGCGCTTCTCGTCAATGTCTGGCGGGAATTGGTCCGCCGGCGCGGCCCGCAAGCTCCCAAACTCGTTGTGGTCGGCTCACCTGCGTGGGGCGGGGAGGCAATTTTACGTCTTCTCACCCGATGCCGGGATCTCGAGAATCACATTGTACTCGCAAGAGGCTTATCGAGCCCTGCACTTCGGCGATTGGTGAGTCATGCGAGGGGTCTCTTGATGCCGTCTCATGCCGAGGGGTATGGTTTGCCGCTTATCGAGGCATTGTGCGTGGGCACGCCCGTCATCGCATCCGACCTTCCGGCGCATCGCGATGTCGCTGCGGACTATGCGATCTACCGGCATCCCATGGATGGGCTTGGATGGCTCGACGCGGTCGAGACCCTGGCGAGCAACACAGATGGATCGGAAACGATTCGGCGGCGGATTTCGAGCTATAGACCGCCAACCTGGCCGGATTACTTCTCAAAAATCGAGACCTTTCTAAGGACGCTCTCTTGATTTTCCGTGGGTGCCCTCGTGGCTCATTCGCGGCAAGACAGCCTTGCTTTGTTTCATTGGCGTCGACCTGATTGCAAATAACGAAGTGAGGGCGCCGTCGGACAGCGCCCTCCCTCGTTATCATCGTTGTGGCGACAGAAGCTCCCTCAATTCTTGAATTCAGTCCCGAAATGACCGCGCAAATGGTTCCATGCCCGTACCATAAAGCGGTCAACTGTGCGTACCGACACGCCGATCCGCCCCGCGATCTCGGCATGGGTGAGCCCCTCGACCCGATTGAGCAGAAAGGCATCGCGGCACAGCGGCGGCAATTTTGCGAGGGCGGCATGCAGCCTGGCCAACTCCATTGAAGCACCCGTCGCAGATTCGGGATTGGCGGGAGCCACCACATTGGCATCGAGATCGAAAGTCTCGCCGACATAACGCAAACGGATCTTGGCCTTACGCGCGAAATCCACCGCGAGATTTGCGGCGGTTCGAAAGAGATAGGCGCGCGGTTGGTCAAGATGAGCTGCGGTGCCGCGCTGGAGGAGGTGGAGATAGGCATCCTGCACGACGTCTTCCGCTTCGTCGCGTCCGACGCGGCGCCGCGCAAATCCTTTCAGCTCGGTGGCATGAGCCTGATATAAGCCCGCGAGGGCCGTGTTAGCCGCTGACATGAGCGTCCTCCCTGGGCAGAGCGGGAGGGAAGCACCACGTGATGATCAGAATAGTAAGCGCCAAGACGGCGGCGCCAAAACCGGGAAGCAACATGTTGGGACCTCTTGACAAGGCCGGGGCCGCGAAGGGCCACGTCGGCCGCGCGAAATGAAAAAGCGGGATTTGACGATTGGCCCTGCTCGATTGGGAGTGGCCAAATCTGCGCGCACCAGTCTTTTCGGGCTTGTGTCCTTGGGGTTTGACTTCACGCGAGACTTGAACCCAACGCCATGTTACGGCGCGGAAAACAGCTCATGTCGCGGGAAAGTCAGGCCATTGCGCGAAGCAGGCCAGGATCGCCAAGGAGAACCCGAGTCACCGGGCGGCGGACCAAATCAGCCGAGGGCGGGCGGACCGCGCGCGGCGAAATAATGCTTGAGAGGTGCTCGCGGGGGTATTCCTTGCGCAACCGCGTAAAGAATAAGAGAGGCGACGCGTTGGGGAAGAAAAGCCGCAATCGCCGAGGCTGTGCCAACATAGACACAGGCAGCGGCGGCGCAAGCCATAATGCAGCAAAGTCCGTGATGCCGGACGGGAACACTTCCAGGCGCGCCGCTGCCTGTTCCTTCAATACTACAATTGACGCCGATTTCGCCCGGAAATGAGAACGATGAGGCTGGCGCAGCGGCAAGGAGAAACGCTTGCAGCAACAGCGCATACACCGCGAACGCGCTGACCGCGACGCGCCGTGCCATCAAACCCTGGCGGAAACTCCCCATCCTTAATGCCCACACTGGGTGCCGCTACTCGCGGTCTCTTGCATCGAACATCGAAACAAAATGGTCGGAGTGAGAGGATTCGAACCTCCGGCCCCCTCGTCCCGAACGAGGTGCGCTACCAGGCTGCGCTACACTCCGGCGCGCCGCCGGAACTTTTCCGGCCGCACTTCGCTTCGCGCTCTTATAACGGGGCGCTGCCGCTGCCGCAAGCCCCGCGGCAAATATCCATGCTTAGTCTGCGATTCATTATAGAATTTGTGTCAGCCAGGCAGGGCGCGCGATTCGAGGGAGTGCAAATGGCGCGGATCGGCGCTCTGGCCAACGTATATTAAAAATTCACCGGGCTCGAAAACTGGCATCAGATCAACCCCGGGAAAAGCCAGTGCCCTGGCGGCAAACTTTATCGAAACCGTGCCGCTTTCCCCCGCTGCGAGAGCAATCTTGCCAACGCCCTTGAGCTCTAGGAGAGGCCGCGCGACGCTCGCCACAATGTCCCGCGTAAAAAGGAAAACGGTTTCCTCGCCAGCGACGGT
The DNA here is from genome assembly GCA_036561105.1 of Methylocella sp. GTDB lineage: Bacteria > Pseudomonadota > Alphaproteobacteria > Rhizobiales > Beijerinckiaceae > Methylocapsa. Next base: position 91,829 of record DATBPZ010000109.1, on the reverse strand, counting down.
GCCCTCATTGGTGACATCCATCTCAACCGTCAATTCGTCAGTGGCCGTGAAATCTTGCTTGTTCACGCGCGGATTGTGCAACGTGAAACGGCTGTAGCTCAATCCGTGCCCGAATGGAAACAGCGGTTCGACCGGCATATCGAGATATTTGCTTGTATAATGATTCTCCGGATGGGCGGGCCTTCCGCTCGGCCGTTCGCCGAAAAAAATCGGTATTTGGCCGACATCGCGGGGCCACGTCACGGGAAGCCGCCCGGTGGGATTGTATGTCCCGGTGAGCACATCTGCGATGGCATTGCCGGCTTCGACGCCGAGGAACCAAGTCGCAACCAAAGCGTGGGCTTTTCTGGCTATCGGTGCAATCATGAGCGGCCGCCCGGAGGAAATGATCACAACCACCGGCTTGCCGATCTCGAAAATAGTGTCCGCAAGGGCGTTCTGGACGCCGGGCAAACCGGGGGTCGCGCGGCTCGCCGCTTCGCCGCTCATGTCGGCGGCTTCGCCAAGACTTAAAACAATGAGTTCGGCGTCGCGGCACATCTCCCGTGCCGCGGCGAAGCCCGAAGTATCTTCTCCCGAGATGGTTGCGCCTGGGGCAAAACCGATTTCGGTGCCGGGCAGGGCAGTTGCAAGGCCTTCGCGAATCGTTACTGCGCTGGAAGCATGCCCTGCAAGCGACCATGGTCCGAGCATATCGGCGCGAGCATCGGCGAGCGGACCGATGAGCGCAATGCGGCGCAGGCTCGGCGCAAGTGGCAGGACACTGTCATTGCTCAGCAGAACAATCGACCGCCGCCCCGCCTCGCGGGCGAGTTCGCGCGGGGAAGTGGAAGCGCCGGGGGTGGGCGCGGCCGACGAACCCCGCCGGTAGGGATCGTCGAAAAGACCAAGCCGCTCCTTTAGGGTGATCACCCGGCGCACGGCGGCATCGACCGCGCCAATCGAAACCATGCCGCATGCGATCGCCGGAGCCAAGCCCTGGCTATACGCGCCGCTCACCATGTCGATATCGATGCCAGCCTGGAGCGCCGCTGCTGCCGCCTCGATGAGATCGCCCGCGATGCCATGGCTTATCAATTCGGCGACCGCGTTGTAGTCACTGACGATCACACCATCGAAACCCACTGCTCCGCGCAGCCAATCACGCAGCAGCGGGATATGGGCGGTAAGCGGGATGCCGGCGATATCGTTGAAGGCTGGCATGATCGCGGCGCAGCCTGACGCGACCGCAGCTGCGAAAGGAGGCAGATAAACTTCGTGCAAAAGCCGTTCGGAAACATCCGCTGAAGCATAATCGCGTCCGGCAATGGCGGCGCCATAAGCGCAAAGATGCTTGGCCGTGGCCGCGACCGCCGCCGGGTTTTTCAAGCCGCCGGGCAAGCCGGCACCTTGGAATCCCTTCACCTTGGCTTTGGCGAATTGAGCGCCAACCCAGGGGTCTTCACCAGGTCCTTCGGCGATTCGCCCCCAACGCGGGTCGCGCGCGATATCAAGCATGGGCGCGAAGGTCATTGCGATGCCGTCGGCGGCCGCCTCGATCGCTGCCGCGCGCGCGGTTCGTTCCCATAACAAAGAATCGAAGGCCGCTGTTTCGGCGAGCGGGATGGGGAAGAGGGTCCGATGCCCGTGCAGAACATCAAATCCCACAAGCAGGGGGATGCCGAGCCTTGTGTCCTCCATCGCGATTTTTTGCATCGCGGCAACTTTCTCCGTCCCCCACAGGTTGAGGAGACTGCCGATTCGCCCGGCGCGAATGCCGCTCGCTATCTCGCTCCCAATAACCGGCCCGGTGACCGCATATCCAGCCGCCATCATATTGAGTTGGCCTATTTTTTCATCGAGGGTCATTGCCGTCAGAAGTTCGTCGATCCGAGTCATCGGGGTCCAGATCCTGTATAAAAGATGTAACGCTTAGGTTAGCGTGGAAGCGTGATCGCGAATCGGGTTTCCACTTGCTAGGGATCATGCTCTAAACGGCGGCCTACGGCGACACGAAGGACAATGGAATCGGGCACGAATGGCTGACGAGACCGCAAAACCTTTTGAAATCCCGGCGACAACTGAATCGCGAGACGACAAGCTCGCGCCCCAGTTGTGGATGATGATAACGACGTTTTGGAATTCGCCTGGACGCAACACGCTCATTTTGCTTGGTGCGGCACTTTGCGTCGTGGTCGCACTGACCGCCTACGGCCAGATCAAACTCAATGCCTGGAACAAGCCGTTTTACGATGCGCTTTCGCTCAAAAACTATCATGAATTTTTGTACCAGCTCGTGGTCTTTGGGGTGATTGCCGGCGCGTTGCTGGCCTTGAATGTCACCCAGGCCTGGCTCAGGGAGATGAGCAAGTTGAAGCTGCGCGATGGGCTCACGCATGATCTTTTCGAGCAATGGCTCGTGCCCGGACGCGCGTTTCGTCTGTCAGGGGCAGGCGAAATCGGCGTGAATCCAGACCAGCGCATTCATGAGGATGCTCGTCATCTGGTGGATCTCTCAACCGACCTCGGCATAGGTCTGCTCCAAGCGACGCTGCTTCTCATAAGCTTTATCACCGTTTTGTGGGGTGTTTCGGAAAGTGTAACATTTTCCGTGGCCGGAATAAGCTTCGGGTTGCCCGGATATATGGTCTGGTTTGCGCTCGCCTATGCTGGCATCGCGTCTTTTGGAAGCTGGCGGATCGGGCGTCCTTTGATTGGTCTCAACGCCGGGCGCTACGCGCGCGAGGCGGATTTGCGTTTTGCGCTGGTGCGCGTCAACGAGCGCACCGAAGCCATTGCGCTTTATGGTGGGGAAACGGATGAAAAGGACTATTTGAACCGCGAGTTCAGCCAGGTCCTTTCGATGATGCGTCGGCTCGTCACCGGGATTACCCGCCTGACCTGGCTTACCGCCGGTTATGGCTGGTTCGCGATCGTGGCTCCGTTCATCGTGGCATCGCCCGGTTATTTCGCAGGCGATATGTCGCTCGGCGGATTAATGCTGTCGGTCGGGGCCTTTAATCAGGTGCAGCAGGCGCTGCGCTGGTTCGTTGATAATTTTAGCACGATCGCCGATTGGCGGGCCACTCTTTTGCGTGTTGCGAGTTTCCGTCTGGCCCTTCTCGAGATGGACAAGATCGGCGGCGAGACGGCCCGCATCGAGCTCGTGCCGACGGCCGACGACCGGCTCGTATTCGACCAATTGGGCATCGCCTCCCCCCGGGGTTGCATGAAGCTCAGCGAAAAGCATGTCATGATCGGTCCGGCGGAGCGGGTGCTGGTCATTGGCAAGCGGCGGGGCGGGAAGACCAGTTTCTTTAGTGCGATCGCAGGGCTTTGGCCGTGGGGAACCGGGCGCATCCTGCTGCCGCCCAGGCAAACGATGATGTTCATTTCTCACCAAGATTACATGCCGCCCGGCACGCTACGCGGTGCGCTTGCCTATCCCTCCCAGCCATCTCAATTCGCGAACGATGTCTACCTGGCCGCGCTGGAGCGAATGAAACTCGCACATCTGTCACCCGACCTCGATCATGTCGCGCGCTGGGAACGGGAATTGACCCCCGAGGACCAGCACAAACTCGCCTTCGCCCGGCTCTTGCTGCACAAGCCGCGCTGGATATTTCTCGATGAATCGATCGACTACCTTGACGACGACACGCGCGGCTTGGTCCTTGATGTTTTTGGTCAGGAACTGGCGGAAGCGGCGATCGTCAATATCGGCCGTGCGGACACCCAAGGAGGCTTTTTCACGCGTGTCCTTCACCTGATTGTAGATCCAGAAGGTGAGCGCTTGGCGCCTTGTGCCGCAGCGCCAATTTCCCCTCCCGCGGCGAAAGAAAAAGCTCCCGCGATATGACCGCCTTAGAGAGAAGTTGCCCACGATGCCGGAGTCTAAAAGTCCCTCGTTGAAACATCAGCCGTCTGCCAGACTGAAGGACGAGGCGCTCATCGAACAGGTCCAGCGTCAGACCTTTCGTTATTTTTGGGAGGGCGCGCATCCCCTTTGTGGCCTCGCGCGCGACAGAACGGGACTCGTGCAGGATCCCGATGACGACCTCGTCTGCACGGGTGGCACCGGCTTTGCCATCATGGCAATCATCGTCGCGGCCGAGCGCGGCTGGGTCAGGCGCGGCGAGGCTGTTGACCGTCTTAGCCTCATCCTCGGTTTTCTGGAACGGGGACCATGTTTTCATGGCCTATTTCCGCATTACATGAACGGCCGCACCGGCGCGGTGATCCGGTTTGGACGCAAGGATGACGGCTCTGACATTGTCGAGACTTCATTTTTGTTTCAGGGGCTACTGTGTGCACGTCAGTATTTTAATTCAGACACCCCCGTCGAGAAGAATCTGCGCGATCGCATCACCTGGCTGTGGCTTGATGCCGAATGGAACTGGCACGCCCGCGACGGACGCCATGTCCTGACCTGGCACTGGAGCCCTAACAACGGCTTCAGTCTCGATCACGATATCCATGGCTGGAACGAATGCCTCATCACTTATGTGCTCGCCGCCGCCTCTCCGCATTACGCGATCAAGCGCTCCTCCTATCACGAAGGTTTCGCGCAAAGCCGCTCCTTCCTCAATCGCCGTTTCTATTACGATCTCGATCTGCCGCTGGGGCCGGACTATGGGGGGCCTTTGTTCTTTTGCCACTATTCCTTCTGCGGGATCGATCCGCGCGGGCTGAAGGATGCTTACGCAAACTATTTTCAGCAAAACGTCCAGCACACTCTGATCAACTATGAACACTGCGTTCGCAATCCGAACCGTTACAAGGGTTTTGGACCGTCCTGCTGGGGGTTGACGGCGAGCGATGATCCTGCCGGTTACGCCGCGCATGCGCCAGACAATGATAACGGCGTGATCAGTCCGACGGCGGCGCTTTCTAGTTTCTCCTATGCGCCGGAGCAGGCGATGCGGGCGCTCCGATATTTCCATGATTCGCTCGGCGATAGGATTTGGGGGCGCTTTGGCTTCACCGACGCGTTCAGCGAGAGCCAGGATTGGTACGCGAAAACCTATCTCGCGATCGATCAGGGACCCATCGTGATCATGATCGAGAATTACCGGAGCGGCCTTTTATGGAAGCTGTTCATGGCGGACCCCGATGTTGCGGCGGGCCTGAAGCGTCTTGGATTCACAAGCCCGCATGTGAGCTAGGAGAAACGCCATGACGATGGGCGGGGCGTTAGCCGGGAGCTTTCCAGGACAGGATGAAGAAAGCCGGCTGCGCAAATGGATGGCTCGGCAATACCCCCTCTCCGTGACGGCGATGCTGAATGCGATTTCGGCGACGCATATCGTCAAGGAGCGGCGCGGGTTCGGCCAGACGATCCGGCCTCTGCCGGGTTCGGTCGTGGCTTCAACCGCTCTTGGCTCCTGGGATCCGGACCCGGACTATTTTTTCCATTGGCTGCGCGATTCGGCGATGGTCATCGATGCTTTACGGCACGTGATTGCTGAGGGACGTGCGGCCGGGGATGGGCTCTCACGTTTCAAGGAATTTGTCGCGTTCAGCCTCTCCCTCAACCGGCTCGATGGCGGCATGTTTCTAAATGAGTCCGGGGATTTCAGGAAAAAGATTGATCCGGCTTTTTTGCAATTCGTGCGCAGCGACAACGAGCTTCGTGCGATAGCTGGGGATCACGTGCTTGGCGAGCCTCGCTTCAATCCCGACGCGACGCTCGACATCAGCAAATGGTCGCGCCCGCAACATGACGGTCCGGCGGCGCGGGCCATCGTCCTGATGCGCTACTGGCCTGTGAAAGGCCTCGATTCCGAGGCCCGCGCGGCCATGCGCGTGCTGATCGAGACCGATCTTCGCTTCACCCTTGAGCATTGGCGCGAAGCCTGTTTCGATTTGTGGGAAGAGGAACTTGGCCAGCATTACTATACGCGGCTGCTGCAGCATGCGGCGCTCGCCGGCGGCGCGCGATGGATGCAAGAACTGGGGATGGAGGAGGCTTGCCACTCCTGCCTGACGGAGGCGGGGGAGATCCTCCAATCGCTCGATGAATATTGGAATGAGAAGGCAGGTTTTTACGAAAGCCGCCGGGATACCGTCAATCCGGCACCCGGCAAGGGACTCGATTTCGCGGTGATCCTTGCAATCATCCACTCTGGCCGGACGGAGGGGCCGCATAGCGTGCAAGATCCCAAGGTCATGGCGACCTTGACCCGGCTCGAGGATCTGTTCAGCGCGAGCTATGAGATCAACCGGAACCGGCCGGAACATCTTGGCCCCGCCTTGGGGCGTTATGCCGGCGACAAATATTTCAGCGGTGGCGCTTATTATTTTTCAACGCTCGGCGCGGCTGAGTTTTATTATTTGCTGGCGGAAGCGGTGGCTGCCGGCACCGGTCCGCGGTTGATGGCGGGGAATACGGCGTCTTTGGCCCGGCTGGGTATTTCGGAAGATGCGGATCATCAACAGCATTTTGAGGCTTTGCTCCGGCGCGGGGATCAATTCATGGCGACCGTCGCGGCCTATACGCCAGCATCCGGTGAGCTTTCGGAGCAATTCGACCAGACAACCGGCGCCCAGACATCGGCAAAGAGCCTCGCCTGGAGCCATGCCGCCTTTATCACGGCGTTCCACCGCCGTGAGGCTGCTTTACGGGCACAAAACCTGACGTTCGAAACCAGCGCGGCGCGATGATCGACAAGCTTGAGTTTCTGATCGCGCTGGCGCGCGAACGCAATTTCAGCCGCGCCGCCGATAGTTGCGGGGTGACGCAGCCCACTTTGTCGGCCGGCATCAAACAGCTTGAAGAAACATTAGGCGTGCTGCTCGTCAACCGCAGTTCGCGCTATTACGGGCTGACGGCGGAAGGCGAGCGTGTGCTGGAATGGGGCCGGCGCATCGTCAGCGACGCGCGCGCCATGCGTCAGGATGTGCATGCCGCGAAGACCGCGCTTTCCGGGCATCTGACGCTGGCCGCGGTTCCGACCGCGCTCCCGATGGCGGCGGAACTGACAATCCCCTTCCGGGCGAAGCATCCTGGCGTGCGATTCACGGTGCTTTCCAAAACGTCGCGCGAAATCCTGTCGATGCTCGACGATTTTCAAATCGACGCTGGCCTCACCTATCTCGACAATGAACCGCTCGGAGATCTTCAAACCGTGCCGCTATATCGCGAGCGTTACCAGCTTTTGACCCGCGCTGGGGGCCGCTATGGCGAGCGCGAGAAAGTGACTTGGGCGGATGTGGCCCGCATTCCCCTTTGCCTGCTCACCCCCGATATGCAAAACCGTCGCATTATCGACCAGCTGCTGGTCAATCCTGCGGCGCCGCCTGTCGAATCGAACTCGATACTTGTGTTGTTTGCGCATGTTCGGATTGGCCGCTATGCCTGCGTTGTCTCCGAAATGCTCGCCAGTATGCTCAGCGTGAGCGACCCTTTGCGCGCAATCCCCATCGTCGAACCGCAGGAAATTTATACGATCGGTCTGGTGTCGCCGCGCCGCGAGCCCATTCCGCCACTCACGCGGGCGCTCGCCGCCGAAGCGAGCAAGTTGGCGATGCCCAAAACCAATTGATGGGCTATGGCAGCATGGCTGTACTAGATTGATAGAATTTTTCTATAAGAGTACAAGACTGGCTTATTGATCTTTGGTCCCCCAGACCTCATAGTTATAGAGCCATAAAAAGAACGGACGGGAAACGCATGCCTGAAGCTTCCACTTGGAATGCAGAGCGCGCACAGGAAATCATCGCCGAACACATCGGGCTTGAGGGTCCGATGCTTCCGATTTTGCACGCATTGCAGGAAGAATTCGGTCATATCCACACCGACGCCGTTCCCCTTGTCGCCGGCGCGCTCAACCTTTCGCGCGCGGAAGTTCATGGAGTTGTAACATTCTACCATGATTTCCGTGATGCGCCGTGCGGGCGTCATGTGTTGCAGCTTTGCCGAGGGGAAGCCTGTCAAAGCGTCGGCAGCGAGGCTTTGGCGGCAACCGTTCTTCACAATCTTGGTGTTGGCTGGCACGGCACGACACGGGATGGCGATTTGACGGTTGAGCCTGTCTATTGCCTCGGCCTCTGCGCCAACTCTCCCTCCGCGCTCCTCGATGGGGAGCCGCACGGCCGTCTGAATGCCGGCAAAGTTACCGAAATTCTCGAAGAGGCGCGCGCGTCATGACGCGTATTTTCGTTCCTCAGGATGTTGCCGCGATCGCCATGGGCGCCCATAAGGTCGCCGCGAAGATCGCAGACGAAGCGCGCGCGCGGGGCGTCGCCGTCGAGATCGTCCGGACTGGCTCGCGCGGGATGTTTTTTCTGGAGCCGCTGATCGAGGTCGAGACGGCACAGGGGCGGATCGGCTATGGACCGGTTGCGGTTGCCGACGTCGCCTCTCTCTTTGATGCGGGCCTTGTCACTGGCGGCGCGCATCCCCTTCGCATTGGCAAGCCGGAGGAGCATCCGTTTCTTTCGGGCCAGACGCGGCTCACGTTCGCCCGCTGCGGCATCATCGATCCGCTTTCCTTGGCTGATTACGCCGCATTTGATGGCTGGAAAGGGCTCAAAAACGCCATCGCGATTGGCCCCCAGGCGATTGTCGCCGAGGTCACGAAATCCGGGCTTCGCGGCCGCGGCGGCGCCGGTTTTCCGACAGGCATCAAATGGAAGACCGTCGCCGACACTCAGGCTGACCGCAAATATGTCGTCTGCAACTTCGACGAAGGGGATAGTGGCACCTTCGCCGACCGCATGATTGTCGAGGGAGATCCCTTTGCCCTGATCGAGGGCATGACGATTTGCGGCATCGGCGTCGGCGCGACCAAGGGTTATGTTTATTGCCGCTCGGAATACCCGCATGCCGCAAAGACATTTTCGGCGGCGCTGCGGATAGCCCGGGAGGCGGGCTATCTCGGCCCGGACATTCTGGGTTCTGGCTATGCCTTCGAGCTCGAATTGCGGATGGGCGCGGGCGCCTATGTCTGCGGCGAGGAGACCGCGCTTCTCGACAGTCTCGAGGGCAAACGCGGCATCGTCCGGGCGAAACCGCCGCTCCCCGCCCATAAGGGGCTGTTCGGCAAACCCACCGTCATCAACAATGTGCTGTCACTCGTGGCGGTGCCCACGGTTCTCGATCGCGGCGCCGATTTTTATGCCGGTTTCGGGTTTGGACGTTCGCGCGGGACAATGCCGATCCAGATCGCCGGGAACGTCCGTTATGGCGGGCTTTATGAAACCGCTTTCGGTCTGACCCTTGGGGAAATCGTCGATACGATCGGCGGCGGCACGTTGAGCGGGCGTCCAGTGCGGGCGGTGCAATGCGGCGGCCCGCTGGGCGCGTATTTCCCCCGCGCGCTGTTCGATACGCCTTTCGATTACGAAGCCTTCGCCGCGCGCGATGGGCTGATCGGCCATGGCGGTATCGTTGTTTTCGACGATACGGTCGACATGGCCGTCATGGCGCGGTTCGCGATGGAGTTCTGCGCCATCGAAAGTTGCGGCAAATGCACCCCATGCCGGATTGGCTCGACCCGGGGTGTCGAGGTTGTGGATCGTGTGCTCGCCGGTATTAGACCCGACGAAAATATGGTTCTCCTCGAAGACCTATGCAACACGATGAAGTTCGGCTCACTTTGCGCACTCGGGGGATTTGCGCCCTATCCCGTGATGAGCGCCGTACGCCATTTTAGGGAAGATTTCACGCCGCGCGTTCTCGCCGCGGCGGAATGAGGAGGCTACCATGCCGCTGATTACCGAGATCGATTACGGAACGCCCGCTTCGCCGTCGGAGAAAATGGTCACGCTGACCATCGACGGCATCGAGACGCAAGTTCCAGAAGGCACGTCCATCATGCGGGCGGCGATGGAGACTGGCACCAAAATCCCGAAACTCTGCGCCACGGATATGCTCGAATCGTTCGGCTCTTGCCGACTCTGTCTCGTTGAGATCGAGGGGCGCAACGGCACCCCCGCTTCCTGCACGACGCCAGTCATGCCAGGCATGGTGGTCCACACCCAGACCAATCGGCTGAAAGCCCTGCGTAAGGGTGTAATGGAGCTCTATATCTCCGATCATCCGCTCGATTGCCTGACCTGCGCCGCCAATGGCAATTGCGAACTGCAGACGGAGGCTGGAAACGTCGGGCTTCGGGACGTCCGCTACGGCTATGAGGGCCACAATCATCTCACCGATAAGAAAGATGAATCCAATCCTTACTTCAGCTACGACCCCTCGAAATGCATCGTCTGCAATCGCTGCGTTCGCGCCTGCGAGGAAGTGCAAGGCACCTTCGCACTGACGATTGACGGGCGCGGCTTTGACAGCCGGGTGTCGGCGGGGCAGGCGGAGCCATTCCTCGAATCGGAATGCGTCTCTTGCGGCGCTTGCGTCCAGGCGTGCCCAACCGCCACGCTCATCGAAAAATCGGTGATCGAAATTGGCCAGGCCGAACATTCGGCGGTCACGACCTGCGCCTATTGCGGTGTCGGCTGCAGCTTCAAGGCCGAGATGCGCGGCGAGGAACTCGTCCGCATGGTGCCCTATAAGGACGGCAAGGCCAATCACGGCCATTCCTGCGTCAAGGGGCGCTTCGCTTGGGGCTATGCGACCCACAGGGATCGCATTCTTAAGCCGATGATCCGCGCCAAAGTCTCGGATCCTTGGCGAGAAGTCTCCTGGGACGAAGCCTTCGCCTATGCAGCCTCCGAGTTCAAACGCATTCAGACGAAATATGGTAAAACGTCTGTCGGTGCGATCACCTCGTCCCGCTGCACCAATGAAGAGACCTATCTCATTCAGAAACTTGTCCGCGCCGGTTTTGGCAACAACAATGTCGATACTTGTGCGCGCGTCTGCCATTCCCCGACCGGTTACGGCCTTGGCACTGCGTTTGGGACGTCGGCTGGGACGCAGGATTTCGATTCGGTCGAGGAATCCGATGTCATCATGGTGATCGGTGCCAATCCGACCGATGGCCATCCGGTGTTTGCGTCGGCGATGAAACGGCGGCTGCGCGAGGGCGCGAAATTAATCGTTCTCGATCCGCGCCGGATCGATCTCGTACGGACGCCGCATGTCGAGGCCGATTATCATCTGCCGTTGCAGCCCGGCACCAATGTCGCGGTGCTGACCGCACTCGCCCATGTGATCGTGACCGAGGGTCTCGTCAACGAGACGTTCGTGCGCGAGCGCTGCGATTGGTCGGAGTTCCAGGACTGGGCGGAGTTTGTCTCCGAGCCGCGGCACAGCCCAGAAGCGGTCGAAAAAGTCTCCGGCGTTCCCGCCGATCTCATTCGCAAGGCGGCCCGGCTCTATGCCACCGGCGGCAACGCGGCGATCTATTATGGGCTCGGCGTCACCGAACACAGCCAGGGTTCGACCACGGTTCTCGCAATCGCCAATCTCGCGCTCGCGACGGGAAACATTGGCCGCAACGGGGTCGGTGTCAATCCGCTGCGCGGCCAGAACAATGTGCAGGGTGCCTGCGACATGGGGTCTTTCCCGCATGAACTCGCGGGCTACCGGCACATTTCCGACGATAATGCGCGTGCCATTTATGAGAAGCTCTGGGACGTCACGCTCGATAAGGAGCCGGGACTGCGCATTCCCAACATGCTGGATGCCGCCGTCGAGGGCACGTTCAAAGGCATTTACATCGAGGGCGAAGATATTCTCCAATCCGACCCTGACACCCATCATGTCTCGGCCGGTCTTGCCGCGATGGAATGCGTGATCGTCCAGGATCTCTTCCTCAACGAGACGGCGAATTACGCCCATGTCTTCCTGCCGGGTTCGACCTTCCTCGAAAAGGACGGGACCTTCACCAATGCGGAGCGCCGCATCGGCCGGGTCCGCAAGGTGATGAGCCCCAAGAACGGCTTTGCCGATTGGGAAATCACGGTGAAGCTCTCCGAGGCCATGGGCGTGCCGATGCGTTACAGCCACCCGAGCGAAATCATGGACGAAATCGCGGCGACGACGCCGAGCTTCGCGGGTGTGTCCTATGCCCGGCTCGAAACCGAATCGATCCAATGGCCTTGTAATGAGAGCGCCCCGCATGGCACGCCAATCATGCACATCGGCGGTTTCAAGAGAGGCAAGGGCAAGTTCGTCCTCACCGAATATGTGGCGACGGACGAGCGCACCGGGCCGCGTTATCCCCTCCTGCTGACGACCGGGCGGATTCTCAGCCATTATAATGTCGGGGCGCAGACGCGCCGCACCGCGAATGTCGCGTGGCACGATGAGGACCGTCTCGAAATTCACCCTCATGATGCCGAACAACGCGGCGTCAATGAGGGCGATTGGGTGAAGGTTGCAAGCCGTGCCGGGGAAACGACCTTGCGGGCGCTCGTCACTGACCGTGTGGCGCCGGGCGTCATCTACACGACCTTCCACCATCCGACCACCCAGGCCAATGTCGTGACCACCGATTTCTCCGATTGGGCAACCAATTGTCCGGAATTCAAGGTCACAGCCGTGCAAATTTCGCGCTCGAACGGGCCGACGGATTGGCAGGAGCGGTATCGCGAACAGGCGGAGCAGAGCCGCCGCATCGCCGAGGTCACCGAAGCGGCGGAATGACCGGAGATACCATTGACGACGGTGGCAGTCCCCTGCCGCCGCCTTCCCATAGCGTCACTTGCCTCGCGTGGCGGGAGGGCGAGGTGTCGCCTTCCGTGCGCTCCGTGCCGGAAGAGACAGCAATCGCTTTCACCTTCAATGGCACAACCCACGCTGTGATGATGGCGACGCCTGCCGATTTGGAGGATTTTGCCATTGGTTTCGCGCTCACCGAGGGCTTGATCGAGACTCCGAGCGAAATCGCCAGCCTCGACATCGTCACAACGCCGCTTGGCATCGAACTCCGTATGTGGCTCCCGGAAGATCGTGCGAAAACCTATGCCGCCCGCCGCCGGAGCATGGCAGGGCCGACTGGCTGCGGCCTCTGTGGGATCGAAAGCCTCGAGGAGGCGGCGCGCCCGGCACCTGTCGTTTCCAATGCGAGCCGTTTCGATTCCAGCGCGATCGTCGCAGCAATGGCTTCCCTCTCATCCGGCCAAAAGCTCAATCGCGAAACGCATGCCGTTCATGCCGCGGGCTTTTGGGTTCCGTCGCGCGGCCTTGCCGCCGTGCGGGAGGATGTCGGCCGCCACAATGCGCTCGACAAACTCATCGGCGCACTCGTGCGGGCAGGGGAGGCGGCCGCGCATGGCATCGTGCTTTTGACGAGCCGGGTCTCCATCGAACTCATTCAAAAAGCCGCGCGGCTTGGCGCGCCTGTCATTGCCGCCGTATCGGTGCCGACGGCGGCCGGGGTCCGCCTTGCGGAGGCCAGCGGACTCACACTCGTGGCGATCGCGCGCGGCCAGGACTTCGAAGTTTTCACCCATCCTCAACGCATCATCGATCGAGCCCAGCACCATGTCGCATGACCCATCCTCGCCCAAAAAGCTGATTTATATGGCGAATCAAATCGGAAAATTTTTCGCGCCGCAAGAGCATGAAAAGGCGGTCGCCGGGATCGCAAATCACATCGCCAAATTCTGGGCGTTGAGCATGCGCAAAAAAATCTTCCAGCATTTGGACGAAGGTGGCGAGGGTCTCGATCCGCTCGTCAAGGAAGCCGTGCAGCGGGTGCGGAAAAAATATATCGCGTTGGGCGGATATGCCGGGGACGGATAGACCCTAAGTGGCCTTCATCCTCTCGATAAATTGCCGCGCAAGTCCGGCAGCAGGCAATTCCGTGCATAAATAGCCGAAGAACATAAGCGGAACTTGATTTGCCATTGCGCGTCGTTTAGGCCACCCGCATGGGAAAACACATCACGCCGCCGCCGTCCGCCGGAAAGGCTGAAGACGTCAATCTGCGGGAGGCGCTCGAGGAGCGGTATCTTGCCTATGCGCTTTCGACCATCATGGGGCGGGCGTTGCCCGATGCCCGCGACGGGCTGAAACCGGTCCATCGGCGCATCCTCTATGGCATGCATATTTTGCGGCTCGATCCCGGCGCCGCCTTCAAGAAATGCGCGAAGATCGTCGGCGACGTGATGGGCTCTTTCCATCCGCACGGCGATCAGGCGATCTATGATGCGCTTGTCCGCCTCGCCCAGGATTTTTCCTCGCGCTATCCGCTCATCGACGGCCAGGGAAATTTTGGCAATATCGATGGAGATGGCGCTGCCGCCTATCGTTACACTGAGGCGCGGATGACGGATGTCGCGCGCCTCTTGCTCGAAGGCATCGACGAGGATGCGGTCGATTTCCGCGAGAATTATTCGGGCGATCAGAACGAGCCGGTCGTCTTGCCCGCCGCTCTGCCGAACCTGCTGGCGAATGGCGCCCAGGGGATCGCGGTCGGCATGGCAACCTCCATTCCGCCGCACAACCTCGCCGAGCTTTGCGACGCCGCGCTCCATCTCATAACGCATAAGAACGCAACATCGGATCAATTGCTCGAGTTCGTGCCGGGACCGGATTTCCCGACCGGTGGAATTTTGGTTGAACCGCGCGAATCAATTGCCGAAGCCTATCGTACCGGGCGCGGATCGTTCCGCCTGCGGGCGCGCTGGGCGAAGGAAGAAGGCAGCCGTGGCGTTTGGGCCGTGGTCGTCACCGAAATTCCCTATATGGTGCAGAAGTCGAAGCTCATCGAAAAGATCGCCGAGCTTCTCAACGATAAAAAACTGCCCCTCGTCGCCGATATCCGTGATGAATCCGCCGAGGATATAAGGGTCGTCATCGAGCCGCGCGCGCGCACCGTCGATCCGGAAATGATGATGGAGCAGCTCTTCAAGCTCACCGAGCTGGAGAGCCGGTTTCCGCTAAATATGAATCTCCTCGCCGATGGCGTCGTGCCGCGGGTCGTGTCCTTAAAGGAGGCCTTGCGGCAATGGCTCGACCATCGCCGCGACGTTTTGCTGCGCCGCTCGCGCCATCGCCAGGCCGAGATCGCGCACCGCCTCGAAGTTCTCGCCGGCATGCTCGTCGTCTTCCTCAATCTCGACCGGGTGATCGCCATCATCCGCGAGGCGGACGATCCAAAACAGGAATTGAAGGCAAGCTTCGATCTTACCGATGTGCAAGCAACCTATATCCTCGATACGCGGCTGCGCGGCTTGCGGCGCCTCGAGGAAATGCAGCTGCGCCGCGAAAACGATGATTTGGCCAAGGAAAAGCGCGAGATCGAAGGATTGCTCGGCGATGAAGCCAAGCAATGGAAAGCGGTCGCCGCTCAAATCCGCGATCTCAAGAAGAAGTACGGTCCAGACACAAAAATTGGCCGCCGCCGCACCAGTTTTGGCGATCTTCCGGATATCGCCACCGATGACATCGCCGGGGCGATGATCGAGCGTGAGCCGGTCACGATCGTCGTCTCGGAGAAAGGCTGGATCCGCGCCCTCAAAGGCCATGTTGAGGATCTCAGCGCGCTCCAGTTCAAGGGCGACGACACATTATCTGTTTCTTTTTTTGCCGAGACCACGTCGAAAATTCTTGTGCTTGCAAGCGACGGCAGGATTTTCACGCTTGAGGCAAGCAAACTTCCGGGCGGGCGCGGCCAGGGCGAGCCCATTCGCCTAATGGCAGATATCGCGGAAGGGGAAACGATCATTGCTGTCTTTCCCTATTCCGCAGGCCAAAAAATGCTGGTTGCGGCGAGCGATGGCCGGGGTTTTGTCGCCAATCAGGACGAGATGGCCGGCGGCACCCGCAAGGGCAAACTGCTCCTCAATACCGATAAGCAGGCGGCGGCGGCCCTCATCGTTCCCGCCGAGGGCGATCATGTGGCGGTGATCGGCGAGAACCGCAAGCTTCTCATATTCCCGCTTGAGCAACTGCCGGAGATGCCGCGCGGCAAGGGCGTCCGCCTTCAGAAATACAAGGACGGCGGAGTTAGCGACGCCAAGGTTTTCGCGTTGAGCGAGGGTTTCACCTGGAAAGATTCGGCGGGGCGGACATTTACCGTCGGCCCGCGCGAGTTACGCGATTGGCTGGGCAACCGGGCCGAGGCCGGACGCCTGCCACCGAAAGGCTTTCCTAAGAACAACAAATTCGGCTGAGGCGTGACGCACGCGGGATGCGGAGCTACTCCACCCGCTCCCAGCCATTCATCCCGAGCCGCTCTTGCGGCAGGAAGCGCGCCTTATAGTCCATTTTCCGCGAGCCCTCGACCCAATAGCCAAGATAGACATGCGGCAGGCCGAGACGGTGGGCACGCTCGATGTGGTCAAGGATCATAAAGGTGCCGAACGAACGGTTACGCTCGTCCGGCTCGTAAAACGAATAGACCATCGACAGGCCGTCGGCGAGGACATCGGTGAGGCAAGCGGCAACCAATGGCCGCTCGCCGTCCGCCTTGTCCCCTGAAAGGCGATATTCGATGAGCCGGGTTTCGACATGGCTGTCCTCGATCATCGTTGCGTAATCGAGCGCCGTCATGTCTGCCATGCCGCCATCGCTATGCCGCGCGTCGAGATAACGGCGAAACAGCGAATATTGAGCGCGGCTCGGCTCCGGCCGAGTCACCGTCGCCGTGACATCGCGATTGAGTTCGGCGATCCGCCGGAAATTGCGGGAGGAACGGAATTCATCGGCTTTGATGCGGACCGAAACACAAGCCCGGCAATTTTCGCAAGCAGGCCGGTAAGCGATGGTCTGCGAGCGCCGGAATCCCGATTGCGTGAGCTGATCGTTCAGAGCCACCGCCCGGCGGCCGATCAAATGGGTGAAAACCTTGCGCTCGTGTCTGTCCGTCAGATAGGGACATGGCGAAGGTGCGGTGAGGTAAAATTGCGGTGCGTCCCGAGGTTCCCGCGTCAATTCCAGCTGGCCTTTCCTTGGTGTTTGGACGGGCTAGGACCGTTTCAACGGCGTCCGCGCCGAAGTGCGACACTTATGATTACACAATCCTTTTAGAAAGTCCGCACCTTTTGAGGCCTATTGCTTTTCGCTTCGTCACATAAACCGCCGGATGACGATCACGCCCGCGAGCATATCATGGACACACCTCTTATTTGCGCTCACCAGCGAAACCAAAAATACGGGGGGGAACATCGTACTTATATAAAACAGCACCGCATGCACGGCAGCGTTGAGAAACGGCACCCGGGTCCCATCGGTCAAACGCATTTCGAGATCCATCGCACGCATCCCCGGGGTTGCCATGCGATAGCCAGAGATCGTGAGGCCATTGTAGAAAAACGCTACGGCCGGAAATAGGGGCGGCAGAATAAGAAGAGAAAGCCCGAAGGTGAGCACGGCGAGTGCGAGCCATAGCGCGAACGACAGGATGGACACGAAAATGAGATCGAAAAGAAGCGCCACGATCCGCCGGGTGCGCACGGACGCCAAAGCGGCCGCGGGAAGCTGAGGCTCGACAAAGACGGGCTCACGAAACACCGGGCTTTCAAACCCTCTGCGATCGCTCATTCTGGCACTCCTGACGCGCGGTTTCATGGGCAAAACAGCAGCCGACCTGATATGGCTCCGGCACTCCCATCGAACAAGAGCGGGAGCCACCCGGGCCGGAGTTTTGATGTTATCTGAAAACAGCTGAAAGTGAAAAAAGCATCGTCACAGGAGCAGTTTGATCCCAAGGCCTGCGGAGCCAGCCGTGAGCTTGGCTCGTTGCTTCGCCCCCGAGGGGCTGGGAATGTCTCAAACCACTTCCGGGCTATAGGATGCTGCGCAGGGCCAACTGCAATCCGGCGTAGGTAACGGGCTTTTCCAGCCAAGTGGCGGACTGGAAAATCCGGTCGACCCCTGGGGTATCGGCGGGCCATCCGGAGACCGCGAGAAAGGGAATATGACGCGCGGACAGTTTTTTTGCCAGCGCTAGGCAAAATCTGTCCTGCAACTTCACGTCAAGGATCGCCGCATCTGGATTGTGGGCGGTCAGCCACTTGCCGGCTGAAATATAATTCGACCAGGATGCGCTCACGGAGTAACCGGCGTCATGAACCAGGCTCTCGTGCGATGCGGCAAGGGCATCGTCTCGTTCCACGATCAGAATGTGAGGCACTTCACGAGGTTGCCGCCGCTCCGACTTGCCTAATGGCCTCAGAAACCTCGCCGGAATGCGGGCGATGCAACATTCTTTTTTATCGGCCGGCACTCTTGGGCAAACCGCAACCTTGGTTGAGCAACACCGCCGGCACCGCAACTCCATAAGAGACCAGTCATACTTGAGCGCCCATACTCCGCCCACCATCCACATCCAGCAAATTGCGGTGTGCTCGCTCTCGAAATTCGCTTCCCACACGTCTTGGATGTGCCGCGACTCATCCAAAAACGAAAGATGAAAATTCACCCTGCCAGAACTCCCCTGAAATCGAAGATTGTGTCACGCTCGCGGCTCGTGGGCCGTTGCTGACACTTGGGCGAGCCCCCGGCATTGATTTAGAACAAATTGAAATAAAAAAGACGAGAACAGGCCGATCTCCCTCGACCCGCTTCGCGCTGTTGGGTGCGGCCTATGAAGCAGCTCCATCCGCCAAGGTTTGGCAAAACAGCCGCGAACAAACACCAAATGCAGCATATCCAAAAAAGGTAGGAAGTGGAGTTATCGATGCGACAAGAGGTCCATAGCCTTTCAGTTCCGACCCATGGCAAAGGTCTCGCCGAAATTACGGCGCAAGTCTCGTCCTGGGTCAGCGGTCAAAACATCACCACCGGGCTTTTGACGATTTTTTGCCGTCACACCTCCGCGTCGCTGCTCATTCAAGAAAACGCCGACCCTGACGTCCGGACTGATCTTGAAACTTTTTTTGAGGAGATCGCTCCGGAGGATGGCACGCGTTACATCCATCGCAGCGAAGGCCCCGACGACATGCCGGCGCATATCAGAGCCGCGCTCTCGCAAACGCAGCTCGCCATTCCCATTGCCGCGGGACGGTTGGTACTTGGGACCTGGCAGGGAATCTATCTCTTCGAGCATCGCAGCGCGGCACACCGGCGCGAGGTCGTGCTGCATCTTTTGGGCGAATAGGAATTCTCCGGCGCTTCATTGCGGCGCCCTTGCGCCAGGCGCGCAGAGGCGCCTCGCGCAAGTGTCCTCCCGCTCAGGCAGCGGGTGGCGGGCTTATGCCGGCCAGCGCAGCGCGCAGCGCGTCCTCCTTCGTATGGTCGAACGATGTCCGCAAAACGGTGCCCCCGACGCCTTTCAGATCCTCCAGCACCTTATCGGTCGTCAGCTTGCGGATCAGCAGAAAGAGCGCCGCGTTGCCTGACTGCAGGGTCTCTCCCACTTCCTTCATGAAGGCATCGTTGACGCCAACGTCCGTGAGCGCGCCACCCAACGCGCCGGAGGCCGCGCCGATTGCTGCCCCAGCGAGCGGCATCAAGAAGATCAAGCCGATCAGCGTGCCCCAAAACGTGCCCGAGACAGCCCCCATCGCGGTTGTGTTGACGAGCTGATTGAGCTTGACGGCCCCATCCGGCTGTTTGACGGCGATGGCCGCGTCGCCAAGCTCGATCAAATATTCCTTCTGCAATTCCAAAACCTTTTGGCGGACTTCCTCTGCCTTGGCTTCTGTGGGGAACGCGATAACGACGAGATCGCTCATGCTAAAACCTTTCCTTGACTAACGCGGCTGTTTCTGTGGCCAGCGCGCGGGACATAAACGGGTTGGGTTCCATCGCTCATAGACCCTAATTCTTTGTGTCCCGAAACTGCCAGATACCAAAAGAAAATGTGAAACGAAATCGAGCAGAATTCGACTTGATATGAAATGCAGAGCTTATGCCGCCTTAGAGACCATCAAAAATGACTCCTGCCAGGAGCAGCAGGTAAGCCGCCGCCAAGACCCAGAACCGATGCGTCCCGACATAATGGCCGACAAGCGGGACATGAGTGTAGAGAGTTGCTACCGCGGCTACGGCCAGGATGAGCGAAACAAAGAAGGCCAAGGGGCCTGGAGGAGTCAATCTAAACCGCATGAAGTTCCCAAATCAAAAGCAGCTCGTCTGACGATCAAGGATTGAAGTTAATTTGATCATATCCGGTCTGAACCAATTGTCTTGCGTTCTATTAAGCCGCCGCACATCAGCGCGCCTTCTCACGCGAAGTGCCCCCAACCGAAAAGGATTTCCACGTGTTTTCGCATGTCAAAGAAACGATTCGGCCTGTGCGGGTTGATACACCAGACCCGCGATTCGGCCAATTTCTTCTTGAGCAGTTCGGCGGCGCCACCGGGGAACTAACGGCGGCTTTGCAATATTGGGTCCAGTCCTTCCATGTCGAGGATGCAGCAATCCGCGACATGCTGCAGGATATCGCGCTGGAAGAGTTCAGCCACCTTGAAATGGTAGGCAAACTTATCGCGCAGCACACGCAAAAAATCGATCAGACGGAGGTGTACGCTGCCCCCTTGTTTGCGGTGAAGGGAATGGGCCCGCATTTTCTCGATAGCCGTGGGCAAGCCTGGACCGCCGCCTACATCAATGAAGGCGGCAATGTTGTTCGGGATTTGCGTGCAGATATCGCCGCCGAGGCAGGTGCCCGGCAGACCTATGAAGCCCTGATCAACTGCTGCGAGGATCAAGGCACCAAGGCGGTGCTGACGCATCTTCTGACGCGCGAAATCACGCACGCAAGGATGTTCATGAAGGCATTGGATTCGATGGGTAAATTGGACGATCCGTTCTTTGGCAACGTCCAGCCCGATGAAACCGTGAATGTCGTCTTCAATCTTTCAAAAGGCGAAGATTTCCGCGGTCCGTGGAACGACGGTCAGTTCAAATATGTGTCTGATCCCAAGCCCGCAGGAGGGGTGCCTCCCGCCCCGGTCAATTCGGATGACGAAAAAATTCATTCCCACGCGGCGGAGTAACGACCTGTTGAAAACGGTAAGGGCCGCGTCGCCGACGCGGCCCCACTGTCTTTGGCTCCCCGAGGACCACGAGGGAGCGGATGGGACAATTTTCCCTGATCAGCCGCGAATGTCCAGTAAAGTTTCCGCGAAATCGCTGCTACCGGCTGTCGCGCCTGACGTCCGCCCGCTGGCGGCGGGACGGTCGATTCGCGCCAGCGTCCCAAGGGCAATCGCGGCAATCACCAGCACTGCGACGAGCACGATTGAAATTTGAAATTGCCGGCGGGCCGCCTGCGCGTCGTAAGCGCGGACAAAACCGGCGTCGGACCTAGGGTCGGGATGATCCGCGCTCAACATCTGAAACTCCATGCGGCGGCAACGCTCAGGGATTGAAAAGCGTTGCTTTGATAATGCTTGACGTTTTTAGCGCCGGGCGGGCTGGCAAGCAGTGCGCGGGCGCACAAAACAGGCGCGCCGGTTGTTGCTTCCAGTCAAGAGCTGCACGGGACAACTAAAACTCAGCCTAAGTATGGTTCCTAGTGATAAGTTTTTTCGGGCTCTGGCGCACTGCGAAAGCAATTTCAAAGTTAATGGCCAGTAAAATCGGCGGCCTGCGAAGTATCGCGCGGATGACGGCGCGGGAGTTTTTTTCCTGTTGCCTTCACCTGCCGCGAAACCTAAGGTCGCGCCCGAATTCAGGGCCGCGCGTTCGCCGGGGAGCCCGCTTTTCCGATAACTGGATCTTGCACATGTCTTTCATCGCCGATGCACTCTTGCGGGTCAAACCCTCCGCCACCATCGCGGCCACCCAAAAGGCGCGCGATCTGAAGAACGCCGGACGGGATATCATTCCCCTTTCCACGGGGGAGCCGGATTTCGACACCCCGGACAATATTAAGAAAGCCGCGATCAAAGCCATCGAGCGCGGCGAGACGAAATATACGCCAGTTGCCGGCATCCCGCCGCTGCGCGAAGCGATCGCGCAAAAATTCAAGCGCGAGAACGGGCTCGACTACAAGGCATCGCAGACGATCGTCGGCACGGGCGGCAAACATATTTTGTTCAACGCGTTTCTCGCGACCCTCAATCGCGGCGACGAGGTGATCATTCCGGCGCCCTATTGGGTGAGCTATCCCGACATGGTTCTCATCGCGGGCGGCACGCCGGTCGCCGTCGAGACGAAGATGGAGCATGGCTTCAAACTGCAAGCGGACGCGCTCGATCAGGCGATCACGCCGAAAACCAAATGGCTGATTTTGAACTCGCCGTCGAACCCGTCGGGCGCCGCCTACACACGGGCGGAATTGAAGGCGCTCACCGATGTGTTGCTGCGCCACCCGCAGGTCTGGGTGCTGACCGACGACATCTATGAGCATCTGACCTATGGCGATTTTGTTTTCACGACGCCCGCGCAAGTCGAGCCCGAACTGATCTCCCGCACGCTCACCATGAATGGCGTGTCGAAAGCCTATGCGATGACCGGCTGGCGGATCGGCTATGCGGCCGGGCCGGAGTCGCTCATCAAGGCGATGGACATGCTGCAAGGCCAGCAGACATCCGGCGCTTGTTCGATTGCCCAATGGGCCTCCGTCGAGGCGCTCACTGGCCCGCAGGGTTTCATCAAGGAGCGGGCCAAGATTTTCGAGACGCGGCGCGACCTCGTGGTCTCGATGCTCAACCAGGCCAAATATCTGAACTGCCCTTCGCCGGAAGGCGCGTTCTATGTCTATCCGTCCTGCGCGGCCGCCATCGGCAAGAAAACGCCGGACGGCAAACTGATCACCAACGACGAAGAGTTTTCCACCGCGCTGCTGGAAGGTGAAGGCGTCGCGGTGGTGCATGGCACGGCCTTTGGGCTTGGCCCGAATTTTAGGATTTCCTACGCGACATCGACGGCGATGCTCGAAGACGCCTGCGCGAAAATCCAGCGCTTTTGCGCGAGTCTGGTTTAAAACATCAAAGTTGTAAGATTTTGCCCTCCAATCGGACAAAAGTGTTTCACGTGAAACGTTTTGGTACGATTGGAGGTCTGTGCAACCGCACCTTGGCGAGGCGCGGCGAGGTCTGAATCGGGGATTTTGCGCAAGCAGACATTTGCATTACGGTAGAGGCTGGGACTTGCTGTGAACAGCCTCGCCCTCACCCTGATGAACCCGCCAAGCGGGCGTCTCGAAGGATGGCTGCGTGGCTTGCGATGCGCCCTCGTGCTTCGAGACGGGTTCTGCGAACCCTCCTCAGCATGAGGGCTTAGGTTTGTTTCCGCATTAGAGACGAGTTTTTTTGGCCTTTCGGTTTTTCGAAAATGACGTCCTGGCTGGGGGGAATTTTAAAAGATCCCGAAAAGCGCGCCGTGCTTTCGTGGCTCGGCGGCGGCGCGGTCGTCGTTGCCGGTGGGATATGGGCTGTCTTTACGTTTTATGTCGAGCACAGGGATGCGCACGACAAGAAGGGCGGCACGAATATCACGGTCGGGCAAGGAATTGGCCAGGTTGGCGAAATTCACGGGCCAGTGAATATTGGGCCGAGTCCAGAGCAAATCGCGCAAATTCAAAAACCTCAGGGTGATCAGCTAGCTGCGAAAGACGCCCAGATCGCCGAGTTGCATAAAATAGTCGAAATGCCGGTGGAGAAAAATCCATCGGCAGAGCCGGGCACGCAGCAGGCCGTCAGCGCGGCGGTTGGATCGATTGCGCGAGGCGCGGCGGAAGGCCACCCCCGTTTGCAGGAAGCCCTCGACCTTTTGAAGAAAAACAAAATTGCCGAGGCGACGCAGCTTTTGAACGCAGTCGCGGAGGACAAGTCCACACAGGCCGAAAAAGACCGCAAGGAAGCGGCAATCGCCTATCGCAATCTCGGCGCCATCGCGGGTCTTGCCGACCCCAAGCGGGCGCAGGAGGCATATGAAAAGGCCTTGGCGCTCGACCCAGACGACGCAGAGAGCCTGTATTGGGCCGGAACACTTGGGATAGAACGTGGTGATCTTGCTAAAGCAGAATCACGGCTCGAGCGTGCGCTGGAGCTCGCAATGACAAGAGATCAGGCTTGGTGCGAATATTGTGCGCTTAACAGCCTAGGGGACATCAAGAAAACGCGTGGTAATTTGAACGGGGCGTTAAAACTATTTCAAGAAAGTCTTTCCTATGCCGAGGGCCTCGCCGCGCAGGATGAGAAGAATGCCGATTGGCAGCGGGATATCTCGGTGAGCTACAATAGGGTAGGCGATGTGCAACAGTTGCAGGGGGACTCAAGCCGCGTTGAAATCTTACCTCAACAGCCTCGCCATTGCCGACCGTTTGGCAAAATCCGCCCCCGGCAATGCTCTCTGGCAGCGGGATATCTCGGTGAGCTACAATAGGGTAGGCGATGTGCAACAGTTGCAGGGGGACCTTCAAGCCGCGCTAAAATCTTACCAAAACGGCCTCGCCATTGCCGACCGTCTGGTGAAATCTGACCCTGGCCATGCGGGTTGGCAGAGTGATCTTGCGGTAAGCTACATTAATGTCGGAGACGTGCAGGTGACGCAAGGCGACCTTCAAACCGCGCTGAAATCCTACCGCGACAGCCTCGCCATCACTGCCCGGCTGGTGAAATCTGACCCTGGCAATGCGGACTGGCAGCGTGATCTTGCGGTGAGCTACATTAAAGTTGGCGACGTGCAGGTACAGCAAGGCGGCCTTCAGGCCGCGCTGCAATCCTATTCCGACAGCCAGGCCATTTTCGACCGGCTGGTGAAATCTGACCCCGGCAATGCGGGCTGGCAGCGCGATCTGTCGGTGAGCTTAGGCAAGCTCGCGTTGGTGCACTGGCATTCCGGAGACAAGGCAAAGGCGAGCGCCTTTTTGCAGCAAGGCCAAGCGATCATGGCGCGTCTGACAAAACTCTCGCCGGACAATGTCGTTTGGAAGAAAGACCTTGAGTGGTTCGACCGAAGATCAAAGAGATGGACGATAGCGCCGGTCATAGCCCGGCATCGCCCCGGTCATCGAAACACCCATGACAAAAGTCTGGATGCCCGGCTCAATCCCCGGACTTGATCCGGGGACGGGCATGACCGCTAATGGGTGCTCTCATCCTTCGAGACACCCGCTTCGCGGGCTCCTCAGGATGAGGGACGTTGGATGCCAGCGCATCCGCGCAAATTGCGCAAAGAAACCCATTCATCGGACGGTGGCAGAAAAGCCTATCTGAACTTTGAACTCAAGGACGGCGCGAAGCGCCGCCGCCTCCGGCGGTCTCGATCCTTGACTTCAAAGTTCGGATACGCTCGGGTCGGCCGTGCTCTGAATGGGATCGTGTGGCCGGAGCGGCCGTTTCTTTAATTGGCGGGGTTACTCTATCTGTTCGTCGTTCGTGGCGGCGGGTGCCGCTCACTCTTTTGAGACGCGTGTTCGCCGCCAGATTTTGAATGCTGACGGGCCTCACAGAAAAAGCACGCGGCTTACATCGCACGAGTGGATCGGCCAGCCCGGCGCAAGCTCAATTTGACACCATGCATTGTCCGGCAGCAGCCTCCATCGCGCCATGATCCAGTTCATTTTGTGGCGGTGTGAGGGAAAGTTGGCGGGAAATGGCGGTTGACCGCGCGATGCAAGCTGTTGTTGAAAACATTCCGCGACGTGATACGCGGCTTGCGCATGATTTAACCGCTAGTGTAGTTTGTCCCATGGAAACTATGAAAGCTTAGGCAAGAGACGGCTTGAAATTGCGCTGCGTTGAACTTTGCCGCCGTAGGCGGAGTTATGTGTGATGCGGTGTCTGTTGAATGCATTTTTGGTGAGTTCGATGTCTTGATCGGAATTCCAAACGACTCTCATTGCACGATGGCAAGTTTCTAGGAGGCCCTGATGTCCTGGACCAATGAACGAATCGAGTTGTTGCAAAAGCTATGGCTTGAAGGCTGTAGTGCCAGCCGTATCGCAGGCGAACTCGGTGCCGGGGTGACGCGCAACGCGGTGATCGGCAAGGTCTTCCGTCTCGGGCTCTCGGGCCGGGTCAAGGCAGTGTCAGGACATGTGCCAGCGCCGTCGCACCAAAAAGCGCCACGGCGCCAGGCGCCACAGCGTTCCGGCAGCCACGCGTCCATCGGCAACACCGCGCTGGCCCTGCAGCCGATGATGATGGAAGATGTGCGGCCTCTCGTGGCAAGGGAGGTTGTCGTCCCAATTTGCGAACCCGTGACGATCATGGAATTGCGGGAGTCGATGTGCCGTTGGCCGATGGGCGATCCGGCGCAGTCCGAATTCCGTTATTGCGGGGCAAAAAAATTGCCGGGCGCGGGCCCCTATTGTTCCTGCCACGCCGGTATCGCCTATCATGGCCCGAATGATCGCCGCCGGGAGCGGCCGCCGCAACGCCAGTCTCGCGGCTAACCAACATCCATAAGCGTGACCATAGGGGTGTAAGCCCCGTCGCGTCTGCAAAGAAAAATCCCGCGCCTTGATCGCGAAACGCGTGGCTGGAGCGTGGTGCCGCGGGACCGAAGGTTCACAGCGAAGGCTGCGGCCGCTTCAATATCCTCTCTTTTCCTGCCGTCTCGCACATTGAACGTATCGAGGGCCCAATCAACGGCGAGAGCTTGTTGGCCTGCGCCGGGCGGGATTTGATTCCCGCCACTACCAATAGATCAATCCCGCGTTATCATAGGATACGCAGTCGACGCCGCCGCCGCACAATCCATTGGCAGGAGAGCAAATATGACCCCGATCCGGCCCGTTGGGTATAACAAG
Organism: Methylocella sp.; assembly: GCA_036561105.1. Lineage (GTDB taxonomy): Bacteria > Pseudomonadota > Alphaproteobacteria > Rhizobiales > Beijerinckiaceae > Methylocapsa. The sequence goes on along the minus strand of DATBPZ010000109.1, from coordinate 65,346 downwards.
CCGCTCTACATCCTGCCGTTCGACCATCGCAGCTCCTTCGAAAAAGGTCTTTATGGATGGAGCGGGGTGCTGAGCGCCGAGCAGACCGAGCGCATTGCGAAGACCAAGGACATCATATTTGACGGGTTTAAGCTTGCTCTCGGGACCGGACTGTCAAAGGAGCGGGCCGGTATTCTCGTCGATGAGCAGTTTGGCGCGCGCATCCTGCGCGATGCTGCCGAAAATGGCTTCATCACCGCGATGCCGGCGGAAAAGAGCGGCGAGGCCGAGTTTCAATTCGAGTTCGGCGCGCAATATGGCGCCCATATCGAGCAATTCAAACCGACCTTCGTCAAGGTTTTGGTGCGCTACAATCCCGAAGATGACGCGGCGATGAATCGCCGGCAGGCCGCGCGTCTTAAGGAACTGGCCGGCTATTGCCACAGCCATAATTTCTATTTCATGTTCGAATTGCTGGTGCCAGCCACCCTGGCGCAGATGGAGAGTGTGGGAGGTGATCAGAATCGGTATGACCTTGATTTGAGGCCCTTGCTCATGGTGGCCTCTTTGGAACAGCTGCAGAATGCCGGTGTCGAGCCCGATGTCTGGAAAATCGAAGGTTTGGACCGGGCCGAGGATTGTTTCAAAATTGTGGACATGGCGCGCCGTGACGGCCGCGAACAGGTCGGATGCATTATTCTCGGGCGCGGCTCCAATGAGCAGAAGGTGGTGGAGTGGCTTCGCGTGGCGGCGGCCGTGCCGGGATTCATCGGCTTTGCAGTGGGGCGGACGTCCTTCTGGAAGCCGCTGGTCGCGTGGCGTGATGGCAAGATCCAGCGCCAGGAGGCGGTCGAGAGGATCGCCCGCAGGTATTTGGAATGGGTCACGGTGTTCGAAAACGTGGTGACATGATGCTGGAACCATACGCGTGAAGGGGCGCCATGGGGCTCAAACCGGCTGTCCAGCAAAAGCAGGGGGATGCTCAGCAAATGCGTGATCCAGCCGCGCGTCCCAGAGCCGCACGCCTCCCGTAATCCCGGCCGAGTTGCAAACGATCTTCACATTGGAAGGCAATGGCTGTTCGATCAGCTTTGCATTGCCTCCGCCAATGTAGAGCATGTCATAGTTGATCACAGTTTCAAGGATGCCGATAACCTTGCGGACACGCTTGTTCCAGCGCCGCTTGCCGGCGCGTTCCAGCGCCGCCTCGCCCACATATTCGTCATAAGTCTTATGCTTGCGAAGGGGATGCTGGCTGAGTTCGAGATGCGGCGCGATCTCGCCGTCGCGAAATAAAGCAAAGCCCATTCCCGTACCCATGGTCAAAACGCATTCGAGACCCTGGCCACTGATAACCCCGAGGCCTTGGATGCTGGCATCGTTCAGCATGCGAACCGGCTTACCCAAATCTTTCGCCATGACCGCCGCGAGCCGGAAGTCATGCCACGCCTTGGTCCCGAGATTGGGCGCGGTCAAAACGAAATCCGCCCGCACCACGCCCGGGAAGCCAATTGAGACGCGATCAAACTGGCCAAGCCTCTGCGAGACGCCGATCAATGCCGTGACAACGGCCTCCGGCGTGGCTGGCTTCGGGGTTTTGACGCGGATGGGACCGGAAGACATCTCTCCTGATTCATCGAGGATGGCCGCCTTGAGATGGCTGCCGCCGATGTCGATGGCAAGGGTCAGCGGCTCCGCCTGTCCAGCGTGATCGTTGGTGTTCACCATGGAGTCTCCTATTGATTTCATGGCCGCGGCTTTCTGACGGGCCCGAGCGGCTCCGCGTGGTCCCGGAGCTGCGCTGCCTTGAGGCCCATTTCGCAGCGTTCCACCAGTTTTGCATCGCCATTGAGCACATCGAACTCGGTTCGCTCCCCCTCGCGCCAGAAGCGGATATCGAATGTGTGCCGCCCTAGGCGAAGATCGCGAATCGTGATGTCCGGCAACCAATCCGGCAATAACGGATCGACATAAAGTTTATTCCGTGGCGCATCGGGCAGGAACCCCAGCATGGCCTGCGTCAGCATGAAGATCGATCCGGCCGCCCAGGCTTGCGGCACATTGGCGCCGATATATTGCACCGGGAATGTCGTCCCGTCGCGTTGAAAGGCCGTGTAGAGCTCCGGTAATTGGTTCAACAGGAAGTAGCTTCCGCCGATGCTGATGTCATGCGCGATCCGGGCCGCCTCTGCGCCAAAGCCATAGAGCTTGAACCCCAGCGCGATAATTCCATTGTCGTGCGGCCACACCGATCCCGTTTGATAATTGTAGGGATTGAATGCCGGATGATCGGCCGAGAGCGTGCGAATGCCCCATCCCGTCCACATGTCCGGCGCCATCAAGCGGTCCACGACACGCTTGGCCCGTTCGCGGGGCACGATCCCGCACCAAAGGCAATGGCCGGCATTGGAGGCGACGGTCAGGACCTTTTTCTTGTCGCCGTCAAGCGCATAGGCATAAAAGCCGAGTTCGTCATCCCAAAATGCCGCGTTGAACCGTTCGAACAAAGCGGCGGCCTTTGCCCGCAGTTCCGTTGCGCGATCGCCTTTGCCGAGCGCATCAAACACTTCCGCCATGCGGAGCCACGCACTGTAAACATAGCCCTGCAGTTCGCAGAGTGCTTTCGGCCCCTTGACGAGTGAGCCGTCCGGAAAGACGACGCAGTCACCAGAATCCTTCCACGCCATGTTCTCGTAGCCGACCGGAGATCGCGTCTGATATTCCTGGAACCCATCCCCGTCGCGGTCTCCATAGTGATCTATCCATGATAGGCAGCCCTCCGCGGTCTCAAGATGGCGCTCCAGCAGGGCTTGGTCGCCGGTTGCGCGCCAGGCCGCGTGCAAGGTGATCAAATAGAGCGGGGTGGCGTCGGCCGTGCCATAGTAAGGCGTATGGGGGATCAATTTGAAATGGGCCAGTTCACCATAGCGCAACTCGTGGAAAATCTTGCCCGGCTCAGCGTCCCGGTAGGGGTCATCTTCCCTCGCCTGTAGGGAGCCGAGGATGTCCAAGGTTCCTCGCGCGAATTCCGAATGGATCAAAATATTCTGCAGCGAGACGATGAGACTGTCGCGTCCGAATGGGGCGATGAACCAGGGAAGCCCAGCGGCGGGCAAAAAGACGATATGATCCGTACCCTTGATAGGTAAGCGGAGCGCGGCCATGTCTTCCAGCGCGCGGCGGAAAAGCCGGTAGAATTCTTCATTGCTGGTCTGGATTTTTGCCACGGTCCGTAGCCAATCCGCCAGGGTTTCGGCGTGGCTGGACTTCGGATGATGTTCGGCGCAGTCCTGTGGTGGGGCCGAATGTTTGTCGTTGTCCATCAAGCTATAGAGAAGACATGTGTGCCAAGCCTCTCCAGGATTGAGAGCAACCTCGAAACTGAGACGGCCATTGGCATAGACCGCGTCTTTGGGAACGCGATGCGCAGATATTGTAACAGCTCTGCTAAAGTCGCTGTTGCGATAGGTCGTGCAAAGCCGTTGGCGTGCCTGTGCCCATTCGGTTGTGATTCGTCCGCGTCGAACAATATTGCCTGATTTCACCTCGAAGAGATCGGCGAAATCACAACGGATGGCGATCTCGAGCTGAAATTTTACCGGCTTCATAGTGTTGTTCGTAATGTCGAGATCTTCGTGCATTCCGCCATGTATCCATCGGCTTATGGTGAAGCCGAGGGTGCGCGGCGCGATGATGCCCGCTTCCGTCGCGAAAGCCCGGTTGGTCAGGAAGATACGCGCCGCGTAGTAGGTGACGGGACCACCGTTCAACAACTCCCAAGGCTCTCCGTTGGCGTAGACGGTCCAACTGCTGACGACTCGGGTATCGAGAAAGTAAAGCCCCCTTTCGCTCGGCCAATTGATCTGTCCGTCGGGGTCGCTGATAAGGACGGTCTGACCTTGATGGATGGAGATCTGGGGCGGACCGATCTGGACCTTGAACGGCATGGCGATACGCTCCCGTTGAAAAGCCCACCGTCCGGGCCGGGGAAAAATGCTGAGGCCTGGTGTCCGCCGTATGGTTAAGACTCTGTTGCGTGAACGAATATAACGCGCGAGACGTTCAGATCATCCCCGCTCCAGCGCTTAATTTTTATTTTCTGATGTAATGCCCTCTCGTGGCGAGTGGCTTAGCATCACGGTCGTGGCTTTGCGGCGGGAACAAGCGCGCGCTATAAGAAGTTTCGCGCAGGGGAGAAGGCAAATGCAAATTGGCATGATCGGTCTTGGTCGGATGGGTGCCAATATGGCGATACGGCTCATGAAGGCCGGCCATGAATGCGTGGTGTATGATAGCCATCCAGAGCCCGTCCAAGCCCTCGTCAAACAGGGAGCCCGGGGCTCGACCAGTCTGCCGGCATTCGTGAAAAGTCTGTCTAAGCCGCGCGCTTTGTGGCTGATGGTGCCGGCGGCAGCTGTGGATGCCGTCCTGACTTCCCTGACGCCGCTGCTCGAACCGGGCGACATTCTCATCGACGGCGGCAACTCCTACTATCATGACGACATCCGCCGCGCGGCCGAGCTAAAGCAAACGGGGCTTCATTATGTCGATGTCGGCGTAAGTGGAGGCGTGTGGGGATTAGAGCGAGGCTACTGCCAAATGATTGGCGGCGAGCCTGCTATTGTCCAGCATCTTGATCCCATCTTCCGTGCCCTTGCCCCGGGAATGGCCGCGGCGCCGCGTACGGCTGGGGCGACCGGAGAGCCAACTCAGGCCGAGCAGGGTTATCTGTATTGCGGGCCGAACGGTGGCGGTCATTTCGTCAAGATGGTCCATAATGGGATCGAATATGGCATCATGGCCGCCTATTCGGAAGGTTTGAACATCATCAAGAATGCCAATGCTGGCCATGTCACGCGCGAAGTGGACGCGGAAACGACGCCATTGCGCAATCCAGAGTTCTATCGCTACGATTTTGACATTGCGCAGATCGCCGAAGTCTGGCGGCGCAGCAGCGTCATTGGCTCATGGCTCCTCGATCTTACCGCCGCGGCGCTGCGCCACAATCCAGAGCTGACGAGTTTCGCGGGACATGTCTCTGATTCCGGAGAAGGCCGCTGGACATTGCAGGCGGCAATCGACGAAGGCGTCCCGGCCCCTGTCATCAGCGCCGCATTGTTTGGGCGGTTCGAATCGCGCGGGCTGGCCGAATATGCCGACAAGCTGCTCTCAGCAATGCGTTACGAATTTGGCGGCCATATCGAGAAAGCCGCGAACAAGGACAATGCTTGAATGCGCCCGGTTTCCGACGCGCTCGTTTTCTTCGGTGCCACGGGCGATCTTGCCTACAAGCAGATATTTCCGTCGTTGCAAGGGCTCGTTCGTGACGAAGGCCTCGATGTCACAATCATCGGTGTTGCCAAGGCAGGATGGTCGCTCGATCAATTGAAGGCGCGCGCCAAGGATAGCCTTTCCAGTCACGGCTGCCTCGACGCAAAAGCTTTTGCCAAGCTCACCAGCCTACTCCGCTATGTCGATGGGGACTACAATGATCCCTCGACTTATGTACGGCTACGCCAGGAACTCGGTGACGCGAAGCGGCCGCTGCATTATCTCGCCATTCCACCGAGCCTCTTTGGGACGGTTGCCGAGGGACTGGCGACGCTGGGCCCCGGAATGGATGCTCGTCTCGTTGTCGAAAAGCCCTTTGGGCGCGATAGAGAATCGGCGCGTCAGCTCGATCGCATCCTCAACCGGTTTTTTCCAGAAGAAAACATCTTCCGGATTGATCACTATCTTGGCAAGGAGCCAGTTCAGAACATTCTTTATACGCGATTTTCGAATGCCATGTTCGAGCCGATCTGGAACCGCATTTACATCAATAGTATTCAGATCACCATGGCCGAGAAATTTGGTGTCCAGGACCGTGGCAAATTCTACGATGAGACTGGCGCTATCCGCGACGTGTTTCAAAACCACATGCTGCAGGTGCTCGCGAGCCTGACCATGGACCCGCCGACAGGCGAGGAATGCGATGCCATTCGGGAACAGAAAGCAGCCTTGCTGAAGGCGGTCCGCCCGCTCGATGCGGCGCATGTCGTTCGCGGCCAATACACGGGCTATCAGTCGGTGCCCGGCGTCAAATCCGATTCGACCATAGAAACATTTGTCGCGGCCAAACTTTTCATCGATTCTTGGCGGTGGGCGGGCGTGCCAATCTTCATTCGGGCGGGCAAGGCGCTGCCGCTGACTGCAACAGAGATCATGGTGGATTTCAAAAGACCACCGCGGGAATCATTTGCGGAGTTTATTCCCCCGGCATCGGGGCACATGCGAATCAGGATCAGCCCGGATGTCACCATTGCCTTAGGGCTCCGGGTCAAACATCCCGGCGAGGGAATGCAAGGCCAGGATGTCGAGCTGATTCTGACGGAGCAGGAGTCGGCTTTCATGCCGCCCTATCAGCGCCTGCTTGGCGACGCGATGCACGGCATCGGAGATCTTTTCGGGCGGCAGGATATCGTCGATGCGCAATGGCGGATTGTGGACTCTGTCCTGAACGAAGAGGCGCCCCCGGTTCCCTATGCCCAGGGAAGTTGGGGACCGGAGGAAGCCAGCCAGCTGATCGGGACAGACGGGCCATGGCATAATCCGCTGCCGGCGGCGCCGGGCCCATGACAACAGCGCATGACATTGTTTTTCTTTTCGATGTTGACAACACGCTCCTTGATAATGATCGCGTCCAAGCTGATATGGCCGCCTACTTGACCGAAGCATTTGGGGCCGACGGCTGCACGCTTTATTGGACCATGTTCGAACAGTTGCGGAGTGAACTCGGCTATGCCGATTACCTCGCTGCATTGGAGCGATTCCGGCTTGAAAAGATGCACGATCCAAATGTGCTGAAGATGTCAGGCTGGCTCCTCGACTATCCCTTTGCCGACCGGCTCTATGCGGGGACGCTTGATGTCATTCGTCATGTCCAGCAATGGGGTCTCCCCGTCATCCTTTCCGATGGGGACGCGGTATTTCAACCCCGGAAGATCGTGCGCTCTGGGCTCTGGACGGCTTTCGAGGAGCGTGTCCTTATCTATGTCCATAAGGAGCAGGAGCTTGCCGAGGTCGAGCGGCTATATCCAGCAAAACGCTATGTGATGATCGATGACAAATTGCGCATCCTGAACGCGGTCAAGCAGGTGTGGGGCGAGCGCGTCACCACTGTTTTCCCCAAACAAGGTCACTACGCGCGCGACCCGAAAGGTCTTGCTGGCTGTTCCCCCGCCGACATTCCGATGGATCGTATTGGCGATTTAACGAATTATGCCATGAGCGCGTTCGCGAACTGGTAACATCGCTTCGTTGAACGCGGCGGCGCCGTGTTTGCCGCCTGCTCGCGGAAAGTCGGTTTTCCGGCGGTCAATTCCATGCCTGGCCGTCCGCGAGGACAGGGATCGCTTGCACAGATAGAAGTGACGCCGACGCGTTCCATGCCCTTGGATTCGTCACCGCAAGAGACAGGTTGTTCCAGATGGATCTGCTCCGGCGCGGGACAGCTGGGCGCCTCGCGGAAATCTTTGGCGCCAATTTGCTGGAAGAGGATCGTTGGAACAGGACCATGGGCTTTGGCCGCGTAGCCGGTGCAATTCTTGCCCGGCTCCCTGTGACGCAGCGTCAATTGATCGAAGCCTATACAGCTGGCGTCAACCAGGCGATGGCTGCAACCTCCATGTTTCCGGTCGAGTTTACGATGTTAGGCTATCGGCCTGAGCCGTGGAGACCGGAAGATAGCATTCTTGTGATGCTGGCGATGCAATCGATGCTGACATGGACGGGAGATCAGGAACGAACCGCGACAGTGATGCGGCAGGTATTACCGCGATCCGTTGCCGATTTTCTCACACCGGAGAGTGACTGTTACAACGAAATCACGGCGCCGCGAAACCCGGGCCGATGTGCTACGGACGCCATTCCCGTTGCGGATCTCATAGCTGTCCTGAATAACGCCAATACAGGAGGCGATGACAATTCCGGGATCGTATCAGGTAATGGCAGCCCGCGCGGCTCAAATGCCTGGGTCGTTGGAGGGAGCAAAACGCAGGATGGGCGGGCGATCCTGGCCAACGATATGCATCTTGAACTCTCGGTGCCTAATATCTGGTATCGTGCCACACTGGGCTATCCGGGAGTGAGCCTATCAGGCTTGACCTTGCCAGGCGTCCCATCCTTGATCGCTGGGACCAACGGGCACATTGCCTGGGGCATGACCAGTATCGAGGGAGATTTCGTCGATCTCGTCACGATCGAGGAAGACACGAAAGATCCAATCCGATATCGGAGCCCATCGGGCGCCCTTCGTTTCGAAACAAGAACTGAAAACATCCATATTCGCGGTAGGGCGGATGAGACACTCCAGGTTCGGACAACGATTTGGGGACCGGTGCTGCCGGAGCCATTGTTGGGACGCCCCGTGGCCGTGCATTGGACAGCGCTCGATCCGGCCACCAGCGATTTGGGTCTTATGGACATTGCCGAGGTTACGACAATACCAGATGCGATCCCAAAACTGCATCGGGTCGGCGGCCCGCCCTTAAATGTTCTTCTGGCGGACGCAGCTGGGAACATCGGCTGGACCTATATGGGAAAAATTCCGCGGCGGATCGGCATGGACGGCCTCTTCAGTGAGTCCTGGGCCGACGGGCGCAGGGGCTGGGACGGCTACATTCCGCCCGAAGAGTTGCCAAGCCTTGTTAATCCGCCAGGCGGTTTCCTTGTCAACGCGAATCAGAGGATGCTGGGCGCCAACTATTCGGTGGTGATCGGGCATGATTTTTCCGGCGGCTACCGCGCCTGGCGCATCTCGGAACGGCTTAACCAGCTGAACGGTATCAGTGAGGCCGATATGCTAGCCTTGCAACTTGATACCGATGCAGATTTCTACCGCTATTATCAGAAGCTGGCCTTGCGGGTCTTGGAAGGGGAAGATGCTTTAGGCTCATTCCCGGCGGGCGACCTGCGCCGTTATCTTGAAGCCTGGGACGGTCGCGCAGAGGCAAATTCCAGGGGGATTGCACTACTGGTGGAATTCCGCGAGGCACTCGTGAAGGCCGTGCTCGCGCCGCTGCTTGCTAAGTGCCGCGATGTTGAGCCAAATTTCTCCTATAATTGGAGCAGTGTCGACGTTCCGGTCCAGCGCATGATTGAAAGTGGCCGGCCAGAATTAGTGCCTGATAGGCAGAGCTTTCATGATTGGCATGGATTTCTTAGAGCGCATCTTTTCCAAAGCGCATCGCGATTGGCAAAGCGTCATGGAGTGACGGTCTTGGATGGGCTGACTTGGGGCAGTGTGAACGAAGTGGATGTCCGCCACCCGCTGACGGAAGGAGTTCCCATCCTCCGTTCTTTTCTCGACATGCCTCGCGTGGCGATCCCCGGTTGCAGTCATTGCGTGCGATTTGCCGATGGAAAATATGGTGCCAGTGAACGCATGGTCGTTTCTCCTGGCAGGGAAAGCGGAGGCATACTTCACATGCCAGGAGGACAATCTGGTCAGCCAGCCTCTTCTCACTATTCCGACCAGCAGGAGAGGTGGGTGAAAGGTCTGCCGGCAAAATTTTCAAACGAAGAGATCGCGCACCGTTTGACACTGAGGCCTCGGGTTCGGGAGTCAATCAAGTCTATCAGATGATAATGATGGCGAGCACGGCCGCTGAATAGAAGCCAGCCGATGTCTTCTCAACTTCTGGCACAGCGCCGCGATGCTTGGCCGCAGCTAACCATCCTTACTCCCAAAGCGCTGAAACTCCGGCACGTGCCTCTCGCTGATTGTGCCCGCTACGATCAACTGAGGAATTGAGACAGACAAAGACGGAGCTTACGGGCGAGATCATTTGCCGGCGCGATCAAATTGAGGACGTCAGTGCGAGATTTGTATCCCCGGCGCAAAAAAAAACGAACCGCTGCTGACACGCGTGGCTGCTGCGAGACAGAAACGGCGGATTCTGACGTTCGCAGTTTTATACCGAAATGGCGCACCCGACACGATTCGAACGTGTGGCCTCCACCTTCGGAGGGTGGCGCTCTATCCAGCTGAGCTACGGGTGCTTCTTAAAAGGCATAGAGTGTAACCCGTGAGACGGTCAACACAAAACGTAGTTCCTCATCGACTCGCACAACATTAAGGGTTGCTTACGAATCAACCTTTTTGCCATCCTTCGCGGTCCGCAACCTCCTTCTTGTGTGCTTCTGAGACAGAGAAGGCGTGAACTCGCTGAAGCGTCAATAAAGCAATGCTTTAACCCGCTGCTTTCACGTGACAGCAGTGCAGCACTCGCCTACCTAGGAGGCAGCGTTCTATCCAGTGGGCTACGGTGCCTTAGCTCGCGCCAAGCTGGCTCAAGCAAAAACTTGCAGCACGGCGAGCGTTCCTAAGCATTATGGGACGCCCGCAAACGTAAAGTACGGGACGCACCACAATATATTCAATGGATTACACGCTCTTGCCTCAGCCCGAGACGCCACGCACTCAATGCAAGGTAGGACTCGCATAATCGGAGCGCAATTTTGTGATTTCATCCTTAAGCTGAAGCTTACGGCGTTTCATTTCAGCCAATTTCAACTCGTCCTTGGCGGGGTGAGCCAATTCCTTCTCAATTTCCTTATCCAGCGCCTCATGACGCTGTCCGAGCGCGCTTAAGTGAGTCTCACGTGACATGCAGAACTCCTTTTTAAGGCTCATACAGTCATAATCATGACACAAGAAGTTCAATTCGCGAAGCCGCTTTGCCGATCAACTTGATCAAATGTTTCGCTATCGCGAACGGCATTGGCAAATGCTAAATTTGGTCGGCCTTGTCTCCACTAAAAATGCACTCTTCTCAGGACGAGGCTGGCCGGAAGCCTCGCCCGAAACATTGGCAAGCGCCGCCTGACCGCTATTCGGGTGAAACCGTGCGAAATGCAACAAGACGCAAGAATGGGGATAATTTAGACGTGTGCATTGTTTAGCCGGCCCGGATTTTGAGCTAAAGTAATAGCTAAGGTGTACTAAGGCGGAGAACCGGGGGCTCATGGCGGAAAATTCGAGTGAGGAAGATCGCGCCGCGCTTCGGGCGGAACTTGAGCGGCTGAGTCAGGAGCACCGGGATCTCGACGCAGCCATTGAGGCGCTGCTTCATGTGGGTGCAGGAGATCGATTGCAAATTCAGAGGCTTAAAAAGCGCAAGCTACTCCTGCGCGATCGTCTGGCTTTCCTCGAAGATCAGCTTACGCCGGACATTATTGCCTAGCTCTAAATAACCGCATGCATCATTCCGCCGCGCTCTTCGCTCCACCGAACCGCCGCTCAATATAATCTTCGACAATTTGCTTGAATTCGGCGGCAATACCGGCGCCTCGCAAGGTCATTGCCTTCTGACCGTCGATGAATACCGGCGCCGCCGGCGTCTCGCCGGTGCCGGGCAGGGAAATCCCGATATCGGCGTGTTTTGATTCGCCGGGTCCGTTGACGATGCAACCCATCACCGCGACATTCAGCGTCTCAACGCCGGGATAGCGGGCACGCCAAAGCGGCATCTCATCCCGGAGATAGGTTTGTATATCTCGTGCAAGTTCTTGAAAAACGGTGGATGTGGTGCGTCCACAGCCGGGGCAGGCGGCAACCTGGGGCACGAAGGTCCGAAATCCCATCGTCTGCAATAGCTCTTGTGCCACCTTGACTTCGAGAGAACGGTCGCCGCCTGGCTCGGGAGTGAGGGAAACTCTTACCGTGTCGCCGAGACCCTCCTGAAGCAAAATTCCCATGGCAGCGGAAGAGGCAACAATACCCTTCGAGCCCATGCCCGCTTCGGTGAGGCCGAGATGCAGCGCGTAATCGCTGCGCCGCGCTAGCGTGCGATAGACTGCGATAAGATGCTGCACATCTGAGACTTTCGCCGACAAAATAATGCGGTCCCGGCCAAGCCCGATGTCTTCCGCCCGTGCGGCGGAGTGTAGAGCCGATTGCACCATCGCTTCGCGCATGACGGCACCGGCCGGCAGCGGCTGCGGCGCCCGTGCATTTTCGTCCATCAGGGCGGTGAGCAACTCTTGATCGAGCGATCCCCAATTGGCGCCGATCCGCACCGCCTTGCCAAATTTGATCGCCATTTCGACGATGAGGCTAAATTGCTTGTCACGCTTGTCTTTGAACCCGACATTGCCTGGATTAATTCGATATTTGTCGAGGGCCTCGGCGCAGGCGGGATGATCGGCAAGGAGCTTGTGACCAATATAATGGAAATCGCCGATGAGAGGGACATGGCAGCCGGCTTTCGCGAGGCGGTCGCGTATATGAGGCACAGCAGCCGCTGCCTCATCGCGATCGACGGTAATCCGAACAAGTTCGGACCCAGCGCGGGCGAGCGCCGCAACCTGGGTCACTGTCCCCTCGATGTCGGCCGTGTCCGTATTGGTCATGGCTTGCACCGCGACTGGGGCGCCGCCGCCCACTTTGATCGCGGCTTCGCTGGAGCCAACCCGTACGCCGATGGAGCGGCGGCGGGGCAGGGGACCTGCCTCATCCGGGCCGGTAGGCCCGGAAAAGTCAGGAGGGGCTGAGCGCGTCATGAGATCTCGGGCTTTCGAAAAGAGGCGCCGACGGAGACTTCGTACGGGCGCGTCGCGACCATGGTTCACCGCAAAGAGTGGTGACCAAAAACGCATTGGTCGTCAAGTTTCCAAGCAGGCCGCGCCGCGCCCGATACGAAGTTGTCGCTTCCTTGGGTTCAACTTTGGCTTCTCCGCGGGTTTCATTGGTGGAATTGGCTGGATCGCCTTATTTGAGGTGTCCGGAACGGGTGCCGGTCGGCCGCAGGGTAAAATGCCAGACAACTTAGCCGCGCTGTCTGAATTACAATGTTGCCGTGAACCAACTGCGGCCTTGTCCGTTGATGAGCAGTACCACGGAGGACTTCATGACAAGTAAATGCGTAATTCCGGTGATATGCGCATTCGCGGCCGTTACTTTCACGGTTCCAGCGGACGCCCGGCCAGGTGGCTGCGTAAAGGGTGCAATTGTTGGTGGTATAGCCGGTCATTTCCTCGGACATGGAGGGGTGGGCGCGGCTGCTGGATGCGCATATGGCATACACCGTCGGAACGAATATGATCGAGACAATCTGCGCGATGGTCGCTCTGGCTACGCGCCGCGGCGGTCGAGCGATCGACGGTAGAATCTAGAATATTATAATTGAAGTTGAGGACTCAGCCGTTTTGGTAGCAACCTTCTCCGCATCGGAATGAGCGAATTTTTAGGAAGCTCCAACCCTCGTCCTAGGCCGGAACCCGCTCAAGCCCGCACGCTCGAGATGCTGGCCACCGTTGTTTTGGGGGCGGTCGTATTAACGGCGCTTTACGTTGGGCGCGACGTATTTATCCCGATTGCCATCGCCATTATGATTAGTTTTGTGTTGTCTCCTCCGATTCTTCTGCTGCGGCGCTGGGGATTGGCACGCGTGCCCTCTGTCTTAACAGTCGTGTTCGCGGCGCTGGTCATTGCATTCGTGGTCAGCGCCGTTTTGACCCGGCAGGTTTCCGAATTGGCGGTTGATCTGCCTAAGTACCAACTGACCATAAATGCCAAGATCGATAGGGTACGCGATGCCGCGGCCGATAACGCGCTATTTGCAAAAGTTTCGGCGGCGCTCAAGAGCTTCGGGGAAATCAATCCACGCCGGCCGACAGCTCCGAACGCGCCAGCGCCTCCGGGCAAGCTTAAGAATCAATTGACAGGAGATCAAGGAAGCGAACGTCCGATTCCGGTTGAAGTTCACGAGCCGGCGCCTGGACCTTTCGCCATTGCACAGACTATCGCGGGAACCGCATTTTCGCCTCTTGAGACAATTTTCATTGTCATCGTTTTTGTTGTCTTCATCCTTTTGCAACGCGAGGATTTGCGCAACCGTTTCATTAGGCTTGCCGGGTCGCGCGATTTGCAGCGCACGACAATGGCAATGAACGATGCCGCGGGACGGCTCAGCCGATTTTTTTTGGTTCAAACTCTTGTGAATTCATGCTTCGGCATCATCATCGCTGTAGGCCTCTATTTAATCGGCCTGCCAAGTCCAATCCTTTGGGGCATCGCCGCCTTTCTACTTCGGTTTGTTCCCTACATCGGCGCTTTTATCGCCGCTGGGTTTCCGATCGCGTTAGCGGCAGCGATTGATCCGGGCTGGGGGATCACGCTCGAAACCGTGGCCTTATTCCTCATTGTTGAATTCATTATCGGCCAGGCGGTCGAACCTTGGCTTTACGGCCACCAAACTGGGATTTCGCCGATTGCTGTCGTCGTGTCAGCGACATTTTGGACCTGGTTGTGGGGGCCGGTCGGCCTTGTCTTGTCGACACCGTTAACCGTCTGTTTGGTCGTGCTGGGGCGGCACGTAGAACGGTTGGCTTTTCTCGATGTCATTTTCGGGGACGCGCCGCCGCTCACGGCAGTCGAAACCTTTTATCAACGAATGCTTGCAGGCGATGCTTCGGAGGTGGTCGACCAAGCGGAGGAATACTTAAAAAACCATTCGCTCGCGGATTATTATGACAATGTGGCGCTTAAGGCTTTGCTGATGGCGCAGATCGATCTTCGCCGTGGCGTACTCGATGAGCTCAGGCACAAGCGAATCATGGAAACGATCAGCGAGGTCATCGAGGAACTTTCCGACCATAGCGAGAACTCACCATTAAAAGCCCAAACACTCAAGCCTACTGCGTTGGCGGAGCCGCGCGACATTTCGTCGCCAACTACGCCAGGTGCGTTGCTGGACACCAAAGAACCTTCCCTAACCTTGCCGCAAATGCGGGAAGGGCCGGTTCTTTGTATCGCCGGCCGCAGTTTTCTTGATGAAGCTGCAGCTTCACTATTCGCGCAACTGTTGGAAAAACATGGCATGGAGGCGAAAGTCGAGCCGGCAGGCGCGTTGACCGCGGGTCGGATCTCGCGACTTTCAGCCGAGGGCGTGCGACTCGTGTGCCTATCCTACTTCGATGCCGAATCGAGCACGGCGGGCGCCCGTTTCGCGATCCGGCGGATGCGCCGGTACCTTGGACCTATCAAAATCTTGGCGGGTTTCTGGCAAGATGAATCCAAGCAAGGCCGTGAGTTGTGCGCGGAGACGAAAGCCGACTCTTGTGCGACGACATTCAAGCAGGCGCTGGCTTTTTGCGGTCACGAAGGGGTCGGGGCCGAAATCGAGGAGCCGGGCGAAGCCATGAATCTCTCTACAAAGTCAGTCGCTTAAGGCGTCCGGATATCCCATTTTCACCTCTAATCGGCCGGGCACCCCCGGCACCGGCCCGCCAATTCCATCACTTGAGCGCGAGGGGAAAATTTGACTTCCGCTGCGAGATCTCCCAGCGCTCCCCGAATCGCCGGGGAAGTCGCCTCGACGACCTCGCCGCATACATCGCAAATAAGGAACACGATCGGTTCCCGCGCAGCGTGACCGTGGCCGCAAGCAAGATAGGCGTTGCGGGATGCGAGTCTGTGGATAAGGCTGTGTTCGAGCAAGAAGTCCAACGCCCGGTAGATGGAAATCGGCGCCGGCCGTTTGCCGGTCTCGTTCGCAACCCTATCGATCAAATCATATGCGCCGAGAGGGCGGCCATCTCGGGCAAGAATCTCAAGAATGCGCCGCCTGCCCGGCGTAAGACTTATCTTGTCACGGCGGCACAACTCCAGCGCGACGGCCAGCGTATCCTTGGTGGGACGCTCTGGTTCGCCCGCTCCAGCAAGCGGTTCCCGGCGTGTTTCGCGCGAAACATTCATGTGGACATCATACTCCGGTTGCATTCCTAAGGCGACCGTTCATCGCCGTGCCGTTGTACCATGGCGATGCAGCAATTGGCGCGGGGCCTGGTCCTCGCCTACTCGAGGAACAGATATGTCCCTAAAAACGCGTAATGCCATCGTGACCGGTTCAACCAGCGGTATCGGTCTCACCACCGCCCGGGCCCTTGCGAAAGAGGGTGCCAATGTCATGATCAATGGAATGGGTGATGCCGCCGCAATTGAAGCCGAACGGGCCGCAATCGAGAAGGAGTTTGGCGTCACGGCGATTTATTCCGGCGCCGACATGACGAAACCAGATGAAATCCACGCGATGGTGAAGGAAGCCGAAACGAAGCTTGGTTCGGTCGATATTCTCATCAACAACGCCGGCGTACAGCATGTTGCACCGATCGAGGAATTTCCGCGGGAAAATTGGGATATGATCATCGCCATCAATCTTTGTGCCGCGTTCCATGCAATGGCGGCTGCGATTCCTGGCATGAAGGCACGCAAATGGGGCCGGATTCTCAGCACGGCCTCAGCCCATTCGCTCGTCGCTTCACCGTTCAAGTCCGCCTATGTGACGGCAAAACATGGACTTGCCGGGCTTACCAAGACTGCGGCACTTGAACTTGCGACCTTCGGGATCACGGCCAATTGTGTCTCACCGGGCTATGTTTGGACACCACTCGTGGAAAAACAGATACCTGACACGATGGCGGCCCGCAAACTATCGCGTGAGCAGGTTATTCACGATGTGATTTTGCTTGCGCAGCCGACCAAGCAATTCGTAACTGCCGAACAGGTTGCAGCGCTTTTCGTCTTTCTGTGCTCGGATGCAGCAGCACAAATAACCGGTGCCAATTATTCGATCGATGGCGGCTGGACGGCCGAGTGAAGGCTGATCGCAGGACGCCCGAATCGCCCCAGGGTGCCATCAGCCAGGCAATGGATTTCATTTCAATGCCTATTCCTAATGTGAAGCTCGCTCTGGCAATTTAAGAGAAGCGACAGATACGCCTAAGACAGGCGCGGAAGTCCTTTCGCCAATGGCGGATTGCGCGTGTTCATATCGAGTCGTCCGTTGTGGAACCCATTCGGCACACTGGCATTATCGCGGGATCAAACGTGGCATCGATCATGCTGCGCCATCGAAAGGAATTGGCAATGGATTGGAACCGCATTGAAGGAAACTGGAAGCAATTGAAGGGTAAAATTAAGGAACAATGGGGCCACCTCACGGACGATGATCTTGATAAGATTGCCGGCAAGCGTGAGCAGCTTGAGGGCAAGATTCAAGAGCGCTACGGCATCGGTAAAGATATGGTTCGTAAGGACGTGGATGATTGGCTGAAGAACCAGTGATTGGTGTCTAATTCTCGATAACTCATCAGGGCCGGGGCCGTATTGCCATGTCGCGATACGGCCCTGATGCGCTCCAATTTGGGGTTGATCGGGGGGCGGTGCCGTATTCCGCGATAAAAATACGGAAAGCTGCCATCATTGAAATCGCGTAGTGTAGCCGAAGATGAAGCGGAAGCAGAGCTTGGACGTCGGTCTGAAGCGACGCGCAAGTTGCGCATGTTCCGTCGAAGTCTGTGGCTTTTGACCGCGATTGTGCCTGACATGGAACCTTGTGGAGGGATCGTAATTAAGGAGCCGGGAAGAGTGAAGGAGACAATAAAATGCTTTCAACAATCCTGGTTATTCTGCTTATTTTGCTGCTCATCGGAGCCTTGCCGACATGGCCATACAGTGCAAGTTGGGGCTATGCGCCAGGTGGGTTGCTCGGCACTGTGCTTGTCGTCGTTGTGATCCTCGCGCTGATGGGTCGATTATAGGCTTCCGCCTATACTATTCGCAGGGGATAGGAGTGATTCAAGCTCCGCGTCCCTTGCACTTCGCTGTGAGTTTTCACTCAACTATGTTTGGCCCCTTCTGTTTGAATGATCTTCCATTCAGAAGCCGTAACTGGTTGCACGGATAGACGTGAGTTGTTGACCAGGACCATGTCTTTCAAGCGTGGATTGCCTTTGATGCTATCGAGGGAAACAGGATTGTTCAGTGCCTCAACCGCGCGGACATCGACCATGCCGAACTTGCCGCTTACATCTGTAGGGTCCGGGTAATAGGATTTGGTGACTTCGACGATCCCGACGATTTCCTTGCCTTCATTTGAGTGATAAAAGAACGCGTGATCGCCAACGCGCATTGCCATCAAATTTAGCTTGGCGCTATGATTGCGGACACCATTCCAGGATGTTCCTTTCTCGCCAGCCTTGACCTGATCTTGCCAGGACCAGCTGCCAGGTTCACTCTTGAGTAACCAGTACGCCAAGGGTATGCCCTCCGCTCAACAGAGAAACAATTTTTACAGTCAGCCTTCGGGGTGGACATTAATCGTCTTTATCCAATTCGGCCTTCGAGGGGCGTGCAAGCAAAAGCGCGATCGCTTCCTCGATTGAAATCCGTTCCGCAAGTACCGCATCCACGGCCGCCGCGATCGGCATGTCAATCTCCTTCGCGTGGGCGAGGTCAACAAGCACTCCGCACGTGTGAACGCCTTCGCAAAGGCCACTTCGCTCGACGGCGTCTGAAATCGGCAATCCCCGGCCAAGCGCGACACCGAGCGCATAGTTCCGTGAAATCGCGGATGTACAAGTTAAAACCAGATCACCGAGCCCCGAAAGTCCAGCTAGGGTACTCGGTTTTGCGCCATGAGCACGGCCGAAACGGCTGAGCTCCGCAAACCCGCGGGCGATGAGAGCGGCGCCCGCGCTTGCCCCTAGCCCGCGTCCGGCGGCGATTCCGCTTGCGATGGCGAGAACATTTTTTGCCGCGCCGCCGATCTCAACGCCTCGTACATCCGATGACGAATAGAGCCTGAAAGTGGGCGCGGCAAGCATCCCTGCAATCTTGACTGCGAGTTCACCATCTCGCGATGCCACAGTGACCGCTGTCGGTAGCCCTTGCGCTACCTCTGTGGCAAAGCTCGGTCCCGAAAGAATAGCTGGCGGATTATCCGGCAATATCTCAGCTGCGACCTCCGTCAGGAAGCGTCCGGTGCTATTCTCGATACCTTTGGCACAAACAATAATTGGAATGCCTTCTGCCAAATATGGGGCGAAAAGTTCAAGGACTTGCCGCAGTACCTGTGCCGGTATCACGGCGAGGATCAGTTCACAGCCGTGAATCTCGGCCGGCTCCGAAATAGGACGGACGTTTGAAAGAATGGAAACGCCCGGCAGGTGCCGTGCGTTAATTCCGGTGGCGGCCATCTCGACAACATGAGCGGGATCGCGCGCCCATAGTGAAACTTCGACATTGTCTCCACGGCCTGGACGCGCAGCAAGATTAGCAAGTGCCGTGCCCCAGGCGCCGGCACCGAGAACAGCAATCCGCCGTGTAGGATTTGGCGGCATCGTCTCGTATCCTCCGTACGGGTGACTTACTATTCTATTGGTTCCTTAGAGATAGTCCCTGGGAGGACTGGAAGGCAATCTTATGGCGCTGGTTTAGAGGCGCCGTTCCGGCGAGGGCGGAACAGGCAGAGTTTTTTCGATCCCATAAGCGATCCCAGTGCAGCACCGGTGCGCTGCCTTCCGTGGCCATGATTCTGCTTCTTTTGCTGCTTACGAAAACGCTGTTGGAACAATTCGCTGCTATTCCTTACGGTCATTGGCGCGGTTCAAAGGCGCCCCAAATTGGCAGACGCCACAGTACTCAATCCCAATTCAATCCCCCGGCGCCGGCGGTCATTTGGAGAACTCCGTATATTTTTTCACTTCGCTTATATGGTGCATTGGGATTAGCACATTATCGAGGTTTGAAGGTTGACCGTTTCATAACCGTATCAAATCCCTGGAGCCATTTTTGATTAGGTGGCGTTGTTTTTGACACTCATTTGGAGCCTACAGCGCGGTCTCTAGCATGGCTGATTACAAGAGCGGGCGGGCAAGCGACGAGTTCACCTTGGCAGCCGAAACTGAACGAATCAACGTGCGGGTCTATTATGAGGACACCGATTTTTCAGGTGTTGTCTATCATGCGTCCTATCTGCGGTTTCTCGAACGTGGCCGTACCGAGTTTTTGCGTGCGCGTGGTATAGAGCACCGAGGAATTTTTGCCGAAGGCGGGGTGGGCAGTTTCCATTTTGTGGTGCGTGCCATGAGCATCGAATTTCTTAGGCCAGCCTTGATGGATGATATGATTTCCGTCGTAACGAATATCTCGGCTGTAAGGGGCGCTTCGATCGAGATGGACCAGCAAATCCGGCGGGGCGATGATATTCTGCTAACGGCAAAGGTTAAGATAGCCGTGGTCGCGGAAGGAAAGGCGCGGCGGATCCCCGCAGAAATTCTGGCAAAGTTCAATGCCATTAGAGGGAAACTGATCCGTAAGTAACGCGATCTTAACCACGACGATGGCCAAATTTAACAGTGTCTTGTCCACCTGTGTTCGGA
Source organism: Methylocella sp. (assembly GCA_036561105.1). Classification (GTDB taxonomy): domain Bacteria; phylum Pseudomonadota; class Alphaproteobacteria; order Rhizobiales; family Beijerinckiaceae; genus Methylocapsa. The sequence goes on along the minus strand of DATBPZ010000109.1, from coordinate 45,162 downwards.
TAAGACGAACCTATTTAAAGCCCCAGAAATGACCGATTTCCCGGTCAAACCATAACTGAAACGGGTTTTGACCCGCGGCGTGTGCTTCGCCTACTTTATTTTAGAAGGAATAATGGAATGAACCCTGCCGATATTGCAGCGTCCGGCTTGGCGCCGCCCATTATGGAAGTCTCACTTCTGGGCATGTTTTGGTCCGCCCATTTCGTGGTGAAACTCGTCATGATTGGATTGCTCGCGGCTTCAGTCTGGTGTTGGGCAATCATCATCAACAAAGTCCTGCTGTTTTCAAAAACGAATCGTGCGATGGCGCAATTCGAGGACGTTTTTTGGTCGGGAGCTTCACTTGACGAACTATACGCAACCTTATCGTCGCGACCGGCGTCTGGTATGGCAGCCTTGTTCGTAGCTGCAATGCGGGAATGGCGGCGTTCCGTGCAGGGAGCTTCCTCGTCTTTCATGGGCCTGCAGGCGCGCATCGAAAAGGTTCTAGACGTTTCGATCGCGCGCGAGGTGGAGAAGCTTGAATCGAGCTTGCTGGTATTGGCGACGGTCGCGTCTGCGGGTCCTTTTATTGGGTTGTTCGGCACGGTTTGGGGCATTATGACGGCGTTTCGCTCGATCGCCGCATCGCGCAATACTTCTCTGGCGATTGTAGCACCGGGAATCGCAGAGGCTTTGTTCGCAACGGCGATAGGGTTGTTCGCGGCCATCCCAGCTTTGATCGCTTATAACAAGTTCCAAGGAGACGTCGCTAAGAAACAGGCCAGGCTGGAAGGCTTTGCAGATGAGTTCTCGGCGATTTTATCACGTCAAATCGATCAGCACACTGTTCATGACAGGGCAGCCTGATCGTTTCCCACCGGGAACATTTAAACCACGCGCGGGAGATTTAAAATATGGGCATGTCGGGCTTAGCAGTGCGTAAAGGCGGACGTGGGCGGCGGGGCGTACCGCGCTACCGCGCCATGGCCGAAATCAACATGACGCCATTTATTGACGTCATCCTCGTTCTGTTGATCATTTTCATGGTCGCGGCACCGCTGCTTGCGACGGGCGTTGCGATCGATTTGCCGAAAACCAAGGCTTCGGCGCTGAATATTGACCAAAAACCTATTTCTGTTGCCGTCGACGACAAGGGCTTGGTCTACGTCATGGATCAGCCCGTGCAAGTTAACGAACTCGCGGACAAGTTGAAAGAGGCGGCGGCTGCTGGGGTGGACGAACGAATTTACGTACGTGGTGCAAATCAGGTGAATTACGGCCGGATTGCCGAGGTTATGTCGATCATCACAGCGGCTGGCTACAAAAAGGTTGCGCTGGTCACTGATCCCAACAAGAACTGAATCTACCATGTCGTTGCCGGAAAATCCTGGCCTTGCGGTTTCGGGCGGCGTACATATCTGCTTGCTCGGCCTCGCGTTGTTTTCGTTTTCCGGAACGCCGCAGTTCAATAATTCGCAAGAGAGCATTCCCGTCGCGGTAGTGACCGGAGAGCAGTTCAGTCAGATTATGAAGGGAGAAAAATCGGCAGCTGAGGTGAAGCCACGCCAGCGAAGCGAGAAAATCGCCGAAATCGCCGAGCCCAACCCGCAGCCGTCGGAGACCGACTCAGCAAAGCAAATTCCGGCCCCGCCATCGCCGTTGAAACATCAAGTCGACCCAGGGCAGGCTGATCCCCAGGTAACGCAGAAGCCACCAAACCCTAGCGCGTCCGCGCCTCCGCCACGCCCGCCGCAAGAAACCGCCACGCCCGCGCCGAAGCCGCCGGCATCCAAGCAATCTGCCGTACCGCCGCCAAGGCCGCTGGATGATGAAGATGCGGAAGCCGTTGCGTCAAAGGCTCCTCCACCGAAACCCAAATTACCGGTTGAGCCGCCAAAGAAGCTCGAACCTAAATTCAAGCCGGACGAATTGGCCAAATTGCTTGAGCACAATCTGCAAAAAGAAAAACCAAAGCTCACACCCAAGCCAAAATCTGGAGACGAGGCCGCCGACTCGCAACAAAAATTTGATCTGAGTAACATTGCCAAATTTCTAAGCAAGGAGACGCCGCAGAGGAAACAATCGAGTGGACATGAACTGAGTCAATTGGCCTCGCTGGGTTCGCCCACCGCAAGCGCCGCCAAAATGTCGCCTTCCCTTTGGGATCAACTCGACGGGCTGCTGCAAGAGCAGTACAAGCGGTGTTGGGCCTATGCAGGGCTTGGTGGCCAACAAAAATATATTCCGGAGATTCACGTTCAGTATACGCCCGAAGGATCCCTCGTAGGTCAACCAGTGCTTCTCAATCCTCCTTCCGATCCCAACCTGCGTGGTCTGGCGGAGAGTGCTATACGGGCCGTGCGGCGGTGTGATCCACTTCGAATACCTGCTCAATATCAGCCGTATTATGATCAATGGAAAGGCCGGATCGTTCGCTTCGATCCAGAGGAAATGCTGTGATATCTTGTTTCTCCGTGATTCAACCCTTTGCGTGGCACAAATTTCCAACCGTTCGTCAAATGTTTGCGCCCGCCATAACGGTTTCAATCTTGCTTTGTGGTCTGGCGGTCGCGCCGGTCGCGAATGCCCAGCAGGATCGCTACCTCGATGTGCATGGCGGGGAGTTCAAGCCTATCCCGATCGCCGTAACGGCCTTTACTGGCGACGCGGGATCTGGCACCCAGCTGACAGGAATCATCACGAATAATTTTAAGCGTTCCGTGGTCTTGATGCCGCTTGATCCCAAAACCTTTGCCGAGACGATCGGCAATCCCGATCAGGCTCCCCACATGGACTCCTGGCGTATCATCAATGCGCAATTTGTCGTGACAGGCCGCGTTAGCCGTGCCGCCGATGGGAGGTTGCAAACTGAATTCCGTCTCTGGGACGTGGGGACGGGAGCGCAGATCGCTGGGAGTCAATATGTCACAGATGCGAACAACGCGCGAAGAGTTGCGCATATTATTTCGGATGCGATCTATTCGCGGATAACAGGAGAGAAGGGCTTTTTTGATACCCGAATTGCATTTGTGGATGAAACCGGTCCGCCAGAACACCGCCGTAAGCGGCTCGCGATTATGGACCAAGATGGCGCCAATCTGCGCTATATGACGAGAGGTGATGATCTTGTCGTGACCCCTAGGTTTTCTCCTTCGTCGCAGGATGTAACCTATATGTCGTTTGGTGCCTCAGACCCAAAGGTGCTGCTTTTGAATATCGAGACGGGCCAGCGAGAAGTTGTCGGCAATTTCCCCGGGATGACATTCGCGCCACGGTTCTCGCCGGACGGGCAAAAGGTCGCGATGTCTCTTGCACAGGGTGTGTCATCAAATCTCTATACGATGGATTTGCGCACCCGCACGACAACGCGGCTCTCTGATTCCAATGCGATCGATACATCACCGTCCTACTCACCGGACGGAACCCAAATCGTGTTTGAGTCAGATCGCGGCGGCAGTCAGCAGCTTTACATAATGTCGGCAAACGGTGGCAGTCCGAAACGCATTTCGTTTGGCGAAGGACGTTACTCGACGCCAGTCTGGTCACCAAAAGGGGATTTTATCGCTTTCACCAAGCAAAAAAGTGGTTCCTTCGCGATCGGAGTGATGCACCCCGATGGATCAGGCGAACGTATCCTCACCGAAGGGTATCATAACGAGGGGCCAACTTGGGCACCGAACGGGCTTTATCTCATGTTCTTTCGTGATCCCGGAGGCCAAGCGGGCGCCAAAATTTTCATGATCGACATCTTTGGGCGCGGTGAATTTCCCGTGCCAACGCCTAATTATGGTTCCGATCCCTCCTGGAGCCCGCTGCTAAATTAGATGGCGGGGGCGAGTTCGATTCCGACCTATTTCCTATCTTTTGTCTAAGCCAAGCAACTGGTTAAACCGGTTCCTTGCAAAGTGATGTCTGCGAGAAGTCGCGCATAGCATATGTTCGTGATTTCCAATTGGGTCCCCGCAGCGCGCCTACTCGCTGCCGCCTGCCAATCTCGTTGCGAAATAAGCAATCGTCCGGGAGTAAACGTCGGCCTTGTTCCATTCCTTTATGACGGCGAAATTAGCCGTTCCCGGTTCCCAGGATCCTCCGCGTTGCCAACCATAACTATGAAGAAAATTCGCGGTCGAAGCCAAAACATCAGGGACGCTATGCATGAGATCTCGGTGGCCGTCGGCGTCAAAATCGACAGCGAATTTAAGATAGGACGACGGCATAAACTGCGTCTGACCGACTTCGCCGGCCCATGCACCATGCGCACTGGGTAAAAGATCACCGCTCTGGATAAGCCGCAAGGCACCCGTGAGTTCGGCTTGAAATTTCTCGGAGCGCCGGCAGTCGTAAGCAAGTGTTGCCAGTGCCTGCAGTGTCGGTGTGTTGCCGGAGACAGCGCCAAAGTCCGTTTCAAGACCCCAAATAGCGACGATCACAGGGGCTGGCACACCATAGTCTTCCTCAATTTTGGCGAAGGTCGCTGCATATTTTTTCATTAGCGCGTGGCCCTTGTGAAGACGATAGGCATTTACCATCCGGCCAGAGAATTGCTCAAAGCTTTGCTGAAAAACATGTTGGGTGTGATCTTTAGCAATGATCCCCGGATCGAAACTGATCCCATCGAGTGCGCTGATCGCAGACGGTGAAATGCTCTCGGCCGCAGCTTGCCTCTTAAAGTCCTCGAGCCAGCTGTCAAATCCCGCTGGATCGCGACAGGTCGCGGCTTCAGCCGCAACATTTCCAAGGAGGCACAAAATGAGGCTTGCAATATGCAAAGGCGCTCGCATGAAAGTCTCTCCCACAGAGAAGAATTAGAACCAAAGCCGATCGCCACATTCCGCTCAGGCGGTTAAGACCATTAGCGCAGACTGTTCTAGTTGAACAACTAACTCACGAGTTTTACCAGCATTGACGATAGATGAGGTCTAAATTAAGCTAGAAGTATTCGCCTCAAAATTATATATATGGCCGTGCGAGTCATACGATACTTCGATATCCAGAAGCGTCACCTAACTCATATGTTGGATACGACTTTTCCTCGGTAATTACGGAATGAAATATCCTATTCAGCTTATTTTTTAAACTGGCTCTCCGGTCATTGATTACGTAAACTTGGCGCGCCAAGCAAACGAAGCTTTCACCAAAATCGGCCCGGGCTTCATGTTCCCGCAGCGCATCTTCGACCTTCCAGAGAAGAAAATTGGTGGCCTTCAAGTCTGCTTCGATTTGTTTCAGAAGTTTGCCTTCGTAGCCATGTTCAGTTTTAAGTTTCCGCAACATAGCGAGTTCGAGTTGGATATTGGCCAGCTTCGCAGGTTCAGCGATTTGGTTTTCTTTGATTTCAAGAATCGTGATCCTGTCAATAAGATCTCCAACCGCGGCAGGAATTGCAAGGGTTGCCGTTTGGCGCGAAGTGTATTGGGCGTGTTTGGTTACGAGTTTCTCGACGGATGATGCGATCTGTTCAAACACGGAAGTCCAATCCCCTTTTTCAGGCTGCCGGAAAAGTCTCATGGTGGGGTACCAAGGGCAATCAGTGCGGTGCATAAGCCATCGCCAATCTGGGACATGTTTCAGGGCAAGGAAGACTGGCCTTCCCAACGCCCCAGCAAGATGGGCGATCGAAGTATCGGAGGTAACCACGAGATCGACATTTTTCATTACCGCAGCACAATCCACAAAAGAGTCCGCACCTGAATCAAAATGAACTCCCAAGCCCTCGATCGTAAACTCTCCCCCCGCTGCTTTGACATTGAGAGAATCTTGATCCTTCATGAGACTAATCAAACGGACGCCTTTGATTGCGGAGAGCGGCGCGAAACATTCCAAGGGTATAGATCTTTGGAGGTTGATGAATTTATTGCCTTGCCAGCCAACACCCACACAAAAGGCATCAGTCTCGAGTTGCGCTCTCCACTTTGAAACAAGGGTTGGTTCTGGAAATAAATAAGGAGTTGGCGCCGGAATCGTCTCCATGCTCGTTTGGAAGCGGTGAGGAAGGCTCATCAGGGCGCTTTGAAAGGCAAAGGGTTCCTTTGGGTTTAGCGTGTCGACAACTCGAATGGGCTTTGGCAATGTACGAAGAAGACGGTGCATATTTTTACGGCACAGGAGAGTGACATCGGCGCCAGCATCAACGAGCAAGAGGAGATACCGCGAAAATTGAATTAAATCCCCAAGACCTTGCTCATCCCAAACAATGATTGATTTTCCCTCTAAATTTTGGCCAGTCCAGTCTGGCAAATCCAAGCTGAGAGGCTTGGGTGGCGCATTCGAACGATCCCACCGACTCTCGAAATCCGCGAATCCTGCTCTTAAATCGCCTTTTAAAAGAAGCGCGCCAGCGCGATTATTTCGAGCGTCTGGAAAGCCGGGTTTATACTTAAGCGCTTCATCGAAATAAAATAGGGCCTCATCGATTTGCCCCGTCTCCTTGAGAGCCACGCCAAGACTTGATAAGGCCTCTGGATAGTTCGGCCTAATGCGCAAGGCCTCCTTGTAACATGGAATGGAGTCCAAACACCTATCCAGCTCTTGCAAGACGTTGCCGCGATTTAGCCAAGTATCCGCGGCTGCGGGATTTAGACGGATAGCTTCTTCGAGACTAGCCAACGCTTTATCTAGACGTCCGAGCTTGCGATACGCAGCTCCGGCAATCCCTAGGCTCCGGTGATGATTTGGATCACGCCGCAAGATCTCGGCACACGATTGAATTGCCTCTTCGGCATGGCCGAGCTGGAGCAAAACGCTGGCACGATTGGTTAATGCCACTATAAATCCCGGACGAAGTTTTAGTGTGTACGTGAATGCGGTAAGCGCGTCTTCCAGGTGACCAAGTTCGTAGAGGACGTTACCTCGATTGCAGGACGCCTCGTAATAGCAAGGGTCGAGGCTAAGTGCCGCGTCATACGCTTCGAGGGCCGCGTGCAGCCGGCTAAGGCCCTGTAACGCGATCCCCTTATTGTAAAGGGCCTGCGGGTAACCCTGTCGGTAATGCGACGATAGATCATAGGCCGCGAGGGCTTCCTCGAGGCGTCCAAGCTTTTGGAGAACATTGCCGCGGTTGAGCTCCGTTTCTGCGTCCGGTGGACCATGCCGCGCCGCTTTCTCATAAGCCACAAGAGCCTCCTCGTAACGTCCGAGCTTTTGCAACACAGAGCCCATGTTGAACAAATTTAAATTGTCGTGAGGCGTTATCAACTCAATCGCAACGAAACAGGCGAGAGCCTCATCGAAGCGTCCAAATCGTTCAAGCAAAACGCCACGATTTGTCAATGCTTCGGAGTGGACTGGATTACACCGTAACGCATCTTCATAGGCAACAAGAGCATCGGCGACGCGTCCAACGCTCTGTAAGACAACACCCTTGTTGAAGGACGTCTCGGCATCACTGGGCCGAAGATTTAGGCTTGCCTCAAACGATTCGAGCGCATCTTCTGGCTGACCTAATCGTTGAAGAACGATTGCGCGGGCTGAGAGCGATTCTGGAAATGCGGAGCGTAACGCAAGCGCGCGATCGAACCATATGAGCGCATGGCGTAAATCGTCGGCATTGAAATAGATTAACCCAAAGATATAACATCCGGCTGCGCTCTCGGCCGCGAGTGACTGATATTGCTTGATTCGGTCGATTGCCTTTTGCCGCGCACCAGTGTTAAGGAGTGCGAATGCATCCGTGATAGCCGTCCGAAGGAGGGACCTGCTATTTGGTTCGTCTGCTTCGGGGCGATCCAATTGTTCAAACTTGGAAACGCTCATTCGCCCATGTCTCACTATCTCGCGGGCAGAACATCTCACCTGTCCTGCATTCTATTTGAGGGTCGTTGGTCGCGCGGTGGCCGCCAATAATTCCGCAGGTGCTGTCGGGTAAGGCCCCAGGTGGAGCGTTCAGCTAGGAATAACCCAGTCGACCTTTCGCGGACCTGACGTTCACAGTTTGGGCGGGAGGCGATGAGAATCTAGGAGGCGCCATCCCAAGATTGGTTCTTCATTGCGCAAAATTCTTGGAATTATCGAAGATAGTCCGACGCTGTTGATCAATGAAGCGCCAGTTGGAAATTGAGAGGAAAAACTATAGGAAGGGTAGGTATTGGTGGCGTTGAATTGTCGGGACGGTCTCAAAGTGGCCTATGATAAAAGCAATTCAATTGGCAATGGCTTCTATCAAAGACTCTTACAATGAATTGGCTATGGCGATCTCGTTTGTAACAATCGTGCAACGGTTTTGGAAGTGAAATCGACCATAGGCACAATCCGCGCATAATTCAGGCGTGTAGGACCAATGACTCCGAGGACTCCGACAATGCGTTGTTCCCGGTCATGAAATGGCGCGGCAATCATTGATGAGCCGGATAGCGAAAAGAGCTTGTTTTCCGAGCCGATGAAGATGCGGACGCCGTCACCGCCTTCGGCCCTGGTTAACAAGTCAATCACGTCCTTCTTTGTTTCAAGGTCGGCAAAAAGCAAACGGATCCGCTCAAGATCCTCGATTGCGGTGAGGTCTTGCAACAAATTGGCTTGCCCCCGAACAATCAACTGGGAAGCATGTCCTGCCGATTCGGCCCATCCAGCGAGGCCTGCGTCAACGAGCCGGGCGGTCAATTCGCCGAGTTCCTTTTCAGCCAATGCATGTGAAGCTTCGATTTCCGCTCTAACCTCCAGCAATGTCCGGCCTCTGATACGTGCATTAAGGTAATTGCCGGCTTCGCTCAAGGCGGAGGGCGGGAGATCCGCTGGAATTTGAAGGGTTCGATTTTCGATCGAACCATCCTCGGCGACAAGTACGGCAAGCGCGCGTTTCAACTCAATACGGACAAACTCGACATGCTTGAGCCGCGCGTTATCCTTGGTGGTGACAACGACACCGGCACCGCGAGTGAGTCCTGATAGCATCATCATAGCGTCGCCAAGCAAGGCTTCTAGGGTCTGTTCTTGTGACGCGGCTTTCACTTGCGCCTCGATCTGATCGCGTTCACCCTGGCTCACGTCACCCAACTCTAGTAGCGCATCCACAAAAAAGCGAAGACCAAGCTCCGTTGGAAGCCGCCCTGCACTTGTGTGCGGCGCATAGATCAAACCGATCTCTTCAAGGTCCTGCATAACATTGCGAACCGAGGCCGGCGACAATGGTGTGGGAAGAAGGCGAGAAAGATGGCGCGATCCAACCGCCTCGCCATGCGCAAGATAGCCATCAACGATAAGTCGAAATATTTCTCGCGAGCGTTCGTTGAGCCGGGCCAAGCCGTTGGCTCCAAGCTGTGTTGGATCGCGCTTGTGTTCCACTGGAATTGCCATAACGGTAACATGCCCGGAAGCAGCCATGGATGCAAGCTTACAAAGGTCATAGATTGAACACAGGGCAGGACGCCTTGGTTGGCCTGTAGTACGGTGTCCTTGTTCAAAAGAGGTGCCTTGCGGAAATATCTGATGCAACCCAACGTCAAAGCATTTTCCCTATCTGTCGCTGAAAGTCCTCCCTCGCGCAAGTTTAGACCACTATGATAACGCCGCTATCGTACCGGAGCGAGCTGAATGACCGATATCTTGTTTCCAAGTTCCGCGGGTACCGATCGCAAAAGCGCGCGCGACATCGGGTTTGCCTGCGGCATCATCACGATACTCTCGATCTTCTTCTTACCGGTTCCCGCGTTCTTAATCGATATTGGCCTTGCCTTTTCGATCGCGTTGTCGGTTCTCATTCTCATGGTCGCTCTTTGGATCGAGCGTCCTTTGGACTTCTCCGCCTTTCCGACGGTTCTTCTTGTCGCCACTTTGTTGCGCTTGGCGCTGAACATCGCGACGACGAGATTAATCCTTGCCAATGGATCAGAAGGTCTGACGGCCGCTGGCTACATCATCGGCGGCTTTTCAAAGCTTGTGATGAGCGGCGATTTTGTCATCGGCCTGGTTGTGTTTGCGATTCTCATCACGGTTAATTTTGTCGTGATAACCAAAGGCGCGACACGTATCGCGGAAGTCGGCGCTCGATTTACCCTTGATGCCATTCCAGGCAAGCAGATGGCCATCGATGCAGATCTCTCAGCTGGGCTGATTGATGATAAAGAGACGCAGCGCCGCAGGCGTGAATTGGAAGAGGAAAGCTCGTTTTTTGGGTCGATGGACGGCGCTTCGAAGTTCGTGCGAGGCGACGCGGTCGCGGGCCTCGTCATCCTAGCGGTGAATATCTTCGGAGGGATCGTCATTGGTGCGACTCGCCACAATATGCCACTTAGCGAAGCGGGGGATGTATTTACGAAATTGTCAGTCGGGGATGGTCTGGTATCTCAAATCCCTGCGCTTATCGTATCGCTATCGGCGGCGCTCCTTGTCTCGAAAGGGGGCACGAGAGGGGCGACAGAAAAGGCAGTTCTCAACCAACTCGTCAAATATCCACGGGCATTGTGGGTCGCTGCTTTGCTGATGTTCCTATTTTCAATCATGCCAGGACTTCCGACGTTCCCTTTCGCTTTTCTCGGAGGTGTTCTGGCCTTTTTGGGCTATTCGGTTCCTAAGCAACTCTCGAAACAACGCGAGGAGCAAGCAAAACTGGCTGCTGACGCAGAGATGCGTCAGCAACGGGAAGCGCGGGAGTCGGTTAAGGAATCGATGAAGTCTGCGGAAATCGAGCTATGCCTGGGCAAACAAATCTCCGCCAAACTTCTTACATCGCATAATGAATTGGCGAGCCGGGTGACCAAAATGCGGAGGAAGTTTGCCAAGCAGTATGGCTTTGTTGTTCCCGACATTAAACTTTCGGATAGTCTCGCCATTCCTCCGAAGGCCTATCAGATCAAGATGCACGGAACGATCGTTGCTGAGCATGAACTTCGGCCGGGAGAATTGCTTGTAGTCTTGGGGGAAGGGCGCCAGCCAGACTTACCTGGAGAGAAGGTCCGTGAGCCGGCCTTCGGTATGAATGCCGTATGGATCTCCGAGGTTTTCATGAACGAACTGATACGTGAAAAGTTCGCTCCCATCGACAACACATCGGTGTTGCTAACTCATATGAGTGAAGTCATTCGTAACAATCTGGCTCAGCTCCTCTCGTATAAAGACATGCGAATACTCATCGATCGCTTAGGGCCGGAATATAAGCGGTTGGTGGATGAAATCTGTCCCTCTCAGATTTCATACTCAGGCTTGCAGGCCGTTCTCAAGCTCTTGCTATCAGAACGTGTTTCAATCAGGAACTTGCATCTTATTCTCGAAGCAATCGCCGAGATCGTTCCACATGCACGACGCGCCGAGCAAGTTACAGAACACGTACGCATGCGGATGGCCCAACAAATTTGTGGTGATCTCCTAGACGCAGGTGTCCTAAAAATCCTCCGTCTTGGAAATCGATGGGATCTCGCGTTTCATCAAAGCCTGAAACGAGATGGAAAGGGAGAGGTTATCGAGTTCGATCTCGATCCTGCGCTAATTGAAAGTTTCGGCAAAGAGGCCTCGCTCGCAATCCGGGAACGTATGGATCAACGCCACAATTTCGTTATAGTAGCAACCCCGGAAGCGAGACCTTATGTCCGCATGGTAATCGAACGTCTGTTCGCCACGCTTCCGGTCTTGTCCCATCTCGAAATCGCGCGTGGAATCGAAGTCAAATCACTCGGAACGATTTCGTGACAATGGTTGGATCCGACGCGGTTTCGATTGCGTTTGTTTTGTTTTGCCGGATAGGCGGCTGCTTGATGCTTATGCCGGGATTTTCAAACATACGTATTCCCCTCAACGTTCGTTTGTTCATTGCTATTTCGATCACACTTGCATTGACTCCATTGTTGGCCGGGGACATCGAAAAAAACCTATCAGGTCTCGCGCCAATGGCGTTGACTAAGATTTTCATTTCGGAAACCTTGGTCGGGGCGATGATTGGTTTTCTGGGTCGTAGCTTTTACGGTGCACTCGAAACGTTGGGAGGAGTTATTGCGATGTCTATCGGGCTTTCCAGCGCACTCGCAGGGCCCATCGATGAAAGCGAGCCATTGCCCGCGATTACCAGCTTGATTACTCTTACTGCGACAGCGTCAATTTTTTTTTCGGATCTGCATTGGGAGATTCTGCGCGGGATTGCACTTTCCTATACGGCACTCCCGGTGGCTGGAATATTCGATGCGCGATTCGATCTTGTTCAAGTGACCGATTGTTTGACAAAATCGTTCTTCGTTTCATTGCGAATTAGCAGCCCTTTCATTACCTTTGCTTTGATTACCAATTTCGTGATTGGTCTCGCTGGTAAATTGGCGCCTCAAATTCCGCTGTATTTTATCACGGTTCCAGCAATGATCATTGGTGGAATGTTCTTGTTCTATATTATCTGCACGCCATTCATGCAAATATTCAACGTAGCTTTTTCGAAGTGGCTGGGAGATGGATAGTGTTGTCCTAGCCGATATCTCGGACTAGCGATTTCGTGATTGTTAATTGCGCTGAGGTTTGGAGCCATCATGTTGGATAAGTTCCGCCTTATTAAACGGGGTGAAAATTGAATGAATGTCTGCGCAGGTCCCGGCGTATCCTTGCCTTGCAATTGAAGCTCGACAGATTGGCTGAATGGAGTCTTATCGATCTCCAATCGCAAACTGCGGCCTCTACAAATCGGCAGTACGCGTTACATCGTATGATGTACGAAAGCTCTGATGTCGCAGGAACATTTTCTTTAGTGATAATGCGTAAGCTACAGGTTATTGCGGAGAATTTGGCGGTTCTTGCAAATGAAGAGGAGTTACAACGAGGACGTCATTTAGACGAGCGTAGACGTTTGCGCCGCGCGGAAAAGATTTGCGCAGATATCGAATATGAAGTGGGATGCAAGGCTCTGGTGCGTCAACTCTGCGAAACAATAGAGGCTATTCAGCCGCGCAGAACATAAGCCTCCCGTAAGCCCGGTGAGCTACTGTCTACTGAGAGTCAGTCAGCTAGGGAAATATACGGTGTCAATAAATCCCGCTTCGGATATCGTGCTTGATGTTGCCAAAGCGGCGGATCCAATAAAATTCAGAGTGGCGACTGAGAAACTTTGGGAAGGTAACTCCACCTTCCGAATCCCTATGAATGGTTTTGACCAGACGTTGGCCAGAGTAAATGCGATGCAGGAAGTGTCGAGGAATAGCTATGCAGCTGATGGCAGGGGGCGTTTTGAAATACTTCAGCATGGGGGGTCCCAGATGAAGGCGTACAAAGGTCTAGAACAACTTATCTTGAAAAACCTTGTGGAAACTATGCTCCCGAAGGACTCTGGTGTCCTTTATGGCAATGGTACAGCAGGTGATATTTGGCGGTCTTTTCTGGCGGACCAATTGGCGAACCAAGTCGGAAAGTCCATCGATCTCGGTGTTGTCCCAAAGTCAATGCCGTCCTCTGACTCAGCTACGGGACAGCCAGTGCTTCGCAAAAGTGTTCAAATACTCACGGCTGACGGCGTGCCGCATTCTGAATCGATGTGATTTACTATGGAAAGGGAATTCGCTTCAGTGCTCCCCGAAAAGGAAACGCTTGATACCGGAGCGCACGCAATCACCAAACCGCTACGGTCATTGCGACCGTGCATAAAAATACGTGAGTCTGGAACGGACGCCGACGTGGCATTCCCCTTTGATGCCTTCGTTAACGCTGTCGGGAGACTTGAGGGGATACTCGAAAAAGAAACCACGATGTTGACCGAGTGCCGGATGATAGCGCTAGATGAGTTTAATCATAAGAAGCATCACGGGCTTCTTGAATTAAGCCGAGCGATGGATGCGATGCGCGGGGCTGATCAGAATCGCTTTGCGCCTGACCCAAAACTAATTCTAGCTGGGTTGCGAGCAAAACTGCAAAAGAATCTCGCGATGCTTCAAATGCATCTGGATGCAGTGGGTACGATTGCCGCAATTATTGCCCACGCAATTCAAGAGCACGATTCGGATGGTACGTATACACGTGAACTTGGCCGCAATGGCAGGTCGCGATGAATCGGTTGATTGCAATTGGGATTTGGATAATGGCCGTTACTTCCGCGGCCGCATACGTAAGTTCAAGTTGGGTGTCGCGGAACACCGACAGCGAAGCGCCGGTCAGAAGGGGAGGAAATCTCGAACGGCGGAAGACGATCCCGCTTAATGTTCCGATGATCTCGAATGGGGTTCTCGAAGGTTATATTGTAGCACAGTTCATATATCTTGCGGATGCACGCAATCTAAATGAATTGGCCATGCCTCCCGACGATTTTATAACCGACGAGGCTTTTCGGCTGCTTTATTCCAGCAAAGTGGATTTTGCGCATCTTGAAAAATATGATTTGCAGAATTTGACAACCTCACTCGCTAAAAAGATCAATCTTCGCTTTGGGACGGAAATAATTAAAGAAGTTCTCGTGGAAGAATTTACCTATGTACCGAAGCAAGATATTTCAAGATAACCTAAATGACGTGAAAAGAAAGCATTACAACTACTTAAACTGTACCCGTATTATATCAGGAGATTCTGATTCAATTTGCAATAAGAATACGCCGTCAACTTTCGATGCTCTAAAAATCAACCGGATGAAAGGTCGTTCGATGCTATTTGATAGGCTCACATGGATTGGATTTATGCTTGTGGCCGTGGGTTGGGCATTTCTAATTTCAGCGCCTCAGATGAGTCAACTCGTCGAAATCCTGGCCGGACACACCATGAATACCGACCATCTCAATCTGCTGATCATCGCTTTATGCACAGTACTTACCGGATTTGGAATTGCTATTGTAGGAGCGTTGCAGTCGGGCTTTAGCGCATTGAATAGATTTTTTGATTCGGTGCTTGAGAGAAACGCGAGATTAGGCGCGAATGCCCCGTCCGTCCGTCCATCGCAACCCAAAAAAATCATTGAGCGGGGCTGGGTGAAGGATCGCGCTTACTTACTCTTCATGGATGGGAGCGTCGAAATCGAGACGATGTTGGGCCGGCGTTTTTTTCCATCACTTCAGGATGCACAGGAGTTCATTGCGTAAAGGTGACTGGCTTTCCAGGATACGCATGTGCCGGTCGTTGTGGGCACGAGATTTGGTTGGCATTAGACATGGAAAGAAGCAAAATGCATAGACGGAGCGGCGGTCCTGGGACGCTCGTACAGCATATGCCGGGAGAGTACAGCGCCAACCTTGCCGGTCTGCTGAATCATTCGTTTTTGGGACGCGGTCCGAGGAGGGATCTAGATACTGTTCTTGCGAAGAAACTTACTTTCAGGGCGGATCACGGGCTGATCGCTCTGGGTGTTGTTGCCGCGCTCGGCTCAATCGCTTTCGCCGTTTTCATGATTGGGGAAGGTAGCAGCCTCAAGAGGCGAGAAATTCCTAGATCTTTCGCGCGCGGATTTCTTGGTACGCCCCATACATCGGATGGATCAGCCAACAAATCCAATCATAAGCGGACCACCTATTCGACCATTGACTACGATATCACCGGCTCGATTTCGAAGAGTGGCGATGGAGTTACGGGTCAAAAAATTGCGTCCAATTTCGCAAACAGCGACAGCCCTCCATCAGCAGATGCGAGCAAGAACAATACCTACGTCCTGCGGTTCGTCCACAAGGAAACTGCGCTGCTGCAGATCCATCGTGATTTGTATGTCGCTCGGCGCGGGACGAGGCTCCCTAGGGCGGGAAGGGTTCTGTCGGTCGAGAGGCGGGGGAATCAGGGGAGGGTCGTAACGACGACACAGACTTTCACTCAAATTAAGGACGGCACACCTTAGGATTATATCGTTTGATATGTTATCGTTCAGCCATCATCCCGCTGGCAGTTCGTTCCTCTATAAGTGTAACATCATTTCTAGGATTTGCGCGTTCCGCCAAGATTGAGCAGTGATCGCCGGGAACGAGGGGGAGATAGCTGTTCGTGAATGCCGCAGATAACGCCTGCTTTCGAGATTAACCGGCTTCGTTATGGTAGTAAGCCGCCTCCGCTATAAGAACACTAAAAGCAACGAATTTCAGCCTCGGCCTCCGCTCGGCGTAGATCGGCCAGCATAGCTCTAGATTGTTCGCTGGCGCGGAACATGGTTCCGATTTGTCCTTGGACTTGATCCATGCTCGCCACGGTCTGCGCGGCCACATAGTGATCATAAGGTAACATTGATGCGATCACATCGATGGAACAGGAGCATCGCTTCAGTGTATCAGGTGTTTCGCCATTGGTTTTCATGCAGACAAAAACATAGTCAGCACGCACTTCCGTGGGATAGTCGTTTGTATCCGCCGGGGCTAGAGAAGTGAGTGCAGTAAAGATCAGAAGGCTTGCACCGGCGCGCATCAATATTTTAGATATGCCACTTTCTCGCGTTTCGTGGCGACGGCAGCAGATGATCTCGGTTTCAGCAAGCTTCGTTGCGTCGGTCACTCTGTGTTTCTTTGGTGTCATTGCGGAGATCTCCTTGTGCTTATCTCCTGATATATTTTGTTTGCCAAATTTCTGCTCATGCTGCCGACCTTTTCCTTTGCAGCTTATATAGCTTAAGCGTGACTGTGACTATAGGCCTACAGCCAAATGGCACTATTATTCACTTTATAATTTTGATAGCTTTGCGCCACTTTGCTGACCTCTCAACCGTGATAAAGTTCCAACATGCCGCAAATCGCTGAGACCGAGGATTTTGCAAGCTACCTCGATCAGATGGTGACGATGGACCCGCGTCTAAGCGGGACCGCCTGCGTTCTTCGCTCGATTGAGGCGGCTGCCATTGAAATGTCCGCTCTGATCAGCCTTGGACGTTTGTACGGTCAACTTGGGGCAAGCCGCGGCAGCACGAACACGGACGGTGATGTTCAGAAGGAACTCGACGTTCTGGCCAATGATTTGTTCATCGACGCTTTCAAGGGGTCACCAGTCGCGGCGGTTGTTTCCGAAGAATTGAGTGAACCCATGGTACTGGATCCAGCAGGGCACCTCGTGGTTGCGATGGATCCTCTCGACGGTTCGTCGAATATCGACGCCAATATTTCGATCGGCACCATTTTTTCGATTCTTCCTATGATTGCGGATTCAAATGGACCCGAGGCCCATTTCCTGCAAACTGGGCGCATGCAACTCGCCGCCGGCTTTGTTGTGTATGGGCCGCAGACCTCACTTGTGTGCGCCTTCGCGAGCGGGCCTGCTCAGATCTTCATTCTTGATCATCGCGCCCGCCGCTTTATCCGCGCGGTTTCGGGTCCCGTCGTCGGTACGGAGTACGCAGAATACGCGATTAATTCGTCGAATTACAGACATTGGGACCCGCCGGTTCAGGCATTTATCGACGACTGCGTACAAGGAACGGAAGGCCCCTTGAAGCGCAATTACAACATGCGATGGACTGGCTCTCTTGTCGCCGATGCCTATCGGATTTTGCTACGGGGTGGAATTTTTCTTTACCCCGGCGATCAAAGGAACGGTTATAAAGATGGGCGCCTTCGGCTTCTCTACGAAGCCAATCCCGTTGCATTTATCATCGAACGCGCGGGGGGGCGGGCGACCGATTGTGTACATCCAATACTTGATATTGTACCTTCCGCCATCCACGCCCGCGTGCCGCTCGTATTTGGCTCTTCGGACGCGGTTGAGCTCGTCGCCCGCTATCATAGCGATCCGCAATTTTCAGCTGAACACGCGCCGTTATTTGGTAAGCGCGGGCTCATGCGCATTTAGGAAATGCGGGCTGAAATAAGAGGCGCACGTGTCAGCGAGATATCCGATCATTTCGGTAACCGGATCCTCGGGAGCGGGAACGACATCCGTCAAGCGCACTTTCGAACAAATTTTTCGTCGTGAAAATATCACAGCGGCATTTATCGAAGGGGACGCTTTTCATCGCTACGATCGTGATGAAATGCAGGCCGTGATGTCGAGAGAGGAAATGAATGGCAACGGGAACTTCAGTCATTTCGGTGAAAATGCCAATTTACTCGAGGAACTCGAAGGAGTATTTCGTAGCTATAGTGACTCAGGCACCGGGAAGACCCGACACTATGTTCATGATAATGAAGAGTCCATTCACTATAATTGCCCAATCGGAAGCTTTACCGATTGGGAAGCTTTGCCCCGGAACAACGATCTTCTATTTTATGAAGGTCTGCATGGCGCGGTTAAAACAGACAAAGTGAATATCGCTCAATATCCGGACCTGAAAATCGGGGTGGTCCCTGTCATAAACCTGGAATGGATACAAAAAATTCATCGAGACCGTTCCGCTCGCGGCTATGCGACGGAAGAGGTCATGGAAACGATGTTGCGGCGAATGCCCGATTATATCCGTTATATTTGTCCGCAGTTCACCGAAACGGACATTAATTTCCAGAGGGTTCCTACGGTGGACACTTCAAATCCTTTCGCCGCGCGCTGGATTCCGACGGCTGATGAATCGATGGTCATTATTCGGTTTGCAAAACCACGCGGGATTGATTTTCCTTATCTCCATTCGATGATCCGTGACAGTTTTATGTCGCGCGCAAATTCGATCGTGATTCCGGGCAACAAGCTCGATCTTGCGATGCAGTTGATTTTAACTCCTTTCGTTCTTCAACTTGTCGAGAGGCGCCGCCGCGCGAACCCGTGACAGGGGATGGTGATTAATCATTTGCTCGGTGTGTTGAAAAGTAAGACAAGGGCAAATGTCTGCAGGTGCCGGAAATCACGGCATCGTTCAAGGTTTTACCGGCCCCATGCCCGGCGTGAATTATGCATGAACCGGTAAGCAAATTTTGGAGAGCCTGACGCCCAGGAGCCCCAGGCGCGGCCTAATACTTGACGGAGAATATTCCATGGCCCGTATCACACTTCGCCAATTGCTTGACCACGCGGCCGAGCATAACTATGGCGTTCCAGCCTTTAATATCAACAATATGGAGCAGGGCTTGGCGATCATGGCGGCGGCGGCGGCCACCGATTCCCCGGTTATTATCCAGGCAAGCCGGGGAGCCCGTTCTTATGCGAACGATATCGTTCTGGCGAAGTTGATCGACGCATTGATCGAGTTGTATCCGGACATACCCGTGTGCATGCACCAGGATCACGGAAATAGCGAAGCGACCTGCTTCACGGCAATCCAATACGGATTTTCCTCGGTCATGATGGATGGCTCGCTCGAAGCTGATGGCACAACGCCAGCCAGCTATGATTATAATGTGGGGATTACGGCCAGGGTCGTCGAAGTGGCGCATGCCGTCGGGGCTTCGGTCGAAGGTGAGCTTGGTGTCCTTGGTTCGCTTGAACATGGATCAGGCGAGCAGGAAGATGGGCATGGTGCCGAAGGCAAGCTCGATCGCGAGCAGCTCTTGACCGACCCTGATCAGGCCGTCGATTTTGTGACGAGGACAAAGGTGGACGCAATGGCGATCGCGATGGGCACCTCGCATGGCGCCTATAAGTTCACCCGTAAACCTGACGGTGACATTCTATCGATGCGAGTCATCGAAGCGATCCATGCAAAACTCCCCAATGTTCATCTCGTGATGCACGGATCGTCGTCGGTTCCACAAGAGCTGCAAGATCGTTTCAACGCCTATGGCGGCGCCATGCGGCAGACCTATGGTGTGCCTGTGGAGGAGATCGTGCGGGGGATCAAACATGGCGTGCGTAAGGTGAACATCGATACCGATTGCCGTATCGCAATGACCGCCGAGCTCCGCCGCGTGGCACAGGAAACGCCAGGCGAATTCGATCCCCGAAAATTCCTGAAACCCGCGATGGAGGCCATGCGGGAGGTTTGCCGGCTACGGTTCGAGCAATTCGGGACCGCAGGAAATGCCTCGAAGATCAAGGTCTTGCCGATGTCCGCCATGGCCAAGCGCTATGCGTCTGGCAGCCTCGATCCCCACGTGAATTTACGGCGCAGCGCCGCGGAATAGACCGGAGAGCTTTGAGGAACATAGCCGGGTGAGGCGGGCCGCGTCTTCGACTTGGATTAGGTAAATGAAGGGCCGGATTAAATGACACCTCTTGTCATCGCCCCGTCGATTCTGTCCGCTGATTTCGCCAAGCTCGGCGAGGAAGTCAGCGCGATCGTGGAAGCTGGCGCCGACTGGATTCATATTGACGTCATGGACGGCCATTTCGTCCCCAACATCACGGTTGGACCGCCCATCGTGCGCGCTTTGCGCCCGTTTACCAAGATCCCATTCGACGTGCACCTTATGATCGCTCCTTGCGATCCCTTTCTTGCCGCCTTCGCCGAAGCGGGGGCAGATTCGATCTCTATCCATGTCGAGGCGGGGCCGCATCTTCATCGATCGCTGCAAGCGATCCGGGTGCTTGGCAAGAAAGCCGGCGCCGTGCTCAACCCTGCGACGCCAGTGTCAAGCCTCAAGCACGTCCTCGATCTCGTCGATCTGGTGCTGGTTATGTCGGTCAATCCCGGCTTTGGTGGCCAGGCCTTCATTGGCTCGACCGTGGACAAGGTCGCCGAACTGAAGGCGATGTTAGGCGCCCGGCCGGTCCGCATCGAGGTCGATGGTGGAATTGCTCCAAGAACGGCTGGTCTGGTCACGGCAGTGGGCGCCGACACGCTGGTTGCGGGGTCCGCCATCTTCAAGGGCGGTCCAAGCCAATACGCATCCAACATCGCAGCGATTCGCACGGCAGCCGCTCAACAAAACGGACGTGATGCGGCGTAAGCGGCGATCGGACAAAAATGTTTCACGTGAAACACTTTGGTACGATTGTTGTGAGCCAAAAATACGTCACGTGGCGCGGCAAAGTGTGAAATTTTGCAAAAACAGGCGTCCTTACGCTGCGGCCGTTGCCTCTCACACCCTTTCTCTAGGCTTTTCTAGATGTTATGCGAGCGCAGCATTTCAAGCGTGAGGAGAGAACATGAGCGAGATTTGGCTGCGTACAGGTGAAGCGACGGTTCTAGCTTCGGAGGGGCAATTCGCCGATGCCATGCCCGAGGTGATGATCGGCCATGTCAATGGTCCCGTCGGGCACGCCTTCGCCGCGATGGCGGGGCAGGTGGCTGGCCATCCACGCATGTTTGTCATCCGCGATCTCAACCAAATGGTACGCCCAGCGACGATGATGACAACTAAAATGACGGTGCGTTCCGAGGCCTATGTCGAATTGCTCGGCGGGATCGTGCAGGCGGCGACCGGCGATGCCATTGTGGATTGCCTGTCGGAAGGCGTTCTGCCGCAGGATCGGGCGGATGAGCTTTGCATGATTATCATGCTCTGGCTCGATCCTCGTTGCGCCACGGATAAGAACCTCGATAAGCACGATCTTTACCGCACCAATTACGAAGCGACGAAGCTCGCGATCGCGCGCGCCATGAAGGGCGAACCCACCGTTACGGAGTTGATCGCCAACCGGAAGACCGTCCAGCATTACGCCTTGGAAGGTATGTTCGAGGATTAGCCCTGCCGCGCTTACCGGCGAGATATCTTTCAAGCGCGGGGTCCCAGGGGCGGGTGCATTCGGGCGAAATGAGCGTGTCAAGAAGCGGGATCGCCGCCGCGATTTCGTACCCGCAGCCAAGGCTTGGCAGGCAGACTGCTTGCCCAATAAGGCCTTTTTCGATGGGGTTTAGAAATTGCTTCCTCGGACAAGCTAAAGCTAAACATTTGTGAAAACAACGTCGAGCTTATCTATCTAATGAACTGAATTCAGTTAGGTTTTTCTAGGAGTAAGCGTTTTATTTGCTCCGTAATATATAATTTTATTCCGAGAATAAGCGCTAGTGTAGGGGTAATACCTCATTCTTGGTTTCACGCAGACCTATCTTATATTTAATAAATCTCTTTCTGGTCACAATCTCAATATATCTGCCCCCCATCGTTAACAGAAAAGGGTAGATGTGTTGAGATTATCAAGTGTAACAACTATTGCATTCTCGTTTGTGTCACTATTCTCCACAGTTTCTCATGCCAGTTCTCATGATGGAACTTTCATCAAAGCCTCGTTCTATTCGTCCGGAAGCCGAACGGCTTCGGGAGAGCGATTCGATCAACATGGGTTTACTGCCGCGAGCAGAACCTTGCCATTTGGCACGCGGCTTCAGGTGACCAATCCGGCAACAGGCCGTTCCGTGATCGTTCGCATTAACGATCGAGGCCCGTTCGTTCGGGGGCGTGATCTCGACCTCGCGAAAGGAGCTGCAGCCGCGATCGGAATGATTGAACAAGGAACGGCAACCTTGAAGATCATTCGGTTGAGTGAGTCAGCTGCGGCCGACCTCTAAAATCCTTAGAAAATTCGCCACGGCGTCTATCGCGCGGGAAATCGCCGTATTGAGCCGTTGGCCTTAGCGATCTTCCGATTTCAAGGGGCGGCATTCAAGCCGCCCCTTGAACCAAAAGCTGCCTGACATCCAAACCGATGAGCTATCGCGGCCCGAAACTTGGCCTCTCCCCTTGCCGCCGCCGCCACCGCTTGCTAAATAGCAGCCTTAAACCCTGTTTCTTCCGCCGTCCCAGCGCCGGACCGCTCCAGAGCGGTTGTTTATCGCGATGCCGATAAACGATGGTGGATAGAAGCGCAACCAACCCAAACCCCCGGCGCCGCCCGCATTCGGGCAATCAGGAGAACAAATGACATCCACCAATACCTACGCGCCTTCGCGCGAGGATTTTGCGGCTCTTCTCGATGAAAGCTACGGGCAGAACGAAGCCTTCGAGGGGTCGGTTATTAAGGGCCTCGTCGTTGCGATCGAAAAAGACGTTGCCGTCATAGATCTCGGTCTAAAGACGGAAGGCCGTGTCCCGCTCAAGGAATTTCAAGGCCCTGGGCGCGAGGGCAAGCTCGCTGTCGGTGACGAGGTCGAGGTTTATCTCGAGCGGATCGAGAACGCGCTTGGCGAGGCCGTCATCTCGCGTGACAAGGCGCGTCGCGAAGAGAGCTGGGTCAAACTCGAGAAGGCCTTTGAGAAACAAGAGAAGGTCGAGGGAATCATTTTCAATCAGGTGAAGGGCGGCTTTACCGTCGACCTTGATGGCGCCGTCGCGTTTCTGCCGCGCAGTCAAGTTGATATCCGTCCGATCCGCGATGTGACGCCGTTGATGCAAACGCCGCAGCCGTTCCAAATTTTGAAGATGGACCGCCGCCGCGGCAATATTGTTGTTTCGCGCCGAACCGTACTTGAGGAATCCCGTGCCGAGCAGCGGCATGAAATCGTCGCCAATCTCGCCGAAGGCCAGGTGATCGACGGTGTCGTGAAGAACATCACAGATTATGGCGCCTTCGTCGATCTCGGCGGCATTGATGGACTCCTACATGTGACGGATGTCGCCTGGCGGCGTGTCAATCACCCAACCGAGGTCCTGTCCATCGGCCAGACGGTGCGTGTCAAAATCATCAAGATCAATCACGACACCCATCGGATCTCGCTTGGCATGAAGCAGCTTCTCGAAGATCCGTGGCAGAACATCGAGGCGAAATACCCGCTCGGCGCGCGGTTCCAAGGCCGGGTGACGAACATCACCGATTACGGTGCGTTCGTTGAACTCGAGCCTGGAATCGAAGGGCTTATCCACGTCTCGGAAATGTCCTGGACCAAAAAGAACGTGCATCCCGGTAAGATCGTGGCGACGAGCCAGGAGGTTGAGGTTCAAGTTCTCGAAGTTGATCCTGTCAAGCGCCGCATTTCGCTCGGCCTGAAACAGACCCTTGTCAATCCTTGGGAGGCTTTCGCCGAGAAGTATCCGGCCGGTTCGGAAGTCGAGGGCGAGATCAAGAACAAGACCGAATTTGGTCTTTTCATCGGACTCGACGGCGATGTCGATGGCATGGTCCATCTCTCCGATCTCGATTGGACCAAACCCGGCGAACAGATTATCGAGGCCTTCAAGAAAGGCGATACCATCAAAGCCAAAGTCCTCGATGTTGATGTTGAGAAAGAGCGCATTTCGCTCGGCATCAAACAACTCACCTCCGATCCGTTCGCGATGCAGCCGCTTGGCGATTCGAGCGTGAAGCCCGGAGATGAGGGCCCGGACATTAAGAAAGGGTCGGTCGTCACTTGCGAGGTTCTTGAAGTGAAAGAGAGCGGAATCGATGTCAAGATTATCGGGACAGACTTGACCGCCTTCATCAAGCGTATCGAACTTGCCAGGGACCGGGCCGATCAGAAGACCGAGCGCTTCGCCGTTGGTGAGAAAGTCGATGCAAGGGTGACCGTTTTCGACCGCCGCGCCCGCAAGATCTCTGTCTCGATCAAAGCCCTGGAAGTCGCTGAAGAGAAGGAAGCGATAGCTCAATATGGGTCCGCCGATTCCGGTGCGTCACTCGGTGACATTCTCGGTGCCGCGCTGAAGGCGCGCGAGGACGCGCCCAAAAAGGACGCGAAGGCAAAAACCGACGATTGAAAAATGACGCGGCTAGAGTTTTAACGGCTGCTGGCCCGCGCGGATATTTCGCGCGGGTTTTTTTTGACTTTAAGAGGTTCCCGACCTTGATGGCTTTGGTGGGGAAGCCGAGGCCGCGTTTCAGTCGTCTCGTTCCTCTGCTTGCGAGCGTTTTTGGCGCGCTAGGAAGAGGGTGGGGTACGAAGCAGGGGCTAACGAGACAGGCTCTGGCGGAATTATCTCCAGCGGGTTGTCCGATCAACGCAAACCTGCTTTAGTTAGGATCCAAAAAGTAAGCCGCTGGCTAGAGCCCGGCGGCGCCGGAAAATCTAAAACCAGTGAACTGCGATGGCATCACCCTTTTTTGCGGATTACCTTGCGGAGCGCCGGAGTTTGCAGCGCAGAGTGTCCTATTGGCGCATCGCTGCCTTCTCGGCGCTGATACTGGCCCTTATTGTTTCAGGTCTTCGCCTTTTTGGGACGGATGCGTCTTTGAGCTTTACCCCCCATATTGCGAGACTCGCGATTGAAGGAATCATCACGGGCGATCGTGAAACGTTGAAATTGATTCAAAAAATAGAGGATTCTAAGAACGTCGCAGCGGTTCTGATAACAATTGACAGCCCGGGCGGAACCACTTCGGGAGCGGAACGGCTCTACGATGCCATCCGTCGCCTCTCGGCCAAAAAACCGACGGTGGCTGTAGTCGGCAGCATGGCTGCCTCTGGCGGCTATATCGCTGCTATTGGGGCTGATCAAATTGTTGCGCTCGGCAATGCTCTCGTTGGCTCTATCGGGGTGCTGGTGCAATATCCGAATTTCACCAAATTGCTCGACACTGTTGGGGTGAAAGTGGAGGATGTAAAATCCTCTCCTCTCAAGGCGTCGCCGAACGGGTTTGAACCAACGAGCCCCGAAGCGCGGGCCGCACTCGCCGCACTCGTCGATGATAGTTTTACTTGGTTCAAGGCGCTCGTAAAGGAGCGCCGGGCGATGTCTGACGAGCAACTGCAGGTCGTCTCGGATGGTCGGGTATTCACCGGACGGCAGGGGATGGAATTGCATCTCGTTGATCATCTCGGCGGGGAGCGAGAGGCCATCGATTGGCTTCAGAAGGAGAAAAATATTACGAAAGATTTGCCGGTGCGGGACTGGAAACAGGACCGCACATTGGAACGTTTGGGCATCTTGAGCTTTTCGGCACGCGCCGCCGAAGCCCTGGGTTTTGGCGGTCTGAGCGTCGTTCTTGACCATGCCGCGAAGAGCGCACAAGAGCGTATGCTTGACGGTCTATTGTCGATTTGGCAAGTTAACGGGACCAATTGAAACTACGAAGAAAATTTTTCTGGACGGGGCCCATGATCAAATCAGAGCTTGTACAGCGGATTGCCAATCGTAATCCGCATCTTTACCTTCGCGACGTCGAGAAAATCGTCAATGCCATTCTTGATGAGATCACGAATGCGCTATCTCGAGGCGATCGTGTCGAATTGCGCGGATTTGGGGCTTTCTCCGTCAAACACCGGGATGCGAGAGTCGGCCGCAATCCGCGGACGGGAGCGCATGTGCCGGTGAACGAAAAGACCGTTCCATTTTTTAAGACCGGCAAGGAAATGCGGGAACGTTTAAATCAGACTCAGGATAGCTGAGCCTCATTCATAGCCCCGGCACCGCTTTGAGGACGGGTGTCTAGAACAGTCATATCTCAGGGCCAAGAAGAATTCCGCCCTATTTTGCAGCAGTCGCCGCACTTGCTGCGGTTTCCGCTATAGGCACCTTACCAATCCGTGAAAAATCCTTTAGAAGCGCGCGGTAAGGGACGTGATTCCGAGGGCCGCCGAAAATGAAGAGTTTTTTAAAATACCTTTTTCTCATCCCGATCGCGCTTACTGTGTTGGCGTTGTCAGCCGCCAACCGGCATTTGGTGACCATATTTCTAGATCCTTTCGCCGGCCATACGTCGGAAGGAACCCAAATCGTGGTGCCGCTGTACATTGTCATGCTTCTTGCGGCGATGTTCGGAATAGTACTCGGCGGTGTGACGACTTGGCTGGAACAAGGAACGTACCGTCGTGCGGCGCGCCGGGCCCGGAGCGAAGTGAACGTTTTGCGTGGCGATCTCGCGCGTTTATCCTCTGGGCGCCCGGCTGAAAAACGGAAAATCTCGTAGAAGGAAGAGTCGCGTTCAGGCCGTCGCTGACTCTGCACGGGCTTCATAATTATATATTTCGCTATAATCGATGCCGGTAACGTAGCATGAGCGTCCTAGTCAAAATCTGCGGTCTTACAACGGAGGCTGGGCTTGACGCGGCGCTTGCGTGCGGCGCCGACATGGTCGGCTTTGTGTTTTTTGACAAAAGCCCAAGGCATGTCTCATTAGAACTCGCTGCGACTCTCAACCGGCAAACCGCGAAGCGGGCGTGCAAAGTCCTGTTGACGGTCGATGCCGGCGACGCAACGCTCGCGGCTGCGATCGCCGCGCTGGATCCCGGCCTCCTTCAATTGCACGGGAGCGAAACGCCAGAACGGGTTGCGTCAATTCGCGCCCGTTTCGGGCTGCCTGTGATGAAAGCGATGGCAATTGCGCGAGCTGAGGATCTATCGGACGTTCCGCGTTTCGATGCCGTCGCCGATTACTTGCTGTTCGATGCAAAACCGCTCTGGCCTATGGGACGGCCTGGAGGCAATGGAGAGAGTTTCGATTGGAGCTTACTTGAGTTGGTCCAAACAAAGAAACCTTGGCTGTTGGCCGGTGGTCTTGATGCGGCCAATGTGACGGATGCGTTGGCCCAGACCCATGCGCAAGGTGTCGATGTATCTTCCGGCGTCGAAAGTGCTCCAGGTGAAAAAGACCGGCGTAAAATAGCGGCGTTCGTCTCGGCGGTACGGCGAGCGGACGCAATGTTTGGTAGGGCCACGCAGAGCTGTTAATGCTGCGGCGGGCCGTCGTGCCCAGCAGGATCACGTAGTGATCGAATATCAAGAGAGAAAGGTAAACGCGGTGCCCGTCGCACTCAATTCGTTTCGCTCCGGTCCCGACGAGCGGGGCCATTTTGGTTTGTTCGGCGGCAGGTTCGTCGCCGAAACCTTGATGCCGCTGATCCTCGATCTTGAAAAACATTACAACGCCGCCAAGCAGGATCCCGCATACAAGGCCGAGCTTGACAATCTTCTGACCCATTATGTCGGGCGGCCGAGCCCACTCTATTATGCCGAGCGCATGACTGATTTCGTTCGCCAAAAGGCCGCCGCCGCAGGGCGGCCGGGCGGCGCCAAGGTTTATTTCAAGCGCGAAGAGCTGAACCACACCGGCGCACACAAGATCAATAATGTGCTCGGCCAGATTCTCCTTGCCCGGCGGATGGGCAAGACGCGGATCATCGCCGAGACGGGCGCTGGCCAACATGGCGTCGCGACGGCGACCGCTTGCGCCAGATTTGGGCTCGAATGTATCGTCTACATGGGTTCGGTTGATGTCGAGCGGCAGAAGCCAAATGTCTTTCGCATGAACCTCCTCGGTGCCAAAGTCGTGCCGGTGGAATCTGGCGCCAAGACTCTTAAGGATGCGATGAACGAGGCGCTGCGTGACTGGGTCACCAATGTCGCGGATACATTCTATTGCATTGGGACGGCCGCTGGCCCGCATCCCTATCCGGCCATGGTCCGCGATTTTCAATGCGTGATCGGCGAGGAAACAAGAGTGCAGATGCAGGCCGCCGAGGGGAGGCTCCCGGATTCGCTTTTTGCCTGCATCGGGGGCGGCTCCAACGCCATCGGCCTGTTTCATCCCTTTCTCGACGATCCCTCCGTGGAAATCTATGGAGTCGAGGCCGCAGGCTTTGGGCTCGACAAGAAACACGCTGCCTCGCTTGCAGGCGGCAGGCCTGGCGTCTTGCACGGCAATCGCACCTATTTGCTGATGAATGAAGACGGGCAGATCGAGGAAGGCCATTCGATCTCGGCCGGGCTTGATTATCCGGGCATTGGTCCTGAACATTCCTGGCTGAAGGAAAGCGGCCGAGTCACTTATCTCTCCGCCACCGATGCGGAAGCACTTGCGGCGTTTCAGCTTTGCGCTCAATTGGAGGGGATTATCCCCGCACTGGAGCCCGCGCATGCCTTGGCGAAGGTTTTGGATGTCGCGCCAACAAAGCTCGGGGACCACTTGTTGGTCGTCAATATTTCAGGGCGCGGCGACAAGGATATTTTTACGGTCGCCGATCATTTGGGCGGCATGGCGGCTTCCCCTCAGCAGTGAAACCGCGGTCGTCCATGAAAGCTCCCTTTTTGTCTGCACCGATAATCAGTTTGAGGAGGAGCTAAGGATCACGCAAATTGGAGAGTCGCGCGTTCCGTCGAGAACGCGGGCCGATATTGACGAACAATTTCAAGCTATGATTATTGGTCTGGTTGGCGGTTTCGATAGGATACTTCGCGGCGATCATGTATGCGAGATGTCACGTATGAACGGTCTCATTCGTGCGCTGGACCGATGCGAGCGCGGCAAACAGCGCGTCGTCCTCGTTCTCGGAGACATTGGGCGTTGTGAGCAACGCTTCGCCATAAAAAATCGAATTTGCTCCGGCGACCATGCAAAGGATTTGCGCTTCGCGGCTCAATACGGATCTGCCCGCCGAAAGACGAACCCTCGCGGCCGGTAAAACGATACGCGTGGTTGCGACCATCCGCACAAACTCTATCGGGTCGACTCTCGATTCGTGCCCAAGAGGCGTTCCCTCGACGGGAACTAACGCATTGATCGGCACGCTTTCCGGATGCGGATCGAACCCCGCCAATATTTGCAGCATGGACGCGCGGTCCCTGACGCTTTCGCCCATCCCTATAATACCGCCGCAGCACATTTGAAGCCCAGCGGCTCGAACGGCTCGCAAAGTCGCGAGCCTATCCTCGTAGGTCCGGGTCGTCACGATATTTGGGTAAAATTCGGGGCTCGTATCGAGATTGTGGTTATAGGCCGTCAGCCCCGCCTGTTGCAGCCGTTTCGCTTGGCTCTCATTCAACATACCCAACGTAACACAGGCTTCCATCCCAAGTGCCCGAACGCCACTCACCATATCGAGCACTGCGTCGAAAGCCGCTCCGTCGCGCACGCTGCGCCATGCCGCGCCCATGCAAAAACGATCAGCTCCTGCGGCTTTTGCCCGCGCGGCGATGCCGAGCACGGCATCGGTTGTCATCATATCGATCTTGTCGAGACTCACCTCGCGGTGATGCGCTGATTGTGGACAATAGGCGCAATCTTCTGGGCATCCGCCGGTTTTAATGCTGAGAAGACTCGCCTTCTGGATATCGCCGACTGCGTGAATATTCCGGTGAAGGCTGTTCGCCCGCGAGATCAGGTCGAGCAACGGCAAATCGTAAACCGCAAGGATTTCATCGGTGGTCCAATCATGGCGAAAAAATGGGCCGGTTTCAGCATGGGTCATTTGTCGATTCCGATGGTCCCGCGAGGCTGCCGGAAACCGGCCCTCGCTAACCGTAGATTGAAGCCATTTTAAAAGTCTTCTGATTTTTTTCCACTAGGGCCGGTGAGAGGCACATCGAGAGTTGATCATCTTAAGGGGCGCGATGTGGGAGCCCGGCTCGGACGAGTCCAAAAACCACGAAAACTTTGCAAGGCAGAGGAGATGTCGGTCGAAATCAGACCCGTAATATAACCGAGTTCTAGGCTTGCAATAAGCAGGGCGACTTTCGTTATCGAATTTAACATAGGGTACCCGGCAAACCCCGCCTTCATCAAGATAATCGCAACGATGAGTGCACCGGCGGGTATGAGAATCAGAACCTTAAAAAACCTGCCCAATAGAGCCCCCAAAAAGGCTCCTCCCGTGATCAGAATTTCCATTTTGATGCCTTCCTTCCTGACCATTTTTCTTATTTAACGCTCATGTTTTTCCTTATACTATCCACCGAAATACATGCTCCCGTAAAGTCTCATTTTAGGACACATTCAGCATCGAGCGAATCGAGGGCCGTGGAAAGACCAGATAAGGGGACAACACCGTTCAACACCGATTCTCTGTCAGTCACCTTTATTTCAAGCTCTGATGCTGATCGCAACGGACCTATCAGCGAGCCAGTAGCATCGCTGGGCAATAGTATTCCGGCGCCTGTGGGAATTATGGATCCCTCAAATTGGAACACCTGCCCAGATGTGCTCAGGGTGACTTGCGGTCGCGCGCGAGGAGGAAAAGGCTCGATCACCACGATGATAATCTCGATGTTTTGCTTTCCACATCGCAACATGAGGCCGGCCAAACGCGGATTGGATCGCTCAAAATCTATCGTATGCAGGATTGCGGATGCTCCCGGCTCACCATTTGGTCCTGTACTTCTCACCAGCCGCCAAGAAGGAGCCGTACTCGCGGCATTTGTTTGTTCGCTTTGCCTCGAATTTTCGCTGACGGCAGCCGTAACTTTGATGGTGTAAAAATTGACAATATCAGTAATTTCAGCCGCCGGGACGGGACTGTCGAAAAGATTAGCAGCTATAATAAGAAGAAGCCAAAGGCCTAAACGGATTGGCCGATGACTTGAAACATGGTTCTGGGGTAGAAATTTTAAAAATACCAACGTTGCGCAATCTTCGAGAAAGGCAGTTTTATAGTTCTGTCGAATACTACTAGAACAGCAGCGCATTTTACGCATAAACATCCTAACCTATGTCAGTGATCAGAGGGTCATGTGCGCGAGCGAGGCTTGAGAAAGTGCCAATTTGATGATAGAAGAAAAAAAAATGTAAACGAATTGAATCGTTGCGAGGCACGGCTTGTCTGGAAGTGAGATAAGTCTTCAATTATCAATTTACGAGAGGCTGTCGGATGTTTTTAAGCCGATTGAGTGATATTATAGAACCTTCGCATCGCACCGAAAAAAAATCGCGAATTTTTTCCCATTTAAAAGTTTCTTACCAAAAAATTGAAATCGCCGCTCGAATCGTCGATTTGATGCTTGTTGGCCTTGCTGGTGTTATCGGACGAAGCGTTTGCCAGCATATCTGGCACAATGACTACCAGGCTGCTGGAGTTTGTCTCGGCGCTGGGCTCATAAATGGCTTGCTATACATTTATGCGGTCAACATGCGGGGACTATATCGTCTGCCAGTACTGCTTGTGCCTCTTCCCTATTTTAGTAGGCTCATCGCGATCTTTGCCTCAACGGCTCTTCTGGCGATCACATCCGTGTTGTTACTGAGAGGAAATATCGAGTCGTCTTTGTGGCCCTTGGGTTCAACTTTATTGCTCCAACTCATTTTCCTGATCATTGCCCGCTGGTCATTTGCTAATGTAACGCGCTCCATTCTTGCAGCAGGACACCTCGACGGACGCCGTGTTGTGACGATCGGGGAAACAGGGGAATTGATGGGATTGAGCGCAGATTGTTTGTTGCAGTGCTTCGGCCGCAAAGAAGTCTCTCGTGTTTTTTTAGCTACGAAACGAGGCTGCCGCTCAGATGAGATGTTTGCCGACCTCGACGGCGCAATCGCTGCAGCTACGGAACAGGGCGCCGAGGAATTCTTGATCGTGATTCGCTGGGGCAGTCAGGAACTGCTCGAAACGGTTCGTTCCCGCCTTCGCGCCTCCCCGCTGCCAGTCCGGCTTTTGCCTGATCATAGCATGAGAACCCTTCTTGGGCAGCGTAGCGAATTTACGAACGCATTGCTGCTGCCCGTGACCATCCAGAGATTGGCTTTGACTGCTTTCGAGAGAGCGGGAAAGCGGGCACTCGACATTGTGGTTTCGGCGACAGCTATGATTTTTTTCTTGCCGCTTTTTTTGATCGCTGCGACCGCCGTCAAACTTGATAGCACTGGTCCAGTCATATTTCGGCAGCGTCGAAGCGGTTTCAATGCCAAGGAATTCGTCATTTATAAATTCCGGACGATGACGGTTTTAGAAGATGGACCAGTAGTCACACAGGCTTGCCGTAACGATCTTCGCTTTACCCGCATTGGTAGATTTTTGCGCCGATCCAGTCTCGATGAACTGCCGCAACTCTTTAACGTACTTAAGGGTGATATGTCCTTGGTTGGCCCAAGGCCGCACGCACTTGCCCATGATGATGAATATAGGACGCACATCGCCGATTATAGCTTCCGCCATCACGTTAAACCGGGCATGACAGGATGGGCACAGGTGAATGGACTCCGGGGCGAAACCGCAAGTTTCGAGCAAATGGCCGAGCGTGTGAAATTCGACTTATGGTATATTAACAATTGGTCGCAGGCGCTTGACCTCAATATTTTGTTGCGGACCTGTTTTGAGGTTTTGCGCGACCGGGCATATTGACGACTCAATGCAAGTGGCTGCTACGGAGCATTGGCGACTTTAGGCAAAATCGATTGATGCCGAGTCTAAGTGGCTAAGGAAGGTCCCCTTGGGGGGCTAATTGTGGTGTCTCTCCTTCCGCGAAGATCGCCTCGAAGCGATGCTCGAATGACTTCGCAGCCGCTTCGCTATCGATGATAAGAAGATCATTGTCTTGCCGCTTTAGCCCCGAGGCAGAAAAATTTGCGGCGCCGGTGCGCAACCATCGGCCGTCAATTTGATAGCTCTTTAGGTGCATTAAAGGAGATTTTGGCCGCTTGAAACGTACGTCGATTTGAGGTGTCGCGAGCAATTCCTGAAAAAGTAGCGTAGGCTCCCGCTCACCTATTCTTCTTCCATCTAAATATAGGCGCACTTTGACTCCTCTTTTGGCGGCTCTAATCAAAGCTCGCATGACTGGCCGATCCGTTAGCACATACGCCGCGAAGTCGATATTGTGCTCCGCCCGGTCGATCAGCGTACTATCAGTGCGCTCCAAATTTTCCACCGGAGAATAGTGGATAGCGGGTTCAGGATCAGCGAAGCAGGCAGCATACGAAGATAGCGAAATAATGGTACCAACGAATAGGCTCAAGCCAGGATTCGGAAAAGGCCGAATAACAAAGAGGCCCATAAATTTGTCCAAGCTACAGCATTGAGTTGGAATAGCTGGTAGCGCACTCGTCTTTCCTAAGCCTGGTGTTAAGGCGATCTATGGTCGTCGTAAGCCGGACTTGCGGTCCGTACGAATTCCCGGAGGCTATTCCATGACTGAAACGACTTCACCGATAATCAGACGCGCCAGTGGCCATCCGCTGCTGCCGGATCGTCTCGTCCGCGGTTACGAAGCCTTCCTGGGCGGGCGTTTTGCTTACGAACAAGAAAGATTTCATCACCTAGCTGAAGCAGGGCAAAATCCCAGGATCATGCTCATCGGCTGCTGTGATTCTCGCGTGTCACCGGAGGTCATTTTCGATGCTCGGCCCGGCGAGCTTTTCGTTGTACGGAACATAGCGAACATTGTGCCGCCGTATGGCCCCAGCGATGGGTTGCACGGGACCTCGGCCGCGTTAGAATTCGGAGTGATGGGTTTGGGGGTCGAGCATATTGTGCTCATGGGACATGCCAACTGTGGTGGTGTGCGGGCCTTCGCTCGCAACGAGGCGAGCGCCGGTCAGGTGCCGCTCTCGCCAGGAGATTTCATCGGAAAATGGATAAGTCTGCTGGGACCCGCGGCGGCTCGCATTGCTCCGGATAACATCTCAGGCGACGATTATGTCGAGCATTTGGCACTCGCGTCGATCATCGAAGGGCTCAACAATTTACGCAGTTTTCCTTGGATCCTGGAACGCGAACAACAGGCTAAACTCAGTCTGCATGGTGCCTTTTTCGGAATTGCGAAGGGAACCTTGTTTGCATTAGACGAGGCGACGGGACGTTTCGAGCCGGTGGCTGCGGAGGCGCAGCGCTTCGCTCATAACCGGCCACGCTGACTTCAAGTGTAGCGACTTGACGGCGCGTTGGAGAATGGGACAAAATTGATGTTCATGATTCTTCCTCTAGGAGTCC
The DNA here is from genome assembly GCA_036561105.1 of Methylocella sp. Taxonomy (GTDB): domain Bacteria; phylum Pseudomonadota; class Alphaproteobacteria; order Rhizobiales; family Beijerinckiaceae; genus Methylocapsa. The sequence continues at coordinate 11,027 of DATBPZ010000109.1, read as the reverse complement.
CCCGTCGAGAATCGGAATATTTCAGTACGGTTCCAATTGGGGAACTTTTTTCGGCAGCGGTCAAAGCCCGATCGAGGGCCTACGCTCCTTACTCGGGGTTTGCTGTCGGCGCCGCTGTCCGTACCAAGTCGGGCGTAATTTTTTCGGGCGCGAATGTCGAGAATGCCGCTTTTCCTGTTGGCATTTGCGCGGAAACCGCAGCCATTGCCGCCATGATTGTTGCCGGTGAACGACGAATTGCCGAGATACTGATCGTCGCAGACGGCACTGCCTTGGTCACACCATGCGGGGCCTGCCGTCAGCGTATACACGAATTCGCCGAGGCGGACGCCAAGATATATGTCGCAGGAATTGTTGGTATTCGAGCGACCTATACACTGGGAGAACTTCTTCCGGCAGCCTTTGGCCACAGCATAAAGAAAGCTGGCCAGACATGAGCAACGAGACAAGCCGACTGAGATGGCCGCACTTTTCTCGGCGCCGAACTCGCGGGTCTCGCCGACACTCAATGGAGCTACCGCCGAGTTCTACAACAATTTATGTGGCTTTCTCGATCCTTCGGTCCCGGGTCAAGCGGGACAACTCGTTATAGGAATTCAAGGGGGCTTTCTGACAAAAAAAGGAGCTTGCCTGAGAAATCAGATTGAGGCGTTGAATGTCGGCTATTGGTGGCGAGATTTGCGGCCCGCAGTTTGCTTCTTATCGCTTGTGGGCCAACGGAGCGGGCTCGGATAACGTCCGGCACTTTGCGGGCTGTGGCGATGTTTCGGGGACTGATGATGGATCTGGTGAGCATTGTAATTCCAGCCTACAACTCGGCAAAATGGATTAACACCACGCTCAGTAGTGTGCTCGCGCAAACGCACCGTGAACTTGAAATTATTGTAGTTGACGATGGATCGTCCGATGGGACAGCCGAGGTTGCGGATCATGCACTAAGTTGTTTTCCAGGTTCGTACAAAATTCTTCGCCAAGCCCACAATGGCGTGAGCGCCGCACGTAACAAAGGTTGGCGTGCCGCAAGCGGCGAGTGGATTCAATTCCTAGACAGCGATGATCTGCTTTCAACAGACAAGATAAAATTGCAGGTTGCGGTCGCTCGGCAGTCGCCTCCAGAAATTGCGGTCTTATATTCGAGCTGGCAGCGTGTTGCTGGAGAGGAAGACCAGTTATCGCCGATAGAGGAGGCGCAGACCCCTCAAGTTGACGGCAAGCCACCAGCTAGTCTGCTCATCGGAAAAAATAGTATTCAGCTTGGATCAGCGCTAATAAGGCGCGTCTGGCTTGAGACCATACATGGATTTAATGAAAAAACACAGGTTAATGAAGATATGGAACTTGTTGTTCGTGTCGCTGAAGCGGGTGGCGGGTTCCGCTTCGTGCCATCGTCCGGGCCGATTTTGCTTTGGCGGATGATCCTGGACAGGCCTAGGTGGGGTGATGAAACTGCCCGGTATAAGATGAGGGATGTTGCAAAAACTTGGCTAGGTCTCATCCGGCAAACCGCTTGTTACGGCCACGTCGAAAATTGCGGGTTGTCTGCTGAAGATAGCAAAGCCCTCGTCGCAGACTGTTCGATGTTACTGCGACTCCTTTACCGTCATGATCGCGAGGCCTTTCACGAGTGTTTAGGATGGGTCCGAGGCCTAATCCCGGGGTATGCTCCGGCGCAACCCCGTTCGCTTTGGCTTATTGCGAAATGTCTTGGATATGAGAATGCGGAGGCTGTTTCAGAGATCGTCCGCACCGTGAAGAGCCGCTTACGAAGGGTTTAACCAAAACTCGCTGGCCTACTCATTGCTTGATCTATACGGAGGAACTCGAATTCTTAGCTTAGAGCGATTTCTACAACTGAGTCCGACCAACCTACAAGCATTCCATAAAAAAGCCCCAGCATTAACGCCAGGGCCCTTGCATATGTACGGTCGTGCTCTCAGGCCGCGCGAAGATTTCCCGCTGCAGACTTGCCGGTGCGTTTATCGGCAATCACTTCGTAGGCGATTTTCTGACCTTCCTGCAGATTGCGCAATCCTGATTGTTCCACGGCGCTGATGTGGACGAAAACATCCTTGCCGCCGTCGTCTGGCTGTATGAAGCCGTATCCTTTGTCCGGGTTAAACCACTTCACAGTTCCCGTAGTCATAGAAGCTATCCTTAGAGTCGTAGAGAAAAACAGGCGCCCGTTCATGGGGACGCCGGACATTGTATCGGGGTTTTGAGGAGGAGGTCGTCAGCAGACGCAAAAATGCGAGGCCAAACCGTCGGCAAAAACACGACACTCCGCAATGTATGTGCTAACGGGAGGCAAAACAAGGGGTATTATCGATTTTCGTGCGCAGCTAGACTGATTAAGTCAAAATGTTTGGTGCTTCAAGTAAACGCGCTACCTTATTCTATAAATTTCTTTAACTCCCTGATGCAAGAAAATTTAAAGCGCGTGTGATCCGAAAAAGTTTTCTGTAAATACCATATAGCATATGGAATATCCAACTATCGAGGCAAAGCCATCTAGTCCTACTTAGTCTATAAATTAAATTATTAAATATAATAAATTATGTGGTTGTATGTTTGTATCCATTCAAGCAAAGTTATTTCAAATAGTTCAATTTGCACCATGAAATAGCAGCTTTCAGCTAAGTTCAGGGTTATCACGATGGTTACAAATAAGCCCAATCTTTTTGTAATTGGCGCTATGAAATCTGGTACAACATATTTGACGAAACTTCTTAATTCTCATCCCTCCATCTTCATGTCTAATCCGGAAGAACCAAGTTTCTTTGTAGATCCGGCGCAGCTTCGTAAAATCTGGCCTGACATGTGGGATGGGGGTTATTGGAAAAGCGAAGAAAATTATCTCAATTTATTTCAAACCACAAAGAATGCAATTATATTTGGAGAATCTAGTACCAATTATACTAAACAACCGTTGGTAAAGGGTGTTCCTGAAAAAATTCGTAAATTTAATCCGGAGTCTCGCCTAATTTATATTATGCGTGACCCTATCCAGCGCACGATCAGTCATTACTGGCATAGGGTCAGATGGGAAGGTGAATGGCGGCCTATCTTGGATGCAATCAAGGAAGAGCCTCAGTATTGCGACGTGAGTAATTACGCGATGCAGCTGACGCCTTTCATCGAACTTTTTGGAAGAAAGCGAATCAATGTGCTGACATTGGAGGAGCTGACAAGCTGCCCAATCGAAACATTGGAAAAGCTTTGGAAGTGGCTGGAGGTCGATTGCTCGGTTGAAGCAACGGGATTCGACGAACCAGAGAACGTCACCCCAGAGGTTGTCGCCATGTCGACCTTCTTTGGGCTGCACAAACACCTGCGGCAGGTACAGATACTGCGGTCCATGGTCCCGCAACTTCCGGATTCGCTTCGCCGAATAGTCAAGTTAGGCATTCGAATGTCAACTACAGATACAAATCGGCGCGCCGTTGAAACATCAAAGTGCATCGAATTCCTGCGTCCCCTCCAAACGAACCAGGCCGAGGAATTGGTGCAATTGGTTGGGCGGAAATTTCCCGAATGGAACACGCTTTATGATACCAGCATGGCGCGGGCGGTATGATGATCTTAGCATCCTGTGGAATTTTTTTATGGAAGTATGTGGTATATTTGCAAGAGCTTCGAAATTTTTAGACGTTAGTCATAATTAGACGGTACTGATCGACGCATTTACCTCATTCATGCTCCACTACGATATGCTTGGCAATGGAGATCCTCACTCTCCGTTCACACCAGTTCATCCAGGTTGGGGACAGCCGATTGCAGCCGTTCAAGCCGGGTTTCGGAACAGTCCGTTGCCGCTTAGGATGGACCGGGATTTCGAAGCGGCGACGAACTCGCGTGCGGCGCCAGCAATGATTGGGCCATCGACTAGCGACAGAAACCACTTCGCCGCTGCTCGGACCTGCGGATAGGAGGGGGGCTCAGGCGGCAGCCGGCCTGCGTCTTCCAATCGGCAGCGTGCATGGAAATCCTCCACCAGCTCATCGACTGTTGCGTAGGGCGCGATATCGGCGGGTGGACGCAGAGGGCCATCGGCCTTGAGTTCGCGGGCTATACGTTCATAGCGGAAGCGTTCGATGCGTGTGCTCACGCCCAACAAAATAGGCCGATAGTCAAGCCCAAGGGACATAGTCCAGTCGCGCCATTCGAACACGTTAATGATCGGCGATGTAGTCACCGGTATCCATGGCACCCGGAGTGCATTGGCCAAGATCGCGCCGTGCATCGCCTCTGTTACAGCGAGCTTCGCTCGCGTGATCTGGTTGAGGATTTTGGGTACCGGTGCGGTGCGCTTGGTCGCCAAATTGGCTCCCTGCCGCCTTGGAGGCGAGATCCCAGCTGCCAGGCCTTGAAAAACCCTGATGCGGGGATGAATAAAATCTCGCCCCTTTCGTGCCGTTCCGGGCGGAGTTCTGATGCCATAGCGAGCACCGCTGCAACATACGGTAATCGCGGTTTCGGGAAGGCCAATCGTGGCCGTGGTCAGCGGACGCCTTACTGCCTCAATATACAAGCCTTCGATCTTTCGGGGAACTGCACAACAGCCGGCGAGGGTGCCGAGATCAAATCATCGGCTTTCAGCACATTGGGGGAGAGGATTCCAGAGCAGTGCGTTTAGATCGTCTCCAAAATTACATGAGGATCTTTGTGGTTAACAAGCTCCATTTCAAAGCTTTTCGATACGCGCAAGGGTAAACAGCCCAAGCGGCGGCAGTTTGCGCCGTTCCACGAGGCGGACGGAAGGGGTGGAATCGATCCAGTCGCCCAAAATAGACCAGGCGAATTCCGGACGCCACCCGAGTTGAGCGCTGCATTTTGCGAGTGCGGACTCGATCCAGGCGATTGGACCTTGGCTGCTGCCTATATGATTGACAAGGATGATCTCGCCACCAGGCTTCACGACGCGAGCTAATTCGTCGAGAGTGGTGTGCGGCTCAGGCACAACCGTCAAAACGTAAGGGGCAACCACGGTATCAAAGTGAGCGTCCGGAAAGCCTAGATGCGCCGCGTCCATGACGATAAGGCCTCGGATATTTCCCAAAGCCTTCGCGCTCACCCGCCGTTGTGCGAGGCGGAGCATGGGCTCAGAAAGATCAACGCCGGTCAATTGGGTTCGGGCGTCGAACATGGGCAATTCAAGGCCCGTTCCTACCCCGACGTCGAGAATTCTTCCGCCGCGTCGGTTGGCAGCCGTGGTGATGGCTTTGCGTCCGGGCCTCAATACGAATGTAAAGACGTGATCGTAAATAGGCGCCCAGCGAGCATAAGATTTTTTGATATGTGCACTATCAAGAACCGCGGGGCCTCCGGCTGAAGCCTGATTCTGGTGCAAGGTCTCGCCGAGAAAAGATTCGTCTTGCATCGGCGCCAACCTCCAAACTTCGCTGCAATAGTTTCCATTCCCACGGGCCGCCGCTCGGGTCAAATATTTGATTCAACCCCATAGTTTCCTGGTGGAGTTAGGCCATCAAAGTGGCATCGACTCAACTGGCTGGTATTGATCCAGCTTCGGCGGCAGCGACGATTCCGTTGATGCGATAAATCCGCCGCCTAAAACCCGTGCGCGGGGCTGGTTTGAAGCATAGAAGACGCAGGCTTGGCCGGGCGAAACCCCCTCTTCAGGAATGGCGAATTCCACAGATGTTTCTTCGGTGCCAATAAAAAGAAAGCCCTGAACAGGGGGCCGGGACGAGCGAACTCGCACGAAGATTTCCTTACCCTTCGCAATATCATCGAGTTGACCGGATCCAATCCAGTTAAGGCCCCGCAAACGGACCGAGCGAGTGGCCAGCGCTTCGCGCGGCCCAACCACAACTCGCGCTCGAGCCGCATCAAGCTTTATAACAAAAAGTGGCTCGCGAGCGATGGAGCCTCCAAGACCAAGTCCACGTCTTTGACCAACTGTATAATGGATAACGCCAGGATGGCTTCCGAGCAGGCGGCCGTCGAGATCTACTATGTCCCCGGGCCGGGCAGCGCCGGGTGCCAAACGTTCGACAAGCGCACTGTAATTACCAGTTGGAACGAAGCAAATATCCTGACTGTCGGCTTTTTCGGCAACCGGAAGCCCAAACCGCCGAGCGAGACCACGAACGTACACCTTATCCATCTCGCCAAGTGGAAACCGCAAAAGTTGGAGCTGAGCCTTGGTTGTGGAGAAGAGGAAGTAACTTTGATCTCGGGAAAAGTCATGTGCCCTATAGAGGCCGCGCTCGCCTGCGGCATCAAGGGCTGAGGATACATAGTGGCCGGTTGCAAGAGCGTCAGCGCCAAGCTCCAGCGCTGTCCCCAGCAGATTGGCGAATTTAATTTCACTGTTGCAAGCAACGCAGGGTATCGGCGTTTGACCTTCCGCATAACTTTTTGCGAATGGAGAAATAACCTTGGTTCGAAACCTCTCCTCGTAATCTAGAACGTAATGCGGTATACCGAGGTGGGCGGCAGTTAGACGGGCATCATGAATGTCCTGCCCGGCACAACACGATCCGTTGCGGTGAACGGCGGCGCCGTGGTCGTAAAGCTGCAACGTTACGCCAATAACATCGAAACCTTGTTCCTTGAGCAAAGCAGCCACGACAGAGGAATCGACTCCGCCTGACATAGCCACGACAATTCGCGTTTGCGCTGCAGATTTGTGGAAGCCGAGACTTTTGGGATCAAAGATCCCTCCCGGAGCACGGTCTTGATTCATGGCCGTCGCCCAATGCTCACTCTCTTGGCTCGCGACAAGTATTGCACCACGTGCCGGAGTGAACCGGTGTCGGCGCTTCTAGGTAACGGTGGCGTACACACCACAATGGGCACCATGCTTAGCCGGGTCCGAACCAGAAATATCATGTTTATCACGCCGACTGGCAGCCCCGCCATTTAATACCTCTCTATCTCAAAAGCAAATTGCTCGACACCACGGTCCTTTAGCTCAGATGGTTCTCGAGGCTGGTTTCTTAACATTCTGCAAATGGATCGTTTCAATTAGAGACATAATGTATGAAATACAGTGTTGGCAGCAAATAATTGGGGGATCCTCAGCAAAATTTTGTTCGAATTAGTGCGGCTTCGGCTTAGGCAAATCTTAAAACACCTCACCTATTGTGCATTTTTGTAAGATCATCCTGATGTGTGAGTACCGAACATGTCTGAATCTAGCCGTCTGCGAACCAAGTATGTTATCGGACCAGACGGTAGTCCCCTGACCGTCGCCGATTTGCCCCCTTCCACAACTAAGCGGTGGGTCATCCGACGCAAGGCCGAAGTCGTGGCAGCGGTACGAGGCGGACTTTTGTCTTTGGACGAAGCTTGCAGCCGCTACACATTGACCGTAGACGAATTTCTATCCTGGCAATTATCGATTGATCAATATGGGCTTGCTGGACTGCGGACGACCAGAATCCAGCAATATAGGCTTTAGACTGGCCTAATGAGGCAGAAACTGCGGCGTCCATGTGCTGCATGCTCAAAAATGATCAGTGGCGCGTTCAGCGTCTGCGTCCGGTAATTTGTAGCGCCCAATAAGTGGTATCTGGGCAATAGAAAAAAGACAGATTAAAACGAAAATGCCAGGAAACTTGAAGGCGACCCAGACATCGTTCGATTGGCTGCGCCATACGATTTCGTTTAGTATCGCGAGCAGGAAAAAAAAACCTCCCCAACGCAGGGTGAGAAGCCGCCAACCGCGCTCGCTCAATGCCAGGGCATGATCGAAAATAATAGGAAGTATCAATTTGTTCATGGCAAGGCCGCCGATGAGTGCTGCCCCAAAGCCCGCATAGAGCACAGTTGGTTTCATTTTGATAAAGATCGAATTTTGTAAATAAAGCGTCAGCCCCCCAAAGAAGAGCACAAGTAGCGCTGTTATCAACGGCACGGCCGGAAGCCGGCGTGTCAAAACAAATGAGACGGCGAGAGCTGCAGCGACAGCTATCATCAAGACGACGGTCGCGGTGAAGAGGCCGGCGTTCGGGCCGCTCAAAATCGATGGTGCTAAGACGAGAGCCGCGCCATAAGCGAAAAACTTCGGATATGCATTCGCCAAAAAAAATAGGAACAACGGCCCGATTTCGACGCCAAATTTGACCCAGCCTGATATCCTTTTGCCTCGTCTCTGCTTAAGGCTGGCCGCCTGAACACCCACTTCGTTCATCATCTCGACCTTTCTGTAACTTCTTGCGACGGGGGCAAATTTAGATATCCATTCCCACGATAGCGCGGGCAAATTCTCGCGCCTCAAAGACTTCGAGGTCGCTTGCACTCTCGCCGACTCCAATAAAATGAATCGGAAGTTTGAACTTGTCCGCGATTGAGACAAGTATGCCTCCGCGCGCGGTTCCATCGAGCTTGGTCATGACCAGACCGGTAACTCCGGCGACACGGCTGAAAATCTCGACTTGGCTGATTGCATTTTGGCCCACTGTCGCATCGAGCACAAGAAGCACCGCGTGTGGCGCATCGGGATCGATCTTTTTCATGACGCGAATGATTTTTTCGAGTTCTGCCATGAGTTCGACCCGATTCTGTAGCCGGCCTGCTGTGTCCATCACCATGACTTCGGCACCGCATTCCCGAGCAGCCTTGATCGCATCGAAAGCCAGTGCCGAAGCATCGCCACCTTGCTCATGCGCGATGACAGGACAATCGAGCCGCTTTCCCCATATCCGCAATTGCTCAATCGCGGCGGCTCTAAATGTATCGCCAGCTGCAAGGAGGACACTCAAATTCTTTGCCTTGAATTGCGCTGCGAGCTTACCGATGGTCGTCGTCTTGCCAGATCCATTCACGCCGATCACGAGAATGACAAACGGTTTTTTGCTGACATCGATACTCAAGGGTTGGGCACAGGGAATCAAAACGCGCTCGATTTCAGAAGCGAGAACTGCCTTGACCTCTTCCACCCCGATATCCTTATCATAGCGGCTTTCGCCGATCACTTTTGATATCCGTGCCGCGGTCGCGACCCCGAGGTCGGCGCGAACGAGAACATCTTCGAGGTCGTCCAGCATTTCTGTGTTGAGCTTACGCTTGGTAAAAATTGCCGTGAGACTTTCCCCGATTGAACCGGAAGAGCGAGACAAGCCCTGGCGCAATCGGACCCACCAGCTCCGCTTCGGTTCAGGGGAGGGGGCCTCGCTGAAGGCTGTTTGCAGCTCTTCTAAGGAGTTGTCTGCGGCAATGAATTCCTCCGCGACATCATCAGGGGGATTTGGGGGGAGGGCTTCGGCCGAATCTTCCCTTCGTCCGAACATTCGCTTGAACAGTCCGGGTTTCGGCTTGGAACCTCTACTATCGGCACCTTGGTCCTTGCTCACATTAAATCCTATCACCTAAACTCTTGCATCAGGGACTCTGTAACCAGGCATATCGGACCGCCGCTCGGGGCTCTCCAGGAAAGACATTTCTCTAATAGCCTTAGCTTTATATGTCGTGTCGTACAATTTTGTCCAAGGAATCAGGAATTATTCGAGAGCGCCGCTTTGGATCAAGGATGACGGCATTGCGTGCCTATACGCTCAGCCGCCAAATTCCGGCGTAGCTGTGGACGATTTCGAGTGATGCCGGCACGAGAAATTTTTTGGCATCAGTCAAAAGTTTTGATAAGACTTGCGTAAGAAGGCGCAATTGCGTGCGACGCAGTTGCGTTGACATGCAAGCAAATGTGAGCGCTCTATGCGCGGGTGCCGAGCACGAACTCCGTCGTTGGGTCGTCCCCCAACCCTCCGTCCCTTATTTGTGCCGCGTCGCGCCAATACAGCGAAGGCATTGGCAACTTTGATCACTTCTCGCAACCAGACACTTGAAAGCAAAAATGTACGAACGTGCTTTTCACTGTTTTGCAGATGCGTTGACATGTGAGCAATTGTCAGCGCCATATGCGCGAGTACCGAGCACGGCCTGCGCCTTTTTTGATGGTTGCACAATAGCCCCTGGTTACGCGTCCGTCAGCTTAAAAAATGGCGCACTTTAGCAAGTATCATGGGTTCACCTTGGCTTGCCGAAGTTTTTCAGCAATGCGCTAGGCTGCTGCTCTGTCCTCAATGAAGCAGGGGCTTCCGGCGCTTAATAAGGTCGCACGTCCCCATAATGTCGCGCCCGGGACCACGCATGGTAATATTTAGCCCAGGTCAGGAGGCGGGTCGTCTCCTCCTCAATGGGCCGCAGCGTTATACCTGTCTTGCAGGAGGTACACGCTCTGGGAAAACATTCCTTATCGTTCGCGCTATCCTGATGCGCGCGCTCCAAGAAAAAGACTCTCGTCATGCCATATTGCGGTTCCGTGCCAATGCTGCGCGTGCATCAATTTCTCTTGGGACGCTCCCTCAAGTAGCGAGCCTCTGCTTTCCTGGCATGATGCCTAAAGAACATCGTCAAGATGGATATTTTGCCCTACCGAATGGCTCTCGCATTTGGATTGGCGGACTTGATGATAAGGACCGTGTTGAAAAAATACTTGGTCTTGAATATGCAACCATCTTCCTAAACGAAGCCTCGCAAATTCCTTATTCTTCCGCACTGATAGCATTTACCAGACTTGCCCAGTCAACTCAAAAAATTCGGCAGCACGCTTTCGTCGATCTAAACCCGTCTGGTAAGTTGCATTGGACCAACGTTCTCTTTGGTGAAAAACGTGATCCAGTTTCCATGCGGATGTTGAAAGACCCGGAGAACTATAAGCGTGCATTCCTGAATCCTCCGGACAATAAAGCAAATCTCTCCAAAGAATTCCTGGAAAGTCTTGAGAATCTTCCGGAGAAGCAGCGCAAACGATTTTACGAAGGCGTCTACGTTGATGAAGTCGATGATGCTCTGTGGAACTATGAGATAATTGAATCATATCGTTGTAAACTCGAAGATATTCCAACAGAAAAGCGCGCGGCTGTGTGTCCGGCGTCAGCGCCTTTGAGACAGTTTTGGCGGGTTGAAGAACGGAGGATTTCCGGCTCATCGTAACCATCAAGGAGTGGAGATGATCCAGAAATCCGGAACCCCCAAAACGTCCTCCGAGCGGATCGTGAGGGACA
>DATBPZ010000108.1:0-150590 GCA_036561105.1 Methylocella sp. | reverse complement strand
GGCGTCCTACGAGGCCATGCGCGCGCTGCGCGGCCCGATTGTCGAGGTCCATGAAATCACGTTCTACGCCCTGGCACTGCTTATTGCGTTCCACCTCATCGCGGTGGTTCTCACCGAGATTCATGAAGGCGGCAGCATCACGTCGGCCATGTTCACCGGACGCAAAATCCTCATGCGGAAGCCGCCGGACGCGCCATGACGTCCCTCGCTTGCCTTGATGCGTCCGAGATTAAGCGTTCTTCGTTCCCGGCTTGCGGCGCAGGCGGAAAACGACATCCACCTTGACGATTTCATAGCCTTCGGGGGGCGTCACGGTGCTGGCGAACTGCATTCCTTCGACGGGAATGTCCTCGATATGACCTGTGTCTTCAAAGAAAAAATGACTATGGTCGCTTGTGTTCGTATCGAAAAAGGTCTTTGCCCCCTCGATCGTCAGAGCACGTACGATCCCAACCTGGGCAAAGAGATTGAGGACATTGTAGATGGTGGCCAGCGAAGCGCGCATTTTCAAAGAGTTGGCTTCGGCGGCCAAGGTATCGGCGGTCACATGCCGGTTGCCTTTGCCTAAAAGAAGCTTGGCAAGCCCGAGACGCTGCCGGGTCGCCCGGAGCCCATAGGTTTCCAGGAGTGAGCGATGCCGTTGTTTTACGGGTGGCGGGCTTGTCGCAAAACCATCATGCGAAAATTCTGTCATCTCATAAGCATCCCGTAATGCCGCCTCTTTGGCCTGCGCCCGGCACGATGGTGGTGAAACCCGCGAGCCGTCAGCCGATTCATTAATTACCCAATTTTGCGATATTATATCGCAACGCAGATATATTCAACGCCGTGGTCTTTCGCCGCAATGGCTTGACGCCGGGGGCCGTCCATTTCATGCAGACATCCTCGGTTTCCCTCCATGCGGCCCTGTCGGATTCACCACAAACTCGACAAAAGGGCGATTCGGACCGTATGATAAACAGGATAGGGCAAAAATGATGCCAGCAGCGAACGACCCTGGGAATGGCGCCCCGCAAACGGCGGACAGTTTGCGCGCATCGCCACGGCTTTTTGAAAACCCCTTGCTCGACAAATTGTCGCGCGTTCATTGGTCGATGCCGCTTTTTGTCTATTCGCCGGTGGTTTTCGGGCTCGCCTGGTTGAGCCTCAAATCCTTCGATCTGTGGGCCGCGCTCGGCGCCGCGGGGCTCGGCTATTTCATTTGGACCTTGATCGAATATTTCGGCCACCGGTTCCTATTCCATTACGAATTTCCCGGCCGCTTTGGTGCCCGGATTCACTTTTTGATTCATGGCGTGCATCATGTGCATCCCAACGATCCGCTGCGTCTCGTCATGCCCGTGCTGCTCAGCGGGCCGATCATGCTGATCGCCTACGCCGTGGTGAGGCTGCTGTTTGGCCTGCCCCTCGGCTATCCAGTCCTGATGGGGTTTATCCTTGGCTATCTGTCCTACGACATGGTGCATTATTACGTGCATCATGCCGAGCCCAAGACGCGTCTCGGGCTGACCCTCCGGCGCCTCCATATGCTGCATCATTTCCGTGATCCGACGCGCGGCTTCGGAGTCAGCGTGCCGTTTTGGGATTATGTGTTCAAGACAGAGCATGTCAGTGCGGGGCGCGGCGACAGATAGGGTTCATCGCTTTGCCGCCACCGATTCCCGTCGTCCTGGCCCCATACGATCCCGGATGGCCTTACGTGGCGGCACGCCGTGCTGAAGATTTGCGGGTTCTTGAGCCAACCCTGGTCAGCGTCCATCATATCGGCTCCACCTCGGTGCCGGGGTTGGCCGCCAAGCCAATCATTGATTTGATGCCGCTCGTAACGAGCCTCGCCGATCTTGACCGGAAACGCCCCGCCATCGAGGCGCTGAGCTACATCTGGCATGGCGAACTCGGGATAGCGAGACGGCGTTACTGCACTCTTTCCAGCGAAGATGGCATTCGCTTGGTGCAGCTTCATTTTTTTACTGCAAATTGCGCGGAGGTCGAGCGCCATATCGCGTTCCGAGACTATTTGCGCGCGCGCCACGATGCGGCCCGTGCCTACGAAAACGAGAAGTGCCGGGCACGGGACCTCCATCCCAATGATTCACACGCCTACACGGATGCAAAGGCAGTATGGATTCAAGAGACGGAGGCCAAAGCACTGATTTGGTTTCGGGGCCACCGCGCGAGTTGAAGCCCCGTTAGCTCTGCGTCTCGTCCAGCGCTCCTTTGCGCGCGTCAAACCTGGTCTTCGCCCAAACGACATCATGGGTGGTAAAGGCGCGCAGCCACGCCACGAGCGCCAGCACTTCGCGGCCGAGAAATGCAAGCGGCGACCAAAGCGAGACGTCCCAGCGCTTACAAAGCGCAAAGCCGGTCTCGGCGCAGAACCACAGCAAGAGTGTCACCGAGAAACCTGTCCAGGCCGGACACCCCGCGAGCGGCGCCGCAAGCGCACCCGCAACGGCTGCTGGAAGCGGGCTCGAAAGCGGTTCCAAGGGAAAGGTAAAGCGCTCGTTCTTTCGCCGGATTACGCCCCAGCGCAGTTGCCGTTCATAGATGTCTGCAAAACTCCTCGCGCCGGTTTCTTGGGCGACCGTCCGATGCGCAAACACCGTCCTCAGTCCCTGCCGCGCGAGTTCCATTGAAAGAGCCGTATCTTCCGCGAGCGTGCCGCTCAAAACTTCGATGCCGCCCGCGCGAACCAGATCGCTGCGCCGGAACAGCATCGTCTTGCCGACGCCAAAGCCAAGGCCAAGCGCCGAGGCCGTGAGCAACAGCCGGGCATGCCCGTTGATCAAAAAGGCTTCGATCCTGCCAGCGAAACTTTCTGGGCGCACCGCCACCGGCACCGCGCAAACGAGGCCCACGCCTTGCGAGAAATTTTGCAGGAAAGCAGCCATCGTATCGGGATCGAGCGTGATATTCGAATCCTTGGTGCAGACGAAATCATGGCGCGCCGCAGCGAGGGGTGCGGCAAGCGTATTGAGTTTTGGACTGACGGCTCCGGCGCCGGCCGAGTACACGAACCGGCAGGGCACCTCCGGGTGGGCAGCGGCGATTCGCCTCGCAGCGTCGAGCGCGGGCGAGGCTTGTTCTGCGGCGCCAATCAACACCTCGTAGTCAGGATAGTCTTGCACAAACATTGAGGCTTGCGCGGTCTCAAAACCCGGATCGAGCAATTTTATGGGAACGATTGCCGAGATGGGCGGGCGATCCTTGCGGGTCGCCCTCCGCCGCTGCAGCCAGGGCTGCGCCAGGCCGCAGACGAGCGTGACGCAAAAGAGCGCGACCGCCACGCTCCACCAGATCGCGCCAGCATAAGCGAATATTTGTCCCGCGCTCCCCAGACTCACATAGGCCCCTTGGCAAAATTCGCCGCCGCCTTGTCCCAATTGACGGTGTTCCACCACGCCGTGAGATAATCAGCTCGCTTGTTCTGATATTTGAGATAATAGGCGTGCTCCCACACATCGACGCCTAGCACCACCCGCTGGACACCCTGATCGAGCGGCGTGTCCTGATTGGGAGTCGAGATGATCGCAAGCTTGCCGTCCTTCCCAACGACAAGCCACGCCCAGCCGGAACCGAAGCGGCCGGTCCCCGCGGCGTTGACTTTCTCGATAAGCTGGGCTTTCGAGCCAAAGGTAGAGTCGATCGCGGTTTTTAGGTCCCCGCCGGGCTCCTTGGCGCCGCCCGGAGTCATCAGCTCCCAAAAGTAGGAGTGGTTCCAATGGCCGCCGAGATTGTTGCGCACCGGCGCCCGCACCGCTTCCGGCACCGCGGTGAGATCGGTAAGAATTGCGACGGGCGAAGTGGTGGCAAGTTCAGGATATTTTTCGACGAGCCCATTCAAGGCAGCAACATACGCGCCGTGATGCTTGTCGTGGTGGATCGTCATGGTCAATGTATCGATGTACGGCTCGAGGGCGTCGTAGCCATAGCCGAGCGGCGGAACCTTGAACACGGGGTCCGCGGCAAAGGCGGACGAGGCGAGGGTGGGCCGCGCGCCTGCCGCCGCCGCCGTGGCGGCCAATGCCACCGTCCATTTTAATCCATCACGCCGTGTGAACATAAATGCCTCCTGGACAGATAGGGATGTGGGGATCGAGGTCCGGTCAAGCCGGCGCTGGAGTATGGTCCGCTGTTTGTGACAGGCCGTTGCAGCCAGGCTCGCGGATTGGAAAGATCCCTTCCCTTTAGAATGCCTCGGACGTTTGATTTCATGTGTGCCATTGCGCATAGACGCGCGATCCAGCCAGCAGACGCTTGTATTTCATTTGACCGGAATGGCAATGCTGGCGCAATTGGACGACGTCGAGAGGATTTTCCACGCGTGCCTGAGCTGCCCGAAGTCGAAACGGTTCGCAGGGGGCTTGCGCCTGCCATGCTTGGGGCGCGGCTGATCGCGATCGAGCAGCGGCGGCCGGATTTACGGTTTCCGTTTCCCGAGCGTTTTGTCGAACGGCTGACCGGCCGGCGCGTCGAAGCGCTGCGGCGCCGGGCGAAATATCTGATCGCCGATCTTGACGGGGCGGAGCTGCTTGTCATGCATCTCGGCATGTCGGGATCGTTCCGCATCGAACAATCCGGCGACGCGGGGGATCGGCCTCCGGCGTTCGAGGCGGCGCCGAAAAATTCCGCGCACGACCATGTCGCCTTCGACCTCTCGACCGGCGCCCGCATCGTTTACAACGACCCGCGCCGTTTCGGTTTCATGCAATTGATCGCGCGACCGGACTTCGCCGGCCATCCGCTGTTCAAGAATATCGGAATCGAGCCACTCGGCGGCGAGCTTGATGGCGCCACCCTGGCCAAGCTTTTCGCGCGTAAGAACACACCTCTGAAGGCCGCGCTGCTCGATCAGACGTTGATCGCCGGGCTCGGCAATATTTATGTTTGCGAGGCGTTGCACCGGGCCGGGCTGTCGCCGCTTCGCGCCGCCGCCAGTCTCGCGCGCAAGGATGGCGGCCCTCGCCAACGCGCGATTTTACTGGCGCGCGTCATCCGCGAAGTCCTCGAAGAGGCCGTGGCGGTGGGCGGATCATCCCTGCGCGACCACCGGCAAACCAATGGCGCGTTGGGGTATTTCCAGCACAATTTTAAAGTCTATGGCCGCGATGGCGCGCCCTGCCTCCACTGCGGCGGCGTGGTGCGGCGGATCACACAATCCGGCCGCGCCACCTTTTATTGCGGCACCTGTCAGAGGTAGCCAGCAAACCTCTACCCTGCACTGGCCAGCTTGTTGGCGCCTGGGGAGGCGAGCACCACGACCCGGGTGCCGACCGGCGTTTTCTGATAGAGATCCATCGCATCCTGGTTGATCATGCGAATGCAGCCGGAGGATTGGCTGAGACCGATCGTCCAAGGCTCATTCGTCCCATGGATGCGGAAATAGGTGTCCTTGTTCCCCTGCCAAAGATACATGGCGCGGGCGCCAAGCGGATTGGATGGGCCGCCATGCATGCCCTCGCCGCTTTGCAACGCAACCATCGATTTCTTGAGGTCAGGCCGCCGATCGATCATTTCCTTGGGCGGATACCAGTCTGGCCATTCCTGCTTGCTCTTGATCGTTGCGTCCCCGGTCCAGACGAAGCCCTCGCGTCCCACACCAACGCCGTAGCGGGTTGCCCTGCCACCCTCCTCCACATGGTAGAGGTAGTGATTGGCGGGATCGACGACGATGGTGCCCGGGGCTTCCTTGGTGTCATAGGCAATGTTCGTGCGCAAAAACGAAGAATTGACATCCGACAATTTTACAGCGGGCACAGTGAAGTTGGCGTCTTTGACCTCGCCATAAACGTTGTTGTAATTCGGCGAGACGGCATTCGCCACGGCGGGCGAGGGCGGCTGCGGGGCAGACGGGGGAATAGCAGCGGCGACGCTGGCATTGGGGTTGGAACTGACACATCCGGCAAGGGATGCGGCAGCCGAAGCTGACGCTCCGGCGAGGATCGAACGGCGGGTCAAAAAGGACATTTTCGCACCAAATTTAGATGGGGTTGGCGGTATTTATACTTTGTAAAGGAGAACAATACGCCGCGATATGACGGATATGTCACGGTCGCGGATTTTGTTTGTTTGGATTGGGGCGTTTCCGGGGAATTACCCGCCGCGCAGCGGTCTTCCGGCAATGAGCAAAAAAATTTGCGACTGGGCCTTGTACCGATCCTATCTAGATATATCTTTGTTCGATATATCTAAGTTGGTCGGTTGAGGAGTTTCTCATGCATTTTCATCGTTTCTCCCATTCCTGCGCACAGCGCGAAGACGCTTACGGCGGCGGTGAGCGGCGCCGGCATTTCGGTCTCTTCGGTGGCCGCCGGCGGATGTTCGACCAGGGCGATGTGCGCCTGGTCATCTTAAGATTGATCAGCGAAAAACCCTCGCACGGCTATGAAATCATCAAGGCGATCGAGGACCGTCTCGGAGGCGCTTATGCGCCGAGCCCCGGTGTCGTCTATCCAGCCCTGACGCTCCTCGAAGAGCAGGGGATGATCCGCGTCGAGTCGACCGATGGGCCGCGCAAGCTCTATGCAATCACGCTGGACGGCGAAACCTTGCTGGAACGCAATCGCGGCCTGGTCGACGCGATCTTCGGGCGCATCGCGGAAATCAATGCCCGCCACGGCGGCGGCCCGGCACCGCAAATCCTGCGGGCGATGGAAAATCTGAAACTCGCCTTGCGCCTGCGCCTCTCACAGGGCCCGCTCAGCGCCGAACAGGTCACGAAGATCTCCGATATTCTCGACGCCGCCGCTAAGGGCGTCGAGGGGAGCTGAGCATGCATCGACCGGAGCGGAGGGTCCTACTCCGCTTCTTTCTCGTGTTCCAGCCTATGCTCCCGGTTTGATCAGCAAGATTTTGTAGGAAATATCGAAGAAGCCCGGGACCGCGCATCTTTTGACTTTGCTGCCACGGAACAGGATTTCGGGAATCCATGCCGATCCCAGCCCCGCTTTCACTTGCGCGAAGAGAGCTTCCGCCGAGGCGCTTTCGCAGACCGGCGATTCCTGAATATGAATATGATGCTGATCCAGCATCGCGGCAATTTGCATCCCATAGGTTGTGCCGGGCGTATAGACCATCAGGGCGCCGCTGAGCTTATTGTTGGCCAAGGCCACCGGGCGTTTTTGCGCCGCAGCCGAGACGAGCACCAGACGATCGTCGCCAATGTCCTGAACATCGAAGCCAGGCAAAATATCTTCGCCACCGAAATGCGGGACTAAGCTCATATCGGCATGTTTTCGCTTGAGCGCCTCGAGACAGCCCGCGATAGACGCGACGATCAGCGAATAGTTTTCCAATTTGTTCTCGGCCAGCCATGCCGAAAGGAATGTGGCAGCAAGCGTATTGGTCGTGTAAATGCGCAGCGTCTTCTTGAAATGGCTGGACGTGCTTAAGACGGCACGGCGGGTGTCGAAGATATCTTCGCGCAACCGGTGGGCGCGGGTCAGAAACTCCTCTCCCGCGGGGGTGAGGCTGACGGGACGCGACTGCCGGTAAAACAAAGGCGCGCCCAGCCATTCCTCCAGCCTCTGCACCCGGCGGCTATAAGCGGATTGCGTCGTGCACCGCACCTTCGCCGCGCGAGTAAAATTCCGGGTCTGGCTTAAGGCAAGAAAATCGTCAATCCATTGGAGCTCCATGATGCACAAAATGCATCATATCATCGAATATGAAAATTGGATTTTGTAAGCTGGCGGGACTTATATGCATGAAACTGATTGAGGCACGGTGGCGATGATGGATATGGATCAAGGGGCCAGAAACTGGGTTCGGGACTTCAAAGAGCAAGGGGCTCCCATAGGCCATTTGCCGAAGAGCGTGCGTTTTCTCGGGGAGGTGCCGGCCGAAACGAGGCAGGACCCATTCGCCGCCATGTACGAGTTTGAAGTGGTTACGGGAAATGCGGCCTACAGGGAAGGCGAACGGTTCTATTTGACACCCGCCCAAGCGCAACGCGTTTATCTCGTGCTTCCTCAAGACCACCTATGAAACTCGTGCCGGAGCCCAATGGGCCAAGGACCGGCTAAACCGCAACCCCGCCTTTCCTGAGGCTCGACAGCTAAAGGTCTTCCGCCCGGTACAAACTGGCGCTAACAGTTTTTAAAGCGCGAGAGGTCCGAGCGTCATGACCGCATTTCCGGAAAAACGCATTCTTCTCATCATCGGCGGCGGCATCGCCGCCTATAAGGCGCTCGAACTCGTCCGCCGTTTGCGCGAACGGGGAATTTTTGTGCGCGTGGTGATGACGGAGGCGGCGAAAAAATTCGTCACAAAACTCTCCATCGAAAGCTTGACCGGGAGCGAGGTTTTCGACGAACTCTTCGCGCTCACTGGCGAGTCCGGCATGGGCCATATCGAACTCTCCCGCGACGCGGACCTGCTTGTCGCAGCGCCCGCAACCGCGGATCTTCTCGCCAAGATGGCGCAGGGCCTTGCGGGCGATCTCGCCTCAACGCTTTTGCTCGCCACCGACAAGAAAATCCTCGCCGCGCCCGCGATGAATGTGCGGATGTGGCTGCATCCGGCAACCCAGCGCAACGTCGCACTTTTGCAAAAAGACGGGGTGATTTTTGTTGGCCCCGACTCGGGCGATATGGCATGCGGCGAATATGGGCCGGGCCGGATGAGCGAGCCTGCCGACATTCTTGCCGCGATCGAGCACATGCTCTCGGGCGATACGCGGCTTCCTTTGCCCGAAGACCTTTCTGGCGGATCGGCGCGCTCAGGATCCCTCAAAGGACAGCGCGTGGTCATAACCTCGGGGCCGACGCATGAACCCATCGATCCGGTGCGCTATATCGCCAACCGCTCATCCGGCAAACAGGGCCATGCGATCGCAGCCGCAGCCGCAGCCGCCGGCGCCAATGTCATTTTGATTTCGGGTCCGGTCTCGCTGGCCGATCCGTTTGGCGTCAAGACCATCCATGTCGAGACCGCACAGGAAATGTTGACGCAAGTCGAGATGGCCCTGCCGGCCGATATTTTCATCGGCGTTGCGGCCGTCGCCGATTGGCGGGTAGCGAAGACCTCTCTTGCAAAAATTAAGAAACACCCAGCGGAAACGCCGGCGCTGACGCTTGTCGAAAATCCAGATATTTTGGCGGCGATCGGACGCCGTTCGAAGGACCGCCCGGCACTCGTGGTGGGCTTCGCGGCGGAAAGTGAAAAGCTTCAAGAAAACGCACAAGCGAAGCTGATTGCCAAAAATTGCGATATGATCGTCGCCAATGATGTGAGCGAGGCGGGCGTCCTCGGGGGGGAGAGCAATAAAGTGTCGCTTTTGACCAAGCAGGGCATCGAGAATTTGCCCTTGATGACCAAGCAAAAAGTTGCCGCGAGGCTGATCGAAGAGATTGCGGGCATGCTTGGCGGCAGCGGCCAGTGAAGCCCCGCGCGGAGGCCGTCGAGATCGGGGTGAGACGCTTGCCACACGGCGAGGGCTTGCCCCTGCCTGCCTATCAGACGCCGGGCGCGGCCGGAATTGATCTATTCGCCGCCTTGCCACACAATACAAAAATCGTGCTCGAACCCGGCGGCCGGCATTTGGTCCAAACCGGGATCGCGCTCGCCATTCCGCAAGATTATGAGGCCCAGGTCAGGCCACGGTCGGGCCTCGCGCGGGATCATGGTGTCACCGTACTCAACGCGCCCGGCACGATCGATTCCGATTATCGCGGCGAAGTCGGCGTGCTGTTGATCAATCTCGGCGATGAGCCCTTCGAAATCGTCCGGGGCGCCCGAATCGCCCAACTCGTCGTCGCGGCCTGCGCAAGGGCGGTTCTCGTCGAAACGGCGGAACTCACCAGGACCCTACGTGACGCCAATGGGTTTGGATCGACCGGGACATTCACTGGACGGGAGGAGCCCAAGTGATACTGCTCTCCCGCCGCGGGCAGCTCGCGCTCGCCGCTGTCGTTGACATCGCAATCCACGCGCGTCCCCTGCCGGTTGCTGCCAAGGCGCTCGCGGCGCGGCTCGAACTGCCGCCCCGGCGCCTCGAATCCCTGCTCCAGGAGCTTGTTCATGCCAATATCTTGAAAGGGGTGCGCGGCCCGCGTGGCGGTTATGAGTTGGCGCGCGAACGCCGCAGGATTACTGCGGCTTCCATTCTGCGGGCCGTATCGAGCGAAGCGGAGGGCGAGTCCGGCGAGGCACCGGACTGCCAGCTTGTAAAGCAGGTGGTTGCGCCGATCGTTGAGGCCGCCGGCCAAGTGTTTCTGGATAAGCTCGAGACCATCACGATCGATGATATCTGCCGCCGCGCGGAAGATCTGAAGCTGTGGGATGAAAAAACCGCCGGTGCGGATTTCGCGATTTGAGCGGCCCCTCGCAATATTTCGCTTGCGGCTTAGTGAAGACTCACCATCTCAAGTTCCTGCTGCATCGCATTGGCAACCGCGGCATCGCGCGAATCGGTCACCACAATCGGGGTGCCATCGGCGCCGAGCAAGGCGAAGAGTTGCAGACCAGGCGCAACCGCCGGAGCTGCCGGGAAGAGCTGGGCAAGATCCTCGGAGCGGATCGGTTTCACATAAGCGACGCGGCCGCCGCCAAGGCTCGCGAGCTGCTCATTGGTCAACAGGGGCCGGGATTCGGCATTGTTCGTTTCTAACATCTGGACATCTCCTAAACGAGCGATCTGCTAAAGACCCGCTCTCATGGCGAACCGTCCGTTGTGCATTGTGCGCCACCCCTTCAGGTGGCAGTCTTCGGCCTCCTCTAAAGCGCGTGGAAACCAACATCTCCTCTACACTGCGGGACCCTCAACGGCATCCCACGAACATTCGCTATGTCCCGGATATGGAGACAGTCAGCGCCGTTTCAAGAAGGTCAGCGACGGCTTGTGTCCAAAACCTGGAGTACTGTGTGAGACTTTGCCGGTTAGGAGGCTTTTTTAGGGCAGACGAAAATGCCGGTAATATAAAAAAGGCCCGGCACAAGGCCGGGCCTAAAACGTCCGCGCAGCAGATTTACGCCGCTTCTTCGATCTCGGCGTCATCGGGATCAATATCTTCGGCTTTGCCGCGGCGCGGTCCCTTTTGCAATTGTCCCTCGATCACCTTCAAGGATTCCGTCTCGGTCAGCTTCTCCACAACAACGATTTCGCGGGTCATGCGATCGAGAGCTGCCTCGTAGAGCTGCCGCTCGGAGTAGGATTGCTCGGGCTGCGTATCAGAGCGATAGAGATCGCGGACCACCTCTGCGATCGCATTCAAATCGCCGGAGTTGATCTTGGCCTCATACTCCTGAGCCCGGCGCGACCACATGGTTCTCTTGATGCGAGCCCGGCCCGCCAAGGTGTCGAGCGCAGCTTTGATGGCAGAGGCATCGGCGAGCTTGCGCATTCCGACGCTCGCGGCCTTTGGCGTCGGCACCTTCAAAACCATTTTGTCCTTGATAAAGCTGATCACATAAAGCTCAAGTTTGAAGCCCGCGACTTCCTGTTCTTCGATCACGACGATCTGGCCAACGCCATGCGCCGGATAGACCACGAATTCCCCAGGCTTGAACATTGGCCGTTGAGAATTGGCGGCTTTCGTCGGCCTCGAGGCGGGGATTGAGGTTTTTTCCATCGGCCTTGCTTCCGCCATATTGACTTGTGAGGCATCGCTCCCGACCGGCGTCAGCGCGGCGGGGGGCGCCTTGGACACGAGCGGCTTCGCCAAATCCTTAGGCGGCACAAACGTGCTCTTGCTCTCGCCGCGGGGACTCTCCGCGGCAGCCTCATTTGCCGCCGGACGTGCGGAGTTCGTATCCGTGGCGGAAACAGTTTTCATAGATGCAACTTTCTTGACTTCCTTAATCACCGTTGTCGGCTCGCTTAATTTAGGAGACAGTTTAGAAGAGTTGTTGACGGCCGGCTGCGATAGAGTGGCGGCAGCCGTGCGCTTGCGGGATTCCGAGAGGCGCGCCGCATTCTGCTTGAATGCCAGCAGCGCCGCCGCGGTGTCCTTGCCGGCGGCAGCTTTCTGTACGGCAGCCGTTTTGCCTTCCACGGGATTGCGCGCCGTAACTGGCGGGTTGATGGCGTCGTCGCGCAAAACCTTCACGGTTGCCGTTTTTGGGGTGGCGGCAGGCTTTAAGGGCGCAACGCGTTTCGATGCCGTGATCCGTTTGGCGGCGGTTGCGCGGGCAACCTGTTTTGCGGGGAGCGCCGGCTGGCTCTTGGATGCCGGAGACCGCGGTGCGGCGGCCGTCTTTTTCTTGTTGATTTCCTTGGTCAAATTTTTGTTCATCTTCTTGTTCTTGGCTGCGGGGACACGTGATGGCGCGGCGGACGCCCTTTTGGTTTTCAATTTCGCTTTTTCCGCAGCCTTCCTGGCCGCGAGCTGCTTGGTTGCAAGCGCTTTCGCCGCGAGCGACTTGGCGACGGGCTTTTTGGCGGCGACCTTCCCCGCGACCTTCTTGGCAGCAACTTTCGACGCGGCCTTGGCAACGGATGACTTAGCTGCAAGCGCCGGCTTGGTAACTGTTTTCTTGGCTTTGGAAACCGCGATTCGTTTCGATGCTTTTGCCTTGGGGACCCGGATTCCTGGCTTTTTTGCCTTTTTAATTTCCGAGGATTTCATAGTCTTCTTGACAGACGCCATTACAAGCGCGCTCCTTTTTCCTGTCCCGCTTTGGAGACGGGACGGCTCATCGACGGCGGGCATACTCTCCGCCGTTCGGAAACTCTGCAATTCGGCCCCGGAAAGGCTCGAAGCGGGATGCTCCTAAACGATGATCATCTGTCTATGACTTAGCTGGATTGACGAAGCGAGGAATTTTCCACACCGCCATAGAACCCACGCCCGGACGCCTTTGATCAGCAACCGGGACATCGACGATAGGGGCCGCAAATTTCTTGTTTGCTAGCCGCCATAGAACACTATCGCACAAAATTGAACGGAAATCAAAAGATATGCTGCCGGAAAGACGAGTTTTCCGGTACTCACCTCGACCTGACCTTAGTCTCCAAGGCCCGGATTGGCAGAAAAATAGGCCTCGAGTTTGCCTGGCTTGCCGTCAAATTCCTTGGCGTCCGGGGGAGCATCCCGCTTAACCGTGATATTTGGCCAAGACGCCGAAAGCTCAAGATTAAGCTTAAGCCATTTCTCCAGTCCCGGCTCCGTATCCGGCTTGATCGCCTCGGCCGGACATTCGGGCTCGCACACCCCGCAATCGATACATTCATCAGGATGGATCACGAGCATGTTCTCGCCCTCGTAGAAGCAATCCACCGGGCAAACCTCGACACAGTCCATATATTTGCACTTGATACAATTTTCGACGACGACATAGGTCATGATGGTTTCCTTCGCAAGCAAGGAGCGCCTTGACGGCGCGGCCAGCCCGCGGCTCGTATGCTGCTAGATCGAGGAAAATGAGCGTCAGTCATTTACGAATTATCACCTCTCCAGGGTCCAGCCAAACCCGGGAAAGGCGTTCCGCATGGCGGCCACGTAATCACACGCCCGCAAATACCAGCACTGCTCCACACAATCCAGCAAACTTAGCCTTGCCAAAATGCCGCAGATGTCTGGCTTTAATCCACAGGCTCGGAACGAAGCGCATCGCGAGTCTGCAATGCGAATGGCTATATAGTCTTACCGCTTCATTTCAGCAAGCAAGCTTTGGCCTCAAACGAGATGATTTGAGCATCCGTTTTCCTGACGCGGGCTCAAGTCCTCGAAAAGCAGCGCCGCCTGGGAAAACCCTTCCCGCCGGGTCCCAGCGGCCAGGATTTTGAGAACCCGCACCCGATGCTCGAGGGCGATCGTCAGGACGTCCCCCGGCCCCACCGGCTTCGCCGGTGTTTCAATTCGCCGCGCATTCAAGCGGACATGACCTTCGGCAATTAGCCGGGACGCCAGGCTGCGCGTCTTTGCCACGCGGGCAAACCACAGCCATTTGTCAAGCCGCTGTCTTGACTCCATGCCCACCCTTCATTTTGGGCTCCAATCACATCCAGATTTAGTCGAGCAATCCCGCTTTGCAAGGCGCCAAAGGATTGGCGGTCAACCCGGCGCGGTCCGGGCTATCGGGCGACGGAATATCCGCCACGGCGCGCCATAGAGCTTCGACGAAGACTTCGTCGAGATCCCGCAAAATAAAAACGATCCGGGTCGCGTGATCCCCGTCCGGCCACGCCGGAAGCCGCCGCGGAGGATGAAACACATGTTGTACCCCTTGGATGATCAGGGGCCGTGACGGATCATCGGCCAGCGCCACGATCCCCTTGAGCCGCAAAAGTTTGGGCCCATGCGCGCCGCGCAGCAATTCGATGAAAAGATCGAGAGCCATCGCCGATAGCGGCACGTCGTGGCGGATGCAGAACGCGCGAATGCGGGCATCGTGCCGGTTGACGTCAAGCGCTCCGTGACCAACCTGCGCGTGGCCACCATGCCGATGATCATGATCAGCCCGCGCCGGGTAAGCCTCAGCGTTCAGCCAGCGCCGCACATCGGGGGCTTTCTGGTCAGGGTCGTAAATCCCGAGATTGAGAAGGGCCTCGGGCGTAGCTTCGCATTGCGCCGCATCGAGCAATATCGCGCCTGGATTAAGCCTTGCGAGACGTGCCCGTAGTTCCGGCAAGCCCTCCCCCTTAGTTAGGAGGTCCGTCTTGCTGAGGACCAGCCGGTCGGCCATCGCCGCCTGCTTTGCGGCTTCCTCGTGCGCTTCAAGTGTGGCGCTTCCGTTCACTGCATCAATAAGAGTAATGACGCCGTCGAGACGGAACCGCAAGGCAAGATAGGGATGCGTCATGATCGTGTGCAGCACCGGCGCTGGATCGGCAAGGCCGGTGGTCTCGATGATCACCCGGCCGAACGGCGCGATGCGGCCATTGTCCCGCCGCCGCAAAATATCTTCCAGGGCAGCGATGAGTTCGCCACGGATCGAGCAGCACAAACAGCCAGATGTCATCACAAGCATGTCGCCGTCGACCTGCTCGACGAGCAGATGATCGAGGCCGATTTCGCCAAATTCATTGACGAGGACGAGCGTGCCCGCAGCCAATGGATCACGCAACAAGCGGTTCAAAAGGCTGGTTTTCCCGGCGCCCAGGAAACCCGTGATAAGGGCCAGCGGAAAGGGCGGCGGCGGTTTCTTATCTTCCCTCATCGGCCGCACAAATTTGTGTTTAAGAGCTCATTGCCCTGCATGCTTTTCCGGTTTTTTGCCTTTTGTCTTTTCCGCATGCATGGCGGCCTTTGCCGGAGAATGCTGTTTCCCCGCAAGTTTTTTGGGCTTATCCGATTTTTCGTTGGCGGCAATTTTGGCGGCCGCGGTGTGACGGGCGGCCTTGACGGCTTTGTGCCCGTGCCTGCCCTCGCGGACTGTGGCGATTTTCCCATGCCTGCCGTGGCGCAACTCGGCGCGCGTCGCGTGACGAGACCGCGCGGCCCTTTCCGCCTTCATGCCTTGCCCTTTCATCGGGAGCGCATCTGCAGCCGGAGCGAGCGGCGAACTGATATCTCCCGTCGCCTGTGCGTCCGTCGCGGCGTAGGCGCTCACGGTCTCGGGGGGCGCCGGTGTGCCGATCGGCGAATGGGGCGGCCGCGCTTGCGCGACGAGTCCGGCAAACCCGGCGGGCGCCCCAAGATAAACCGGGACCGGCTCGAACGCTGGACGCGGCACCGAGGCAATACGAGGCGCCATTGGCAGCGGCTTAGCGAAGGCCTCTGCCGTGATCAAAGCCAAATGATCATGCGTGGCGGGCGTCTTCGCCGGGCGGGCGAGCAATGGGGCCATCAGACGGGAGACGTCGGTGTTGAATTCGGCAATCGCCTTGCCCTTCCGGCCGCACACCGACGCATGCATGTCGGGCGGCACCGCCATCGATGTTTGCGGCGCAATATCCGCAAGCGATCGCGAAGGCTTGTCTATTCCAGTGAACCCGCGATCGAACAAGGTCGCCGCCATGAGCATGCGGCTGCGAGGATTCGGAGCCCCCATAATCACCGCGATGAGTTGGCGGCCGCCCTGGCTTGCGCTGGCGACGATGTTGAACCCGGCGGCGCAAGTGAAGCCGGTTTTCATCCCATCGACGCCGGGGTACCGGCCAAGAAGATCGTTGTGATTGTGAATGATATCGCCACCGAGCCGCATGGCACCGATGTTGAAAAGCTTCGCCTGCTCCGGAAAAGTGATGTAGAGCGCCCGCGCGAGAATCGCGAAGTCGCGGGCGGACGAGAAATGCTGCGGGTTCGGCAACCCGTTGGGATTGACGAAGTGGGATTGGGTGAGGCCAAGCTCGCTCGCCGCACTGTTCATGTCCTCGGCGAACGCCTCGATGGAGCCCGAAACACCCTCCGCGATCACGACCGCCATGTCGTTCGCCGATTTCACCATCAGCATTTTGAGCGCGTTGTCGAGCGTCACTAGGCTGCCGGGGCGGAAACCCATTTTGGATGGCGGCATCGCCGCCGCGCGGGCGGAGACAACGAGCGGCGTATCAAAGGTGATGCGATGGTCGCGCACCGCGCTCAGAGCCACATAGACGGTCATCAGTTTGGTCAGGGAGGCCGGATACCAAGGCTCCGTTGCATGGTCTTCATAGAGGACCGCGCCGGACGGCATTTCGATCACCAGGAGGGGATTTGCCAGCGCCGTGCCGGTGTGGCTCACGCAGAGGGCGAGCAGCAACGCCACAAGGCCCAAGAGACGGCGCATGGCCGTCCGGCCGGGGTTTCCTCCGCGAACGAGTCCCTGGATTGCGTGGCGGCGGGACGGGTTTCGATGTGTTGTGTTCATGGTCCGATCCCGGCCGAATCGAGGCGCGCTTGCGGCAACCCTGTCATTCCGTCCCGCTCCGCGCAAGCGCTGTCGGAGAAGACCAAGGCAAAGCTAGACAACCATCGCGGCGAAGGTAGGGCGGAAGTTGGGGTTTCCCTGGCCAGTTATTTTTTTCCCGCGGTTTTCGCGACAGTCACCGAAACGGGGTTCGAGGCGATCCCATTCGCAACGGCGTATAACGTCGCGGCACCGGCTTCGATCCCGGGTGGCACGGTGAAATAAGTAAAGGAATTTTCGTTGGGCGTCACGGCCATACCGCTGTGACCGGATGTCCTTGCATAAAAAACATGTTTTGTCTTGGCATTGACAATCCGCACCAGTGGGTAGTTCGTCGCGGACTGATAGCCTTCGGCATAGGTCGCGGCTTGCGACAGGCCGTTCAACTGTCTCCCCGGAAGACAATAGCTTGTCCCAGCCACAAGCGTCGTTGGAACCGACAGGCAGTCTGGCGGGAAAACCCTGGTATGACTGATTATGCTATGCGAAGCTGCCTCTGGCGCCGCGATCACCGGAGCGGCGTTGGCCGCGATGGGGCCAGTGTCCGTATAGAGTTCAATATCGCCGAGCCGGCTGTTGAACATGACCTGTCCTGTCGGCAACACAATCATATAGCCATAGTATGAGGAAAGTTTAGCTGCGTTTGGCGTGTCGGCAACCCGTTGCAACGCGTTGCCGTCAAACACATAGAAATGCGCGGGAGGAAGGTGATTCACACCAGGGCTCGCCATAAGCAACACCTTGCCACTGGGCAACAAGGCGGCCGGGCCATCGGCGATGCCATAGTCGGAGTCGGGAAAATCCGGGCCCCGCATCCAGGTCCCCGCCTCCCCGAACGGCCCGGGAGTGAAAATGGCGGTGTGCCCGGTGGCACCGGCGGCAAAAACGGTGCCGTCGGGACGCAACATTTGCGGCCCCATTTCGTGGGTTCCGCCGCCTTTTTCGTCAATGTCGGGCAGATTGACCTTCGTGCTTCCGCCGCTGATCCAATGGCCATCCGGGGGCAGATACAACTCCGAATTCATCAAAGGATCGGTATTGTTGGCATCGACGGTCAGCACATTTGTGTTGGGCAGCAAAGTCCAGGTCTCTTCACTGTTGGTATCCGCCTTGCTGTTGCCCTTGTCCTTGAGGGGGACAAACCAGCTGAGATCAGCCGGATTGAGCAGCGCCTGCTCATTTGTAAAGACTCCGCCGATCATGAAGGCGCCATCGATGGCCAGCACCGTGCTGGCGGCCGCGCCGATCATCGACCATTCCTCGCCTTTGGGGGGCGACACCGGAGTCCACTTCTTGCTGAGCGGATCGTATATCGCGCCGAGATTGGTGAACGACTCTAGGCCGTTGTTGTATTCGCCGCCTTCGATGATGACCCTCCCATCGGCAAGGACGGCACAGGCAAAATATAGCGGCGCGTAACCCGCGGGCAGCGGCGCCAATTTGGACCACGTGCCGTTCAAATAGCTGCCGTTGATATCGGGAGTCAGCCGCCACCAGTTGCTACTACCGTTGTTTTTCGCGCCCTGATCATGCACCATTAAGGTCCCGTCCGTGAGCAGCAGCATGGCACCCGGATTGAACGGCGGCTGACGGGTCAAGGGACGCCACGGCGATGGCCCGAAGGCCGCGGCAAGCGGCTGCGAAGACCGCTGCGGCGCCGCCGAAAACTGCTTGATATCCGACGGGGGCGACTGCTTGAGACTATGACGGGAGATAGGCGGCAAGGGCGCCGGCGGCAGTGTTTGCGCGGGCGCGCCATTCTCGCCGCCAATCCAAGCGAAGAGACCCGCGGCCATCGTCCGGATGCAGCTCAGCTTATTCATTGCTAAATACCTCTCCCCGCAATTCCAGCCGATCCCCCTATCCGAACCAAACCCATCTGGCATCTGCCATATGGTTGCACTGCCGAGACTTAAGACTGTGACGCGCTATCCGGCGATGTGACCCGCTCGGGCCGTACGCCAATACCCATGAGTCCGGCGGGCAGCCGCCGCAAAAGCGGAAAGTAAATGAACAGCCGCACCAGCCATGGCGGCTTCATTTTGCCGCTGCTGCCAAGGACACGCGAGATCACGCGATTCTGGATGAAAACCTGCATGGCCTGGGTCACCTTGGTGGGAAATTCGCGGCGGGATTGAACCCTCGCCAGATCGGCGTCTGTGACTGGACCGCTGCCGCGTAAGGAAGCGCTCAAAATATTGGCCGCGGCAATTGCGTCTTGGATGGCGAGATTGATGCCGACACCGCCGACCGGCGACATCGCATGGGCGGAGTCGCCGATGCACAAGAGGCCGGATCTGTGCCATACTGGCAAACGGTCGACCGCAACGGTGAGCAGCTTGACGTCATCGAAACTTGCAAGTTCGTTTGTGCGGCCAGCCAGAAATGGCGCCAGTTCAGCGATATTTTTGCGGAGCATCTCGATGCCTTGCGCCCGGAGCCGATTGGCCGACCCCTTTGCGATCACATAGCCGCATTGCCAATGCTCGCCGCGAAAGATGAGAACGAGCATTTGCCCGGCATCGATCCGGCCGAAGGTCTCCTCGGGGTCGCCGTTCTGCCTAGAGAGACGGAACCACAAGACATCCATCGGCGCGCCGATTTCTTGCGGGTCAAATCCCGCTTCTTCTCTCACAAGGGAATGGCGGCCGTCGGCGCCGATGGTCAAATCGGCGCGGATCGTCAATTGTCCGTCTTCGGTTTTGGCGGTGATTCCCTCGACACGGTCCCCTTCAACCACAAGGCCGTCGGCTTGCGTGTTCATGAGAAGCCGGAAGCCCGGATAGCGCTTCGCGCGGCTTGCGATGAAATTCAAAAAATCCCATTGCGGCATCAAGACAATGAATTTGGCATGGGTCGGCAAATGCGAAAAATCCGCCAGTGGAATCTCCACGTCCCCGACCTTGCCCTTAAGAAGGATTGCCTTTTGATGCGGCAGTTTCAGGAAATCTTCCAGAAGGCCAAGATCATGCAGCGCTTCCAGCGTCGAAGGATGAATCGTATCGCCGCGAAAATCACGTAAGAAATCGCCGTGCTTTTCAACGACGACCGTATCGACTCCAGCGCGGGCAAGGAGGAGGCCAAGAACCATGCCGGCCGGCCCGCCGCCAACGATGCAGCACCGGCAGGACAGCGTTTTTGGGCTCTCGTCCATGACTCGCCTCCCTTTAAGGGCCATTTTGCCCCAAGTCTTATAGGGATCCTACAATAAAACAAAGAGTTGGAGATAGCGGATGGTGCGGCGGGGATCTTGGGGCAATCTCCAGATGGGTCTTGGCATCCCTAGGGGGTGGCAAGACAATGCAATCTTTCATAAGATGCGAGTTACAAAATTAATCAAGCATCAGAAACCGGCAACATTTCCGGCGCGGCCGTCTAGGAATTGGCGTTGCGTCGGGGTAAGTAGAGGTGCCATTTCAAAAAAACCGCCAGGGGAGAGAAATATCGATATTTTTTTGCGAGGGAGCAAGAAAGCGTGAAAATTCTTCCAGTGATCATGTGTGGCGGCTCCGGAACCCGGGTGTGGCCGGAATCGCGCGAAAGCCTGCCCAAACAATTTATTTCTCTCATTGGCGAGCGCTCCACCTTTCAGACCGCGGCGGAAATGCTCACCGACAGCGTGTTCGAAACGCCCATCGTCATCTCCAACACCGATTACCGGTTTCTTGTCGCCGAGCAATTGCAAAAGATCAATCGCGAGGCACGGATTGTTCTCGAGCCGATCCGGCGTGATTCCGGTCCCGCCGTCGCCGTCGCCGCCGAGCTTGCGGCGCAATCGGGGCCGGACACGATCGTCGCGGTTCTCGCCGCGGACCACGTGGTGCGCGATCGTCAAGGTTTCGTGGATTTGTGCAAGAAGGCGGCCGAAGCGGCCGCGCTTGGTTATATCGTGACGCTCGGAATCAAGCCGGATTCGCCCGCCACCGGCTTCGGCTATATCAAAACCGGCAAGACGGTCACGCCTGACGGCAGCGTTTTCAAGGTTGAAGCGTTTGTCGAAAAGCCGGATGCCGCCACAGCCGAAACCTATGTCGCGGGAAATTATCTTTGGAACTCCGGCAATTTTTTCTTCCGCGCCGATGTCATGCAGGAAGAGTTGCGGAATTTCGAGCCGGAGATGGCGGCGGCGGCGGCGGACGCGGTGGCCCGGGCGAAAAAGGATTTGAAGTTCCTGGTCCTCGACGCCGAGGCCTTCGCCAGGGCGCCGAAGAAGTCAATCGACTATGCCGTCATGGAGCGCACCAGCAAGGCGGCGGTGGTTCCCGCCGACATCGGCTGGTCGGATGTCGGCAATTGGCAAGCGGTTTGGCAGTTGTCGGACCGCGACGACAAGGGCAATTCGATCCGCGGCCGCGGCGTTGTCATGAACGCGTCCAACGTGCATGTGCGTTCTGACGATCATTTGACGACGGTTGTCGGCGTCGATGACGTCATCGTCGTCACGACGCAAGACGCCGTGCTCGTGCTCAACGCGGCGCATGGCGATCACGTCAAGCAACTGGTAGATCGCCTGAAAAGCGAAAATCGCCCAGAAGCTCTCGAGCATAAGCGCTCATACCGGCCATGGGGCTATTATCAATCGGTCGATTCGGGAGGCCGCTACCAAGTCAAGCGGATTGTCGTGAAACCGGGCGAGCGCTTGTCCTTGCAAAAACATTTCCATCGCTCCGAGCACTGGATCGTCGTCAAGGGGACCGCCGAAGTCACCCGCGACGATGAAGTGCATTTCGTGCATGAAAACGAGTCGATCTATTTGCCGATCGGTTGCGTGCACCGGATGGCGAACCCCGGCCGGATCGATCTCGAACTGATCGAAGTGCAGACCGGCTCTTATCTCGGCGAAGACGACATTGTTCGTCTGCAGGATGTCTACAACCGTGGCTGACCGATTTGCGAATGGGTAATATATTCTTCAGATACTTGGCTAATATTCCTTAGGAAATAGCTGTGCAATATATCCCTGCACTCGACGGATTGCGTGCCGTAGCTATTTCTGGCGTATTATTGTTTCATACGGGCCTATTACCAGGGGGGTTTCTTGGAGTTGACGTATTTTTTGTATTAAGTGGATTTCTTATAACATCTATATTTCTTTATGCTCGGGATAGTTTCGGCAGCCTTGGTTTTTGCTATTTTTATACGAGAAGAGCCGTTAGAATACTTCCGGCTTTTCTTGTGTTTGCCGTTGCCGCTTTGCTATACGGCTACATCATAACCAAACCAGAGTGGGATCATTTGCCTTGGGCACTTTCCTTCACGATGAATTGGCGCCTCGCGGTTCAGGATAGCCCCACATGGGGTGGTCTTCTCAGCCCCATATGGTCTCTATCCATTGAAGAACAGTTCTACCTCCTCTGGCCCTTTGTCCTTGTCGCTGTTTTGAAAGCGAAAGCGAGCGCCCGTCCATGGATCATCGCGGCGGCGATCCTGATCGTTGCCCTATGGCGGTTCCATCTCTCGGCCTATGGTCATCCGATGCGGACCTATAATGGATTCGACACACGCGCAGACGCGTTACTTGTCGGATGCCTTCTTGCTCTATGGCCGAGTGACGGACTTGGGCGCTGGGCAGCTCGGATTTACCTGGTCCCTCTTACAGGTTTGCTGATCGCGGCTGTGGTGACCACTTGGGATAGTCCAATCGTCCACCAAATCGGTTTCTCCCTTGCCGCGATATCGGCAGGAGTGATTATCGCCGCCGTCCAACAACCAGGGACGATCATTGGCTATTGGCTTTCCCATGGTCCTGTTTGCCTGATGGGCAAACTATCCTACAGCCTTTACCTATGGCATGAGTTAGCATTTGATCTCCCCCGCCATCTTGGGATTCATGGTCAACGCCCGTTGGGGCTGATTTTCGCTCTGGTGATGGCGGCGGGAAGTTATTACTGGATTGAGCGGCCGTGTCTGCGATGGCACTCTCGCCGCGCAGAGGCGCGGCGCGGAGGGGCTCTCGAACCGTCGCCGGCTTCCCAAGCGTAACCGTTTGTTGAATGGCAGCGGCTTGCCGAGCCCAGCGCGGCGCTGCTCTTGACGGCTCCGGTTTGGCGAAGCATCGTCGCGCGGGCGCCTGGTTGGGAATGAGATGCGGATGGACGGATCCAAATTGACGAATAAATTTCTGAGCGCGCCGGCGCCAATTGCGGCCACCGCTCTGTCCGCGGCCGTGCTTGCCGTCACCGCCGCAGCAATTTTTGGCGTCGCTCATGCCCGTCCGCTGGTTCCGGCGGAACGCCGGTATCTTCCTTATACAGGTGTGCTGCCGCCCTGCGACGATCCGGCGGTTTTCGAAAGAATACAGGGGCGCTTCCACGATCGCGAAGCCGAGTTCTGGAACACCGGCCTCGAAATTCTGGGCCTCATGGAGGTCAAGGAAATCGGCTACAAAACGAATGGCGAGGATTTCATTCCGCGCCGCTACTGCACCGCGCAGGCTTATTTGAACGATGAAAAAAAACCCCGCCAGCTGTCCTATTCGATCAACGAGGATCTGGGCATCATAGGCTTCGGTTTCGGCGTCGAATGGTGCGTGAGCGGCCTTGACCGCAACGACGCCTATGCCCCCGATTGCAAAATGGCGCGGCCGTGAACCAACGAGGCGCGGCCCGCCAGTACGCCGCTGGAAATCACGCTTATTTTCAATATTTTCTGATCGTCTTCGTGGCGCTTGCCTGGTTTGGTCCGGCCCACTCGGCGCCCATGGCGGCCTTTTGCGTGCAGGATCGCTGCGCGGACGAGGTGGCGCAATCGCCACTCAAGGTCCAAACGTCAGGCGGCGGCACCCCTGGAGAATTCGATTTTTACGTTCTCTCGCTCTCCTGGTCTTCCGCCTTTTGCGAGACGGCCGCCGCGGCGCGGGCGCGCGGCCAATGTGATCCGGGCGCCAATCTCGGCTTCGTCGTGCATGGGCTGTGGCCGCAATATGAGCATGGGTTTCCGTCGGATTGCGGACCGGCCGCGCGGTTTCCCTCGCGCGTTGCGGTCGAGTCCACGCAAGGGCTTTATCCAAGCGAGGGGTTGGCCAGGTATGAATGGCGCAAGCATGGCACCTGCTCGGGCAAAAGTCCGACGGACTATTACGCCGATGTGCGGCGCGCTCGCGATGCCATCGTCATCCCTCCGGCGTTTGTTGCCCCTAAGGACATCCAGACCTGGACGCCCATCGATATTGTCCGCGCGTTCATCGCGGTAAACCCCCGGCTGCGGCCTGGAATGCTGGGCGTTGCCTGCGCGCGCGGCGCGCTGCAAGAGGTGAGGATTTGTTTTTCCAAGGATCTGCGGAATTTTCAGGCTTGTCCGGAGGTCGCCCGGCAAGGCTGCCATGCACGGGAAGTTTCTGTGCCGCCCGTTTTGTGAGCCGGCATGAATTACCGTCATGAATTTCATGCCGGCAATTTCGCGGATGTGTTCAAGCACATCGTTCTCACCCGCGCTTTGCTGCGCCTTTGCATCAAACCAGCCCCCTTCCGCACCATCGAAACTCATGCCGGCAGCGGCATCTATGACCTCTTGCCGCCGTCGCCTGGAAAATCCGCCGAATGGCAGTCCGGAATCGGCATCCTCATGGCAGCGGCAGCCCCGCCGGACGTGCGCGATCTCATTGAGGCATATCTTCAAATCGAGGCACCTTTGATCCATGCGGAGGGGCCGCGGTATGGTGGGTCGCCATGGATTACCAAGAGCCTGCTCCGGCGCCAGGACAGGATATTGTTGTGCGAGTTGCACCCCGCCGCTTCCAAGGCGTTGCAGGCCAATTTCGGCAATGATAGGCGGACCAAGCTGTTTCAAAGCGACGGTTACGCGGGGCTAAATGCCTTCCTGCCGCCAGTGGAGCGGCGCGGGCTGGTTTTGATTGATCCTCCTTTCGAAGCGGCAGAGGAACTCGCAACGGCGGCGGATGCGCTTATGAAAGCGTGGCGCAAATGGACGACCGGTATCTATATGCTTTGGTATCCGGTCAAGGATACGGTGACGGCAGCCTCCTTCGCCGCAAAGCTCGCGGATCAGGGGATGAAACGCGTTTTACGGCTTGAACTTCAGATCGATTCGCCAGCCCCCCGAGCGCCCCTGGCACGCTGCGGCCTCATAATCATCAATCCGCCATTCGGGCTCGACGCGGAGGCGAAACTCCTATTGCCCTGGCTCGCAGGCGTTCTCGGGCGCCATCAGCCGGGATTTTTGATCGAGTGGCTCTCGGGCGAATGACCCGGCTTGCCAAACCCCGCTTCCGTCCCATGTCTTTTCTGGCGGATGGGCGAGCGGCGCACCTGGCCGCGCTTACGCCAAGCGAGGCACTCTCGATCGGAAGGGACGCGCTCCATGTCGCAACAGGGAACAGTCAAATTTTTTAATGCGGAGAGGGGTTATGGGTTTATAACCCCGGACACCGGCGGGCGTGATATTTTCGTCCACATCTCCGCCCTGGAGCAGGCGGGCTTGCCAGCTTTGAACGAAGGCCAGCGCGTGGCCTTCGAAATCGAGGCGGACAAAAAGGGCAAGGGACCCAAGGCGGTCGGTTTGCAGTTGCTATAAGGAATTGGCGGGTGAGCATTCAGACCTTCGAGGTCGGTGAAGACGAAGAAGGGATGCGCCTCGACCGCTGGTTCAAGCGGCGCATGCCAATGCTTTCGCTTTCGCATTTGAACAAGATCGTGCGGACCGGCGAAGTTCGGGTCGATGGCGCGCGGGTGAAGACGGCAACCCGGCTCGCGAAGGGGCAAAGCGTCCGCGTGCCACCGTTGAAGCTCGCCGCGCCCATCACGCCCGCCCGCGAAATATCCCCCACCGATTTGCGCGCGCTCCAAGACATGATTCTCTTCGAGGACCGCGATCTCATCGTCCTCAACAAGCCATTCGGATTGGCCGTACAGGGCGGCTCCGGAACGACGCATCATATCGATGGGATGCTGGCCTCCATGCAAAACGAGTATGGCGGCCGCCCGGTGCTGGTGCACCGGCTCGATCGCGATACGTCGGGGGTTCTGCTGGTCGCGAAGACCCGCAGCATCGCGGCTGATCTTGGCGAAATTTTCCGTTCGCGCCAGGCACGGAAAATCTACTGGGCGATCGTGGAAGGCGTGCCCAAGCCCGCGCAAGGCCGCGTTTCCCTCTATCTGGCGAAAGGCCCCGGAATGGACGCCGCGCGCTCCGCCCGCAACGGCGCCATCCCGCGCGAAAAACTCGAAAAAATGCGGATCGCCAAACATGGCGACGAGGATGCGCGCCATTCGGTGACCTATTACACAGTTGTCGATAAAGTGTCGCCACGGCTTGCGTGGCTTTCAATGAAGCCCGTGACCGGCCGCACGCATCAATTGCGCGCTCATGCCGAGGCGATCGGGCATCCGATTGTCGGCGATCCCAAATATGGCGCGGCGCCCGCGAAGGACCCGCGCCGCAACGATCCCTTGCGAATGATACCGGACGCGGTCGAGCAAAAACTGCATCTTTTGGCGCGGCGGCTGATCCTGCCGCATCCGCGCGGCGGCACGCTCGACGTTACCGCGCCCTTACCTCCTCACATGCAGCACACCTTCGATCTCTTCGGCTTCGATGTGAAACGTTTCGATCCGATCGAGGATGCGCCGGAGTAAATGTTAGGCGATCAGCAGCTGCCGCTTTCGTCGCGTTCAACGAGACTCAAACGGGTGAGATCGGCGATAGGGCGCTTTTGATCGTCAAAGGTGATGGCTTCGGCATAATGCATGCCGAACAAGACATCATCAGCCGTATAAATGCGCATGTCATGAACGGCGGCGCCAAGGGCATGGTCGCGAGCCTCGATGGTCAAGAAGATCCGCGCATCACTTTCCATGAACCGCTCGGCATCATAGCCCGCGAGCGGGCTGTGCTCGTCGATTCTGTGCATCACGGTCCAGGTCAGCGCGAACAAGGGAAGAGTCGCATTCGACAAGATGAGGTCATGTACATAACGGAACGAACGGCCTTCCGCGCTGATCTCGGGCAACAGCACACCGAGCCGCACCGTGGCATGGGTGAGCAAACTTAATCGCCCATTGGCAATGCGCACCATCAAGGTCGGCGAGCAATTGTGACCCGTCACAACAGCCTGATCGGCGAACAATATCCGTGATCTCGGCTTCGAAAAACGGACGAACAAAAGCCCTGTCATGATCGCGGTGAAGGCCATGCCGGATACGATTTCAATCGCCGATACAGTGTGGCCATAGAATGTCGCCGGGGCCATGGTTCCGTAACCCACAGTCGCCAATGTTTCGAGGCTGAAAAAGAAAGCGTCGGTAAACGATCCCGGCCTCGCGCCGACGATACAGCCCGGATTTGCGAAATAAAGCAGCGCGAAACCAAGATTGATGCAGAGTTCCAATCCCACGAAGGCGAACACGAAGCCCCTCCAACTCATGGAGAGCGCGATATGATAGGGATCGTGAAAATCATAGCGCGCAGCGCCGCGCTTGATGATTTCGATCGAGCCGGTGCGGATCGTCGCGCTGCGTGGCCCACGTGGCTTGCGCTTCGGCCCGAAATGTTTAGGCACCAAGTTTTTGGGCATGAAATGCCTCATGCCGCGAAGCTCCCGCTTTGCTCAAGTTTCACCCGCGCGCCAGTTTTTCATTTCTGCGGCTGGCTTTCGTAGCAAGCATTGGGCGTGCCTGGCACGTTGAATTTGACCGGATCGCCGCATTTGGCGCATCCCGCGGCGAGGCAGCAAAGGAGGAGACCCCCTAATGCTAAAATGAGGCGCCGCATTTCTCTTCTCCTGGGTTAGGACGCATGTGATCGCTTCATGATGCGCCGTTTCATTTCTGAGCCCATCATAATTCACACGGTGCAACGTTTAAGGAATGATCCCAGAGACCCTCAACCGCAACTGTGCGGGTCCGCGTAGCGAGGCTCCGGGGCGATAAGGTGGCGGATCAATCAGCAATTTTGGGTTAACCAGCCGTCTGGCCAGCGCGGCGAGAGCCGTCTCGGCTTCGATCCGGGCCAAAGGCGCGCCGATACAATAATGCGGGCCTCCGCCGAAGCCGAAATGCAAATTGTCTCGGCGATTGGGATCGAACGTGTCTGGATCTCGAAAGCGGTTCGGGTCGCGATTGCCCGATGCGAACAAGAGGATAAGGGGCGCACCCTTCGGGATCACCGTTCCGGCGATATGGATTTCAGCCAGTGTCTTGCGCGTCCGGAAATGGACCGGGGGCTCGTAACGGAGCACTTCATCAACGATGCGGGGCGCAAGAACCGGGTCGCGGCGCAACTTTTCAAGCCATTCCGGATGGCGCAGAAGGGTGAGCATGCCGTTGGCAATGAGATTGACGGTAGTCTCATGCCCTGCGATCAGCAGAAGGACGGCGGTGGCGATGAGATCATATTTGCCCATCCGCCCAAGTTTTTTATCTTGGTAAGAGGCGAGGCCCGATAAGACATCGTTGGCAGGACGCTTACGCTTCACCTTGATGATCGCGCGCAAATAAGCGGTGATCGCCTCATAATCCGCGGCATTTTTGCTCAGATCCTCTTCGCGGATTCGTTGATCGGGATCGAGCGCGCCGGTGAGCGTCCCGGACCAGCTTTGAAATTTCTGCGCGTCGCTTGGGGGGATCCCGAGGAGCTCACAAATCACCGTGACTGGCAGGGGGTAGGCGAAGCCGCCCACAAGATCGATGTCCTCGCGCCCGCTCATATCGGTGATGAGATCACCAACGATCACCTTGACGCGGCCATCCATCGCCCTCATCCGCTCCGGTGTGAACTCCGCCATCGTAAGGCGGCGCAGGACGCCATGATCGGGAGGATCACGAAAGAGCACGGGACGATGAGTATCGACGATCCAGGCCTTGACCGGATTGATGATAAGGTCGCGAAGGGGATTGCCTGTCCTTGCGTATTTGGTCTTGGGAAGATCCTCGGAACTCACCCTGGGGTCCTGCAGCAGACTGCGGATTTCGGCGTAGGTGCTGACGATATAGGTTCCATCGTTCTCGCGGAGAATGGGTGTTTCGCGCAGCCGCGTGTAGAGCGGATAAGGATCCGCACGGTTGATGGGGTCGAGAACTTGTGAAAAAAGCCCGTGATCCGGCACGCTATGTCCTTGATTCCCCGGCACGCCGCTCGCGAGGCGATCCGGTGATATCTTGCAAGGCCATTGACCGTATTATCGCATTGCGGCGATAAATGGCCTATGCTGTTGCGGAGAAATTAACCATCTATCCTGCGGAGCTGATACGCTATACATGGCCGCTAGACTGGCTTGAGCAGCGAAATCAGCCGAAATCCGGTTCAAAGTCACACTCATGCGCGCCATCCTCGACCATTGCGGTGCCGTCCCCCTGGAACATAGGGCAAGCGGCTCCGTCATTCTTGAGGAGGGCCAGGAGACCGGCCGCGTCTATGTGCTCGCGGAAGGCCGCATCGAAGTGCTGCGCGGCGGCACTCAGATCACGGTGCTCGATGAACCAGGCTCGCTCGTTGGAGAAATGTCGGTCCTGCTTGGCGTTCCACACACCGCAACGGCCCGGGCACTCGGGGATATTAGGGTGCATGTCATCGAGGACGCAGCGGGTTTTTTCAGCGCCAATCCTGGCCTGTCCTGGCTCGTGGCGCGCCTCTTGGCGAACCGGCTAAACGCAGCAACGACCTACCTTGTCGATCTAAAACGCCAATTCGCCGGTTCCAGCGATCATCTGGAGATGGTGGGCGACGTGCTCGAAACGCTGATTCATCAACAGGAACGGGATTTTGTTCCAGGGTCCGACCGCGATCCGCGACGGCCTTGAAGGGCAGTGAGCGCCATTAGGGTGCCAGGCTGATGACAGGCGCCCGCGCCTCAAACCATTCCGGCAGAGCTTTCGCTGGAAGAATCGGCCGCCGCAGCGGTGCGTCCAGCCGCACCGTCTGGATGCCCATGGCGGAGACCCAGACCGCTTCACCGGCTGTGGTGTCAAGTACGATATAGGCCGGTGGCACTCCATATTGGCGGCCCGCGTTAAAGACCCATGTCCTGCCAATCCGGTCGGCCCACGAGCCGCCTTTCACGAATGGCGATTGATGGACGTGACCGGCGACCACAATGTCTGGCTTATACTCGGCAATCCACCGCTCAAGGTCCTCGTCCCCCATTGACCGGCTGCCCGACCAGCTCGTCGGTGAATTGACCGGCGGCGCATGATGAATCCAGACCCAGCGCAATCCTTGCCGCCGCTGGGAGTCCGCTTCGAGCTGGGCCGCGAGTGCCGCGCGGGCCGCCGGTCCGTCCCACCATGGGCAGACCGTGAACAGCATATCGTCGACGGCGAGGCTATCGCCATCACGGACAATGTTTGGGGCGCCGGTCTCGGCCAGCCAGCGCGCCACCTTCTCACCGCCCTCGCCGCGGGAATCGAGGTCATGATTGCCCGAGCACACGAGGAGCCGAGTCACGCTCGCAAGACGCTGAAGATATTTGCGGACAACCAGCGTCTGCGCCCGGTAATCGACAATCGACGCGAGGTCCAGCGCGTCACCGGCCAAGACGGTGAGGTCATAGCAGGGGGCCGTTTTCAGCAGCCAGTCGAATTGCGGAAGCGCGTAGTGCAGGTCGGCGACAAAAAGACACCGCATCGTCTGCTCCCTGTCACTCGCGCGCCTTGGATAGCACGGCCCTTGCGGCGGCATAAAAGAAAATGGGTCGTCCCGCAAACCCTTTAGCGGCCGCGAGGATGCGCTGCCCGATAGGCTTCAAGAAGCCGCGCGCTATCGACAGCGGTGTAGATCTGTGTCGTTGACAGGGAGGCGTGCCCGAGCAACTCCTGGATCGAGCGCAGATCGCCGCCCCGCCCTAACAAATGCGTCGCGAAAGAATGGCGCAGCGCATGCGGCGTCGCGGTCTCGGGAAGCCCCAGCGCGCCGCGCAACCGCTCGACCGCGAGCTGGATGATTCTTGGACCCAGCGGGCCGCCCTTGGCGCCAACGAACAGGGGCTTATCGGCCGCGAGGGCAAACGGGCAAAGCGCGAGATAGGCTTCGATTGCGTGCTGGACCGGCGCGATCACCGGAACGCTGCGAGTCTTTTGCCCTTTGCCGACGACCGTCAAAACGTCGCGTCCGCCGACCGGCGCTTCGCAGCGCTTGATCGCCAAGGCCTCGGAGATGCGCAGACCTGCACCATAGAGCAAGGCCAAAACCGCAGCGTCGCGCGCGATGATCCATTGCGCCCGGTTTTCCCCAGCCCGCGCGTCCACCCCCACCAACTCGCATGCGATATCGGCGCGCAAGGGTTTTGGCAGGCCGCGCTGAATCTTCGGCGGGCGCAGCGCCGTGAAAGCCAAGGCCTGCCCAAGTCCATTGCGTTCGAGAAAGCGGGCAAACGACCGCAGCCCCGCGAGCTGCCGCGCAAGGGAGCGGCTCCCCGCCCCCTTGCCGCGCCGCGCCGCCAAAAAAGCACGCAGGTCTTGCGGTGCAAGGCGATGGAAGGTCAAAAGCGAGGGGGCTTCGCCGAAATGCGCCGCCGCAAATTGCAAGAACTGCCGCAAATCGCGTGCATAGGAGGCCGCCGTATGCGCCGAAACGCGGCGCTCGCCGGAAAGATGCGCCAGCCAATCCCGTGCATGCGCCGCGACTTCAGCGCTAGCTGGCATAAAATCCAATGGCGCGCTTTCTGTCCCAGCGGCATGAGCCTTCGTCATGCTTGATCATAGCACCGGCGCACCCTAACAATTCCTTGCATCGGGGGAGGAGCCCCCCTGTAGCCTATCACACGGGGCGATCATACATGCGGCTGCGCGCCGATATTTGGGTTTCGGCTTATTTGCGCCGCTGCGCCCATGAGGGTGCGAGCGCGGTGTTGCGGCGGCGCGGGTCGCCGGAAGCTGGTGCGATTTTCATCAAGATCGACCGGCTCGACGGGTCTGCCGCACTCTTTGGCCCTGCACCGCAGAGCGAGGTGAGGGAAGGTTATGACAGGCTTTTCGCGCGCCTCCATCGCGAAGCTTGGGTGACCCCGGCGGAAACGGAAGCAAAACTTGCACGCGAGATCGGCTTTGACCCAGATCTGTGGGCGGTCGAGACGGAGGACCGCCTCGGCCGGATTTTTTTCGACATCGCGGAATAAGATTGCAAGGAACGGCTCCCAATACGGAACCGCTCTGCCAAAACTTATGCGCTTTTCTTGAACTTTTCGGCTTCCTCGGAGCCGCCGGTGGCGTTGCCGGCACTGTAGGAATGGGCGCCGACGCCCGCGAGCTTGCCGTTCTCGACAACCAGATATTCATTGCGGATCGGCCTTCCCTCGAAATAACACTCAAGGATTTCGCGAGTGCCCGCCGCGTAGCGCGTCTGCGCCGAGAGCGACGTGCCCGAAATATGCGGCGTCATGCCGTGATGCGGCATGCTGCGCCACGGGTGATCCTTAGGCGCTGGTTGCGGGAACCAGACATCGCCCGCATAACCGCCGAGTTGGCCGCTTTCAAGCGCCCGCACAATCGCATCGCGATCGCAGATTTTTCCGCGCGCGGTGTTCACGATATAGGCGCCGCGTTTCATCTTGGAGAGCATCTTGTCGTCGAAGAGGTGCTCGGTCTCGGGATGCAGCGGGCAGTTGATGGTGACGACGTCGCACACCTTGACCATGTCCTCGACAGTCGGATGCCAGGCCAGGTTCAACTCTTTTTCTACGGCCTCCGGCAGGCGGTGGCGGTCGAAATAATGCAGATGCATGTCGAAGGGTTTAAGACGGCGCAGCACGGCAAGCCCGATGCGGCCCGCCGCGACGGTGCCAACATGCATGCCTTCGACGTCATAAGAACGCGTCACGCAATCGGCGATGTTCCAGCCGCCCTTCACTACCCATTGATATGAGGGAATATAATTGCGGACGAGCCCGAGGATCATCATCACTACATGCTCGGACACGCTGATCGAATTGCAGAAAGTGACTTCGGCAACCGTGAGCTTGTGGTTGATCGCCGCCTGAAGGTCAGTGTGGTCCGAACCGATACCGGCGGTGACAATCATCTTGAGTTTGGGTGCCTTGGCGATCCGCTCGGCGGTCATATACGCGGGCCAGAACGGCTGCGAGATGACGATTTCGGCGTCCGGCAACTCGCGATCGAGGACCGAATTGGCGCCGTCCTTATCCGAAGTCACAACCAAAGTGTGGCCGTTGGATTCCAGATATTTGCGCAGCCCCAATTCGCCTGAGACGCTCCCGAGAAGCGCGCCGGGCTTGAAATCAATCGCTTTGGGCGTTGGAAGCGTTTGACCGTCCGGATAGCGGTCGATTTTGGGAAGAT
Source organism: Methylocella sp. (assembly GCA_036561105.1). Classification (GTDB taxonomy): domain Bacteria; phylum Pseudomonadota; class Alphaproteobacteria; order Rhizobiales; family Beijerinckiaceae; genus Methylocapsa. The sequence goes on along the minus strand of DATBPZ010000108.1, from coordinate 117,573 downwards.
CATCTCTTGGGTAGGATTTCGGATACCCATCCACCGGGTCATCGTAAAGTACACATACGACCTTAGCCATAAGGTTCTCCCTTTGCGTCATTGTTGAAATTAGAAAACTTTGTTTACACTCAAGTTTACGCCGGAGAGTTCAGGACAGGACGTAACTATATATCTCGTCAGGCGAACTTGTTTTTCAAGTATTCTCTCAATTTACTTGGCAGAAGCATTTCAGATATAAATTTGCTCCGCTCAAGCGAGCGCAAGCTCTTCCCAAATCGGATTTTTATCCAATGAATTCTTTGGAACGATTGATAGAAAACCCTGATCAGTTATGGCCGCGGATCGCTGTCGTCAGCCCATCCTCGAATTCCTCGGCGCGGAGCGATGCGGTGAGCGCGTTGGCCATCGGCGGCAAAGGATCCCGGTCGGTCAGGACAAGCCCGATGAGTTGACCATAGGCTGGCTCGACAAGATCGATCGCCACAAGATCGCGCAAACCGGCGAACACGTAGAAAAACGTGTGCGGCACGATGCTGGCAAAGCCCCCATGGCGCAGATAAGAACAGACGCCGAGAAACGAATTGCTGACAACCGTCGGCTTTGGCTTGATCTCGAGCGACTCAAAAACAGCATTGATGATCCGGCGATTCTGCATGTCCTCGCTGAGGAGGCATAGGCGCTCCCCGGCCGCCTCCCGCCACGAAATCGCCCGCCGTCCCTCGTAACGCCCGCCGCCGCTGGTGACGAAGATGTAATGCTCTTTGTAAAGGGGAATCCGGCGCACATGCTCCAGGGGCTCGTTGTCGAGATAAGTGACCCCCGCGTCGATCTCGAAGGAATTAAGCGCCTTCTGGATCGCGCGCGACGTCATCGAAATCACTTCGACATGCGCGGCCGGATGCGCTGAGAAAAATCGTGCCGTCAAGCAGGAGACCGGCGGCATCGCGGCTGGAATGACGCCAAGCCTCAACGACCCGGAGAGTTCGCTCCCAAGACCCGTGAGATCGATCCGCAAGCCATCGTAATCGCTGAGAATTTTTTGCGCCCAGGCGAGAACCCGGGCGCCTTCGGCGGTGAGGCCGAGAAACCGGTGGCCGCGGATGACCAGCCGGACTTCCAAATCGTCTTCGAGCTTTCGAATCGCAGCGGAAAGTGCAGGCTGAGAAACGTGGCAAGCCTCCGCCGCTTTGGCGAAATGCTTTTCGCGCGCAAGCGTGACGAAATAGCTGAGATGGCGGAGAAACATGAAAGGCACCGGCAGACTGTCACCGGCACCGGTATAACATAAAAATATATAGCGCTAACTGGCCTTATTTTGGCCGGTACGGAGGACATGGCGGAAAAACTCCGCGGCCAACGCGATCCCCACATCGTCGATGGCGTGGCCAAGACCCGGCCTTGCCACCGCCTGAACCGGTACGCCCAAGGCTTCGAGCGTGGCCTTCGTATGGGCCATCGAAGGGAAGGGCACGACCGTATCCGCCTCGCCATGCACGAGGAGGATTGGAGGCCGGCTGGCGATCTCACGTTGCAGCTGAGCGGTCCACGGCAAAGCCCCGGAAAAAGCGGCAACCCCGGCAATCGTCTTCTGCCTGTGCAAACCCGTATAGAGAGCGGTTGCCGCGCCTTGCGAAAACCCGGCGAGGGCGAGACGGGACTCCTTAAGCCCTCGGCTGGCGAGCAGTTCGTCGAAAAAGGCATCGAGAATGGCGGCCGCATCGCGCAGTCCCGCCAGCAGCTTTTCCGGTGTCCGGTCGTGCAGGCTGAACCATTGGCGGCCGGCGGGCGCGTAATTACAGGCAAACGGCGCGTCGGGGGCGATGAATTCCGTATCCGGAAGCAGGTCCCTCCAAGCATGCGCGAGGAAGAGAAGGTCGCGGCCATTGGCGGCGACCCCGTGCAGGAGAACGACTATAGAGTTCGGCTTGCCGCCAGAAATGGGTGCGAGCCTTGGTCCGTTCCATTGCATCGCCGCCTCTTACGAAACAGCCCGGCGCTTGCGGCGCCGGGCTTAAGAAGTCTTCGTTTTTGGTTCCGACCAGAGATTTAGAAGGCCCTCTGAACCCGAATGCGCCCTTCATATTGGTTGGTGTTCGGCTGGAACGTTGGCAGGCCGACCGCGGCGAGCACCGCGTCCGGGGCGAGACCAACCGGCCGCGACTGATTCACATGCACATACATGAATTCGGCGCCGATATCGAAACCCTTGAGCGGCGTCCACACGAGGTTGGTGCCGACCCGGCCTTCCTTGATGTTGGAGATGCCGACCGCGCCGCCAAACCCGGCCAGCGCATCGCCAGGATAATTCACCACCATGTAGGAGCCATAGACCGCCGAAGCCAGGGTCGGGATCCAATAATGCTTGTAGGCGCCGGTGATGTCCCAGCCCGTCTGCTGTTGGCAGGAGACACTGCCGGGGAAAGTGCCGAGCGTGCTGCTGGTGAAGACGCAATCCGAATTCGGCTGCGCGTTCCAGCCGGCGCTGTAATCGGACGGCGTGAAGCCCGAACCGGCGTAGCGGTTCTGGTTGACCGCGCCATAGTTGAAGCCAAGATTGGTGCCGGCGATATAGCCGAAGGCGCCTTGCTCATAAGCCGCCTGCAGCCAGAACTTGTCGCCGGGCGAGATAAAATCGGCGTTCAGCTGAATGCCGGCCTGGACCGCGAAGCCGTAATTGTTGCTGGTGGCGGCCGGGAAGGCATAGCCGGGCGTTGACGGCAGCGCGGGGACCACCGGCGGCGTGCCGAGCGCGCTCGTTCCGAACAGGCTGGCGTTGTTCTGGTGCGCGGCGGCCGAGATTTGCACCGAGCCCCAGGGCTGATCGTAGCGGAAGCTGCCGACGATGTCCGGGATCCGCGATCCGGCCGGCTGGCCCAGGAAGGAGGTGGCGGTGATGCCGTTGATGGTGACCGGCACGACGGCGGTGCCAGCGGCATTGGCCGGGCCGGTGATCGTGCTGCCGATGGCGGCGCGCCGCGACGCCTGATCCTCGGCCGACAGGGTCGCCGAGAAGCCGCTGCCGAAAGTCGCGGTATAGGCCAAGAGAGCGACCGTCGCGTTGGAGCCGCGCAAACCGACATAGTTGTAGGCGTCGGCGTAGAAATCGAACATCGATTGCGCGCGGCCGGCGGTGAGGCCGGCGAATTGGATGAACGCCTTGTTGACGATCGTCGATTCGCGCTGCGAGCTGGAGCCCGCCGTGGTGTTGAAGGTATTGCCGAGCGAGCCGAGGCTGCCGGTGGCGGAATTGCCGCCCGAGCCATAATAGGAATCGATCCGGATGAAGGCGCGCAAGGTGCCCCAGGGCGACTGCGTCCTGGCGTCGAGTTCGGCGCGGCCGAGGGCATTGAAACTCGTCGCATCGCGCGAGCGGGCATTCGAATATTGGGTGACGCCCGGAACGAAGCCAAAGCCGGGGGCAACCCCGACCCCGGCGAAGGCGCCATGGAAGGGCGCGGCGCCATTGCCGTAGAAGCCGGTGCCGCCAATGCTGTAGTTGGGGCTAAAGCCGCGGAACTCGCCGAGCACCAAGCCGCCGATCCGCAAACAGGTCTCGGTGCCGGGGATGTAGAAGAAGCCGGCGCCATAGGCATCGCAGACGCGAACATATTCGATGGGAGCGGCCTGGGCGGCCGGCAGATCGGCAGCGCGGGCCCCCGGCGCCAGCATGGTTCCGGTCAGGCACGCGGCCGAACCCAGAAGAAGTCCTTTGAGCAGTTTCATGTCAATCCCCAGTCGAGGACCCCTTCCGGAGCCGGTTGGTACAAGTGGCGGTTGCAGGCACATCCTGCCAAGTTCACGCTCACGATAGAAAAATCTAACTTTATCAAGTTTATATAGTCAATAAGGAAACTGTACCATTTGCGCAACAGTTGTCACATTTCGGTCGCGATAGCGTCCGTTCCCTTATCTCACCGGGCGCGGCGGCCTCGCTTACAGCCACTCTGTCCGTGTCACAGGTTATTTACCGGCAGTATATGACGGTTAGACGTCATGTGAATGACAGATTAATGAACCATGAAGTGCCAAAAAAATAAGCAACACATTGATTCTAAATATTTATTTAGGAAAATGGGCGTCGATTTGCGAATGGCTGAGGTCGCGTTAATGAGCATGCGTCACAAAATTACCACAGCTATGACGAAGCCTGTCATCCATCACTTCCCTCCCTGAGCATCTCGAGGGTAAGCCAATTTTCCTCTGCTTCGGTAAGCGAGGACTCGACCTTTGCAAGGGCCTCCGAGGCTTGCGCGAATTTTGAAGGGTCGCGCGCGTAGAGTCCGGAATCCTCGAGCAGGGACTGGAGCTTAGCCTTTCGAACACGCAATTCCTCCATGCGCGTGGGCAAGGAGTCCAGCGTGTGCCTATCCTTAAAGCTGAGGCCAGACTTTTGCTTCAGCGGCCGTGGCGGTGTTGTTTTGGGCTTTTCCTTGGCCGCCGGGAGCGCCGGGGACACGGGCGCTCCGCTGACTCCGGCGCCGCGCTGAGCAACCATGTCGGAGTAGCCCCCGGCATATTCGATCCAGCGCCCGCCTCCTTCGGCAACCAGAACCGAGGTCGTCAGGCGGTCGATAAAATCCCGGTCGTGGCTGACGAGCAAGAGGGTGCCCTTATATTCGGCGAGCATTTCCTGCAACAGATCGAGCGTTTCAAGATCGAGATCATTGGTTGGCTCGTCGAGAACGAGGACATTGGAGGGCTGCGCCAAGACCTTGGCCAGCATGAGCCTGCCGCGTTCGCCGCCTGAGAGACGCCCAATCGGGGTGCGCGCCTGCTCTGGCCCGAACAAAAAATCCTTCATATATCCAATGACATGCTTTCGCTCGCCGTTGACTTCGACGAAATCGCTGCCGCCGCCGGTCAGCGCGTCCTTCAACACCGTTCCCGGATCGAGGCTCGCCCGGCCCTGGTCCATCCCCGCAAGCAGGAGATTGGCGCCCAGCCGCACATGACCCAGGTCTGGCGGCATGACCCCGGTCAAGAGATTGATCAACGTCGTCTTGCCCGCCCCATTGGCGCCGATCAGACCGAGACGGTCGCCGCGCAGAATACGGATCGCGAAATCCTTGACGATGACCCGGTCGCCAAAGGACTTCGATAGGCGCTTGGCTTCAATGACGAGCTTGCTGGACAGGTCCGCTTCCGAGGCTTCGAACTTGACTCCCTGGGGGGCGCGGCGCTGCCGCTGCTCGGCCCGCATCGACCCGAGGCTTGCGAGCCGTTTTTGGTTGCGCTTGCGCCGCGCGGTGACGCCATAGCGAAGCCAGTCTTCCTCCGCCGCAATTTTGCGGTCGAACTTATGTTCGGCCTTCTGCTCGGCTTCAAGCTCGGCATCGCGCCAAGCTTCGAATTCGGCAAATCCGCGTCCGAGCACACGGGTGCGGCCGCGATCGAGCCACACGGTGCCGCGCGAGAGATTTTGCAAAAATCTGCGGTCGTGGCTGATGATGACAAGTGCCGAGCGCACCGCTTTCAGCGCCGCTTCGAGCCATTCGATCGCCGGCAGATCGAGATGATTGGTCGGCTCATCAAGCAGCAAAATATCCGGCTCCGGCGCGAGCACGCGGGCCAGGGCTGCGCGCCGCGCTTCGCCACCCGAGAGCCGCGCCGGATCTTCCTCCCCCGTCAGTCCCAACTCGTTCAACAGCGTCCGGGCGCTGTGGCGATCATCCAAAGGGCCAAGTCCCGCCTCGACATAGGCGAATGTGGTGGCATGACCGGAAAGATCGGGCTCCTGCGGCAAATACCGCACATCGGCGCCGGGCTGCCGAAAACGCCTCCCGCTATCGGGCTCGATGAGCCCCGCCGCAATGTTGAGGAGCGTCGATTTCCCTGAACCATTGCGTCCGACGAGGCACAAACGTTCCCCCGCCGACACTGAAAGCGAGGCGCCCTGAAGCAGGGACTTACCGCCAAGGTTCAGCGAAATATCTTGCAGCGAAAGAAGGGGCGGTGCCATGCGTTCCAGGGGTTGAGAATTTACTCGCCAGTGTTTAGAGCATCCTCGAGGATTCGCATGGAGTTTTTTTAAGATCTCGCCTGGTGCAGCACGGCGGACACCCGCACCGGTTCCGCCTCGTTCAGCGCCTTCTGAAGCTCTTTTTGGGTCGAGCACCGGCCGCGTAAGCGCTTGCCCTCGGCATGGACCGCGATGCTCGGCTTGTGAAATGGCCAAGGGTCCAAAACCAAATTGTGACGATCGCGAAAGCGAAGACTCAGCTCGGTCTTATCTTCCCCTTCTGTCGGCACGTCCGGGATCTTTTGGTCCGATTCAACGCCCCAGCAGATTGCGAGGGACATCCAATCGAGCGCCGCGATCAGGCGCTGATTGCGCGCGATGTTTGCTGCCGCAGCCTGCCCGCCGTATTCAGGATCGGCACGCAGCGAGGCCGCGATCCGCGCCTGCACCTCGTGTTGGCCTTCGAGAAAAGTACGAACCGCTTCCGCATCCTCGGGGCTTGCCGTTGCAGCATCGAAATAGCGCCCGTAAATCGTATCGGCGTGCAGCGAGACCAAAAGCGCCGGATAGCGCCCGAAGGCGCGGGCGCGGCGCACCCCTTCGCGCCAGAGCCCGATATGGGTCTGCGGCGGGACCTTGGAAAATGGTATTGGCAACCCTGTCCCGGCTTCGAGCACGGGAGCTTCCTCCCAGGCAAGCCAGCCAATGTCATGCAATTCGGCGGCGAGGCAAACGTCCTCGTTCGGCAGCGGCGCAGCGAATTGCTCATTGCCCCACGCGCGTGCCAACTGGCCGGAAAGCCAGGCATGGCTCGGCTGCGGAATGGCGATCACAGCGGGGCCGTCCGTGCGCAGCAGCATCACTGTTATTTGATTAGTGTCCTCCGAAAAACAATACCCGCGGCGACGGCTGCAGAACTTCGCAAAAGAGTTGGGAATAAATTCGGGCGCGGCCGAGTCTCCACTCTGTAATAATCACATGTTCTAATTGCGCGAGGCCGTGCTTTCCCGGAGGCACGGCCCTTGTCGCTCCAGAGGAGACCAATCATGTCCAAAAACATTTACCGCGCACTGGCGATTGCTGCAGTTATCGGAATGGTGCCTGCGGCCTTCGCTGAAGGCTTAGAGGGCTTGAAATATCTAAGCCAGCACACCCACACAATGAAAAGCGGAAAGGTATTGACCGTCATCGTGGGTGAGATGAACGGCCAGAAAATGGCAATCATCCCCATGGACGACATGCATGATTTGTTCCTGCGCGCCGAAGGCCACAGCATGCCGAATCCTTGACCGGCGTTGGGCAAGCGCCGGCAACGAAAAATTCCAAATCAAGGGAATAAAAAGCGCAGCCGCGAAGTCTCCTCTGTAGCAATCGGACAAAGCCTGGCGTTGGAAATCATACCCAGAGCACAACAAAGGAGACTGTCAATGAAATTTCTCAAGCCCCTGCTACTGAGCGGCTTCCTGCTCTTCTCTGGCGTCTTCGTCGCTTCCTACACTGCACCGGAAGGCAATGGGCACGTCGGTGACACCGCGTCCTACGCCGCGCCAGAAGGCAACGGCAATTTTAGCACCGCCTCCTATGCGGCCCCAAAGGCAATGGGCATACCGATTCAGCGTGACACGCGGCCGACAGTCCGAGACCCCGGCAATTGCCTAGGGTCTCGGAAACGGCCTTTGAAACCGGAGACGCGAACATGAAAGCGGCTTTCAGAATCCTAATGATCCCCCTCGCAATTTTCAGCCTGACCGCCTTTGGAATGTGGGCAACTGTTCTGGCCGGAAAACATCCCTCGCCGATTGCCGCGATTGGCGTTCACCAGGCCCCTTCGCTTGGCTCCAACGCCTTCCATGATGACGAAGGCCAGTGCTGATTTGTACCGCCCCGGACATGTGACTTTTGGAGAACCGAAAATGTCAGACGACAATACAACCAATAAAATCGACCGGCGCGGTGCCCTCGAATGTATGATCTGGGCCGGAACCGGCATTGTCTGGACGCTCAGCGGCGGCGTGCCAAAATCCTCGCAGCTCCTCGGCTTTGGCGCGGCGCAAGCGGCCGAAAAGAAGACGGCGGGCTTCAGTTTCCTGCAGATTTCCGACAGTCATATCGGCTTTAACAAACCGGCCAATCCCGATCCCCTTGCAACCTTGAAGGAAGCGATCGGCAAGGTGAGCGGGCTTCCTGCCAAACCCGCCTTCATGATTCACACCGGTGACATCACCCATCTGTCAAAACCCGGTCAGTTCGACGATGCGGAAAAAACCATCAGTGAAACCAATCTCGATGTTCACTATGTGCCGGGCGAGCACGATCTCGTCGATGAAAACAACGGCAAGGCCTATCTCGAACGCTTCGGCAAGAACACGCAAGGCAGCGGCTGGTATTCCTTTGATGATGGCGGCGCGCACTTCATCGGCCTCGTCAATGTCGGAAATTTGAAAGCGGGCGGCATGGGCTCGCTCGGCGATGAACAACTCGCCTGGCTCGCAGACGATATCAAGGGCAAGCCAGCTTCGACGCCGATCGTCGTCTTCGCCCATATTCCCCTGTGGACAATCGCGGCGGATTGGGGCTGGGGCACGGAGGATTCGGCCCGTGCGCTGGAGCTTCTCAAGCGATTTGGCTCGCTGACCGTGCTCAATGGCCATATTCATCAAGTGATGCAGAAAGTGGAAGGCAACGTCACTTTCCACACGGCAAGATCCACGGCCTTTCCCCAGCCCGCGCCAGGAACCGCGCCCTCGCCCGGACCGATGCTCGTGCCAGCCGACAAGCTGCGGACCGTGCTGGGCATCACAAGCATCGAGGTCAAGCACGGAAAAGCCGCCCTCGCGATCACCGATACGCCGCTCGCCAGCGCATGAACCCGCAAAAGTACAGGAAACCAAACATGCTGAGTCTGAGCACAGGGCTGGCCAGCGGCGCTTGCCGCCTTTCCTGCACGCTAGCCGTCGCGGCGGCTCTCGCCGCTTTTCCGGCGTTGCCGGTTTACGCGGCGGACACCCAGGTCAACATCGATAATTTCACGTTCAAACCAAAAGATCTCACCGTGAAGGCTGGAACCGCGATCGTGTTCCTCAATCGCGACGACATTCCCCATTCGGTCGTCGAAACAAACGGCGCCTTCCATTCCAAGGCGCTCGATACGGACGAGAGCTTTTCCTACACCTTCACGAAGCCCGGCACTTACGATTTTTTTTGTGGGTTGCATCCGCAAATGAAAGGCAAAATTGTCGTGACGCCTTGACCGGCACGGGACCATCAATTCCCCGTGAAATCCGGAACCGTGGTGCCATGATCTAATTTGGTAATCATTGGGCGCTACATATTTTTCTTGCGGTCTGTAAGAACACCGTGCCCCTGCCTACATCTATTCATGCGGGGTTTAAGAAACGAATACGAATATAGGGGAAGGGAGACCACGGAGACGGACAATGATCATTCTCAAGCACGCACTTCTTGGGTCTTTCAGGATTGCACTTCTTGGTATGCTGAAGTTCGCGCTTTTTACTTACACTTTTTTTCTTCCCAATACCGGGTTTGCAGCCAATGGTCCGGAAAGTGACGGGCAGGCGAGCAAAATTGCCGCCTATGGCGCAGATCACAATGGCAACATCAGCGTTGGTAAGAAAGCCAATCTTCCGGGCTGAAAAAGATATCCGCCCCTGTATGGTGCCTTAATCCAGCGCCGCAAATCTTCTTGAAGCAGCGATAAAGCATCGGCTCGCAGCTCGGCGGCGTCTGTGATGACGCTGGCTGCACTCCCATGAGCGATCACCACGACGTGACCGGCCTTCGGTCAAGCCACCACGCCCCGTGTGTAACAACACAGTGGCACGGACCGTATTGCCCTACATCAGGGCCATACCCGCTGGCAATCGCGCCGCGGACACCTGAAGGAGATCAGCCATGAACATCCTCAAGATTGCATTTCTCGGTTCCGCCCTCGTTTTCTCCGGCGCCGCCGTTGCGTCCTATGCCGCGCCGGAATGCAACGGCAACTTCAGCAGCGCTTCCTATGTTGCCCCAGAAGGCAATGGCAATTTCAGCAGCGCTTCCTATGCGGCCCCCGAAGGCAACGGCAATTTCAGCACTGCATCCTACGCGGCCCCCGAAGGCAACGGCCATATCGGCGAGGCGTAATGAAGAAAGGTCTCAGGGATCCCGGCCGGAACGTGCCGTGCCGATCTCGTGAGATCAACCCTGGAGAAGCAGGAAAACGACCATGAAAACGGTTCAGAAGATGCTCTTCATCCCGATGATTATTGCCACCCTAACCGTCTTTGGCATGGAAGCAACGGCATTGTCGGAACGCAACCCATCACCGGCGCCCACTCTCGGAGCATCACCTGGAGCGCTGTCTGCCGTCGTCCCCTTTGACGGAGCGCAATTGAACGACTGAGGGCCAGCTCAGAGTCCGAGTTGGGCTTTCAGTTCTAGCAGCTGGTCACGCTTTTCGACCGCAACGCGCCGCCCCTCGTCCGTCGTCGCGCGAGCGATTTCTTCCTCGACACCGCCAATTCCAGCATCGAGTTTGGTCGGATCAAGGTCGGCAAGGTCGATCGCTTGGTCGGCGAGGATGATAAGGCCCGCCGGACCAGCCTCGGCGAAACCGCCCGGCACGAAAAGCCGGGTTTTTTTGGCGGCCGTTTCGTCGATGACGACAATCCCCGGTTTCATGCTTGAGATCACAGGAGCATGGTCCTTGAGGACCGTGAACTCGCCCTCCGTTCCGGGCACCACCACGGCTTCCACCTCTCCCGAAAAGACGAGCTTTTCAGGAGACACGATTTCAAAGTGAAAAGCCGCCATTTGCCGCCCCTGGATGAGTTTTCAATATTTTCCGCGTGCCGCGTATTTTAGGCTGCCTCGGCGGCGAGCTTTTGCGCCTTCTCGATGGCTTCCTCGATGGAGCCCACCATGTAGAACGCCGCCTCGGGCAGATGATCGTAATCGCCCGCAACGAGCCCCTTAAATCCCTTGATCGTGTCGGCGAGCGAAACGAGCTTGCCAGGCGAGCCGGTGAAAACTTCGGCGACATGGAAAGGCTGTGACAGGAAGCGCTCGATTTTCCGCGCCCGGAACACCGTGAGTTTGTCCTCTTCGGAGAGCTCGTCCATGCCCAGAATGGCGATGATATCTTGTAAAGCCTTGTAGCGCTGCAAAAGCTGCTGGACCTGGCGGGCGACAGTATAATGCTCCTCGCCGACAACCAGCGGCGACAACATGCGCGATGTCGAATCGAGCGGATCGACCGCCGGATAAATGCCCTTCTCGGCGATGGCGCGCGACAAAACGGTCGTCGCGTCGAGATGCGCGAAGGAGGTCGCCGGCGCCGGATCAGTCAAATCGTCGGCGGGCACATAGATGGCTTGCACCGAAGTGATCGACCCCTTGGTGGTGGTGGTGATCCGCTCCTGCAAATCGCCCATGTCGGTGGCGAGAGTCGGCTGATAGCCGACCGCAGAAGGGATGCGGCCAAGCAGCGCCGACACTTCCGAGCCCGCCTGGGTGAAACGGAAAATATTGTCGATGAAGAACAGCACGTCCTGACCCTTATCGCGGAAATCCTCGGCAACGGTCAGGCCGGTCAGCGCGACACGGGCACGGGCGCCCGGCGGCTCGTTCATCTGGCCATACACAAGCGCGCATTTCGAGCCCTTGGCGGAGCCGCCATGCTCATGCGGATCGACATTCACCTTGGACTCGATCATCTCGTGATAAAGATCGTTGCCCTCGCGGGTCCGCTCGCCCACCCCGGCGAAGACCGAATAGCCGCCATGCGCCTTGGCGATATTGTTGATGAGTTCCATGATCAACACGGTCTTGCCGACGCCGGCGCCGCCGAAGAGGCCAACCTTGCCACCGCGTGAGTAAGGCGCCAAAAGATCGACGACCTTGATGCCGGTCACCAAGATTTGCGCCTCGGTCGATTGTTCGGCATAGGACGGCGCGAGCTGGTGAATCGCCCGCTTACTCGACGCCCCGATTGGACCCAATTCATCCACCGGCTCACCAATGACGTTGATGATGCGGCCGAGGCATTCGTCGCCGACCGGCACCATGATGGGGGCGCCGGTATCGGTGACCTTCTGGCCGCGGGTCAGCCCTTCGGACACATCCATCGCGATGCAGCGCACCGAGTTTTCACCCAGGTGCTGCGCGACTTCGAGGACCAGGCGGTTGCCGTGGTTGTCGGTTTCGAGCGCGTTGAGGATTTGCGGCAGGTGCCCGTCGAATTTTACGTCAACCACCGCGCCGATGACCTGCGTGACGTGGCCCGTGGGCAAATTGGATGCGGCATCAGCCATGCTTCGTCCCCTTGATGACTTGAATGTTTAGAGCGCCTCGGCGCCGGAGATGATCTCGATCAATTCTTTGGTGATCATCGCTTGGCGCGAGCGATTGTATTTCATGGTCTGTTTCTTGATCATTTCGCCGGCATTGCGCGAGGCATTGTCCATCGCGCTCATTCGCGCGCCTTGTTCCGACGCCGCATTTTCAAGCAACGCCCGCAAGACTTGGATGGAAATATTGCGCGGCAAAAGGGACGCCAGGATTTCTTCCTCGTCCGGCTCATACTCGTAAGACGCAGCGGATGGCGCGTCCTTCGCGGCCGCCGGCAAAGCAAGCGGGATGATTTGCTGCGCCGTCGGGATTTGCGCGATCACCGACTGGAAGCGCGAGTAGAATATCGTGCAGACGTCGAACTCGTTCGCCGCATGCAACGCAACAATCTTGCGGCCAATCGCGTCGGCATCGGCGAAGCTAAGCGACCGCACCGCGCGCAGATCGATCGTTTCGATGATCTGCCGCCCGAACTGCCGGCGCAGGACGTCGTGGCCTTTCTTGCCGACACACAGAATCTTGACCGTTTTGCCTTGCCCCATAAGGGAGATGGCCGTGTCGCGCGCGAGCCGCGCGATCGAGGAATTGAAGGCGCCGCAAAGCCCGCGCTCTGCCGTGCAAACCACTAGGAGGTGATGATCCCCGCTTCCGCCCGAGAGCAACGGTGGCGCTTCCCCGCCTGTCCCGATCGAGGCGGCAAGATTGGCCAAAACCTTATCCATGCGCTCGGCATAAGGTCTTGCCGCTTCCGCCGCCAGCTGAGCGCGCCGCAGTTTCGCCGCCGCGACCATCTGCATGGCCTTGGTGATTTTTTGGGTTGCTTTGACGGAGGCAATCCGGTTTCGCAGATCCTTCAACGAGGGCATGGTTTATCCGCTTCACCTCTGTCCGGGCGCCGATGACTCACGTGCAGTTCCCATTGAAGAGCACGTTTCGATCAAGTGAAATTCTTGGCGTAGGCATCGACGATCGATTTGAGTTTCTTGCCCGAGTCGTCGGAGAGATCCTTCGAGGTCCGGATGGCATCGAGCAAATCTTGATGGCTGGCACGCAAGAGCGCCAGCAGCCCTTCCTCGAAAGCCTTGACCCGGTCAACCGGAAACGCATCGAGATACCCGTTGACCCCGGCGTAGATCACGCAAACCTGTTCCTCGGCCTTGAGGGGCGAGAACTGCGCCTGTTTCAAAAGCTCGGTCAGGCGCGAGCCGCGCGCGAGCAGGCGCTGGGTCGTCGCGTCGAGATCGGAACCGAACTGCGCGAACGCCGCCATTTCGCGGTATTGCGCGAGTTCGCCTTTGATCTTGCCGGCGACCTTTTTCATCGCCTTGGTTTGCGCCGAGGAGCCGACGCGCGAGACCGAGAGGCCGACGTTGACGGCGGGCCGGATGCCTTGGAAGAAGAGGTCCGTTTCAAGAAAGATCTGGCCATCGGTGATCGAAATCACATTCGTCGGAATATAGGCCGACACGTCATTGGCTTGCGTTTCGATCACCGGCAGCGCCGTGAGGGAGCCGGAGCCATTGGCGTCATTGAGCTTCGCCGCGCGCTCAAGCAGGCGCGAATGGAGATAGAACACGTCGCCCGGATAGGCTTCTCGTCCCGGCGGCCGGCGCAACAACAGCGACATCTGGCGGTAAGCGACGGCTTGCTTGGAAAGATCATCATAGATGATCAAGGCGTGCATGCCATTGTCGCGGAAATACTCACCCATCGCGCAGCCAGCGAAGGGCGCCAGGAACTGCATCGGCGCCGGATCGGACGCGGTCGCCGCGACGACAATCGTGTAAGGCAACGCGCCCTGCTCTTCCAACACTTTCACGAATTGCGCGACGGTCGAACGCTTCTGTCCGATGGCGACATACACGCAATAAAGCTTGGCGCTTTCGTCGGTGCCTTCGTTCAAGGATTTTTGGTTGAGAATCGTATCAAGCGCCACCGCCGTCTTGCCGGTCTGCCGGTCGCCGATGATCAATTCGCGCTGGCCGCGGCCGATCGGGATCAAGGCATCGATCGCCTTAAGGCCGGTCGCCATCGGCTCATGCACGGATTTGCGCGGGATGATGCCCGGCGCCTTGACATCGACGCGGGCGCGTTTCTCGGCTTGGATCGGGCCTTTGCCGTCGATAGGATTGCCGAGCGCATCGACAACCCGGCCAAGGAGCCCCTTGCCGATCGGCACGTCAACGATCGCGCTGGTCCGCTTGACCGTCTGGCCTTCGCCGATCTCACGGTCGCTGCCGAAAATGACGACGCCGACATTGTCGCTTTCGAGGTTCAACGCCATGCCCCGCACGCCGTTCTCGAACTCGACCATCTCGCCCGCCTGGACGTTGTCGAGCCCATAGACGCGGGCGATACCGTCGCCGACCGACAAGACTTGGCCGACCTCGGTTACCTCTGCTTCATTGCCGAAGTTCGCGATCTCTTTCTTGAGGATCGCGGAAATTTCCGCAGCGCGGATCTCCATTAGCCGGCCTCTTTCATACGTGTGCGAATTGAGTTGAGTTTGGTTTTGAGCGAGCTGTCAACCATGCGGGAACCCAGTTTGACCACCAGGCCGCCGATGATCGCGGGATCGACCTTGATCGCAAGATCGACGTCGCCGCCCCCCGAGATACTGGCCAACGCGGTCCGCAAAGCCTCAACATGTTCGGGCTTGAGCGTCTCGGCGACCGTCACCTGTGCACGGGTGATGCCTTTTTGCGCATCGTTCAGCAAATTGAAATCGCGGATCATGTCGGCGATGGCGAAGAGCCTGTGCTTGGCCGCGACAAGTTTGATGAAATTGGCGGCGATTCCGTCAATCTTCGCCTGGGCAAGGACGGCGGCAAGCGCCTTCACTTGGTCCTCGGCAGAAAAAACAGGGCTTTTGACGAAACGCGCGAAATCCGTGCTTTCGCCGATCAATCCCATGAAAGAAGCAAGATCGGCGGCCGTCTTTTCCGTCGTTCCGGTTTCCTGGCTGAGCGCAAAAAGCGCTTGGGCGTAGCGCCCCGCCATTCCCGGCACGAGAGTTTCTTTATCCGCCAACACCAACCCCTAAAAATAACGCGAGCTTGCCGCCCGCTTCAACCATTTCAGAAAAAGCCGTGCAAGGATGGAGCCATGATTTCACGGCGCGAGACGCAAAATTTCGGCGCGGACTGAAGCTGAAACGAAGAACGCCCCTCACTCCAGAGGCGAGCGGTCAACTAACATAGAGATTTTTGCGGCGCAACCCTGGCCGCAAAGAATGCCTGCGGCGCAGACCCCGGGGATTGTTGCATCGATGACGGAGTGAGGCGGCTCTCAATGGCTAGAGCATGAGTGCAGCAAGAGGACGGCGTTTTTCCCGCCCGCTGGATTTACGCGGCAAAATAGCGCACTTGGTGCTACCCGCGCCATCACCGCGCGGCGGCTTTGTGGCGGACGGATTGGGCAATGGACCAGAGAGCCCGCTCGGCGGCGGAAGATCCAAGTTTTGGTTCGCGGCGCGTCCTCGCGATCGCCTCACTGAGGATGCCGATCGCCCGGAGAAGGCCTGCTTGCGGCCAAAGGCGCGAATGCCGCTCGAAGGCATCCTTCTGCCCAAACCCTACCCCTGCAAATTCATAAGGTGCGCCGGGACGCGCGCGATGCAGGTCCAGCGCATGCCGCAAAGCCGCGGCAAGGACCATGTGATGATCGCCCGCGCCCGCCATATCGCGCAGGCCCGCGTCGAGGGCTGCGAGATCCCCACCAAATGCCGCATTGACGGCCTTGGAGGCCATAAGACTTGAGGCATTGCTGACAATGGCCTCGACATGATCGAGGCGGATTTCTCCGCCGCCATGCGCGAAAAGCATCAGCTTTTCGATCTCCAAGCGCGTCGAGAGGCGGTCTTGGCCAAGCTGGGAGACAAGAAACGCTTTGGCGTCCGGAGCGATCGTCAGGCCGCTTCCAGCCACCTCAGCTTCGATCAATTGGGCGATGTCCTTGGCGGAATCAGGATAGCACTGGATCGCCGCCGCGTTTTTGCCGCGCTCGCACAGCACCCGCAATGGCGCGTCTTTTTTCAGTGCGCCGGCTTCGATGACGATCGTGCAATCTTGCGGCGGCGGCCCGCGAAGCACTGGTTCGAGCGCGCTGGCAAACGCCTTGCCTTGCGCCTCGATCAGGATCGCCCGCCGGCCGCCGAACAGGGGAATGGTGTTGGCCTCATCGGCAAGGCGCAAGGGATCGGCAGCAAGTTCGTCGCCAGCGATCCGCACGAGCTGAAAGGGGTCTTTCGGATCATCGATGGCGGCTTTGATAATTTTTTGCGCCCGCTCGGCGCCAAGTCCCGCATCCGTGCCAAACACGAGGTACAGAAAAATATGCGGCGCCGGGCGTGCGAGGAAACGGTCCGTTTCGTGGTTTTTGACCGCGACCACCGGTGTCTCTAACCTCGCCCGGCAAACACGGCCGCGATACCGGTGCGGATCTGATCGGCGAGCGTTTTCGCATTGCTGATTTCGCCATACCGCGCGGCGCGAATATCGGCATATCTTTGGCTTGTCCTGTCATAACTCACTGCCGCGACCGCGTGGCCCTTGGTGATGGGTTCGCCGCCTTGCACCGGCTCAAGCACGTAATCGGCGTTCACCACCACGGTCGCGGCAGTAGGATAGCCCGTCACCGTATCGATCAAGGGCGTTTGCAAAGTCTCCCTCACCGTCACCATCAGCTTGTATTTGGGAGGCACATGCGATCCCGTGCCGTTCAATGCGAAGATCAGCTCATTGCCGAGATAATGACCGAGCCGGTTGGGAATCGGGGTGACCTCGATCGCCTGCAATTCGCCTGCGACATCGCCGCCCGCGCTGAGCGGCCCATAAAGCGGCTGGATACAACCGGACAAGGCAAACGCCCCGAGAAGCGCGGCGAAGGCGCGGGCAAGCGCCGGTCGATGCTGCCATTCAACCCACGACATTGACGATCCTTTGCGGAACGATGATGACTTTTTTCACCGGCCTGCCTTCGAGCGCCCGGCGAACCGGTTCGAGCGCCAGCGCCGCCGCCTCGATCGCCGCGTTTCCAGCGTCGCGTGCAACCACGAGATCCGCCCGCTTGCGGCCATTGACCTGCACCGGATAGGCGATCGTATCCTCGACGACAAGCGCCCGGTCGGCGGAAGGCCATGCCGCCTGCGCCGCCAAATCCGTGTGGCCAAGCGCCGCCCAGCATTCCTCGGCAAGATGCGGCATCATCGGCGCCAGCATCAATGTCAGCATATCAGCCGCCTCGCGGAACGCGGCGCGGAGATCCGGCGTCACCTTTGCGGTTTCGATGTCGCCGACCGCCGCCGACAGTTTGTTGGCGAGATCATGGATTTGCGCGACGGCGCGATTGAAGCGCAGCCGCTCGATATCCTCCTCGACTTTGATCAGACTCCCATGCGCGGCCCTGCGGATCGCTGCCGCCTCCGCCGACACATCCGCGGGAACCAGAGTGCCCATGGGCGCCGCGAGGCCCTTCAATTCGCCAACTAGCCGCCACAGCCGCTGAACGAATTTAGCCGCGCCCTGGACGCCTTCCTCGGTCCAGATGACGTCGCGCTCGGGCGGCGAATCCGACAGCACATACCAGCGCGCCGTGTCGGCGCCGAAAGCCAAAATAATATCGTCAGGATCGACGGTGTTCTTCTTCGATTTCGACATTTTCTCGATGGCGCCGATCAAGGCTTCCCCGCCGCCATCGAGCTTAAAGGCATGGCGCCCGGAGGCGTCTGACTCGATCCGGATATCGGCCGGATAAAGCCAGGTGCCATCCGCGTCGCGATAGGTTTCATGCACGACCATGCCTTGCGTAAATAGCCCCGCAAAAGGCTCCTTTAGCGCGCCCACATGCCCCGTCGCCTGCATCGCTCTCGTAAAAAAACGCGCATACAACAGATGCAAAATCGCATGCTCGATGCCGCCGATATATTGATCGACGGGCAGAAATTTCTCGACCATTTCCGGCGTCGTTGGTGCGGCCTCGTTCCACGGATCGGTGAACCGCGCGAAATACCAGGAAGAATCAACAAACGTATCCATCGTATCGGTTTCGCGTAGCGCCGCGCCGCCGCATTTCGGGCACGTGACATGTTTCCATGCCGGATGCCGGGCGAGCGGATTGCCCGGCTCGTCAAAACTCATATCCTTCGGCAGTTCGACCGGCAGATCGGCGGCGGGAACCGGCACCACGCCGCAGGCCTCGCAATGGATGATGGGGATCGGGCAGCCCCAATAGCGCTGGCGCGAAATGCCCCAATCGCGCAGCCGGTACTGGACCTCGCGTTTGCCTTGCGGCCGATTGCCAAGCGGTCTCCCCTCGAGCCGTCTGGCGACGTCTTCCTTCGCCGCCGCGATGCTCATCCCGTCGAGAAAGCGCGAATGGATCAGCACCCCATCGCCATCATAGGCGGTATCGGTAATTTCGAACGTCTCCGGGTCCTGACCAGGCGGACAGACCACCGGTGTATTGCCAAGCCCATAGGCATTGGCAAATTCAAGGTCGCGCTGGTCATGCGCCGGACAGCCGAAAATCGCGCCGGTGCCATAGTCCATCAGCACGAAATTGGCGGCATACACCGGAAGCTTCCACTCCGGATCAAAGGGATGCCGCGCCTTGAGCCGGGTGTCATAGCCCTTCTTTTCCGCCGTCTCGATCGCCGCGAGCGAGGTGCCACCATGATGGCAGTCGTCGATGAAGGCCGCCAAAGCGGGGTCTTTCCGCGCTGCCTCCGCCGCCAGCGGATGATCGGCGGCAATGGCCAAGAATTTGGCGCCGAACAAGGTGTCGGGCCGCGTCGTATAGACCTCGATCTCACGCGCCTTCACGGCGGGCGCCGGGTCGAGTTCGAAGCGGACGCAGAGCCCTTCCGAGCGGCCGATCCAATTGGCCTGCATCAGCCGGACTTTTTCCGGCCAGCGCGTCAGCGTGTCGAGCGAGCCCAAAAGCTCTTCGGCAAAATCGGTGATCTTGAAAAACCATTGGGTTAGTTCGCGCTGCTCGACCAGAGCGCCCGAGCGCCAGCCGCGCCCGTCAATGACTTGCTCATTGGCGAGCACGGTATGATCGAGCGGGTCCCAATTGACTTTGGATTTCTTGCGCACCACCAATCCCGCGGCCAAAAAATCCAAAAACATTTTTTGCTGATGCTTGTAATAGGAAGGGTCACAGGTGGCGATCTCGCGCGACCAATCGATCGACAGCCCCATCGACTTCAATTGCGCGCGCATCGACGCGATATTGGCATAGGTCCAATCGGCCGGATGGCTCTTGTTGTGCCAGGCGGCGTTCTCGGCCGGCATGCCAAACGCATCCCAGCCCATCGGATGCAGCACATTGAACCCGCGCGCGCGCTTATAGCGGGCGATCACATCGCCCATCGTATAGTTGCGGACATGGCCCATGTGGATGCGGCCGGACGGATAGGGAAACATCTCCAGAACGTAATATTTCGGGCGCGCATCCGCGTTCCCGGTCCGGAAAATGTCCTTCTCCTCCCAAACCGCCTGCCATTTGGGTTCCGCCTCGCGGGCGTTGTAGCGCTCAGAGTCCATGCTGTGTTCGTCGACCACTCAATTCCGTTTCAACACCCCACATCTTGAGGAGCAGGCGAAGCCTGCGTCTCGAAGGATGGGACGTCTCGTGCCCTCATCCTGAGATTATCGATGCACGAGACGGCGCCTTCGGCGCCACCTCAGCATGAGGGCTTTGTAAGCGCAGGGGTTTAACGGGCTATTTATCAAACCTACACAGCATTAATTAACAGACTCGGTCAATCTCCTCTGGCGGGGGTCATGTTCTATTTGGTCAGGCCAGCCGTCCGGCTGCCCCCAAAATGAGCTGTTAACGAGGTCAAGCCGGCGTCATCGCCAATGCCCAGCGACACCTGCACCGGGTTTGCGATTCCGCTGAGACGGGCGCCCTGGGCCTCGACCTGGACAGAATAGCGCAGGGCCCCTGTCTGCGCGATTTTCACCTTCAGTGACACGCCATCGATGTCGCCTTCATAGCTGTAAAAACGGCCAAATCTGTCGCCGTGAGCCTTGAACGATCCGGCTGGAATCGTCGCGATGAAGGGACCGGCCTGAAGTTTGACGGGTTCGGTCTCGGGATGAATTCCATTGCTCGCGGTGCTGCTCAGGACAAATGACGAATTGAACTGGAGCTTAGCTTTGCCTGGATCCTTACCTAAATTGACGTCAAGTCCTGCACGCAAGGCCAGAAATGGAGTCCCCTGAGGCGGCGGCATGATCACGATGTCACCGGGAGAGGGTACCGCAATTGTGGCGACAACGGTATTGCTTGCGGTCTCTATGACCGAGACGGTATTTTTGCTGGGATTTGCGGTATAGACGCGCGTCCCACCGGGCGTAATGGCCAGTCCGCCGCCGGTGGGATCGCCGCTGTCAACCGTTGTCACGATTGCATCGCTCGCCGTATCAAGCACAACGACCTTGGTTCCCCGAACATACACGCGCTTTCCGTCCGGCGTGACGTTTACTGCCGAATTAAAAAACGAATGAGGTTCTAGCGGGATAGCCTTTTCCATGGTCGTGGTAGCCGTGTCGATTTTAAATATGTCACTTGCGCCAGAACCGTCGGGCGAACACCGCACATAGGCCGTTTTGCTGTCTGGAGAGATGGCCAATCCCTGTAAAGACCCATAGTAGGAAGACAGATCAACGTCCTTCGACGATTTGGCACTCCCCGCAGGATATAACGAAAGCGAGCAGTCTTGAGAAAGATAGTCGAAGGTATCTCTCAGGTAAACAAAGTGTCCGTTAGGAGCAAAGGCGATGTCACGGGCGTAATATCCATAAAACGAACCGGCGGCATGCACCGAACGCGAGGCTATATCGATCAACCAGACGGCAACATGCTGAGATCCAGGACTAGGGCAGTCTCCCATATTTTGAAAACAAGCTCCGGTCGCCACAAAGAGCTGGCTCCCATCGGGTGAAGCGGCGATTCTTGCTGTAAATTGGGTGTTCAGACTCAGCGCACCGGGACGCTGCTGATGTTTAAGGGAATGGTCCCGATCACCACATCGTTGGAGGCGTCGATGACAGAAATGTCGAGACGGAAAAAAGAAAAACCGGGCACAAGCGCATAGACGTATTTGCCGTCTGGAGCCACGGCGGCCACGCTGCAGCAGGCAATGGTGCCGACAACCGAGTTGTTCCCGGTATCGATCACGGAAATGCCATTGGCGCTGGTGACATAGGCGAGGGGCTGGCCGGTCCAGGCCTTGACCTCTGCCGGCCATGCCACGGCGAAAATCCCCATCACCAGCGTGACCCACGAGGCCAGCCGGCGGCGGGGGCCCAAACCGGCACTTGCGGCAAAAAGGTTTGCGAACATCGACATCCCCAAGTTTGCGCTTCGTCAGGTCACGGACTTCGTCCGCCCTCCTGTACGAGGTGGCCGATAGCGATAGTGATAAATAATCAGCTTAACCGTAAGGGCCGGGGTTTGGTTCTGCAACGCACAAATTTTTTCGTCTCTCGAACATGACAAATTTTGCCAGTCTTCAAACATCATGCGCGATCGGGGTTCCACCGTTGCCTTGCCACGGCGCCCTGGATCGGGCTTTTCAGAGCTCGCCGGAGCAAAATTTAGCTCCGGACATCACTCAGGAGTTTTGGACCGCGACCCACTTCGCGAACGCCTCAACAAATTGCTGCAAAAACGCGCGCGACCCCTCGTTTACGAGCTTGCCGCTTGCATCAAAAAGCTTGTCGGCCCCGCCGATATAGGCTTCCGGCTGCTGCATCACCGGCACATTTAAAAACACCAGCGACTGTCTCAAATGATGGTTTGCCCCGAAGCCGCCGATGGCGCTGGGTGAGGCGCTGATGACGGCGCCGGGCTTGCCATTCCAAACACTCTGGCCATAAGGCCGCGAGCCGACATCCAGGGCATTTTTCAAAACCGCAGGAACCGAGCGGTTGTATTCCGGAGTGACAAAAAGGACAGCGCCGGCCGCCTTCACTCGCGCCCGGAAGTCCGTATAAGTCTGCGGCGGGTTTTCATCCAAATCTTGATTGTACAGCGGCAACTGGCCGATCTCGACGATCGTGAGTTTCAAAGAAGGCGGCGCAAGCCCGGCGAGGGCCAGCGCCAGTTTCCGATTGATCGACTCTTTGCGGAGGCTGCCGACAAAAACCGCAACGTCACGAACCGCGCTCATGGGAACTCCGAGTCACCCGAAAATCATGCCCGACTCAATATCATAAAATTGCAACGGCTTGGGCTGGGTTCGCAACAAAAGCGTTCCTACGTTACGAAACGCAGCAACGCTTTTTCTCTTTGAGATGACGTCCGCCTCAATGGATGTTTTCGAAATGCAATGCCTTCACACTGCCCATCGTTGCGGCCTTCGCCCCTTCCAGAACATATGTTCGAACGACAATAATCGCGAACAAAGCCATGCCGAGAAAAACGATCAGCGCGCCAGCGATCACAAGCGGCTCAAAACGTTCTCTGCCGCCAAGCAAGAGGCTGGCAATACCCATTGGAAACGCAAGGGCACCCAGGACACTGATCGAGGCCTGAATTTTTGCCAGCCGGCTGACCGAGGCCCCCGGCATGATTCGATAGTAAAGCGCCATCAGGAAGAGAGCGACGAAACCAATCAAATTGAGGTGCGCGTGAGCGGGAGCAAGGGTAAAATCCTGCCTTATGCCCATAAAAATACCAAGCGCAACACCAGTGAGACCTAAAAACACGCTAATGGGGAATAACAATTTGACCATCTTCTTTACCTCAAAAAAATAATGATTGATCAGTCGTTCCAAGAACGGGGGACGGGACACTTGCGCCTTTGCCGCCACGCCGCTACTGCCATTTTGGGGATTGTAGGATCGCATGGGTGGAGCGATTGTGCCGCGGCATACATCCTGGGCGGAGCGCAAAGCGATCACACAGAATTCAGGGCGCTTGTCGAAAAAGACCAAGTCTTCGCGCGATCCTATCGCGCGAAGAGCAGCTCAAGTACGCAGGCTTGTAAGATTTCCGGCGCCAATCGTACCAAAACGTTTCACGTGAAACACTTTGGTACGATTTGAGGCCGCGACCGGACGAAATCAGGGAGGTGACAATGCATTGCTTGGTTCACGCCGCGTTTGCCGGAGCCGTGACGATCCTGGCCACGGGTCAGGCCAGCGCGCAGGATGTTCAGGCGCTCTGCGCGAAGCTCGGCAACAATGACAAAATCAAAACCATCCCGGCCAGCCTCGTTCCAAAAGCGCGCCTGCTGTTCAGCATTTCGAATACGCCCGCTGGCTTTATCCGAAAGACCACTTCCTTCCGCTGCATGCAGGGCAAGGCCTGGTTGTGCAACACCGGCGCGAACCTCGATTGCGGCAAGGCCAACACCAGCCGCAATTCACCGGGCGCCACCGAGTTTTGCAAACAAAACCCAGGCTCCGATGTCGTCCCCATGGCCGCCACGGGTCATGACACGATCTATGAGTGGAAATGCGTCGGAAGCAAAGCAACCATCACCAAGACATTCGCGACCGTCGATCCGCGTGGTTTCATCACCGACAATTGGAAGCCGCTGGATTGAAAAAACCCGAAACAAGCCTCGACCGCCTCGCGGATGTGCGCGCCCGCATCACCCGCGCCGCGCGGGATGCGGAGCGTGACCCGCAAGATGTGACGCTCGTCTGCGTTTCCAAAACATTTGCCGCGCCGGATATCGCGCCCGTCATCGAGGCTGGCGAGCGTGTGTTCGGCGAGAACCGAGTCCAGGAGGCGCTGGAAAAATGGCCCGCGCTGAAGGAAAGTCATCCCGGTCTCGAACTGCACCTCATCGGCCCCTTGCAATCCAACAAAGCGCAGGAAGCGGTGCTTTCTTTCGACGTGATTGAGACGGTGGACCGCGAAAAAATCGCCAAGACGCTCGCCGCCGAAATCCAAAAGACCGGCCGTCATCCCCGCCTTTATGTCCAAGTCAACACGGGTGCTGAGCCGCAAAAGGCCGGGGTGCTTCCGCAAGAGGCGGACCGCTTCATCGCCAGCTGCCGCACGGACTATGGCCTCGACATTTCGGGTCTCATGTGCATCCCGCCGGTGGACGAGCAAGCCTCGCCGCATTTCGCGCTGTTGAACAAGATTGCCAAGCGCAACGGGATTGCCGTGCTCTCGATGGGCATGAGCAGCGATTTCGAACTCGCAATCCAGCTCGGCGCGACCCATGTGAGGGTCGGCAGCGCGATTTTTGGGAGCCGCTAAGGCAAACCATGACCAACGGCAGGCAAGCTCATTGGGAGCATATTTATGAAACCAAGGCCGAAAACGAGCTAAGCTGGTATCAGGAAAACCCGGCAATCTCTCTTGATCTCATTCGGACAACCGGCGTGAAATCAAGCGCTGCGATCATCGATATCGGCGGCGGCGCTTCGCGGCTCGTAGATGCCCTTTTGAACGAGGGCTTTCGCGCCGTCACCGTTCTCGACCTTTCGGAGCGCGCGCTTGTAGCGGCGAAGACTCGGCTCGGGCCAAGGTCGGCTAACGTGACATGGATTGTTGCCGATGTAACCACGTGGGAGCCATCCGAAACTTTTGACCTATGGCACGATCGCGCGGCATTTCATTTTCTCACCGAAGCCATCGACCGCCAGGCTTATGCAGAACGTGTGGCGAGGGCCGTGCGGCCGGGATGCCATGTCATCATCGGCGCATTCGCGCCGGACGGACCTGAACGGTGCAGCGGGCTTTCCGTCATGCGACACGACGCAGCATCCATCGGCGCTGTTCTGGGAGAAAAATTCGCGCTCGTCGAGACTCGCCACGATAACCATGTTACCCCCGCTGGCGTCATGCAGAAGTTCCAGTTCAGCGTTTTTCGCCGATCTCAATGAATGAAGCATCCCTCACCGGATCACCAGCACGGCGTTCTTCGCCAAACGCGGCAACAGTTTTCGCAGATCGTTGGGGCGGAGCGCGACGCAGCCTTCGGTCGGCGCCAAATCCGGCCGCGCGCAATGCAGAAAAATCGCGCTGCCGCGATGCTTGCGGCACGGGCGGATATTGTAGTCGAGCACGATCACCAGATCATAGAGCCGGTCCGCCCGCCAAAGTTTTTCGTGGCCCCCGCGCGACGGCAAAGTCACATGCCGGTTGTAGGCCGCACTCGCCGGATCGTCGCACCAGCCATCGTTCGGACGGATCGGGCGCATCGGAAAGGACCCCGCATGGCGTAAGGTTTGGTCCGCCCGAAAAAAGCCACCGAGCAGGCGGAACTCTCCAACCGGTGTCGCGTGATCGCCTTCGCGCTTGGCGCGTGTTAGTCCCGTTTGTCCCAGGGCGCAGCGCAGCACGAGAGGGCCGGCCTGCAACCGGCCAGTCAAGTGCTGTTGCGCTTGAGCCTGCCGGGTGGAGGATGTCACGACGAGACGGCTCAGGCCATGCTTGACCTTGATGTGTCCACGCGCAAAAGAGTTTTCCAGTTTTTTTGCAACACGTCTCATGCAAGCTTATGCTCTCGCCCTGTGAAAGCGATTCGCCGGCGGGGCGAAATGATTTTATAGCGCAATTTCTCGCCGCGCGTCGGACGATCCACCTTGTGTGTTCCCCATTAAGAAAGGCAGTGACAGCGGGACGCGGCCGGAGGAACCAGTACAGTTCCCGGCCGGTTATTGAGCGGAATGCCCCCTTCATCAAGGACCAGTTCATGACCACGGCTTTAAAAATCCTGATCGCGGACGACGACGCGGATTTGCGCGCCGCCTTGACCGAGCAGCTCGCCTTGCACGAAGAATTCACGGCGGTCCAAACGGACACCGCCAAGGGCGCAATCGAGGCGGTGCACGGACAAACACCCGATCTTGTCATTATGGACGTTGGTTTGCCGGACATGGATGGTCGCGCAGTCGTCAAGCAATTGCGCCAGGAAGGCTTCAAGAACCCGATCATCATGTTGACGGGGCGCAATTCCGAAACCGACACGGTCGAGGGCTTCGATGCGGGCGCCAATGACTATGTGGCCAAGCCGTTTCGCTTCGCCGAATTGCTGGCGCGGATCCGAGCCCATTTGCGTCAGCATGAGTCGAACGAAGAGGCGCTGTTCCGGATCGGGCCTTATACATTCCAGCCCGGCGCCAAACATCTGATCGGCGAAAAAGGCAACAAGCTTCGTCTGACCGAAAAGGAAACCGCGATTCTGCGGTTCCTCTATCGCGCCGGGCAATCGGTCACTTCGCGAGAAGTGCTGTTGCGCGAAGTCTGGGGGTACAATTCCAACGTCACGACACACACCCTTGAAACCCATATTTACCGGCTGCGCCAAAAGATCGAGCGCGACCCCGCCAAGGCACAGCTTCTCGTAACGGCGGCGGGCGGCTATAAGCTGATCCCGTGATGGCCCGGCGAGCCTGTTCGCGGCCAGGGGGGCGCCCGCATGGGGCTGGAAGACGATATCGGCAAACTCGCGCGGAACCCGACGTTTTCGGTGATCGAACCGGAAGCGCTGCGGCTGATCGCTTTTTCCGGCGATTCGCTCATTTTGAGGGCGGGCGATGTCTTGTTCCGGCGGGATGAAATGTCCAATGGCGGCTATGTGGTGCTCAGCGGCTCGATCGCGATGGATGCGGCGGACACCGGAACCGCGGCGCGGATCGTGCGCCCGCCCGGCCTCATTGGCGATCTCGCGCTTCTGACGCAAACGCGGCGGCCGGCGACTGCGATCGCCCGCGAGCCCTCGACGGTTCTTCGCATTCCCCGTCCGCTCTTCCATCGCGTGCTGCAGGAGTTCCCCGAAAGCGCGGAGCGGTTGCGGCAATCCTTGAGCGAAAGACTAAGTCAGTTCATCGGCGAACTCGGCGCCGTTCGGGAACTGCTTGCGCCGGATGATGAGGCAAAGCCCGAATAGGTTATTTCCGATCCTGGGGTGGGACCAAACCCTGACGGTAAATCGCCAGCACATCTTCAATCAGCGCGTCGAGCTTGTCTTCCGCCGCCCAATCTTGCGGAAGCTGGTTGTCGGCGATCAGATGCGAGAGCCCATGGACGAGCGCCCAGGCGCCAATCGCGGCGGCGTGACGGACCGGTTCTGGCGCCACGGTATCGATTGCGTGTTGCAATGCCTTAAAGCTTCGTTCGGCCACCGTCTTCAGCTCTGGAAAGCCATCCATTTTGAGCTCGGGACCAAACATCAACAGATAGACGGCGGGCCGCGCCCTGGCGAAGGCGATATAGGTGACGCCCAAGGCGCGCAGGCGTTCAAACCCTTCCTTGCCTTCCGTTGCCCGCTCCATCTGCGCGCCAAGCGCCTCGAAACCCTCCGCCGCGAGCGCCGCCAGCAACGCCTCGCGGCTGTCGAAATGCCGGTAGGGCGCGTTGTGGGACACGCCTGCCACCCGGGCCACCTCTCGCAGACTCACCTGCCTCGGCCCACGCTGTTCGAGCAGACGCGCGCCTGCCGCGAGCAAGGCCCGGCGCAGGTCACCATGATGATAGGGTGCGGGCGGGCCTTCTTCGATTTTTGATGTTGACAACGGCAACATTCCTTCTAATGTAGGCACCGTCCACATTGCGCCGGAGCGCACGGGTTTGCAATCGGCTTCAGGACAAACCGATGACAAGCATGGGATTTAGCGCGGGTTTCAAAACCCTGAAGTCTGAGAACCAAGGCACCGACCTTGTCTGGCAGGGCTGCCCGCCTCCGTGGCTGAAGGGTGTCTTGCTGCGGACCGGCCCCGCCAAATTCGAAGTGGGCGCCGCTGCCTATCGCCATTGGTTCGACGGGCTTGCGATGCTGCACCGTTTCGGCTTCGATGGCAGCCGAATCCGCTACGCCAATCGCTTTCTGCAAAGCAAATCCTATCGCAATGCAATTGTGAAAAATACCATTGCGAACGATGAATTTGCCACGAATGGCTCCCGCTTCTGGAGGATTCTCCGCCCGCTGACGGGAAAACTCACCGACAATGGCAATGTGAACGTGTTGGCCTATGGCGGCCACGACATGGTGGCTCTCACCGAAACACCCTGCCCGCTGCGGTTCGATCCCGAAACCCTCGAGACGCTGGGCCCGTTCCAATGGTCGGACGGATTGAAAAGCGAGCTGACGACGGCGCATCCTCACTATGACGCGGCCCGCCAGCTGATTTACAATTTCGAGACCCGCTTTGGCCGCAAGAGTTTTTACCGTTTTACCCGGATGGTTCCCGGCTCGCAAACAAGAAGCGTGGTGGCCGAGATCGAGACTCGTGAGCCCGCCTATACCCACAGTTTCGCGATGAGCGAGCGCACTCTGATCCTCGCCGAATTTCCGCTGGTGACGACGCCGTTGCGGCTGTTGTTCGGCGGACGACCCTTCATCGAATCCTATCGCTGGCTGCCGTCGCGAGGTGTCCGCTTCACCGTGATCGACAAAGAGACCGGCGCGATCGTGCTCGATCTCCTCGCCTATCCTGACGCGCGCGTCATCGATGCCTTCTATCTCGCCGAACTTCGCGCTGGCAAAGCCATTCCGCAAAGCCTGTTGACGCGGTTCACAATTCCCCTCGGTGAGGGCCGGTCACACAAACCGTGCTTTCGGACGCGCCGTCGGAATTCCCGCGCATCGCCTATTCCCAGCTTGCCGGGCGCCGTCATCGCTATGTCTGGGGCGCGAGCCCAACGGGCAACGGTTTTTTCGACAGTCTCGTCAAACAAGATCTGGACACACGCAAGCTCACATACTGGATAGAAAAAGATACTTTTCCCGGCGAGCCGGTGTTCGTCCCCGCGCCAAATGCCGAAGGTGAGGACGAAGGCGTTCTGTTGTCGGTGGTGCTCGATGCCGAAGGCAAGCGGTCTTTCCTGCTGGCCGTCGATGCGGCGACCATGAAGGAGTGTGCGCGCGCCTATGCGCCGCATGTCATTCCCTTCGGCATCCATGGAAACTATTTTGCCAACGCCGCATAGCGTAACGTCGGGAAGCCCGAAAACCATGAGCGCCATGGACCCCCAGGCCTACCCTTCGATCGAGACCGTCTTCGCCGCACAGCGCAAAAGGGCGATCGCGCTGCGCACGTCCACGGCGCAGATTCGCATCGAAAAGCTGAAGCGGCTCGAAGCGGCGATTCTTGGCCATCGCGCCGCGATCTTTAAAGCCCTCGCCGCCGATTTGCACCGGTCCGAGGCCGAGACGGAATTTTTGGAGCTTCTGCCAGTGATCGCCGGTCTCCGCCATGCGCGCCGGCATCTTAAATCCTGGATGAAACCCAAACGCGTCCCGCCGACCCTCATGATGCTCGGGACCCGGGCGCGGATCGTTTATGAGCCGAGAGGCGTCTCGCTGATCATCGCGCCTTGGAATTATCCGGTCAGTCTTTTGCTCGGACCTTTGATCTCCGCCATCGCCGCTGGATGCCCGGTCATCGTCAAGCCTTCGGAAATCAGCGAAGCGTGCTCGGCGGTCATGAGACAACTCATCCGCGAAACATTTGACCCGCAAGACATCGCCGCCTTCGAAGGCGACGCTTCGGTTTCGACTGCGCTGCTCGATCTGCCCTTCGATCATATTTTTTTCACCGGCAGCCCAGCCGTCGGCAAAGTGGTCATGACGGCGGCGGCCAAGCATCTCGCCTCGGTCACGCTGGAACTCGGCGGCAAATCTCCGGTCATCGTCGATGAAAGCGCCGATATCACGAAGGCGGCGAAGAGCATCGCATGGGGCAAGTTCTCCAACAGCGGGCAGACCTGCATTGCACCGGACTATGCGTTTGTGCACGAAAGCCGCTTACCGCAATTTATCGAGGCGATGAAAGACGCCATTGCATCGATGTATGGCGATGCTGCGCAAAGCCCTGATTACGCCCGGATCATCAACGCCCGGAATTTTGACCGCGTGTCGCGGCTCATCGATGATGCGGTCGCGGGCGGCGCCGTCACCGTCGCAGGTGGTAAGCGCGACGGGGGACAAAAATTCATCGCGCCAACGCTGCTGACCGGAGCAGCCTCCGATTCAGCAATCATGCAGGAAGAGATTTTCGGGCCCGTCTTGCCGATCGTTCCCTATCACGATTTGGCGGAGCCACTCGCCGCGATCAATGCATGGCCCAAACCGCTTGCGCTTTACATCTATACCAAGGACCGCGCGCGCATCGATCGCATCTTGCAAGAAACGTCAGCGGGCGGCTCCTGCGTCAATGCCTCGATGATTCATTTCTCGCATGAGAATCTGCCCTTCGGCGGCATCGGCACGTCGGGGCTCGGCAATGCGCACGGCTTTTATGGTTTCCGCGCCTTCTCGCATGAGCGTGCCGTGCTGGAAGACAAATTCAGCGTCGTGCCGATGCTGTTCCCGCCCTACACGAAGCGGGTGAAGACGATGATTGAATGGGTGGTACGGTGGTTTACGTGAGTGTGGAGAGGGGTCAAAGCTGGTATCCAAGGGTCCCGCGTGAGCGGGACCCTTGAGGGGTCGTTAGGGGAGCTGAGCCTGGAAGTCCACAAATCCATTCACACGAGTGCCATCGGAGAAGAACCCAACGATGTCGCCGTTGTCGTTAATGCCGTTGATGATCGTTCCTTGCACGCCAAAGGCGGGCTTCTGTGATTCACCCGGCGCAGCGAATTTTACTGCGGTACGACTGCCTGCGTTGTAGATAAATCCATGCACCGCATTAACAGAGTCAGTGTAGGTGCCGACGACAAACCCACCGCTGTTGCACCCCAAGGGTTGTGTGCTTTTGGCCAATACGCCGCCGATAACGACATCGAACGAAGATACGACCGACACCACGTTGTTGATGAAGCCCGTGAAGCCATGGGTGCCGCCATTGCTGTCGATCCAAAAGCCGCACAGACCGTTGCGCTCCGTGATTCCCGTGACTTGCGTTTGTTTGCCCCCGTTGAATCGGTCCGGCCCAAATTCAATAAAGTCCTGGTTCACGCCGCCCAGATTTTGCACCACGAAGCCATGCGTATTTCCAGTTTGGTCGGTCCAAAACCCCGACGCTTCGCCTGAGCTATTCACGCTAAGCAGATTTTGGTTGGACGTCGAGCGACGGGCGGGTCCTTTAAAGACACCCAGCGGATCGTCGACAGTCAGCATCTTGCCTTGAAAATCCCAAAAACCATGTACGTTTTTGTCTTCCGTGTAAAAGCCAACGATTGAGGGCGTGAGCTGATTGTTGATCCCAATCGCCTGTGTCTGATCTGCCCTCTTTCCATTTGGGAAAATAAAGTTCTCAACAGAGTAGTGATTTGCCGGAACCAGCACGTACCCATTATTTCGAACCTTAGCCCCATCTCCAAAATAGCCGACGATAACCCGGCCATTCTTGATACCGAGTAGCTGATTAAAATTCTTGTCCTCCGGATTATCGAGAGAAAGCACTGGCAATACTCGGCACGACAACCGCCAAAAGACCAAGTAAAAAATGATGTAATATATAGCGCATCCTCAGTTCCCTTCAAATAATTGTAGTCAATCGTGCCAAAGCGTGGCGTGCTGACCATTTTTATTAAGGGAACCGCATCATCCAAATATGTGTCGTTAAGCACCCAAAGCGGCATCTGAACCGATCTTTGGAACGACGGCTTTTCACCCCAAAAGATCGATCAGCGCCGGAATGAGCGGCGCGTCGGCGGGCGGCATCGGATAGGCGCGCAGTTCCTTGGGCGCGACCCATTTCAGCGCCCGATGTTCACGCGCTGAAACAAGTCCCTTCCAGCGGCGGCAGATATAGAGCGGCATGAGAAGGTGGAACTCTGGATAGGCAAAACTCGCGAACGTCAGCGGCGCGAGGCAAGCTTCTTCGACAATGATCCCGAGTTCCTCGTGCAATTCGCGGATGAGCGCTGCTTCCGGCCGCTCGCTTGCCTCGACCTTGCCGCCGGGAAACTCCCACAGGCCGCCAAGCTGCTTATCCAGCGGGCGTTGCGCGATCAGCACCCGGCAATCCGGGTCGATGAGCGCGGCGGCGGTGACGAGCAGAAGTTTCACGCGCGCGGCTCGCCCTTTGTGGCCTATTCACACATCGCCATTCATTCAACGGCGGCCAGTGTGGCGAGCGGATCGATCCTGTCAAGGACGCGAGCTTGCTCCCGCCGGCGTAGCCGGTGCTCCGCATCCTTGGCAGGATCGACTCCGCCTCGCCGATAATGCTGGCCGTGCGATGAATGGCGGACTCTGACTTTGGTCAGTCAGGAATGTCTCACGACCTATAGTCGCCATTGATCGCGACATATTCCTTGGTAAGATCGCAGGTCCACACCTTGGACGCGCCCTTGCCCAAACCCAAATCGACGCGAATGGCAATCTCGTCGGCGCGCATGAGTTTGGAGACTTCCGCCTCGTCATAGGCCGGGTCGCGCTGGCCCTTGTGAGCGACACGGACGCCATTGAACCAGATGGCGAGCTTGTCGCGCTCGGCGCGCTCGCCCGCCTTGCCGACCGCCATGACGATGCGGCCCCAATTGGCGTCCTCGCCCGCGAGCGCGGTTTTGACGAGCGGCGAATTGGCAATCGAGAGCGCAATTTTCTTGGCGGCGCCGGGCGAGGCCGCGCCGGTCACCTGCACCTCGACGAATTTGCGGGCGCCTTCGCCATCGCGCACGACCTGGTGGGCGAGATCGAGGAGAAGATGGCCGAGAGCGGCTTTGAAGGGCGCCAGGCGGCGGTCATTGGCGGCGGCGATGTGCGGCGCCCCATGCTTGGCGGCGGCCCCCGTCGCAAACAGCAGTAGCGTGTCGGAGGTGGAGGTGTCGCTGTCAATGGTGATCGCGTTGAAGGACGTTTGCACGCTTTTTGACAGCAGGGATTGCAGGACCGGCGCGGCGATCGGCGCATCGGTGAACGCGAACGCGAGCATGGTCGCCATGTCGGGCGCGATCATTCCGGCGCCTTTCGCCATGCCGGAAATCCTGACCTCGACGCCGCCGAGCATCGTCCTCGCGGTGGCGACCTTCGGAAAGGTGTCGGTCGTCATGATAGCTTTGGCCGCCTCAAACAGACCGCCCTGAGAGGCGCGGGCCGCAAGCTGGTCGAGCACGCCATCGAATTTCGTGGCATCGAGCGGCTCGCCGATCACGCCTGTCGAGGCCAGAAAGATTTCCGTCAGCGGCGCTCCAGTCGCCTTGGCGGCAAGCGCGGCGGCGAATTTGACCGCCTGGACCCCCGTTTTGCCGGTAAAGGCATTGGCATTGCCCGAGTTGACGAGAAGTGCTCGGGCCTTGCCGCCCTTGAGCCGGGCCCGGCACCAATCGACCGGCGCCGAGGGGCATTTCGATTTGGTAAAAACCCCTGCCACCTGCGTGCCCTTGTCGAACAGGGCCAGCATGACGTCGGTGCGTTCTTTATAACGGATGCCCGCCGCGCCGGTGGCGAAGCGCACGCCTTCGATTTCGGGCAGTTCGGGAAAGGATTTGGGGGCAAGCGGCGAGACGTTGGCCATGGGATTGAGATCCTTGGCGATTTTTTTAAGGGGAGGCGCAAGCCTTATGGGAGGCGCCCACCGCCTCCCTGCCTGCACCCAACCAGGGTTTTGGCCCTCAGCCGCTTATTTCTTGCCTGGTGCCGGGGCCGGCGCGGGGGTGCCCGGCTTGTCGGTTTTCGGCGGCTCCGGCGGCGTGGTCAGCTCGATCTTGGCGTTTTTGCGCAAATCCTGCACATAGGCCAGCTGCGCCTTTTGAACGACATAACGGCTCACCTGATCCTTGACCTGATCGAATGGCGGCGGCGTTTTTTCGCGTTTGTCGAGGATCTCGATGATATGCCAGCCAAACGGGCTTTTCACCGGGTCGGATACTTGACCGACATCGAGCTTGAACGCGGCATCGGAAAATTCCGGCACCATGCGATCCTTGGTGAACCAGCCAAGATCGCCGCCTTCCGAGCCCGGGTCCTTCGAGAGCTCCTTGGCCAGTTTCTCAAATTCGTCGCCGCCCATAAGCCGTTTCAGCGCTGTTTTCGCTTCCTCCTCGGTTCCGACCAGAATGTGGCGGGCGTGGATTTCGGTTTCCGGCTTCTGCTTCTTGATCTCCTCGTCATAGGTCGCCTTGATGGCCGCATCCGTGGCGGCACCCTTGGCGACTTTCTCGAGGACGCCCTCCATCAGCAGCTTTTCGCGGTAATAAGCCAGCTTCTTGGCGAATTCCGGCGTCTGGTCGGCCTTGTCGGCGAGCGCCTTTTGCGCCACCAGTTCGCTGTTGATCAAATAGTCGAGCACATAGCTGTCCCGCGCTTTTTGGTCGGCCTGCGGCGGCAGACTGGACCGCAGATCGTCGGCGGCAAGGGCCAAATCCTCATCGGTAATTTGCTTTCCATTGACCGTCGCGAGAACCTTGGCCGCCGCCGGAAAGGCCGTGAGGACCGCGGGCGCCGCCAAGCTTAGCAGGAACGCCAGACCGGCGGCTTTGGTACGCAGGCTATTCGTCAGAATCATGAAGTTGAGCTCCGCAAGGATAGGCCGCCGCGTTCAAAGCAGCGCTGCATTGGGGTTGTTTGCCGCGCGACCATGCACGGACAGCCGGATTTGACAAGCCCCGGCCCCAATCTTATCTGTCGGGCGGGTAGCCGCTGGAGCGGATTTCCATAATTTTTTTCGGCCGCCCAGAAGTGGCAATCCGTGTTTTGATCCTCCATGTACAGCAATTGCGGTGCGATGAAGATGGGCCAACGCCCAATTTCGAGGCGCCGCGCAGGGCGTGGCTGTCCGGGCGGAAACACATGGACGGATCAAAGATCACGCGAATGCAATCGAGTTGAACCCGTGATCCAGTTCGATGTGATGGGATCGTGAGGCAAGCGCTTGTGACAAGGAATAGAGTGCTCCGGTCCTGGTCTAGAAAGGTCGTTTTGTAATGTTTGGCTCCTTCGCGAAAAAGATTTTCGGTTCCTCGAACGATCGCCGTCTCAAGGGCTATCGGCCGAAAGTCGCGGCGATCAACGCGCTCGAGCCCGAAGTGCGAAAACTCACCGACGCCGAACTCGCCGGGCGGACGGTGGCCTTTCGCGAGGCCGCTGCCGCCGGCAAAAGCCTCGAGGACTTGCTCGTCCCGGCTTTCGCGACGGTGCGGGAGGCGGCGCGCCGCGTCCTCGGGCAGCGGCACTTCGACGTCCAGCTGATCGGCGGCATGGTGCTGCACGAAGGCGCGATTGCCGAAATGCGGACTGGCGAGGGCAAGACGCTTGTTGCGACGCTCGCTTGCTACCTGAATGCGCTTGCGGGCAAGGGCGTGCATGTCATCACCGTCAACGACTATCTCGCCCGCCGCGACGCCGAATGGATGGGCCGCGTCTATAATTTCCTCGGTCTGACGACCGGAACCATTGTGCATGGACTCGAAGACGACGAACGCCGCCGCGCCTACGCCGCCGACATCACCTATGGCACCAACAATGAGTTCGGCTTCGACTATCTCCGCGACAATATGAAATACGATCTCGCCCAGATGGTTCAGCGCGGTCATCATTATGCGATCGTCGATGAGGTCGATTCGATTCTCGTCGATGAGGCGCGCACGCCATTGATCATTTCGGGGGCGTCCGACGATCGGTCCGACCTCTATGTCGCGGCTGACAAAGCCATTCCGAACCTCGCGGAAGAGGACTTCGAACTCGACGAGAAGCAGCGCACGACGAATCTCACAGATGCCGGCAATGAGCATATGGAAGAATTGCTGAGCGAACTCGGGGTGCTGTCCGAGGGCTCTCTATATGATGCCAGCAATGTCACCCTCGTGCATCACGTGAACCAGGCTTTGCGCGCGCATAAATTGTTCAAGCGCGACAAGGATTACATTGTGCGCAATGGCGAAGTCGTTATCATCGACGAATTCACCGGCCGCATGATGCCGGGCCGCCGTTACTCGGAAGGACTGCATCAGGCGCTGGAAGCCAAGGAGCATGTGGCGATCCAGCCGGAAAATGTGACGCTCGCCTCGATCACCTTCCAGAATTATTTCCGTCTCTACGGCAAACTCGCCGGGATGACCGGAACCGCGGCGACCGAGGCGGACGAATTCGCCGAAATCTACAAGCTCGATGTCGTCGAGATCCCGACCAACAAGCCGGTTCTACGGCACGACGAGGACGACGAAGTCTACCGGACGTATGAGGAAAAACTTCGCGCCATCGTCCGTGAGATCGAAGCCGCCAACGCCAAATTCCAGCCGATGCTCGTCGGCACCACCTCGATCGAAAAGTCCGAGCAGCTCGCCGAGGCGATGAAGAAGCAGGGCTACAAGCAGATCGACTTCACCCATCCGGAAGCCTTGCAAAAACTCTACGCGGCTGCACGCTCCGACAAGCCCTCAAAGCTGTTCGCGGTTTTGAACGCCCGCTTTCATGAACAGGAAGCCTATATCGTCGCCGAAGCGGGTGTTCCCGGCGCCATCACCGTCGCAACCAACATGGCCGGCCGCGGCACCGACATTCAGCTCGGCGGCAATGTCGAGATGCGGGTCGCGCAGGAATGCGCCAATATCGAGCCAGGCCCCGAACGCGAGGCGAAGGAAGCCGAAATCCGGGCCGAGGTGGAGCGTTTCCGGGCCAAGGCGATCGCCGCTGGCGGCCTCTATATCATTGGCACCGAGCGTCACGAAAGCCGCCGCATCGACAATCAGCTGCGCGGCCGGTCCGGGCGGCAAGGCGATCCGGGCCGCTCGAAATTCTTCTTGTCGCTCAAGGACGATCTGATGCGGATCTTCGGCTCCGACCGGATGGAGTCGATGCTCGTCAAGCTTGGCCTCCAGGAGGACGAAGCGATTGTCCATCCCTGGATCAACAAGGCGCTCGAAAAGGCGCAGCAAAAAGTCGAGGCGCGCAACTTCGACATGCGCAAGAACATTCTGAAATACGACAACGTCATGAACGATCAGCGCAAGGTCGTCTTCGAACAACGCCGCGAGATGATGGCGCAGGAGTCGCTGGAAGAGATGATTACCGACATGCGCGAAGGCGTCGTCGATGATCTCATCGCCAAGCATATCCCGCGCGACTCCTACCCTGAAGCCTGGGATGTCGGGGATTTCACGCAAGCCGTGCAAGCCACCTTCAACATCATGCTTCCGCTGGCCGATTGGGCCAAGGAAGAAGGGATCACCGAGGACGAAATGCACGAGCGGCTGCGCAAGGCGGCCGGCGAAGCCTACGCGGCCCGGGTGGAAAAGAACGGCCCGGAGATTACCCGCTATGTCGAAAAGCAGATCGTTCTGCAGGCGCTCGATCATCTCTGGCGCGAGCATCTCGTGACGCTCGATCATCTGCGCCAAGTTGTCGGCTGGCGCGGCATGGCACAGCGCGATCCGTTGAACGAATACAAGGCCGAGGCCTTCGAGCTGTTCAGCGAATTGATCAAACATTTAAGGGAGGCGACGACGACACAACTCAATCGCGTCGAAGTCGCCTTCGAGCGGCCGCCGCCGATGGAAGCGATCGAGGTTGCCGATGCCGGGGGACCGGCTTTTCCGGGCACCCCAGTCCATGCCGCCTTTTCCGCCGCGAACGGCCCCGGCGCACAGACAATCAATCCTATTTTCGGCGCCTCCGGCGCGGGAGCCACCGAAACGCTTGTTCGTGAACCCGCCGAGCAACGGGGGGCGTTCGGAAAGGTCGGGCGCAACCAGCCCTGCCCTTGCGGCTCCGGCAAGAAATACAAGCATTGTCACGGGGCCGCGTGAGAAACTCACGCCAGAGCGTCACCAACTGGGCCGCCAATTGACTTGCATCAAGAAGGGCTGGCCCCGGCCCGTTTAAGACGACCAGGCTGGAACCCCTAAGGGGATGTTCGAATTTCAATTCCGAGTGGGGAATTGAAAACGAGGAGCCTGGTCATGAAAGCGCACGTCACACATCATTTGTCCGCTCTTTCCGTCGTGGCCGTATTGGCGTTCGCGCCATTCGCCGCATCCGCCCAAAACGCTCCCATGATGGGTGATGAGATGAAGGGCGGGCACATGGGCGGCATGAAGGGCGAGGACATGATGAAAGGCGGCGACATGATGGGCGGCGGCATGGAACACATGCAGCACATGATGTCGATGATGCATGAGAAGCTGTCGCATGCCGGAGATCGCGTTGCGACCCTCAAGACTGAACTGAAAATCACCGACGCACAAATGCCGGCTTGGACCAAATTCTCCGACGCTCTTCTCGCATCGGCGAAAGCCATGGAAGACTCGATGGACGCGATGCACAAACGAATGCAATTTGGCGTGCCGCCGACCCTTCCAGAAAAAATCGACCACCACGCCAAGATGGCGGCCGAGCATCTTGCGAATCTGCAGGCGATCAAGGCGGCGCTCGATCCGCTGTATGCGTCATTCACCGATGAACAAAAAAAGCTCGCGGACGGCCTGAAGATCGGCCCGATGGGCGTGATGTGACGAACGTGCGCAAGCGCACATCGGGATGTGCAGCCCTTGGTTAATCTTTTCTCAATGCCTGACCGGATGGGTTGGCATGGGAGAGGAGAATAATCATGATCAATTTTCGCAAAACCATTGCTGTTGGACTTGCCGTGACCACCCTCGGCATGGGTGTCGCCGCCACATCCACCCCTGCGGCCGCTTGGGGCTACAATCCCTGGGGCTGGGGAATTGGCGGCGTCGCCGCCGGTTTGGCACTGGGCGCCGCAGCCGCCGCTGCTTCCACTCCCTACTACTATGGATATCCCGGCGGCTGCTACTTCACCCGCCAGCCGACTTACAACGCCTATGGCAACTTTGTCGGCTACCACCGCGTCCGTGTCTGCGGCTGACGCAGGCCGGCCAAACAAGGACTGAGTTTCGGCGAATTTTGCCGAAGACTTCCAGCGGCTGGCGGCGAAGCCAACGTTTTTTTTCGAAACGGCCTTTGGCAGCAGGAAGTTCAATTTAGCGCATCATTGCAAGCGCAAAAAAACTTACGAACCACGATTAAATTTGACCTGAGAATAAGACTAAGGGCCATGATTATTTCTTCGCGAAATAGTCATGGCCTTTCGCATTAATCATTCTCCGCGCTTGCGGGAGCGGCAAGCCCCGCTAAAATGCAGGCATACCGGCCGCATCCGAAGCGCCGGATTTTTAGGGAGAACATCATGCCCAATCCGGGACAGCCGACGATTCGTTTGGGGGACGCTGGCCAGGCGGTCAAGCGGTTGGAGCGCGCCCTCCGGAGGACACCCAATCTCGGGATTGCCATCGATGGCGTGTTTGGCGCCAAACTCGAAACCGCGGTGAAAGATTTCCAGAAGGGCGCCAGCCTGCCGGCTGACGGTGTTGTCGGGCCAACAACCTGGGCGGCATTGCCGGATGGCGGTCCGATGCCCGTGCTGCGGAATGGCGCGTCCGGCGCCATTGTGACAAGCTTACAAAATCTCCTCACAAATGGGGCACCCGGCCAATGGCTCACCACGCCAGGGCCTGCCGATGGAAAATTCGGTCCGCGCACAAAAGCCTCCGTCGAGGCGTTCCAGACCTGGGGCGGGGTAGCCAAGGATGGCATTGTTGGGGATCAGACCTGGGCGGTTTCGCTGCATGCGGCAAGCGCCACCTTGGAAACCGCCGTCGGCCTCAATTTCGTCGTGGACTGAGGCGCGCGCGGGCGGCCTGCCTCATTCCCTGGACAGAGGCGCCGTTCCCCGGCATTCTGATCTCATGCCGGGGCCGGCGCGGACAACCGCCGTCCCTTGTTGATCGCCATCGCCGCGATTGCCGAGAGACTCTCCCATGGAATCCCTTTTGTTGCTCGCCGCCGACCCCTCGGCCTGGCTTGCCCTCGTCACGCTCATCGCGATGGAGATCGTGCTTGGCGTCGACAATCTCGTCTTCGTCGCAATTCTTTCTTCGAGATTGCCCGGCCCGCTCGCAGGGAAGGCGCGGCGCATTGGTATCGGCCTGTCGCTGATATTTCGTGTGCTGCTGCTCGCTGGCGCCGCATATGTGGTGCACCTCACCGAGCCATTGTTCGAGGCTTTCGGCCAGGCATTTTCCTGGCGCGACCTCATTCTGATCGGCGGCGGCCTCTTTCTCGTGTTCAAGGCGACGAGCGAAATCCATCACAATGTCGATCCGGACGAAGACGACGAAGGTCTGCCCCACAAACCGCGGGCCTTCGCCACGATAGTCGGACAGATCGTCGTCCTCGATCTTGTCTTCTCGATCGACAGCATTATCACGGCGGTGGGGATGACCGACCATGTCGCGATCATGATCATCGCGGTGATCACAGCGGTCGTGCTCATGCTGATTGCCGCCGGTCCGCTTGCCAATTTCATCAAGCGCAACCCAACCATCGTGATGCTGGCGCTTGGTTTTCTCTTGTTGATTGGCACGACCTTGATCGCCGAGGGATTTGGCTTTCATTTTCCAAAAGGCTACATTTATACCGCCATGGCGTTTTCCGGCGCCGTCGAGGCTCTCAATGGGCTCGCGAGAAAGCGCGGGAAGCAGCCGCAACCGCCGACAAGTGAACCGACCGCAAAGCCGCGAGAGAGTGCCGGAAAGAAACCCAAGCCGCCGCCGCAACCGCCGCGCAAACCGCGCCACCGCCCGCGGCGATGAGCGATCCCGCTTATGACCGGGGAAGCCAAGGCCATCCTTGCTGATGACGGCCCGGCTGATGACGCCCCGGCAGTCGCGGATGTCCTCTTGCCCGTTGCAATTGAGCAGTCCTATTCCTATGCGGTGCCCGGCGGCGTCGACGTCGCGCCCGGGGATTTCGTTGAAGTGCCGCTCGGCACCCGAATGGCCCAGGGCGTCGTCTGGGAGACGCGGCGGGGACACGCCGGCCGCGCCAATCTAAAACCCGTCGCGGCGCGCCTCGACCTCCCGCCGCTGTCCTCCAACACGCGCAAATTCATCGATTGGGTGGCCCGCTGGACCTTGAGCCCGCGTGGCATGGTGTTGCGGATGGCGATTGGCGGGGCCTTGCATATCGGGCCGGAACCCGTGCGTGTCGGGGTGCGGCTGACCGGCTCCCCGCCGGGCCGGATGACCAAAACCAGAGCCCGGGTTCTGGAGGCAGCGGAAGGCGGTTTGGCC
This sequence comes from Methylocella sp., assembly GCA_036561105.1. Taxonomy (GTDB): domain Bacteria; phylum Pseudomonadota; class Alphaproteobacteria; order Rhizobiales; family Beijerinckiaceae; genus Methylocapsa. The sequence continues at coordinate 76,313 of DATBPZ010000108.1, read as the reverse complement.
TTCCCCAAATCGGCGCTTGCCGAGGCCGCCGCCTGTTCGGCCGGCGTCATCGATTCGCTCATCGACGAAGGCGCGCTTGAGGCCATCGCGCTGCCGCGCGAGCCCGTGGCGCCGGTCTGCGATCCTTTTTTCGAAAGGCCCCATCTCGAAGCCGCGCAGCAAGACGCCGCTTCCGCCTTGATCGCGCGCGTCAAAGACGCCGCGTTCTCGGTGACACTGCTCGATGGCGTCACCGGCTCCGGCAAAACGGAGGTGTATTTCGAAGCCGTCGCGGCGGCGCTTGCGGCGGGGCGTCAAAGCCTAGTTCTCATGCCGGAGATCGCGCTCACCGCGCAGTTTCTCGACCGTTTCGCCGCACGCTTTGGGGCGCGGCCGGCGGAATGGCATTCGGGTGTCAGCGCGCGCAAGCGGGCGCGGCTGTGGAGCGGCGTCGCGCTTGGCGAGGTCAAGGCCGTCGCTGGCGCAAGGTCGGCGCTTTTTCTGCCCTTCAATGATCTCGCCGTGATCGTCGTCGATGAGGAGCACGAGGCCGCCTATAAGCAGGAGGATGGTGTTCCCTATCATGCCCGCGACATGGCGGTGGTGCGCGGCCAAATTGAGACATCAGCTGTCATCCTGTCCTCCGCGACACCGTCGATCGAAAGCCGTGTCAATGCCGCACAAGGCCGTTATGGCCATGTCAGTCTGACAAGCCGTTTCAACGCCCGGCCGCTGCCTGAGATCACCGCGATCGATCTGCGGGTGGAAGCGGCGCCACGCGGCAAATGGATCGCGCCCCGACTCAGGGACGCCATCTCACAGGCGCTCGCGCGCGGCGAGCAGGCGCTGCTGTTTCTCAACCGGCGCGGCTACGCGCCCTTAACCCTCTGCCGGTCCTGCGGCCACCGGTTTTCCTGCCCGAACTGCACCGCCTGGCTGGTCGAACACCGCTTCCGCCGGGCGCTGATGTGCCATCATTGCGGCCATATCGAACGGCGGCCCCCGCTATGCCCGGCCTGCGGGGCAGAGGATTGCCTTGCCGCGTGTGGACCTGGCATCGAGAGATTGGCCGAGGAAACCGCCCTTCTTTTTCCGCGCGCGAAAATCCTCACACTGTCCTCGGATTTCCCCGGTGGCGTCGCCCGTCTGCGCAGCGAGATCGAGGCGATCGCGCGCGGTGAATGCGATATTGTGATCGGCACCCAGCTTGTCGCCAAGGGCCACAATTTCCCGCTGCTGTCGCTGGTCGGTGTGATCGACGCCGACATTGGTTTGACGTCGGGCGATCCGCGCGCCGCCGAACGCACCTTTCAGCTGCTCCAGCAGGTGACCGGACGCGCTGGGCGGTTCGAGACCGCAGGCCGCGCGCTCGTCCAGACCTGGCAGCCGGAACACCCGGTCATGCGCGCGCTTCTGTCCGGCGATAGCGAGCGCTTTTACGAGGAGGAAACACACCAGCGGCGCCGGGCGGGCCTGCCTCCCTTCGGGCGGCTCGCGGCGCTGATCGTCACGGGCAAGGATCGCGCCTCCGCCGAGACCCATGCGCGGGCGCTCGCCCTCGCTGCCCATGCTCTGCCGCCAACGGAGGGTTTTGTGCTAACCCCGGCTGGCGGCTTGCCTCAGCCAAACGAGTTGACCCTTCTCGGTCCCGCCGAAGCGCCGATTGCGGTCATTCGCGGCCGCCACCGGTTCCGGCTGCTCGTGCGGGCGCCGCGCGCTTCGGACCTGCAAGGATTCTTGCGCGCCTGGCTCGCCGCCGGACCGCCGGAAAAAGGCGGCGTGCGGGTCGCCGTCGATGTCGACCCCCAAAGTTTTCTCTAACTAGCGTTTGGCGATTGGGGACGGTCCGGTGCCCTTCTCCCGGGCCCGCAATTGAAACGCTAGGGCCAGCAGGCTCGCGCCGAAAAACGTCGCATAGGCGCCGACCCACCAGCTCACCACCACAGCTCCGAACCTCGGCGCCGCGACCAGCACGATCCCGAAAAGGATCGAAACGACCCCGCCGAACGCCATCCACCAGCGGCCATGGTCTTTGTCGAGATGATAGGCGGCGCGGAGTTCCAGTGTCCCGGTGATAAAGGACCAAGCCGCGAGGAGACCGACAAAAACCAGGACCGTAATGCCCGGCAACGCCAAGGCGACAATCCCGGCAACAATGCCGACAATGCCCTCGAAGGTCAGAAGTCCCCATTCTTGCTTGTGCTGTACCGCCCGCACGGCGGACATAATCTCGAAAATGCCGTCGATGATCAGATAGAGGGCGAACAAAGTCACAAGCGACAACAAGGTCGGGCCGGGGAAGAAAAATGCAATGAACCCGATGATGAGCCCGAAAACGCCGCGTGCCGCGACAACCTTCCAATTGCGCTTAAGGGTTGAGCTGAGGCTCAAATCGAAATCTGGGGGATCGCCAAATAAACTCATGTTTGTAGTCCTTCCCTAAAGCCGCCGTCGCGAGAAAAGCCCCGCGGCTTCTCGACCTTAACGTAATGCTGCCAGTAAAAACGTCGAGAGGTGTTGATGTGCGTCATTATTATGCAATCGGCAGCTTGGCTCAGGCTTGATCCACAGCAAAATGCAGTGGAACCGTTTTAGGACCCCCGCTCCCGCATGGTAGGTTCCGTTTTCACAGGAACCGAGGAACCGGACGATGACTGCTCCAGCCGCGCACCCCCCTGAGGCCAAGTCCGCCGACGTTCTCGGCCGCCACGACCCGAGATGGCTGCGCCTGCAAGAGATTATACGCGCGCAATCGCTCAAAACGGGGACGTTTATGTTGTCGTCCGGCCGGACCAGCACCTATTTGTTTCAGTTGCGGCAAACCACCATGCTGCCGGAAGGCGCGGCGCTGCTTGGCGACATCATCGTCGATTATATGAAAAGCCAGGGGATCGCCTGTATCGGCGGCCTCGAAATGGGCGCGGTGCCGATCGTCGCCGCCGCCGCCGCCGTGAGCCATCTCAAAAATTATCCGGTCGATGCGTTTTTCGTCCGCAAGGCAGCCAAGGAGCATGGCGCGCGCGAGCGCATCGACGGTTTTTTGCGCGCCGGCGCCGAGGTGCTGATGATCGACGACGTCGCCACCACCGGCGGCTCGATTGTGAAAGCCATTGAAGGCATCGAGGGTCACGGCTGCCATGTCCGCCGGGCGCTGGCTGTGGTGGACCGCGAGGAAGCCGCGGCGGAGAATTTGGCCGCGCAGGGGATTCAGCTTGCGGCGATTTTCAAGCGGAGTGATTTTTTGGACATTTGATAACTGACGGGGTTAGGAGTTACCGGTCTTTGTACAAACCCAAGCCCTCATGCTGAGGAGGGTCCAAAGGACCCGTCTCGAAGCACGAGGGCGGCTCGTGCGTTTACGCAGTGCATCCTTCGAGACGCGCGCCTCACACGCTCCTCAGCATGAAGGCAGGGCTTTTGGAATAGGCTCTCAGCTGTTGCCTTCCTGACCGAGCCCCGTCATCCCCCTGGAAAGCTATCAATTGCTGGTGATCGCGCAAAACCTCTTTTCGATCACTTGCGCAATTATTTCCGAATCAAGTGAGGCCCCGCGGAACTCTCGTGATTCAGTGCAACAATTCAGAGACGCCGCCATGTCCTGAGCAAGTGCCTGGCGACAAGGGATGTTGCGAGTAAGAGAAGTCTCGATCCGCGCAACGCGCTGTCGCTTGAAGTCCTTGCAAAACGTTGACGGACGCGGGCCGCTTCACACAGCGGCCACTAGAGTTTTGATATTCATCGACACTGCAGATTCCAGTAAAACTCGTGGCGGAACGAACGTGTAAAATGGCGTTCATCAACACGCACGTCGCGATAAACGGAAGAACAATCCACGTCCGCGCGCGGGCACGCTGACGATACCGTAACGCCATGACACCGCTCTTATTTCGCGTGGCAATGACGAGTTTGTACGTCGCGAGGTTCTAAGAATGTCATGGCAACTTCGAGACGATTTTAGGCGCTTGCCTCCTTATCCGTTCTTTTCTGTCACATAAAGTTCATACAAACTTCATGTCCCGCGATCAAGCAGCCAAGCCTGCTCGTCCGCGCTGGTTACTTCTGCCACACCCGCCACCAATTTCACCAAAACTAGACCTCGGCGCTTGTTGGCCAAAGCGTTTTCGCCGTATCTCAGAGACGTCGATCGCCGCGTGAGGGCGCGGTGGAGGGAAACCACTTCGATGTGTCGCGATAAGCGTGAGGCAGCACGAAGACAGCCCGCAAGCCGCGCGCTTGCCCTAATTCTTTTCGCTCTGTTCATCGCGTTCGCCGGCGCCCCCGTTCATGCCGAGGACCCGCACGCGGGCTCGCCGCTCTATGATCCACTCTCACATCCACTTTCAACCGATACCTCGATCGCGCCGCTCATTCCTCAGCTCAACGAGTTCAAGAACGCCCTCATCGATCTTGGCTATAATTTCCAAGTGAATTACACAGGCGAGGGTCTCGGCAATCCAGTGGGAGGCGCACGGCAGAGTGCCGCTTATGAAGGTCTCCTTGAACTGGGGATCGATGGCGATCTCAACCGGATCGCGGGTCTGAAGGGCGCCTCGTTTCATATCAACGCCTTCCAGATTCACGGCCACGGCCTGACGACGTATAATATATACAACTTTGCGACGATCAGCGGCATCGAAGCACGCCGGACGACGCGCCTTTTCGAGGCTTGGGTTGAACAAGAGCTTTTTGACGGCTTGGCGTCGATCCGCTTTGGCCAATTAACGGCAGACAGCGAGTTTCTCGCGAATGAACTGGACGTGCTTTATTGGAACGGCACATTTGGCTGGCCCGTTTTGACATCGTTCGATATGTCAGGCACTGGCCCCCATTATCCCCTGACAACGCCAGGCATTCGCCTTAAGATCACACCCAATAAACAAACCGCGTTTTTTATTGCCCTGTTCAATGGAGATCCTGCCGGTGTTGGCCAGGACGTTGCTCAAGCCGAGATCAAAAATTGTTGGGGGATTAATTTTAGGCTCAAGGATCCGCCTTTGGTGATGGGGCAAGCGGATTTCGCCTATATTTTGCCCATCGGGGAGCAGGGACTTACGGGAAAGTTTCGCGTCGGCGGCTGGTACAGCTTCGATACATTCAATGATCAATTCGTCGCCCCCGATGGGCTGCCGCTCGCAGATCCGGCAAGCAACGGCATCCCGGTCGTTCACAGGGGAAATCAGGCCGCATATGCGCTCATGGATCAAATGATTTGGAAACACCCCGGTGAGGATCCGTGGCGAGGAATCGGCTTCTTTGCTCTAGCGATGGCCGCTCCGCCCGTTCAGAACTTGATCAGTTTTGAATTCCAATTCGGAGTAAATTTCACCGGCCTCTGGGATGCCCGGCCGCATGATTCGTTTGGCGTTGCAATCGACTATAGCCGCGTTTCGCCCAATGTGGCCTTGTTTGACCGCGTGGCAGCAGCATTTTCAGAGATACCGGCACCTATCCGCGACGATGAGCTTCTGCTTGAGGCCACATACCAGGCGCAGATTGTGCCAGGCTTATTCATTCAGCCCGATTTCCAATATGTCTTTCATCCTGGCGGCGGCGCAATTGATCCGCTGAACCCATTCGTGGGCCGGATTCCGGACGCCGCAGTGTTTGGTCTGCGGACCGTTGTGAAATTTTGAAGCGCCCGTTGCTTGCGTCAAGGTGAACGCGTCAGCTGTTCCCTTCCAGACCGAGCGCCGCCTTCACCCGGTGCGAATAGCCATAAAGATCATCGCGCAATTGCAGCTCGCCTGCATCATCCACATAAGCGGTGAAATATTCCAAGTGCACCGGCAGCGGCTTTGGCAGATAGACGTAACGCTCCTTGCCGCCAATGAGTTTCTGGACCCGCTGCTCGCTCCAGCCCTTGCCAAGCACCGTCACTGCGAATTGGAACGGGTTGTCAACCCGCACACAGCCGTGGCTGAAGGCCCGCTTCGACGAGGCAAATAGTTTGCGCGTCGGCGTATCGTGCATATAGACGGAGAAATCATTCGGAAACATGAACTTGATTCGGCCCAGCGCATTGCGCTCGCCGGGCGGCTGGCGCACGATAAGATGTCCCGCGCTCGACGACACTTGATAGCCGAGGCGGCTGAAATAATTGGGATCGCCTGCGGCTTTCGGCAGCATCTCCTTGCGGATGATCGATTGCGGTACATTCCAATAGGGATTGACGATGAGAAATTTCATCGTGTCGGAAAAGACCGGTGTCGGGGTCGTTTCCTTACCGACGATGACGCGGGTGCGATGAATCACCGCGCCATTGTCGATAACGCGCGCCTCAAAATCGGGAATATTCACTTCGATGCGCGTCTCGCCGAGGTCGCGCGGCATCCAGCGCCAGCGTTCCATATTGGCGATGATCTCGGCTTCGAGATGCGAAGACTGCGCGCCGGATAAGGCAGCAACGGTCCGCGCCGTCAAAGTTCCCGAAGGCGGCAGACCATTGGCTTTCTGAAAATCGGCGACCGCCGCCGCGACCTTGGTGTCATAGACGATGTCTTGGATCGCGGGTTCCGCCGCATCCTCAACGCTCAGCCGCGCGCGAATGAGCGGCACGCGCGGATCGCGCATTCCCGCGCGCAACACCGGACCCGCCGGAATTGCGGCATCATGCGCGGCCGGTGCTCGTCCATGCCGCAATTGACGCAGCTTGTCGCGCAGCGACACATAGGCCTTTTGCGGCGGATTGAATTTTTGCAGTTCGTCGCCGGCGGAACCGCCAGCGGTGGCGACCAGCGCCAGAATGATGGCGGGATCGGCAACCTCGGGCGTCTCGCCGATCAGCTTGGAAATCGCATGCGGTTCCACCCGGCTGCCGCTCGCCTGGCGGCCGTAGGAAACGACCGCATCGGTCAGGGCGATGTCGGCGGCGGCGATGTCCTCATCACTGGCAGCCGCAAGAGTCCGCGGAACGGCTTTCACGTCGAGCCCGTCATCGGCGGCGTGCTGCAGCCGCTTGATCACCGGAGCGGCCTCGGGATTGGGCTTGCCATCGGTCCACCACAATGGCGCGAATCCACGCGCGGCGTAAAAAGCGGCAATCGCTTCGCGCTCCCGGCGCGGCAAGGCCTGGTCGTGACCCCCGAATCTGGCATCAAGCGCGGCCTTCACCGCCGCATTGACGGCCGACAAGGCATCCGGCTGGTCCGGCTGCGCGGCGGTATCAACGCTTGGGGCCGGAGCGGCCTCCATAAAACCAGGTCCAGGTCCGGCGGCGTTGCCGCTGGCGGGCGCGGTTTCCAAGGGCTGGGGGTCAAGGGATGAGAGAGCCGGGTTTTCCGCGCGGGCCGGAAAACCCGTAAGGCCGAGCCAAAGCGCCAGGGCCTGCGCGCTCAAAAAAAACCTGCCTCGCCGTACGCTACGCATGGGCCTAACCTTTTTGAAACCCGGCCTCCGAGAGGACGGGCACCCCAAACCTTCCGCCCAGGCCACGTAACGCGCGAACCCTTGCCCCGGACTGCGCGTGCCCGCATCGAAAATATTTTTTTCGCTGTGGCAAGCTGCAACAGAAGCTGCGAGCGACTCAGACACGCGCGGCGAGATAGCCGCCGGCATCGCTTGCGGAGTCACTCTGGTCCGCCTCCAGGCCTTGCGGCTCTAACTGATATTCCTTGAGTTTCCGGTAGAGGGTCGAACGGCCAATTCCGAGCTTACGGGCGACCTCCGACATCTGGCCGCGATAATGGGTGAGCGCGAATTTGATCGTCTCTGCCTCCAATTCTCCGAGCGTGCGCGTGTGGCCGCGTGCATCGAGCAGGGCGAGCACATTGGGATCGCGCACTTCAACCCGGACAAATTCCTTGTCGCGCGGGATATGGCGAGCTGGCGTCGCCGGCACCCGGACGTCGAAGCCTCCGGTGCTCGCAGCGATCTGCGGAAAATCGGCGACCGTGAGTTCATCCCCCTCGGCGAGTGCCACGGCCCGGAACACCGCGTTTTCCAGCTGCCGGACATTGCCTGGCCAATCATAGCTGGCAAGCAAGGCAAGCGCCTCGGCGCAGATCCCGCGCAGCCGTTTCCCTTCCTCGGCGGCAAACCGCGCGCACAGCCGCGCGGCAAGCCCGGCAATGTCGCCGGGCCTCACGCGGAGCGGCGGAAGCGAGATCGGAAACACATTGATGCGATAAAAGAGATCCTCACGGAAACGGCCGCCCGTTACCCGTTCGATGAGATTGCGGTTGGCCGCAAAAATCAGCCGGACATCGGCCTTGACCGGACGTTTCGTCCGGCCCGGATGAACCATGCCTTGCTGTAAAGCCTGCAAGAGCCCGGCTTGCGCACTCATCGGCAATTCGCAAATCTGGTCGAGGAACAGCGTGCCGCCATGCGCCTCGACAAATTTGCCGGGAATTTTTTCGCCCGCATCGCCGCCAAACAAAACCGTCTCCGCGAGAAGGTCTGGGACCGCGCAATTGACCGCCACGAAGGGGCGCCCGCGCCGCGCGGAGGCACCGTGAATGGCACGCGCGAATGTCTCCTTGCCGGTGCCGGGTTCCCCTTCGAGAAGCACGGGTATGTCCGATTTCGCGCTCTTTTCGCCTTGCCTCAGGGCACGCATCATTTCCGCGCTCTCGCCCGCGAGATCGTCGAACGTCAAGCTGCCCAAATTCCGGCGGCTCAACCCGCGCACCTCCTCGGCGAGCCGGGCGGCGTGCAGCGTGTTCTTGATCACGACTTGCAGGCGCTCCGCTCCGGCGGGTTTCACGATGAAATCCTGGGCACCCGCCCGGACCGCGGCAAGCGCCGATTCGACCGAGCCTTGCGAGGTCAGCACGACAATAGGGATTTTTGAACCGGCCGCCTTGAGCCGCGCCAGCACCGCCATCCCATCGAGATCCGGCATGACGAGATCGAGAATCAAAAGGCAGATAGAGTCTCCGCCGGGCGCGTGGAGGCACTCCAGCGCCGCTTCCCCGCTCTCGGCCGTCTCGGCCTCGTAACCGAAGCGATGGCAAAGCGTTTCAAGGAGCTGCCGCTGGATGGGATCATCATCGGCGATCAAGATTCGAGCGGACATGCGGCCTCCTGGGGGGGGTCACTGCCCCGCGCGCTGCAATGTGCGCGATTAGGGTAAATGGGATGTTAACGAGAGGGTTTTTCGCGCCTCCCCGCAGGATGTTTCACCTATCAGTTTTGACCGGTTCGCGGGTCAAATCGGACAAAAACGTTTCACGTGAAACACTTTGGTACCATTGGCGGCCGAAAACTGAGCAAGCTTTTGGACAGCGGTTTCGCTTTGCGCTTGTACGGTCGGCGTGCCCGGATGTGCAATTGCGATTCGGCGGAGGCCGGAGGCAGCCATTCATCCGACGGCTGGTATGATCGGCGAGGCGGCCTCGGTCTTGTCTAGGACGCGAGCTTCGATCTGCTTGCGAATGACGCGCGAAACCGCCACAGCCGGTCAGGTATGCCTTTTGCAGAGTAATGCCGACTCACTCGTATCTTGAGAGAGGATGGTATGATAGACGACACTCTACGGCCGGTCATCGTGGCAAAGAAGACCAACGAGGCCCACAATATGGTCTCGTTTGAATTGGCCGATCCGGATGGCGCGGAGCTTCCCGCCTTCTCGGCGGGCTCTCATATCGATGTGACGATTCCGGGCGGATTGGTGCGCCAATACTCTCTCTGTAACAGTTCCTCGGTACGCAACCGTTATGTCATTGGCGTATGGAACGATGGCAACAGCCGGGGCGGGTCCAAGGCGTTGCACGGACAGGTGAATGAGGGCGACACCTTGCAAGTCGGCTTGCCCCGCAACCGGTTCCGTGTTCCCCGCAGTACGAAGCGGGCCATTTTGTTGGCGCGTGGCATCGGCGTGACGCCGATTTTGAGCATCGCCGACTATTTGAAATCCCAAAATATCCCCTTCGAACTCCATTATGTCTACGCCATGATGTCGCCCGGCTCATTTGACGGCATGATCAAGGACTCGAACTTCGCGGAAAACACGAAGTTTTATTATGAATCGACCGAACTCAATCAATTGCTCGACGCCGGGGCACTTTTGAAGGACCGGCCGGAAGACACGCAGCTTTTCATCTGCGGTGCCGATTGGTGGCAGGATCCGATCCTCAAAACCGCCGCGCAGAAAGGCTGGGCAGAGGAACGCATTCATGTGGAACGCTTCACCGCCAAGGTGCCCGCGGCGATCCTCGACAAAGTCTTCGACGTGAAGATCGCCAGCACCGGGATCGTCTATAAAGTCCCCGGCGATAAAACCGTGACGGCGTTCCTGGAAGAACAGGGTGTGAAAATTCCGACATCTTGCGAACAGGGCATGTGCGGGACGTGCCGGATCAAGGTTCTCGAAGGAGAAGTCGATCACCGCGACAAGCGCCTCAGTCCGCAACAGAAGGACGAAGGCTTCTTTCTCGCCTGCGTGTCCCGCGCCAAGGGCAGCATGCTGGTCTTGGATTTGTAACGAGAAGCAAATTCCGGCCGCGCTGGACCGCTTAGATAAACATCTGTAACCCGTCATGGCCGGGCTTGGCCCGGCCATCCAAACGCCGAGGATGGGAGTCTGGGCGCCCGGCTCAAGGCCGGGCATGACGAATGGGCGCTCACGCCACCGCTCACAAAATAGGCGCCCCACCCGATTGATCCCCAGGGCCTTGCTCGCTATGACAGCGATCCTACATAGGATGGTTCCATGACGCGCAAGACCACCGCCAGATCCCTCAATATGTTCCGCGCCAGGCCGAAAGTGGCCGCGAAACCCAAGCCCGAGCCGGATCTTGGCAGCTTGCCGGAGTGGAATCTCGAAGACCTTTACCCGTCCATGGAGTCGGCGGCTTTCGCGAGCGACCTCGTCAAGGCGCAGACGGAATGCAAAAGTTTCAGTGCCGCCTATAAGGGCAAGCTCGAGACGCTCGCCAAAAAAGCTTCGGGCGCTGGCCTCCTGGACGCCATCCAGCGTTACGAGGCGCTGGAAGAACTGCTCGGGCGCATCATGTCCTATGCCGGGCTGATTTACGCCGGCGATACGACCGACCCGGCGCGGATGAAATTCTATGGCGACACGCAGGAAAAGATCACCGACGCGACGTCTGATCTTCTGTTCTTCGAACTCGAATTGAACCGGCTCGACGACGCGCTCGCCGCCAAATTGGCGGCGGGGGCACTCAAACATTACCGGCCCTGGCTTGAGGACATCCGCAAGGGCAAGCCCTATCAGCTCGACGACAAGCTCGAGCAATTGTTTCATGAAAAATCCATCACCGGTTATGGCGCCTGGAACCGGCTGTTCGATGAGACAATCTCTAGCTTGCGTTTTACCGTCGATGGCGAGGCCTTGGCGATCGAGCCCGTCCTCAATCTCATGCAGGATCAGCACGAAAAAACCCGTGAAAAGGCGGCGGTCGCCTTTGGCATCGGCTTGAAGGATAATCTGCGAACATTTTCGCTGATCGCCAACACGCTGGCGAAGGACAAGGAAATTTCCGATCGCTGGCGCGGTTTTCGCGACGTCGCCGACGCACGGCATCTTGCCAACCGGGTCGAGCGCGAGGTCGTCGATGCGCTGGTGGCCGCCGTGCGCGCCGCCTATCCGCGCCTCTCGCATCGCTATTACGCGCTCAAGGCCAAATGGTTCGGCAAGCCGGCGCTGAAACATTGGGACCGCAACGCGCCGCTGCCGCATGCGGCCCCGAAGATCTACGCGTGGGATGAGGCGCGTAGCACGGTGCTGGACGCTTACGAGGCGTTCTCGCCCAGCATGTCAGGGATTGCCAAGCGATTCTTCGATGAACGCTGGATCGATGCGCCGGTCCGGCCTGGCAAGCAGCCGGGGGCCTTCGCGCATCCGACCGTGCCATCCGCGCATCCTTACGTGCTGTTGAACTATCAAGGCAAGCCGCGCGATGTGATGACGCTGGCGCATGAACTCGGGCATGGCGTGCATCAGGTGCTGGCGGGTCCAAATGGCGCGCTGATGGCGCCGACGCCCTTGACCTTGGCCGAGACGGCGTCCGTGTTCGGCGAAATGCTGACCTTCCGTGCTTTGCTGTTGCAAACTTCGAATATTGCGCAACGCCGCGTCATGCTCGCCGCCAAGGTCGAGGACATGCTGAACACGGTGGTGCGGCAGATCGCGTTCTATTCGTTCGAGCGCAAGCTGCATATCGAGCGGCGTAACGGCGAACTGACGGCGGATAAGATCTGCGAATTATGGATGAGTGAGCAGGCCGCTAGCCTTGGGCCCTCGATCGAGCTTGGCGCCAATTACGAGACCTACTGGGCCTATATTCCGCATTTCGTCCACTCGCCCTTTTATGTGTACGCCTATGCGTTTGGCGATTGCCTCGTCAATTCGCTCTATGGCGTCTATCAGGGCGCCCGGGAAGGTTTTGCGGAGCGTTATCTCGCCATGCTTTCGGCAGGAGGCACCAAGCATCATTCCGAATTGCTGGCGCCCTTCGGGCTTGATGCGCGCGATCCCGCCTTCTGGCAGATCGGTCTGAAGATGATCGAGAATATGATTGTTGATTTGGAAGGGCTGGAGGGAAAGGCGTAGTGCGTTAGTCTGCTACCGTACAAAGCCCAAAATATCCTTCACCATCGCCATGTTCTTGCCCGCGATCGCGCGGGCGCGGTCGGCGCCATCGACGAGCACCCGGTCGATGGAGGCGGGATCGCTTTTCAGCCGCTGCATCTCGGCGCCTATCGGTCCGAGTTTTGCCACCGCCAGATCGACCAGCGCCGATTTGAAGGCGGAAAAATTGCCGCCGCCAAACACCTTCAGCACGTCCAATTTCGTCTCGCCGTTGAGGGCGGCAAAAATGCCAACGAGATTGTCCGCCTCCGGCCGCTGCTTGAGGCCCTCGACTTCGGACGGGAGCGGTTCGGGATCGGTTTTCGCCTTACGGACCTTTTGCGCAATCGCATCGGCATCGTCCGAGAGATTGATCCGCGAATAATCGGACGGGTCCGATTTCGACATTTTCTTCGAGCCATCGCGCAGACTCATCACGCGGGTGGCCGGCCCTTGAATGAGCGGCTCCGGCAAGGGAAAAAACGCGTCGCCATATCCATTGGCGGCGATCGAGGCGGCAAAATCGAGATTGAATTTTTGCGCGATGTCGCGGGCAAGTTCAAGATGCTGCTTTTGATCCTCGCCAACCGGAACGTGAGTTGCACGATAGGCAAGAATATCGGCGGCCATCAGACAGGGGTAGGCATAGAGCCCAACGGAGGCATTCTCGCGGTCCTTGCCAGCCTTTTCCTTGAACTGGGTCATCCGGTTGAGCCAGCCGATCCGCGCCACGCAATTGAACACCCAGGCAAGTTCGGCGTGCTCGGTGACCTGGCTCTGATTGAACACAATGTGCTTTTCAGGGTCGATGCCGCAGGCGATAAAGGCGGCGGTAACTTCCCTAATGTTTGCCTTTAGCTCTTCCGGCTTTTGCGGCAGCGTGATCGCGTGGAGATCGACGACACAATAAAGGCAATCATGGGTTTTCTGCAGCTCGACGAATTTGACGATCGCGCCAAGATAATTTCCAAGATGCAGATTGCCCGTCGGCTGCACGCCGGAGAAAACCCGTTCAACGAAATTGGCCATGCCAGTCAAGACTCCCGACGCTCAAAAACGCATTTTTGCGCAACATAAATCGATGCGCGCAACAGAAAGCGCGGCACATGCTCCTATGCCACGAATTGCCGGACACGTCATAGCATGACCGTCAAAGAATGAACCGGCTGAGATCGGCGTTTCTGGCGAGATCGCCGATATTTTTCTCAACGAAAGCCGCGTCGATTTCGATCCGCTCGCCCGACCGGTCGGATGCAGTGAAGCTCACCTCGTCAAGGATACGTTCCATCACCGTCTGCAGACGCCGGGCGCCAATATTTTCAACCGAGGAATTGACTTGTACCGCGATGCGCGCCACCGCCTTGATCGCATCCGGCGTAAAGACAAGCTCGACGCCTTCGGTGCGCAGAAGCGCTTCATATTGCTTGATGAGGCTTGCCTCGGTTTCGGTGAGGATGCGGCGGAAATCATCCTCGTTCAGCGGCGAAAGCTCCACCCGGATCGGCAGCCGCCCCTGCAATTCCGGCAACAGATCCGAGGGTTTCGAAGCATGGAACGCGCCCGACGCAATGAAGAGAATGTGATCGGTCTTGACCGCGCCATGCTTGGTCGCGACCGTGGTTCCCTCGATCAACGGCAGCAGGTCGCGTTGCACGCCCTCGCGCGAAACATCGCCGCCGCCGGAGCGCCCCTCGCGCACGCAAATCTTGTCAATCTCGTCGAGAAATACGATCCCGTTGTTTTCGACTTCGCGGAGCGCTTCCTGAACGGTCTGATCCTGATCGATCATCTTGTCGCTTTCTTCGACGATCAACGGAGCATAGGCGTCCTTGACCGTGGTGCGCCGCGGTTTCGGGCGATTGCCGAGCGACTTGCCGAAAATATCGCCGATGGAGATCGCGCCGATCGCCGAGCCTGGCATGTTCGGCAATTCGAACATCGGCATCGCGGACGCGGCCTGCGAAATCTCGATCTCGATTTCCTTGTCGTCGAGTTCCCCCGCGCGCAGCTTCTTGCGAAAACTATCGCGCGTGGCCGCCGATGCCGTGGTGCCGACAAGAGCGTCCAACACGCGTTCTTCCGCCGCGAGTTCGGCGCGCGCCTCCACCGCCTTGCGCTTGTCTTGTTTCGCCATCGCGATGGCGATCTCGACAAGATCGCGGACGATCTGTTCGACATCGCGGCCGACATAGCCGACCTCGGTAAATTTCGTCGCCTCGACCTTGAGAAACGGCGCGTTGGCAAGTTTTGCGAGGCGGCGCGAAATCTCGGTCTTGCCGCACCCTGTGGGTCCGATCATCAAAATATTCTTTGGCAGCACTTCTTCGCGCATCGCGCCTTCAAGGCGCAGGCGGCGCCAGCGATTGCGCAGGGCGATCGCCACGGCGCGCTTGGCATCGTTTTGCCCGACGATGAACCGGTCGAGCTCAGACACAATTTCACGCGGAGAAAAATCAGGCATAACGGTGGCTTTCCCTTTGCCGCGCGATCACTTCGAGGCCAGCGATTCGAGCACGAAATTGTTGTTCGTATAGACGCAGATGCCAGCGGCGATTTCGAGCGCGCGGCGGGCGATCGCCTCGGCATCGAGGTCCGTCGAGAGCAGCGCGCGCCCCGCGGCAAGGGCGTAATTGCCGCCTGAGCCAATCCCCATGACGCTGCCATCGCCCGCGGTCTCCGGTTCCAGCACATCGCCGGTGCCGGTCAAAACAAGGGCGGCCTCGGCGTCGGCGACCAGCATCATCGCCTCGAGCCTGCGCAAATAGCGGTCGGTGCGCCAATCCTTGGCAAGCTCGACGCAGGCGCGCATGAGCTGGCCCGGATATTGTTCGAGCTTCATCTCAAGCCGCTCGAACAGCGTGAAGGCGTCGGCGGTGGCACCCGCAAAACCGCCGATCACATCGCCTTTTGCGAGCCGCCGCACTTTTTTCGCGTTGCCCTTGATGATGGTCTGGCCGATCGACACTTGGCCATCGCCGCCGATCACCGTGCGGCCGCCTTTTTTGACCATGACGATCGTGGTCGCGTGCCAGCTATCGGAACCGGACGACGAATTATGATACATGAAAACTCTCAAAAATCGCCCGGTGCCGCGCGGTGCGGGCATGGGAAGGTCCGGCGGCCGGTCTCCATCTATGGATTTGTGGCGAAGGATGCAAGCCGGGGGCGCGCTGGCGAGAGGCCCTCCCGTCCGTTACAGCCGTGTGGCCCGTCCCGCTGCTCAATGCGCCGGCAATGCAAGTCTCTCGCGCGGCAGACCGCCATCATCGATGTCGAAACCGGGGTCCAGCACGGTCTTTCCCTGGGCGCCCACGAAGGCCGGTTGCGCTTTGATCCATTCGCTTGGCTTCTGCTGTTTCGCATAAGCAACAAGCCGCGCCTCGAGGTCCTGGACAATCCCGGGGTTTTGCCCGGCTACATTCTCCGTTTCACCGGGATCGTTCGCGAGGTTATAGAGCTCCGTCTTGCCCGGCAGAAGCGCGAGCTTGTAAAGCTTCCAGTCTCCCTTGCGAATGGCGCCCCGGAAAGCCTCCACATTGATCAGCACGTCCTCGTTTGGGCTCGGCTGCCCCTCGGCGAGCGTCTGCCAAATGTCCTTACCGTCGAGCGGATGGCTGGGGCTATCTTTGCCTCCTGCCAGAGCCAGCAGCGTCGGCATGACATCAACCATATGCACCGGATCATTGACAACCCTGGGCTTCAGCTTGCCTGGCCAGTTGACAAAGGCTGGCACGCGCACACCCCCTTCGTAGAGACTGCCCTTGCCACCCCGGAAAGGAGAGTTGGAAGCGGGCGCTTTCGCACCCTGTTCGATGCCGCCCTCTTCATGCTCGCGCTCCTCGTTGCTCTTTGCGCCTTGGGCAAAGAGGCCGCTGGTGGCGCCGCCATTGTCGCTGGCGAGCAAAATTATGGTGTTGTCCCGCAGCCCCTTTTTGTTGAGCTCGTCAACGATGCGGCCAATTTGGTCATCAAGGGCGGTGATCATCGCCAGATAAGCGCGCTTCTGCTTATCGGGAACAGATTTGTACTGATCGAGATAGTTCTTGGGAGCCTGGAAGGGCGCGTGCGGCGCAAGCGAGGCAAAATAGAGAAAGAAGGGCTTGTTTCCATCCTGCTGGCCGATGAGCTTCACCGCTTCATCGCCGATGAGGGTGGTGTAGTAGCCTCCCTCTTTCAAGAACTTGCCATTGCGTTGCCAATCGATCACACCGCCTCGCTCGCGGGTGAAATAATCCACCTCTCCAGTGACATTGCCGTAAAAGTATTCGAACCCGCGATTTTGCGGCCAATATTTTTGATCTGCATGACCCAGGTGCCATTTGCCGACGATGAACGTGCTGTAGCCCGCATCCTTTAAAGCTTGCGGCAGGGTGCGTTCGTCCGTAGGCAGGCCATAGGTGTGACTTGGAAAGATGACCAATGTTTGCAGACCGTAGCGCATCGGGTAGCGTCCGGTCATGAGGGCCGCCCGCGACGGTGTGCACACCTGCTGGCCATAAAAAGACTCGAGTCTAACGCCCTCATTCGCCAGTTTGTCGATGTTGGGGGTCTTAACCCCGCCGCCGCGATAACCGAGATCGGCATTGCCGAGATCGTCGGCCATGATGAAAATAATGTTCGGCCGCTTTGCATCGCCCCGCGCCACCAGCGGGAAGCAGAGACTGCCGAGCAAGGCAGAACCAACAATCAGCGCTCTTTGGACCATTCGTTCCTCCGATGCCTGGCCTGAACCCTCGTCCCCGCAGGGTGCGGTCTCTCCTCACCCTTGGTGAACAAGGCCTTCATGGGTAGCCAAGGGCGCGGCAAGTTGCTAGAGGATTTCATAGCCCAAACAAAGTCCCGGTTCCCTTGAAATGGTTCAGGAAACCATCACCAGGCCCAGACCATCCATGCGCAAAGGCGCCGTCTCACGCAAGACCAAGGAAACCGGGATTGACGTTTGCGTCAATCTCGACGGCACCGGCGCCGCCAAAATCACGACCGGCATCGGCTTTTTCGACCATATGCTGGAACAGCTCGCCCGCCATGCGCTGATCGATATCGATATCCGGGCGCAGGGCGATCTGCATATTGACCAGCACCACACCGTCGAGGATACGGGCATAGCTCTGGGTCAAGCCGTTCACCAGGCTTTGGGCGACATGGCCGGGATCACCCGATTCGCCGATGTGCTGCTGCCGATGGACGAGACGCTGACGCGGGTGGCCGTGGACATTTCCGGGCGGCCATTTCTCGTTTTCCGGACAAGATTCGCGCAACCAAAAATCGGGACTTTCGACTCTGAGCTCGTGCGCGAATTCTTCCAGGCGTTCACGACCCATGCGGCGATGAACATTCACGTCGAGACGCTCTATGGCGAGAATGCGCATCATATCGCGGAATCGACGTTCAAGGGCCTGGCTCGCGCCCTGCGCGCGGCGGTCGCGCTCGACCCGCGCCAAAAGGGTGCGATCCCCTCGACGAAAGGATCGCTCGTAGGCTAGGCTACATTTTTATCCATCGGCGACAATGTTTAGCTTAGCCTTAAAATTGCCCATGATTTGGATTGGACATGCTTGGCAAACAAGCAACACTACAACTAGGCTCGAACATGCTTCGCTTCCGGCGCCGCTTTCTCGTTGTCCTTCTTGGTATTTCGCTCCCAGCGGCCGCTCATGCCCTAGACGGAGAGGCCAGGACCGCTCTGGCCACGGATGGTTTCGACACCGAGCATATCTTTGGTTTTGCGGAAGGTTCGGACATCGGGCCGCAGGGCAGCTGGGAAATAGAGAGCTTCACCGTCGGAAGCTTCGGCGCTGCCAGTGGCAACTTCAATATTGGCAATGATACTTCGGCCCGGTCCACACTCACCGACGAGTTGCGGCTGTCGGTTGGCACGCTCCCCGATTATTATCATCTTCGCGGCGTGCCGGGTATTCCAGATCACGGCGCGGCAGAATTCGGCGGCATCACCGCCGAGGCGCGGTGGAATATTCTCAACTGGCGGACCTCACCCTTCGGTATGAGCCTTTCCATCGATCCGGAATGGCACCGTGCGGATGCCGCATCGGCGCGGCAGGATGGCAACTATGGGGTTACAACAGCTCTGCTAATCGACAAGGAAGTGATCCCGGAAACGTTCTTCGCCGCTCTGAACCTCATCCATTCGGCATCATTCCTGCCCTTCGACGGCAAATGGGAGCACGATGACGCCTTTTCGGTCATTGTCAGCGGCGCTTACGCCATCACCCCAGACCTTGTCGTCGCGGCCGAAATCATCCATGAGAATCTCGCCCAAAACGGCGGCCTCAACGCGCATGCCCTTTTCGTTGGTCCACAGCTGTTTTTAAGGCTAAACAAGGATTTGACCGCCTCGATGGCGTGGGCCGTGCAGATACCCGACGCCGCGGCCCGGCAGCTTGATGTTGTCAACTTCGAGCGTCATCAACTGGGGCTCCGCTTCGCCTACGATTTCTAATCGGACTTTTGGGAAAAGCCGGGTCTCGGGTTGACCTTTGTTCAAGATTTACAATTCTGCCGCCGCGTTTCCCACTCGAAAGGAACCCAGCCTTGGCTTTTTATTCGGTTCATTTGCCGGGCAGCGGACCGGAATCCGCCGCCAAAGCGGCGTTCGTGCGCCAGTCTTTCAGCTGGAAAGCCTTCTTTTTTGGCCCCTTCTGGCTGGCCTGGCACCGGCTTTGGATCGCTCTCCTAGTCTGGGCCGTCCTGTACATTGTCCTGATCCTTGCCGCGCAGTGGCTTTTGACGGCCAGTACCGCCTTCACCATCGGCTTCGCATTGGAGATTTTGCTGGGTCTTGAAGCGGCAAGGCTGCGCGAGGCAAAACTCGCCGCCAACGGGTATCACCTTGCCGAAATCATCGCGGTTCCCGCCAGCGACCAGGCTGAGATCACATTCTATCGCCATTTCGGTGCAACGGACGCGGGTTTGGACAACACATCAGGCACCCTAGGCATTCCAAGACCGTGAGGATCTGCTGGTGACTGTCGCCATCGTCGATTACGGCTCCGGCAATTTGCATTCGGCCCGCAAGGCTTTCGAGCGGGCCGCGCGCGAGGCGGGACTTTCCAGGGACATCGCCGTCACCTCCGATCCGGATGTGGTTTTCCGGGCGGACCGGATCGTTTTGCCCGGTGTCGGCGCTTTCGCCGATTGCCGCGCCGGCCTCGACGCCGTGCCAGGAATGGTCGCCGCGATGACGGCCGCCGTCGTTGACAAAGCCCGGCCCTTTCTCGGGATCTGCGTCGGCATGCAATTGCTGGCGACGCGCGGGCTTGAACACGGGGTGACGAAGGGGCTCGGCTGGATCGAAGGTGACGTCGATGTGATCGACGCGCAAGGCGGCCGTCTTCGTATCCCGCATATGGGCTGGAACACGCTTCGTGCCGCCGCAGAGCATCCGCTCCTTGCCGGCATCCCGACGGGCGAAGAGGGCCTGCACGCCTATTTCGTGCACTCCTATGCGTTCAAACCCGCGACCAAGGACTCCGTCGTGGCAGTTACCGACTATGGCGGTCCCCTATGCGCGCTGATCGCGCGCGGCAACATCGCGGGAACCCAGTTCCACCCCGAAAAGAGCCAGGCGCTTGGTCTGTCGCTCATCGCCAATTTCCTCAGGTGGACACCATGATTTTGTTTCCGGCGATTGATCTCAAGGGCGGCCAATGTGTGCGCCTCCAGCAAGGCGACATGGCGCGGGCGACGGTCTTCAACGCCGATCCCGGCGCCCAGGCAGGGGATTTTGAGCGCCAGGGATTTGAATATCTGCATGTCGTCGATCTCGATGGCGCCTTCGCCGGCCGCGCCATGAACGCACCCGCGATCGAGGCCATTCTCGCCGCGGTCAGCATTCCCGTGCAGCTCGGCGGCGGCATAAGGGACATCGCGGCCATCGAAGCTTGGCTCGGCCGGGGCATCACGCGGGTGATCATCGGAACGGCGGCGGTCCGCGATCCGGCTCTCGTCCGGCAAGCGGCGCGGCTTTATCCCGGCCGCGTCGCGGTCGGGATCGACGCGCGGGACGGCAAGGTCGCGGTGGAAGGATGGGCCGCAAGCTCGGAACTTGCCGCCGCCGAACTCGGCAAACGATTCGAGGATGCCGGCGTCGCCGCGATCATCTATACCGACATTGCCCGCGACGGCCTCCTCAAGGGACTCAATATCGAGGCAACCTTGGCGCTTGCCAATGGGTTGAGCATTCCCGTGATCGCCTCCGGCGGCCTTGCGTCGCTGAAGGACGTGGAACGTTTGCTGCTGCCAGACTGCGCCAAACTCGAAGGTGCCATCGCCGGCCGGGCGCTGTATGACGGCCGTCTCGATCCGGCACAGGCGCTTGCACTCATCGGACGCACGAAGGCCCTCGCATGACAAAAACCTTTGCCGCCGGAAAAAGCTCCCATGCTTAAGTGCCGCGTTATTCCTTGTCTCGACGTCAAAGACGGCCGCGTCGTCAAGGGCGTGCATTTCGTCGATCTGCGCGATGCCGGCGATCCGGTCGAAAGCGCGATTGCCTATGATCTTGCGGGCGCCGATGAATTGTGTTTTCTCGACATTACGGCGAGCCACGAGGATCGCGCCATCATCCTTGATGTTGTCCAACGCACGGCGGAAGCCTGCTTCATGCCGCTGACCGTCGGCGGCGGCGTCCGCACACTCGACGACATCAGAATGCTGTTGCTTGCTGGCGCCGACAAAGTCTCGATCATGACCGCCGCCGTCGCCAACCGCGAGATCGTCCGCGATGCTGCGCAAAAATTCGGCAGCCAATGTATCGTGGTGGCGATCGACGCCAAGCAAACGGTGCCGGGAAAATGGGAAATTTTCACGCATGGCGGACGCAAGCCAACTGGCCTCGACGCGCTCGCCTATGCGCAAGAAGTGGTGGCGCTTGGCGCCGGTGAAATTCTGTTGACCTCGATGGATCGCGACGGCACCAAAAGCGGCTTCGACTTGGCTCTCACCCGCGCCGTCACCCGCGCGGTCTCAGTCCCGGTGATTGCTTCGGGCGGCGTCGGCACGCTCGATCATCTTGTCGAAGGCATTCGCGACGGCGGCGCGAGCGCGGTGCTCGCCGCCTCGATTTTTCATTTCGGCGAATTCACCATCACCGAGGCTAAGGAGCATATGGCGCGCGCCGGCTTGCCGGTACGGCGTGATACAAGCCCGTGCGCGCGGGGTGCAGAGCCGATGACGGATCGCGCGACGGCCAGTTTGGGACGCGTGTCATGACCCGCTTTACTCTCGATGACCTTGCAGCGATCATCGCCGCGCGGGCCAATGCGAGCGCGACGGCATCTTACACAAAATCGCTTCTTGACGGAGGTCCAGCCCGTGCCGCCAAAAAGCTCGGTGAGGAGGCGGTCGAAACTGTCATCGCGGCGGTGCAAGGCGATGCCGAGGCCCTAACCCGCGAAAGCGCGGATCTTTTGTATCATTTGCTCGTCGTCTTGCATCAACGGGGCATTTCACTCGCCGATGTCTGCGCCGAGCTCGAACACCGCACCGGCCGCTCCGGGCACGCGGAAAAAGCCGCCCGTCAGGCAGATCCCGCACCGGCCGAGGACTAAATGGACGAACGCTTGGACCCGGCAGCGGTACTCTCACCCTACCATCGCTTCACAAGGAGCGAATGGGCGGCCTTGCGCGCCGACACGCCGCTCACTCTTTCGGCAGAAGATCTTTCGCGGCTGCGCTCGCTCAACGATCCAATTTCGCTTGAGGAAGTCGTGGCGATTTATCTGCCGCTATCGCGCCTGCTCGCCTTATATGTCGCCGCGACGCAGGGCCTCTATAAAGCGACCCAGCGTTTCCTTGGCGATGAGGGCGGTAAGGTGCCCTATATCATTGGCGTCGGCGGTTCGGTCGCGGCCGGCAAATCCACCCTGTCGCGAGTCATGCAGGCGCTTCTGTCGCGCTGGCCGAATACGCCGAAAGTCGAACTCGTCACAACCGATGGGTTTCTTTATCCAAACGCGGTCTTGCAAAGCGAGGGACTGCTCGAAAAAAAAGGGTTCCCGGAAAGCTATGACGGTGTCAAGCTTTTGTCCTTTGTGTCGGATGTGAAAGCGGGCGAACGCAATGTGCGAGCGCCGGTCTATTCGCACGTAACTTACGACATCGTTCCGGGCGAAAGCATCGTGATCGACCGACCAGATATTCTCATCCTGGAAGGCCTCAACGTGCTGTCGGCCAATCGCGGCACCAAAGATGGCCGGGCGATCGCCTTCGTCTCCGATTTTTTCGACTTCACGGTCTATTTGCACGCCGCCGAGGCCGATCTCGAACGATGGTTCATCCAGCGCTTCATGCGGTTGCGCGACACCGCCTTCCGCGATCCCTCGTCCTATTTTAGGAAATATGCAGACCTTGACGACGCCCAAGCGGTGGCCACCGCAAGGGACATTTGGACAAGAATCAATCTGCGCAATCTGCGCGAAAATGTCTTTCCGACAATGCCCCGCGCCAGTCTCATCCTGACCAAAGGGCCAAACCATATCATCGAGGAAGTTGAGCTGAGGAAGCTCTAGGCTTTAGCTAAGTCGTTGCGGATTTTATGGATGAGCATATGCTAGGCTCTTCGATGTTTACCTTCAGCAATTCATATGAACTGAAGGCGTCACGGGGGCCTTTCTATGATAAGCAGACCGCTGTTCCGCAGCAGCGCGCGACATTTGGGACTATACGCGGTACTCACCGGTGCGCTCGCTGAGCCCGCCCTCGCACTCACGCTCAATGTCATGGGCGACACCTACGCCGACACTCAATCGCCACTTCACCCATTGGGTGCCGCCCCTGTTATCCAAGTCGGCAACCTTAAAGGCCGAACCCAAACTGGATATGTGCGCTTCGACCTGACGCCCTTACCCAAGGGCGCTACGATATCGCAGGCCTTCCTGCGCTTTTATGTGAACAACGCGCCGTCGGATGCCGCCGCCGCCGCGGGTACCGTCATCATCCTAGAGGTGAATGGCGCCTGGACCGAGGATAAGCTGACGACCGCCAATATCCCGCCGACGGTTGCCGTGCCCTCGTTCCCGGTAGCTGTCACGCCGGGCAATAAGAACAGCTTTGTGCTGGTCGATGTGACTCAAGCGGTCAAGGATTGGCAGAGCGGAGCGAGGACAAACTTCGGACTTGCATTCGTGCCCTCTCCCAAATCGGCCTTCGCGATTTCACTCGACAGCAAGGAGAACAATTTAACGAGCCATCCCATGGAACTCGAGATCGCCATCGAGGGACAGCCTGGGCCCCAAGGTCCAGTTGGGCCTGCTGGGGCCCCCGGAGCGCAAGGGCCCCAGGGTGCACCCGGTGCGCCGGGGCCAGCGGGGGCGCCAGGACCCGCGGGAGCAACTGGAGCCACCGGGGCGCCCGGTCCTCAGGGCCCGCCTGGGCCGGCAACTCCCGACGCTCGTTTTGGCACCAACACGAGTCTTGCGAGGTCGGGTGTCGGGGTCACTTGTACCATGGGAGCTGTATGGCTAACGGCAGGTATTATAGCAGGCGCCGTTCCGGCCGCGGGGCAGACATTGCTGATCACCCAAAACACAGCGCTGTTCTCACTGCTGGGCGTCACATATGGCGGTGACGGGAAAACGACATTCGCACTGCCGGACATGCGAAGCGCGGCGCCGAACGGTCTCACCTACGTCATCTGTACACAGGGTATATTCCCCGCCATACCGTGACGCTGCGGTATTTGATATCACCGAGCGATCAGGCCTGATTGGCATATCGCTTGCTTGCGAACACCTTATACAGTGTTCGTTTGCGACAGATGGTGCGACGAAAAAGAAGCTGACGGCAAATCCTTCATCATGGTGTTGCCGGAATATGCATAATCGCAAAAATCGGGACTTTAATTCTGATGAATTTCATCCTCAGTTTCGCCCGATTGGTCACTCATTCTGTTTCACTCGCACCTACCCAACGTAGGTTTTCGCGAAGGCCGTGCTTCTAAAACAAAACGTGCCCGCGACGCGAAACCAAATCGGGGATACGCTTTCAGTTAGGGCTTGATCGAACGGGGTTCACGCTAGGCTCAATGGCCGAGCGATGTTTCATCATGCGATAAAACGGCAAAGCGATAGGACACATTCGAATCTTTCAAGGCTGACCATTCATGGGTACGATCCGCGTCTTACTCGCGTTCGCCGTCATATTCTCCCACACCGGGAGCCATGTGCTTGTCGGGGGCGAAGCCGCCTTGCAATGCTTTTACCTGATCTCGGGATTTTTGATTTCTTACATTTTGCAAAATACGGCTGCTTACGGCGACCTCCGCAATTTTTATCTCAATCGTTTTTTGCGCATCTATCCCATGTATTGGGCCGTCGCGCTGCTGACGATGATGTTCTACCTCTTGGCCTTTGCCCTTGGGATTGACCACAAACTGCAAACGCTTCTCTCGCTTCCCCTGTCCGCGCAAGTGACGTTGATGACGACGAACATTGTGTTGTTCGGCCAGGATGTCATTATGTTCCTGGGACTGAGAGAGAATGGGCTGGCATTTTTTCTGGACTATCACGAGTCCTCGCCGCAACTTTGGACATTCCTTTTGGTGCCGCAGGCTTGGTCGCTCAGCGTCGAGCTGACATTCTATCTCTGTGCGCCGTTCGTTCTCAAAAACCGCGACCTTCTCTATACATGTCTCGCGCTGTCGCTAATCGCCCGGGGAGCCACGATGCTATCAGGGTTCGGCCTGGCCGATCCCTGGTCCTACCGGTTTTTCCCTTTTGAATTGTCGCTTTTTCTGTTTGGTGCGCTTGCGCATCAAATTCTGCTGCCACGGGTTGAACGGCTCTGTGACGCCGTGCCGCGTCTTGAGACCATCGCGGTCGCGGCGCTCCTGGCGATGATCGTCGCGCTTCCGATGGCCGCCGGCGACGGCTACCTCTTGAAGAAATGCTGTCTTTTGCTGGCGTTCGCGCTCGCGCTTCCTTTCCTGTTCCTGTTCCAGAAGCGCTATTCCTGGGACCGGACGATCGGCGAATTGAGCTATCCAGTTTATATCTGCCACTGGTTCATGATTCTCATTCTCAGATATGGGCTGAAAACGGTCCATCTGGAGTTGCCGGCGGCACCGTTCTCGTCATTGAGCGTGATCGCCATGTCGCTGATCTTCTCCGTGGGTCTCAACGCTTATGTCGCCGCGCCCGTGGACCGCTTACGAAAAGCGGTCAGAGACAGCGCAAAACAAAAAGCGGATGCTGGGCAGCTGGACGAACTGAAGAAGGCGGCCTAGCGCGCTGTGTCACCCCCTGAGCCGGGGCCGCCAGGCCAAATCGTCGGACGCGACATAGATCGTGATCGCCAGCAGCATCAAGGCAAGCCCAACCCAAAATAGCCGCGAATGATGCAGACGCCGCCAGTCCGGGCGGCCCGTCTGTCCCTCGGCTCCGCCGTGATGGCGAGGGTGTCTGTGGTTGCTCATGTCCGCTTCCTTTGAGTTTTGAAATTTATGCAGGCCGTGACAGAAAGCCTCGCCACGCCTACTCTTGTCAAACCGGCGGCATATAATCCACTCCACCCTTCGCTCCGGTTAAGCCGTATGAGCAATCATGTCCGCTTTTCGTCCCGCCGATCCCACCGAGGTGGCCGCCTTCATCGCCGATGCGGCGGCCGAACGCTTGCCCCTGTCGATCACCGGACTTGCCTCCAAAGCTGCTCTCGGGCGGCCGGTTAAGACTGCGCACCATCTCGAACTTTCGCGGCTTTCCGGGGTGCTGTTCTACGAGCCGGAAGAACTCGTGATCTCGGCGTTAGCGGGGACACCCATCGAGGACATCACAGCACTGCTCGCCGAAAACGCGCAGGAGCTCCCGTTTGAGCCGCCATCTTTTGCCGGTCTCTATGGCACCGGGTCCGGCACGCTTGGTGGCTGTCTTATGACCAATTGTTCCGGCCCGCGCCGAATCAAGGCCGGTGCGGTTCGGGATTTTGTTTTGGGGATCAAAGCGGTGTCCGGCCGCGGCGAAGTTTTCAAGGCCGGTGGACGCGTCGTCAAGAATGTCACGGGATATGACCTCCCGCGCGGTCTTGCCGGATCGTTCGGAACGCTTGCCGTCGCGACCGAAATCACCCTCAAAGTTCTGCCGCGCGCGGAAACGTCGGCGACACTCATTCTCGAAAATCTCGATCCGATCCGTGCCGTCGAAGCCCTTTGTGCCGCGATGGGAGCGCCGGTTGATGTCTCGGGCGCCGCGCATCTGCCGCTGGGCGCCGCGACGACGCAGGGGTTCGCAACCGCGATCACCGCCTTGCGGCTGGAAGGTTTCGCGCCCTCGGTTGCCGAGCGTCTCGACCGCCTCGCAACCCTGCTCAAACCCTTCGGAGCGGCGGAGCGGCTCTCTGAAGACTCTTCGCAAACGCTCTGGCACGCGATCCGCGACGTGGCGCCGCTCGCGCGGCAAGCTGAGAAAATCATCTGGAAGATTTCGGTGGCGCCAACCAGCGGCCCAAAAGTTGGTGGGGCAGTCGCGCATGTTCATAATGCCGAAGCCCTGTTCGATTGGTCGGGCGGCCTCGTCTGGCTGGCGCTCGATCCTTGCCCGGACGCAGCCGCAAGTCTCATCCGGCAAGTGGTCGCCCGATATGGCGGCGGCCATGCCACCTTGGTCCGCGCACCGGTTGAAACTCGCGCCGCCGTGCCCATCTTCGAGCCGCAGCCGCCAGCACTGGCGGGATTGTCACGGCGGCTGAAAGACGCGTTCGATCCCTACGGCATTTTGGAGCCGCGCCGCATGTGGGAAGAGTTTTAAAGATGCAGACGCATTTTTCTCTCGCCCAGCTGGCCGATCCCGCGACAGCGGAAGCCGAAAAAATTCTCCGCGCTTGCGTCCATTGCGGCTTTTGCACCGCGACCTGCCCGACCTTCGTTTTGCTCGGCGATGAACTCGATAGCCCGCGCGGGCGCATCTATCTCATCAAGGAAATGCTCGAAAAGGACCGTCCCGCCGATGCGCTGACGGTGAAGCATATCGACCGCTGTCTCTCTTGTCTTTCCTGCATGACAGCCTGCCCCTCCGGGGTGAATTACATGCATCTCGTCGATGGGGCGCGAAGCCACATCGAGAAGACGTTTCAACGGCCCCTCGCGGACAGACTGTTTCGGGCGCTGCTTGGCTTTGTTTTGCCTTACCCGAATCGCTTCCGCATTGCCCTGGCCGCGTCCCGCTTCGCTCTGCCTTTCGCAGCTCTTTATCCACGCTTTGGCCGCACCGGGCGGCGGCTGGCCGCGATGCTGCGCCTCGCACCGAAGACGATTGCCACTTCCGAGGCGCCGCGCGACCCCATTCCCGTCAGCGCGGTGCGTGGAAGGGTGGCGCTTTTGAGTGGATGCGTACAGGAGGTCATGCAGCCGGAGATCAACGCCGCCGCGACGCGCTTGTTGGCAAGGCTGGGAATCACGGCCGTGCGTGTCAAAGGCGAAGGATGCTGCGGCGCGATCCTGCACCATTTGGGCAAGGAAGCAAGTGCGCTTACTCGAGTGCGGGTCAACATCGATGCCTGGACGGATGAGATCGAACGGCGCGGGCTCGAAGCCATTCTGATCACGGCTTCAGGCTGCGGCACCATGATCAAGGACTATGGATTCTTACTGCGCAACGATCCCGCCTATGCGGCAAAGGCCGCACAGGTCTCGGCGCTTGCCAGGGACATCACAGAATTTCTGGGGGACAGGGATTTGCCGGAGCCTGTCAATCCGCAGAGCGTGATAGTCGCTTATCATTCCGCTTGTTCGATGCAGCATGGCCAGAAGATCGATGCCGTGCCAAAGCAGGTTCTGACGCAAGCTGGTTTCAAAGTCCGCGACGTTCCGGAGGGCCATCTGTGTTGCGGCTCGGCGGGTACTTACAATATTTTGGAACCCGAGATTGCGACGCGGCTCCTCGAACGCAAGCTCGCCAACATCGCGCGAACAGCGCCCGATCTGATCGCCACCGGGAATATCGGCTGCATCACTCAACTCGCAAGCGGAACCACAATTCCAGTGCTTCACACAATCGAATTGCTCGACTTCGTTTATGGCGGGCCAAAACCTCTCGGACTTCGCTAAAGCGCCTGTCAGCCTTCATGCCTGTTTGACATTTGCGGCGGGAGCTTCATCGGCAAAATAGGCGTTCCACAGCACCGCCTCGCCGAGTGTGGCAATGAAGACGCGATGCCGCGAGAGTTCTTCACCGGTCAACCGGGGCGGCAGCGGTTGCGGCCTTTGGGTGAGAAGATTGGCACCGCCCAACCCCGTCGAGCCAGCGCCCTCGCCAAACACAAGAAGCGCCTGCCGGCCGCCGGTCAGTTCGGCATAGACCTCCGCAAGAATTTCGGCGTCGAGCAAGGCGCCATGTTTGGTCCGCCGCGAGGTATCGATGCCATAGCGGACGCACAGCGCGTCAAGACTGTTCGCCGCGCCCGGAAATTTGCGGCGCGCCAAGCTCAGTGTGTCGAGAACCCGATCCTGGGCGATCGGCTCGAGTCCCAAAAGGGCGAGTTCCGCGTTGAGGAATCGCATGTCGAATTCGGCGTTGTGCGCGATAATTTTGGCGCCCTCAGCGAACTTTAGGAAGCCGTCCGCGATCTTGGCGAAGACCGGCTTACCCGCGAGAAACTCGGCGGAAAGTCCATGCACCCGAAAGGCTTCGTCGGGAATGTCGCGCTCGGGATCGATATAGACGTGAAAGGTCTCGCCACTCGGAATCGCATTCAAAAGCTCGACGCAGCCGATCTCGATGACCCGATGCCCTTGGGCCGGATCGAGACCGGTGGTTTCCGTGTCCAGGATGATTTCCCGCATCTCGCCTTCTCAGTATCTGCCGGGAACGTCCGCGAGCGTCCGCAAAATTCCCCGCACTTGCTGCCGCGCCGCGTCAAATCCGCGGCCGGTATCGATGATGAAATGCGCCCGCGCGCGTTTTTCCGCATCTGGCATTTGCCGCCCCAATATGACGGCAAGCCGCTCCGGCGTCATGCCGAGACGCTGGGCAACACGCACCTTTTGCACAGTTTCCGGCGCGCTCACGAGAACCACGGCATCGACCTCGCGGTCAAGGCCCGTCTCGAACAGAAGTGGGATATCAAGAACAACGAGCCGCGCACCCTTTTGCGACGCATCTGCCAGGAAATCATGGCGGGCTCCGGCAACCAGTGGATGCACAATGGCTTCGAGCCGCGCGAGCGCCGCCGGATCGTCGAGGACCCGCGCGCCAAGCAGACCGCGATCGACAACGCCCTCTCGCACGGTGCCTGGAAACGCCGCCTCGATCAAGGGAGCCGCCGCACCTTTGTAGAGAGCATGGACGACAGCATCCGAGTCATGGACCGGAATTCCCTCCTCGCGGAACATCGCGGCGGTTGCAGATTTGCCCATGCCGATCGAGCCGGTGAGGCCAAGAACAAACATCAGGCCGCCGCCCGGATATCGGCCTCGGCCAGGGCGCGCAGTTCCGCTGTTACAGACGGAGTCGCGCCGAACCAGCGCGCGAACCCCGGCACGGCCTGATGCAAAAGCATGCCGATGCCGGAAACGGTCCGAAGACCCCGCGCCCTTCCAGCTTCAAGGAGCGGCGTTTCGAGCGGAACATAGACAATGTCGCTGACAACCGCGCTGGCCGGGAGCGGAGAAAGATCGAGGGCGAGCGGCGGCTGCCCGCGCATCCCGAGGGACGTCGTGTTGACGAGCAGCGCGGCGCCTTCCATCGCACCTGGGAGATCCCCAAAATCCACAACCTCAACGCCAAACTCCTTTGCGAGTTCAGCCGCCCGCGCCCGCGTCCGGTTGGCCACAAGAATACGCTTCATCTTGCGAAACTGGAGGGCATGAACAATGGCCCGGGCGGCGCCTCCCGCGCCGAGGACCAGCGCCGTGCCGGGATCGGCGTCCCACTTTGGTGTATCTTGATCCAAGGCGCCGAGAAACCCGGCGACGTCGGTGTTGTCGCCCCAGAGTTTTCCCGCTTCTATCCACAGGGTATTCACAGCTTTCAGGCGCGCGGCGGTCTCCGTCAAAGTGTCGCAAGATGCGAATGCCATCTGCTTGTGCGGCAGGGTGACATTGCCGCCAACAAACCCGTGCTGCGCGAGACCTCGGACAAAGTCCGAAAAATCAGCCGGCGTGACCGCCGCCAATTCGTAACTCCCGGCGATCTTCAGCCGCTCCAGCCAAAAGCGGTGGATCAGCGGCGAGCGCGAATGCGTGACGGGCCAGCCGATGACACAGGCTTTTGGTGTTTTGCCGGTTGAAGACATCACGAAAGAAGGCTTCCTTGGCCGCGCAGAAATTTGAGAAGCGGCAGCAGCGGCAGCCCGAGAATTGTGGCATGATCGCCCTCGACCGCCTCGAACAGATGAATGCCGAGACCCTCCAGCTGATAGGCACCGGCGCTGCTCAAAACCGCCTCCCCCGCTTGCCTGACATAAGCTTCGATGAAATCGCCGGTGAATCGCCGGCAACTCAGCCGCGCCACGCCAACCGTCTTAAAAACAACGACATTTTCCCGCGCCACGCAACAGCCTGAGTAGAGTTCGTGGGTCCGCCCGGACAAGGCTTTCAGCTGCGCCACCGCCGCATCGAAGCTGGCCGGCTTGCCGAGAACCCGGCCCTCGAAACTCAGCGTCTGGTCGGCACCGATCACCAGCCGGTCCGGCATATTCGCGCTGACCTGCAACGCCTTGGCGCGCGAAAGTTCCAGGGCGACCTTGGCCGCCCCAGCACCCGATGCCAGCAGCGGCGCCTCGAGCTCGCGTTCCTCGATGTCCGCTGGCCGCGTCTCGAAAGGAAGGCCCGCGCCTGCGAGAAGTTTTTGCCGTGCGGCACTTTTCGAGGCGAGAACGAGTGGCGCCGCGCCGCGCCAAAGCTCTGTCATGAGGACGCGATGAAATTCATCTGGTGAACTTTGTAAAGATCAATGACCGCCGCTGCGGTTTCCTCGATGGAACGATGCGTGACATCGATGACCGGCCAACCCTGCAAGGCGCACAGCTTGCGCGCCCTTTTGACTTCGTCGGCGACGAGTAGGCGATCGACATAGGGCGAATCGGGATTGGCGTTCAAGGATATGAGGCGGTTCTCGCGAATCTGAACAATCCGTTCCGGCGAGGCCAAAAGCCCAACGACCAGCGGCCTGCGCAATGTCAGGACCGCCTCCGGCAAGGGAACATCCGGCACCAAGGGAATGTTCGCTGTTTTGATGCCGCGATTGGCCAGGTAGATGCTTGTCGGCGTTTTCGAGGTGCGGCTGACGCCGAGAAGAACCACATCAGCCGCCTCGAAATTCTCGGTTTGCTGCCCATCATCATGAATCATCGTAAAATTTAAAGCATCGATGCGCCGGAAATAATCGGCGTTGAGCATATGCTGGGCACCAGGCCGGTGCTTCGACGTCGTTCCGATATAGGATTCGAACAAATCCATGATCGGCTGCAAGACCGGCAGATAAGGCACTCCCATCTCTTTGCACGAAGCTTCCAGCTGACCCGCCAGCTCCTGATCGACCAATGTAAAGAGAACGATTCCCGGCGCCATCTCGATTTCCGCGATCGCCTTGATGAGCTGCCCCCGGCTGCGCACAAGCGGATACACATGCTCGATCGATGACACCCCTTCATATTGCGCTGCGGCGGCACGGCTCGTCGCGATCAGGGTCTCGCCTGTCGAATCGGACACGAGATGCAGATGGAAATAATGCCGCCCCACGATTTTCCGCGCCTCGCCGGGTTCCCCCAATCTCGAAGGACTGCAGGGGAGTAAAGGGGATAACCGGTGGCATGGGCCGGTGGCAACCCTTTTGTCGGACGAAGCTAGGCCTTTTCATGAACCGGCAACAAGGGCTGAGCCGTAACATGGGACGCCCTGTGAAGCCCGGGGAGAAGCCAAATACCGCTGAACTGGAAACGCAACTGTCGCGCTATCCAATTCGAATGGTTAACAAAATGTTAACGGCCCCGCGAAAGCGTGTGCGTGTGAATTCTGCGGATAAGCTTGCAACCGCAAGCTTGCTTGTGCAATCCGGCGAATGAGCCTATTTCGCTGGCCAATCAGACGCAAAAGACCTTCTAAGAAAGATTCTTAGATTTATTAGAGGATCTCGGATTTGGAAGGTTTACAGCACACAGCGTCGAAGCCTTTTTTGAAAGTCATGGAGGGCGAAGCCACTTTTCCGCCCCCGGTTTGGTTGATGCGGCAAGCCGGACGCTATCTCCCGGAATATTTGGCAATTCGCGCCAAGGCATCCTCCTTTCTAAATTTTTGCTACACCCCAGCTCTCGCGGCGGAAGCCACCTTGCAACCCATCCGGCGCTTCGGCTTCGATGCGGCGATTTTGTTTAGCGATATTTTGGTTGTACCAGATGCGCTTGGCCAAAAAGTCAGTTTCGAACAGGGTGAGGGACCAAAACTTGATCCCATCGTCACACCTGAAGATTTCGCCAAGCTGACCGAAACGTTGAATTTCAACCGGCTCGCTCCCATTTTCGAGACCATTGAACGGGTCACGCAGAACCTTCCAAGGGAAACCGCGCTCATTGGCTTCTGCGGCGCTCCATGGACGCTGGCCTGCTATATGATCGCTGGCAAAAGCACGCCCGATCAGGCTCCTGCCCGGCTGTTCGCCTACCGTTATCCCGATCAATTTCAGCATCTCATTGACCGGCTGGCCGATGCCTCAATCGACTACCTTGCCAGACAGATCGATGCGGGCGTCGAAGCCGTGCAAATCTTCGACACTTGGGCGGGTGTCCTGCCCGCACCTGAATTTGAACGTTGGTGCACTGCGCCAATCGCGGCGATCGTCAGCGGTCTGCGGCGCCGTCACAAGGGGGCTCGCGTCATCGGCTTTCCCAAAGGCGTCGCGCTGCATTTGAAGGATTATGCGGTGCGAACCGGCATTAACGCGCTCGGGCTCGACAGCACAATTGATCCAGAGTGGGCCGGGCGGGAATTCGAGCGGGCTCTTGTGTTGCAGGGCAATCTCGATCCTCTGGCGCTCGCCGCTGGGGGCGCCGCACTTGAAAGAGGGGTTTGCGATATTTTATCGGGCTTGCGGGGAAGGCCGCATATTTTCAATCTTGGCCACGGCATCTTGCCGCAGACCCCGCTGGAACATGTCACGCTCATGCTTGAAAGGGTCCGGCAGAGCGCCACTCAATGAGTCATTTCTATCTCTGGATCAAAGTTGTCCACATCCTCGCGGTGATCTCATGGATGGCAGGGATGCTCTATTTGCCGCGGCTTTTTGTCTATCATGCGGACGCAGCAGGCGGCTCGACGGAGGCAAATACCCTTGCCCTGATGGAGCGGCGGTTGATGCGGGCTATTATGCTGCCCGCCTTGCTGGCCGTCTGGGCAAGTGGAATAACGCTCGCGATTTGGGGTGGCTTTTTGCCCGAGGGGTGGTTCCAGGCAAAATTCGCGTTGGTGATTGCCATGAGCGCGCTGCACGGATATTTTGCGACGGTCCACAGAGCATTGGCGGACGGAACGAATCAGCATGGCGCGCGTTTTTTTCGTTTCGTCAACGAAGTTCCGACCGTCTTGATGGTGGCAATCGTCATTCTCGTCGTGGTCAAACCAATTTGATCATAAACCGGCTCCGTCAAAATCATTTGGCTTGTCAAAACATTTAATTCGATCTATCTTTAACTATCCCCTCGCATGAACTCATACAGTTCAGGTGCTGCTCAGGCGCCGCGTCAAGAGCGCTTGCACCGGTATCGTAGAGCCGGATTGCGCCAGTTTCCCTCCCTCGTTTGCGCGGTTAATTCCGTGCGCTCTCCAAGGTCTTAATCCCTATGCAGGAAATTAAACTGCAGGACTTGAAGCTTAAGTCGCCGACCGAGCTGCTTGCCTTCGCGGAAGAACACGAAGTCGAGAACGCTTCGATCATGCGCAAGCAAGAGCTGATGTTCGCGATTTTGAAACAGCTGGCCAGCCGCGACATCGAAATCGTTGGCGAAGGCGTCATCGAAGTCTTGCAGGATGGCTTCGGCTTCCTGCGCTCGCCCGATGCGAATTATTTGGCCGGTCCCGACGATATATATGTTTCGCCGTCGCAGATCCGCCGGTTCGGCTTGCGCACCGGCGATACGGTGGAAGGACTGATTCGTAGTCCCAAGGAGGGGGAGCGCTATTTCGCGCTGCTTAAGGTCAATACGATCAATTTCGAGGACCCGGAAAAAATCCGGCATAAAGTTCATTTTGACAATCTGACTCCCCTTTATCCGGACGAGCGCCTCAAGCTCGAGGTGACCGATCCGACGAGGAAAGATCTCTCGGCGCGGGTCATCGATATCGTGGCGCCCATCGGCAAGGGTCAGCGGGCCTTGATTGTTGCGCCGCCACGAACCGGCAAGACGGTGCTCTTGCAGAATATCGCGCAATCGGTCACCGCCAATCACCCCGAATGCTATCTGATCGTGCTCCTCATCGACGAGCGGCCAGAGGAAGTCACCGATATGCAAAGATCGGTGAGCGGAGAAGTCGTGTCCTCTACGTTCGACGAGCCTGCCGTGCGGCACGTGCAGGTCGCGGAAATGGTCATCGAAAAGGCCAAGCGCCTGGTCGAGCATGGCCGTGACGTGGTGATCCTGCTCGACTCGATTACGCGCCTTGGCCGTGCCTACAACACCGTTGTTCCATCTTCCGGCAAGGTGCTCACTGGCGGCGTCGATGCCAATGCCTTGCAGCGTCCGAAGCGGTTCTTCGGTGCCGCGCGTAATATTGAGGAGGGCGGCTCGCTGACCATCATCGCGACGGCGCTCATCGATACCGGCTCACGAATGGACGAAGTGATCTTCGAAGAATTCAAGGGCACCGGCAATTCGGAAATCATTCTCGATCGTAAGGTCGCCGATAAGCGGACCTTCCCGGCAATCGATATTACCCGTTCTGGCACCCGCAAGGAGGAGCTGCTTGTCCCGCCCGACATTTTGAAGAAAATGTATGTGCTGCGCCGCATCCTCAACCCCATGGGAACGGTCGATGGGATCGAGTTTTTGCTGGGCAAATTGCGGGAAACCCCGAAAGGCAATGCGACCTTCTTCGAGTCCATGAATACGTAATTCAAGGACCAGGGATTAGCTGGCCAGCGAATCCTCGGCGGCCGATTTTTCACGCATCGGTTTGTTGTGCAGACCGCGCTCCCAATCAAGCGCCTGGCGGACGATTGTCGGCAGATCATCGTATTTGGGCGTCCAGTTCAACATCGATTTGATGTGGCCGGCGCCCGCGACGAGCGAAGCGGGATCCCCCGGACGGCGCGCCGAAATCTGCACCTTAAAGTCGATGCCCGAGACCTCCTTGACCACGTCGAGGACTTCGAACACCGAGAAGCCCTTGCCGTAGCCGCAATTGCAAATGAGACTTTCGCCTCCCTTGCGCAAATGCTCGAGGGCCATGAGATGTGCCGCGACGAGATCGGTGACCTGAATATAGTCGCGAATACAGGTCCCGTCCTTGGTTGGGTAATCATTGCCAAACACTTCTAGACCCGGACGAAACCCGAGCGCTGCTTGCACCGCGACCTTGATGAGATGGGTTGCTTGCGGGGTCGATTGCCCAAGGCGTCCCTTCGGGTCCGCTCCAGCGACATTGAAATAGCGTAGGATCACATAGTTGAGGCCATGCGCCTTGCCCGTATCTTGCAGCATCCATTCGGTCATCAGCTTGGAGCGCCCGTAGGGATTGATCGGGACCAGCGGATCGGTTTCGCGAATGGGGCTGCTCTGAGGCTCGCCATACACCGCAGCTGTCGAAGAGAAGATGAAATGCTTGATCTTGTGGCGCGTGGCGCATTCGAGCAAGTTGCGCGCCTTGGCGGTATTGTTGAGATAATAGCGCAACGGGTCGGTGACGGATTCGGGCACCACGATCTTGGCGGCGAAATGCGCGATGGCATCGATGCCGTGCTCGCGGAAAATTCTTTCAACGAGTGCCATATCGCCAAAATCGCCGACGACGAGCTTTGCTGGCGGTTGCACGGCGGACCGGAAGCCGGTCGACAGATCGTCGAGCACAACAACCTTTTCGCCAGCGTCAAGAAGCGCCAGCACCATATGGCCGCCGATATAGCCAGCGCCGCCCGTTACCAAAACTGTCATAACGTCACTCCCGAGGGAAATTCTGGGTGAGGTTCATGCCTGAGCTATCGAATTGTCTGGTCAGGCACCGCTCTAAACACTTGAAAATATTATGCAAAAACAAACCATAAATGAAGAGGCTAGGCAGCGTATCGCGATCTGGCATCTTTTTAAAGCTATAGCGGTATCGAGCCGTTGTTGTAACCACCTTAATCTTATCAAAACAAATGCCACATATCACGTGACATTACGCACATACGGTGAGCCAGAACCGCGACTCTTCGCCGCCGCGTCTAGGTTCAGATATGGCAAGCGGTATTATTTGCGCAAGCCGGAGAGTTCGGCGGCCAGCAGCAATTGCCGCTCAGTGCACCAAATATTGCTGGCTGATTGTTTCGCCGAGCCGGTCATTGTCCTCGACAAAAGTGGTGATGAATTCATGCAGCCCGACCTTAAAAATTTCACTTGTCGTCGCATTCGAGAGGCGGGCCAGGACCTCATGCGCCTGTGCCTGCGACGCCCCTGGATGGCCGTAAGCGCGGCCGATCGCGTCGAGGAAATGAACGATATTGTCGTAGCAGGCGATCAGTGAGCGCGGCATTTCCTTCTTGAGAATCAGCAAATCGGCGATGAGCCAGGGCTTCACGCTCTCGCGGTACACCCAATGGTAGGCGGTCAGCGAGGAGACGGCGCGCAGGATCGCGGTCCATTGAAAATAGTCGACCGATCCGCCAACCTCCTCCTCCGCTGGCAACAGAACGTGATACTTCACGTCGAGGATTCGCGCGGTATTGTCGGCCCGCTCCATATAAAGTCCAACGCGCGAGAACCAATAGGCATCGTTGCGCAACATGGTACGATCGACCGAGCCGTCGTAGTCGAGCGACGTCTTCTTCACAAATTCGAAAAAGTGTGAAAGCCCCTCGCGGTCATAGCGGCTGGAGCCATTGTTGCTGGCTTCAAACCGCCCAAGCTCGATCCAGGCGCCGTTAATCGCTTCCCACATCTCGGCTGTTAGGGCAGTGCGGACCGCCCGTGCGTTGGCCCGTGCGAATTTGATGCAATTGCGGATAGACGATGGATTGTCGGGCGCAAATGTCAGATAATCGATGACGCTGGCTTCCTCGGCGGCGCCGCGGGTTGCCCGGAATCCCTGCGCCGCGCCGGAAGATTCAAGCGCGCTTTCCCATTCCGTGCCGGTGCCGGAATAGCTGACAGGCAAGGTGGCGAGCCTTTGCGCCGCCTTGATGATCCGGGCGAGAAAATCGGCGCGCTCAACGTAGCGCGCAAGCCAATAAAGGTTGTCCGCCGTGCGGGAAAGCATCACCAGCCTCTAGTTCAGGATTAAGCAAAACGGAATGCCGGAGCAATGGCGAAGATCATTCGGCAATGGCGTCACGGAGCAACTTTCTTCAATCAAGAGAATATCAGAGGCCGCAAACGAGATACCGGATATTGAGCGAAGAGTCTTCGCAACTGGCGGCGATAAGGCAAGTCCGTGAGAGCCGTATTTTAAGATGACATCATTTGGCTTTGGCCTCTGGTGATGGGGAGGTCGTCAAAAATGGAATCCTCGACGATCCAAGTGTCCTTGGTGCCGCCGCCCTGGCTCGAATTCACGACCAGTGACTTTTCCTTCAAGGCAACCCGTGTCAATCCGCCTGGCACGACCCGCATCCCATTTGTGCCGGTGAGCACGAAAGGCCGCAGATCGACATGGCGTGGCGCGATGCCAGAATCGCAAAGCGTTGGCGTCGTCGAAAGCGCGAGGGTCGGCTGGGCGATGAAATTGTCCGGATCATCGGCGAGTTTGGCGGCGAAGGTCTCGATCTGGGATTTCGTCGCATGCGGCCCGACCAGCATGCCATAGCCGCCCGAACCGTTGACTTCCTTCACGACAAGCTCAGCCAGATGCTCCTGCACGTAGCGCAAGGCGCTGGGCTCGCGGCAACGCCATGTCGGCACGTTTTTCAAAATCGCTTTTTCGCCAAGATAAAAATCGATGATCTCCGGCACATAGGTGTAGATCGCCTTGTCATCGGCAATGCCGGTGCCGACCGCGTTGGTGATCGTTATATTTCCCGCCCGGTAGGCCCTGATCAAGCCCGCCACGCCGATGATCGACTCGGGGTTGAACACCTCAGGGTCGAGAAAATTGTCGTCGATCCGCCGGTAGATGACATCGACCCGTTTTTCGCCCTCCGTCGTGCGCATATAAACTACGTCGTCTTCGACGAGAAGATCGCTGCCCTCGACGAGTTCGACGCCGAGCTTATCCGCCAGAAAGGAATGCTCGTAATAGGCGGAGTTGAAGCGGCCGGGTGTCAGCACGACGATCGTCGGCTCGCCAGGCGCCGCCGACGGTGCCAGCGACCGCAAGGCGGCGAGCAGGGCATCGGGATAGTTTTCGACCGGGGCGACGCGGTGGTCGGCGAAAAGATCGGGCGCGAGCCGCATCATGACCTCGCGGTTTTCCAGCATATAGGAGACCCCGGACGGGGTCCGCACATTGTCTTCGAGAACGTAGAAATCATCCTCGCCGGTGCGGACGACATCGATGCCGGCGATATGCACGTAAATGTCGTGCGGCACCCGCCAGCCAACCATTTCCGGCCGGAATTCATTGTTGCGCGCGACCAGATCGGCCGGGATGCGGCCGGCCTTGACGATCTCCTGTGCGCCATAAATGTCGGACAAAAACAAGTTCAGGGCTCTCACCCTTTGCATGAGACCGGCTTCGAGGCGGGTCCACTCCGAGCGCAGCATCATGCGCGGAATGATATCGAAGGGGATCAATCGCTCGGAGTTGTCTTGTTCGCCTTCGCCATAGACGGCGAAGGTAATGCCGATGCGGCGGAACAAAAGCTCGGCTTGCGAACGGCGCGCGGCGAGGACGCCAGCCGGAGTCGCGGCAAGCCAGCTGGCGATCTTGCCATAGACTGGCCGGATCGCGCCGTTCGCCAAGGTCATTTCATCGAAACAGGGCGTCTCGGGCAATTAACGGCCCTCCCTTTCAGCCGGAGAAGCCGCGCGGCTTCGTTCAAGAATTGGTTTTTGCATGAGCCCAGACGAAAGTGTGAGGGTTGACGTCAATTCAAAGCCTCGCTTTTCTTGGTTCCAAAGTCTTGGTTCCAAGAGTTGCGATCCCGCTCCCATGGACGAAGCGGCGAGCGAGTAACTTTGAAGCATATCCTATGCCAGGGAGGCCAAAAAAACCAGTCGGGGGACGCTGATGCATGCCGCTGAAGCCGGGTCTTTTAGGACCGCTTTTGGCTAGAGCGCTTTTCGATCAGGGGGACTCACCAGATCGAAAAACGCTCAAAATCAAAGAGCTGGAGCTAAAAAGCCGGTCAACTTTTTCGGAACAGGCTCTAGCCAAGCGTATTGGCGGCGCCGAGCCAGATCGCGGTGCTAGGGTAAAGCAAGAGGCCG
The DNA here is from genome assembly GCA_036561105.1 of Methylocella sp. Taxonomy (GTDB): domain Bacteria; phylum Pseudomonadota; class Alphaproteobacteria; order Rhizobiales; family Beijerinckiaceae; genus Methylocapsa. The sequence goes on along the minus strand of DATBPZ010000108.1, from coordinate 36,304 downwards.
GCACAGGCGAGGGCGACGCCATAGGGGATCCCGGTGGAGGGATCGAGCAAGCGGGCGATCCATTGCGGCTGCGGAAGGGCGTCAGGCCTTGACCATTTCCGGAGCCCGAGAAGGATGAGCGCCAGGAGCGCGCCGAGGATGCTGGCGGAAAACGCATAATCGCCGATATGCTCGAAGCCTAGCCAGATCGCCGTCGCCGCCGCGAGTTTCGCATCGCCGCCGCCAAGCCAGCCGCGGGTGAACATGAAGAACGTGAGGACAAGCATCACGGCGCCACACGCAAGATGCCAGGCGATTTCCGCCGTGGTCAGGCCGCAGGCGATCGCCATGCCAACGAACAGGACGGTGAGGGCGATCGAGATGCGATTTGAGATCGTCATGGTTAAGAAATCGGAGATGGCGGCAAACGCCATCAGCGCGGGAAACAAGAGCAGCGTCGCGGCTTCAAGCATCAGCGTTCCGTGAATTGATCATCCAGCACCGGTCCGAAACCGCCTTCGCAGCCATTCAGGTAAAGCCTTCCGTGACGGCTGCGAATCTGGCGGATAGAGCCGAGCCAACCAAGGTTATCGCGGCGACGATCACGAGCGCGATCAAGCCTCCGATGAGAGCATATTCGACGGCCACAACGCCGGACTCGTCGCGCGCAAACCCAAAGAAGAAAGCCGGCATAAGGAATGCTCCTGGCGGTTTCGCTGCCCCCGCCGCGCCAAACTTTGACACTCCGTCCTTGAAGGGCGGTGCCTCGAAGTCGCACGGAGAGGGCAAGATGCGGCCTGGATTAGGTTAAGGCGTCGGCAATTGTCGAGAATTTGCTCGAAACATTGGTGCCGAGCAGGCGGACGGAGGCGATAATGACGACGGCGATCAAGCCGGCAATAAGGCCATATTCGATAGCTGCGACACCCGACTGATCGGCCATAAACCGGCGGAACACATTGTTTTTCATGCTTCTACTCCTGTTGTTTGATGCCCGGCCAAGTAACGCTGGCCGCTGACGGGAAGCTTGGTGTGCCCAAAGCAGACACGTCGTTCTCAGGTCAAGGCGTCTGCGATGGTTGAGAATTTGGCGGAAACACTCGTTCCGAGCAGGCGCACGGAGGCGATAATGACGACGGCGATCAAGCCGGCGATGAGACCATATTCAATGGCCGCGACACCCGACTGATCGGCCATAAACCGGCGGAACAGATGACCCATAATGCAATCTCCTGAATTCTATTGGACGAAAATTCCAGCGCCGTAATAGATTTTGGTACCCCTGGAATTGCAGGAAGATATATGATGGAGTTTTAGATAGAATAAATAGATACGATTGTAATTTACATTCAAAAATCATTCAATTTGTATTTGCTTTGCTATTTTATAAGTTCGTTCTTGCAGAGACCGGAGCGTGCTCTTCTTCCTATGTCAATTTTTGGAAGATCTTCTCCATAACGATCAATGCTTCCCTTGACCGGCGTACCGCCGGGAAGGCCGCGTAACTTTGCCCGAGCGTTTTGGGAACCCTTCAGCTCCGGCGTGGGTTTACCCTTTGGATAAGCGAATTTTTTGCCTGTCCATCATCTCCATCGAGTCGAGGCGGGTGTTATAAAATGACACGAATCAGGTGCTTACAACTATGCGTTGTAATTAATGGTTGATTTTTGCGCGTATTGATTGTAGTTTGGTTGTGTTCTTATGGGCTGTGGGAAAATTTGCCATGCTCCTTGGATTGATCCGGCGTCGCACCGAAGGGAAAGCGGCAATTGCGGCCGATGCCCGCCGCCTCATCGAGAACTTCAACGACCGCGCCTATTTCGAGGCGCGTGACCGGATCGGGGGGCGCTGTCTCGATGGCACGCGACATGCACGTTATTGGACGGCCGTCAAACTCGAGATCGCCCGGCGGCAAGGGATCGCGATCGGCCTTATTGGCGCCGATATGCGGGGATAAAAATTTTTAGCGTAGGGAGCGCGTAACTGAAAATTGGCGAATACGGAGCAAGAGTGATCAGGCCGTAAGTGATCGTGCAATGTGTCGCCTCGGGAGCCAAGGGCTCTCGAATTTAGCGTTTTAAGCGGGAGGAATCCGGAGGCATCGCCAGCTCTTGAAAGGAGCTCGACATGACTTCGATAGCGTTCCCAATTGATCTCTTGATTATCGCTTGGCTCGGGATTCTTGGCCTTTGGCTTGAATCCATCAATGGCAAACAGGGGTTTTTTGATGAGTTCCTGGCGCCGGCGCCGCTCGCCGCCGTGGGGTGCTTCATGATCGCCCTCGAGACGCTCGCGCAATAAGTTTGGTGTTATTGGATAGGACCCGGAGCACTCTGAAAAGTTGCAAACTTTTCGGCTTAAGAGTGCGTTCGGGGTTCTGGCAAAGCCGGAAGCCGGTTGGCATTTTCCGATGGCAGGCCAGCGGACGCCGCATCGAGCCATGGCGCCCATGCCGTTTGGGCGAGGCGTATCCAGAACAGAAACGGATTTGGGGCCTCGGCATAACGCCCAAAGGCTTCGAAGGACGGCACCGCCTGCAGGCGCACCGAAAGATGCTCGCTTTCGCCGCCGGGCGACCGGCCATGGACGATTTCGATGTCAAGACGAGGCAATCGCGCCGTGATCCGGGTTTCGTCCAAATAGGGTTCTTTCATGGATCCCTCCAACGCGCCCAATATATCCGCTCCGGCGGCGCAATACCAGGCATGGTCCGGCGGGGTAGTTTCTCAGTTTGAATTTCCGCGCACGACGCCTGCGGATGTTCCTTTAGTCGTCGCCAATTGAACGAATGACCCGCGCCGGGTTTCCTCCGACAAGGGTATTTGGGGGAACGTCCTTGGTGACCACCGAACCCGCAGTCACGACCGAGTTTTCGCCTACCGTCACCCCGCCGATGATTGTTGCACCGGCTGCTATCCAGACGTTTCTCTCAATCACGATGGGCTTTCCGATTGTGACGGTGCGGCGCTGCGAAGGTTCAAGGGGATGGCCCGCAGCGATGATCCTCACGTTCGGCCCGATCATCACATCGTCCGCGATGTCGAGACCGCCAAGATCATAGAAAGTGCAGTTCTGATTGATGAAGACATTATGTCCAATGCGAATTTCGTTTCCGCCAGCAGTATAGAATGGCGGGATCAGTAGAAAGCTCTCGTCTACCTTTTTACCGATGAGTTCGCTGAACAAAGTCCGAATTTCGTCTGCATCGTTAAACGTCAAACGATTAAGTTTGGCGGTGATCGCCATGGCCCTTTTGGTGTTTGCCAACATCGCCGCTGATTCCGGTGACTTGCTGTAAATTATCTTGGTGCCGCCCTCATTCGTCATTCGTGATCTTCCTCGGGCTACAATTGAGCGTGCGTTTCGGCGCACGATGACGGCACCGAGATTCGCTGAGTGTAGCCACCAAGCGCAAGGGCCGGAATCCACCCAACCCGTGATTCAAACTGAGACACTACCTCCGGCGGCACTCGCCGCCAAAAAACCGGTGCTTGGCTTTTCATTTTTGTCGCGAATGTGGTCGTGGCGGAAGAAAGACTGTCGGGTATCGGGGATGTCAGGCGTTTCACCTCTGGAGGCGACGCAAGGGCATCGGCAAAAAGCCGAACCGCGCGGCCAGGGAGGCCTTCGGTTTGACTCGTATCTCCCTCCCAGACGAGCACAGCCGAATCTCTTACCCCGGCGAGGCCGGGTGGCGGGAGCAACCTCGCTGCCCGGTCAGCCCTGCGTCGCGCCGCTTCGCCGGAGGCCCTATCGCGCCGGAATTGTGGATGTCAGATCCCAATCGGAGGGCTTGCCTTCGGGAACGAAGGCGCCATCTTCGCGCATCGAGCCGCGCACCGGCTCGGGGGGAACCGGCGCATAGGCCCGTGCCGCGGGAGTGTGCGCGGCGGCAGCGAAATAGGCGTCGGGAATGCGGGCGGACGGCCCTGGCCCAGGCCCCGCATGAAATGCCAAGGCGTCGCCTTCGGGATGTCCGGCTTGGGCGATATCGATATCCTCGTCGATCTCCGGCGGATTGGGCAGGCCATCGCGAGGCGGCCCGGGAACCGGACTTGGCCGCAGCTGCGGGCGGCAAATCCGGCGCGGCCCGCTGGAGGTGTTGCCATGCAAGGCAAGATCGACATGGATATGATTGTAATGAAATATATTTGAGCCAGGGCCGAGCACCGTGGTGAAGGTGGTGCAGGCACCGGAATGGACGTCTTGCAAAAAAGCTCGTGTTTGGTCATCGCCACGCGTCCAGTCGCGGACGATCGTGATCTGCCGCCCATCCGTCAGGCGAAAACCGCCAATGTCGAGGGCATTGCCAAACGCATGTTCGGACAGCCGCGCGCCCCATTGGTTGTTCATGCTCCGGCAGCTGTAGGCGCCCATGGAATCGATCTGCGCCACCGGCACTCCGAACCGCGCCAGAGCGGCAGGCTGAACCACGTCCGTCAGCCACGCATTGAGCGCCGCGATCATCGGACAGTCGAGCGTATAGGCCGAATTGAATTGCACCGCGCCATCGAGGAGCGCGCTCACCTTGAACGGCCGGGTCAGGCCACAGATGCCAGGCCCGTCGATTTGGCGGGCGGGCTGCACATAGGCTGAGACATGAACGAGTTTTTGCGCGACACAAGCAGCTTCCGCCTCGCCTCGCCACGCGGGACGGCGCGGCCGCTCATAGTTCGAGCAGCCGGTCACCGCCAGCATCAAGGCTGCCGCAACGGCAAATGGCAGAACGCGACACGCCATGGGCAAGACATGCGCGCAATATCTTAACCGGCGCTAAAGCATTTCGGTTAATGAATTTGAAACGGCCCCTTCCGGACACGCAACGATGCCAAAGATCGAGGTCACGCCGGACATCGCCATCGAGGAAAGCGAACTGCAATTTTCCTTCGCCCGCGCGAGCGGACCTGGCGGCCAGAATGTCAACAAACTCGAGACGGCGGTGCATCTGCGCTTTGACGTCGCCGGGTCGGCGTCGCTCGGCGAGGCGCTGAAAATTCGCCTGCGGTGCCTTGCCGGGGCAAGACTGACCAAGGATGGCGTGCTGGTCATTTTCGCGCAATCGCACCGCTCGCAGGAGCAGAACCGCCGGGCGGCGCTCGAGCGCTTGCTGGAATTGATCGCGGCTGCCGCGGAAAGGCCGAAACGGCGCATCAAAACCCGCCCGAGCCTTTCGTCCCGCCTCCGGCGCGTGGAGAGCAAGGTCCGGCGCGGCGAAACCAAGCGCCTCCGGGCACCTCCGTCAGGCGGATAATTCTTGCCCTTCGCCGCACCGAAAGCTTCGCGCGAGACTCATACGCTTTGGTGAAAGCACCCTGTTGCGGAAGAGTTACAAATGCGCAGTTGAAAAATAAAATTCAACTTTTCGTATTTTATTATCTTCACAAAAAGGGCGGATTATGAGAACGTAAGCATAACATTTACGGAACAGATGGAAACTCCACATGAACAAGCCAGAAGCCTTGGCTGGCCGGCTAAGCCAGCTTTCCGCCCGCAAAAAAAATCCAAAACCTGTTGAAATTTCTGAGATTGTGGAGGGCGCGCAAGGCACCGCCGCCTATATCGCGCAAATGACGGGAGAACTCGCCAATCTCGCCAATGGCGCGCGGTTTCAGAGTTTGGCGCATCTCCTCGCCAGAGCGCAACTCGAAGCCGAACTTTGGTCGCGGCAATCGACATGACGGGGCGCATCCTTGTTCGCAATCCTCGGGGCACGCGGACGGCTCGTGCGGGTGTGATAAAAGGTGCGCCCGCCGCGAACCGCGGTTCGCTGCATAGCTGATCTCCCGCAATCCTCCATCTATGGATCGTGACCTGCACCCCGCCCACGGCCAGTGGCGGACTTACTCTCGGGTTCAACCGGCGGCTTGCCCTCTGGCCTCCCTTGATCCGCAACGCGCATAAATGCGGCAATGCGCCGCGTAGGCGCTTTTGAGCCGGTGGCCTCGTCGCCCCGCTCGACGGGTGAGATGAAAAAGACTAGAAAAGAACTATAAAAAAATCTTATAAGACATCGCTATGTTTCGGGCCGCTTCCTTCGGCGCGGCGTTTTCATGTGCGACATCACGCCCTCGCACCGGATCACCAAGGGAGCCGCAAGAGCCGCCAATAACTCCAGTGGCTTTTCGCCCTGCGAAACGTTCTTTTTCACTCTTGGCCTTCCCCCTAGCATAGGAATTGTTCAATGCATCTTGGCAAGCGATCGATTGCTGAATTTCTTGGCACCTTTTGGCTCACTTTTGGCGGCTGCGGCGCCGCGGTGATCTCAGCCGCCTATCCGCAGCTCGGGATCGGTTTTGTCGGCGTTGCGCTTGCTTTCGGCCTTACCGTGGTGACGATGGCCTATGCCGTCGGGCATATTTCCGGCGCCCATTTCAATCCGGCGATCACGCTCGGCCTCTGGGCCGGACGCCGGATTCCGTTTCGCGACGTCGTTCCCTATATCGTGTTCCAGGTTGCCGGCGCGATCTGCGCGGCGGCGGTGCTCAAAATCGTGGCCGAGGGCCACCCCGGTTTCGTGCTGGGCGGCTTCGCCTCGAATGGTTTCGGCGAGTTGAGTCCCGGCCATTATTCGCTTCTGTCCGCCGCTATCATTGAGCCGATTCTGTCTTTCTTTTTCATTCTTGTCATCATTGGGGTCACTTCGCCCGGCGCGCCGGCTGGCTTTGCGCCACTCGCGATCGGTCTGACCTTGACTCTCATCCACCTGATTTCCATTCCAATCACCAACACCTCGGTCAATCCCGCGCGCAGCACCGGCCCGGCGATTTTCGCCGGCAAGGCCTATATCGAACAGCTCTGGTTCTTCTGGCTTGCGCCGATCTCGGGCGCCGTGATCGCCGGCGTCGTCGGCGGGGTCCTGTTCCGCCGCGAGTCCGACTAGCCATTACGGCCGCACGTGAAGCCGTCAGCGAGGGCGGCTTCACGATTGCATGCTGCACGCGAGCCCACATCCCTCTTCGTCTTTCATGACCTTTGGTGCAAGCAAAAGTGAGCGTCTGCGGGAGCGCAGCCTTCTGTGCCGCGCTCGTTCTCTCCGGGTTTTCCAGCACCGAGCCGGCACAGGCCGCCCCTTTCGCCTATGTGGCGAATACCGACTCCAACACGGTTTCGGTGATCGACACGGCCACCAATGCTATCGCGGCAACGATCCGGGTGGGAAAAGCGCCGGTGGCGGTGGCCGTATGTCCGGACGGGACACGCGTTTATGTCGCAAATCAGAATGACCACACCCTCTCGGTGATCGACACGGCGGCCAACAAGGCCGTGGCCACGATCTCGGCGGGAAGATTTCCGGTGGGCCTGGCGGTCACACCGGACGGAGCCCGCGTCTATGTCGCGAATTTCAGCATCGCGAGCCAAACGGTCTCCGTCATCGATACCGCCGCCAAAACGCGGACCGCCACGATTTCCGTGGGGACGAGCCCCAATGGCGTTGCGGTCGCTCCGGATGGCAAGCACGTGTTCGTGGCGAATGCAGTGTCCAACACGGTCTCGCAGATCGCCACGCCGTCCAACACGGTGGTGGGCACGGCCGGAGTGGGGAAATCGCCTTTGGCGGTGGCCGTTACTCCAGACGGAAAACATGTCTATGTGGCGAACGCCGCCTCCAACACGGTTGAAGTCATCGACATCGCCTCCAACACTGTCCGCGACGCGGTCCGGGCCGGCCGCCGTCCGGTCGCTTTGGTCATCATGCCGGACGGGGAACATGTCTATGTGGTGAACGAATTCTCGAACACGGTTTCGGTCATCGCCACGGACACCAACATCATCTCGGGATCGATCGCGGTCGGCGCGAAACCCATGGGAATCGCCCTGACCCCGGACGGAACCCGCGCCTATGTGACCAACCGGGTCGCCAAGACGGTGTCGGTGATCGATACGGCCACCAATCTGGTGACGGCGACGGTGCCGGTTGGCGCCTCGCCGCAAGGCATCGGCATTGTTCCGCCACCGTCAAAGCGGTGATCTTCTTCCCGCGCGCCGGGACAAGCTTTTGCCCGCTTAGATTCAGAAATGGAGAAATTTACCATACGGTCTTGCGGAACGCAGCACGAACATATATCGTTCGTTCACCGTTTGTGCAATACCGATTCGCGCGCCCGTGGAATTTTCTTGAAAGAAAAACACTGCGCGGGAAAAATGCCGGTGCTGTACGGGGGGCGGCAAAAAGGGGCCCGGCAATGTTGACAAAAAAGCAGAGCGAATTGTTGCGCTTCATTCATGAGCGCCTGAAGGAGACGGGTGTTCCCCCTTCCTTCGACGAGATGAAGGATGCCTTGGATCTCCGCTCGAAATCAGGCATTCACCGGCTCATTATTGCGCTCGAAGAACGCGGCTTTATTCGCCGCCTGCCCAATCGCGCCCGTGCCCTCGAAGTGCTGCGCTTGCCGGACTCTTCGACGCCCGCGGAAGGCAACCGGAGCAAGAGATTTGCGCCGAGCGTCATCGAAGGCACGCTTGGCCGGGTCCGCACCTTGCCGCCGAGCGCCCCGGAGGAAGAGTTTGACCGCGCGATGATCTCGATCCCGGTCATGGGCCGGATCGCCGCGGGCACCCCGATCACGGCGCTGCAAAATCGCAGCCACACGATCAGCCTGCCGCCCGACATGTTGCCGCCAGGCGACTATTATGCGCTCGAAGTCCGCGGCGATTCCATGATCGAAGCCGGTATCTTCGACAGCGACACCGTGGTCATCCGCAAGCAGGACACCGCCGAGACCGGCGACATCGTGGTCGCTCTGATCGACGACGAGGAAGCAACGCTCAAACGGCTGCGCAAGCGCGGCGCCTCGATCGCCTTGGAGGCCGCCAACCCCGCCTATGAGACGCGCATCTTTGGGCCGGACCGGGTCCGCATCCAAGGCAAGCTCGTCAATCTCGTCCGCAAATATTGAGTTTTTGTCAGCAGATGCAGGCGGAATTCCTTCGTCCATTCCCTAGGGACTGAGCGCCGCGGGAGCCCCCGTCGAGCCGGTGATGCTCTGTCCCGCCATCGATTTTCCTGCTGCCGTCACTGGACGGGAGCCGCCGATTTTCACCGAGCCGGTGTAGCTGATCGGTTGGCCCTGAAGATCGTGGCCGTTCAAGATGAGTTTGTACGTGCCCGAGAGAAACGCGTTCCCATCGGTGCGCTTCAGATAACTGTAGCCGTTGCTGATGTACTGTCCATAAACGGCGGTTGCGGTGGTGGGCGCGGAACCCGGCTCCGTGAGCGCGACGCTGTCGAGAAGCGCCGGTTCGTCAAAGACATGCATCAGAATGAGGTACACTCCGGGCTGATTGCCGGGCGCCCATTGGAACGCGCGTGTGATCGCGGCGATTGGCGCGGCCGAATTGCTGGCGCGAAGGAGCGGGGCGCCGGAAAGGCTCGTCGAACGCGGATAGGCAACGGCGGCGAGGAGCTGGGTGGTCTCAAAACTATTGTACGACCAATAGGCCATCCCGGCCGGCGCGGCTGATTTGCCTCCCGCCGTGGGGGGCCAGGTGGTGCCAAAGCTGTTCTGAATTAACAGCGCCCCGGTGTTTCCAGGGTTTCCCACTTTGTCGTTGTAGCCAACGACCAATTGGCCATGCCCCGAGGGAGGCGGCACTGTCGCCGTCTCATAAATCACCCCGTTCTGAAACTGCGGCGTCTTCCCATATCCGCAGAGCACTTTGCCCGAAAACGCAACCGCCTGACCAGCGGCGATAAATTGCTTGATCAGATCGACAGCGGCGGCGGGATTGGTATCGATATGAAAAGCGGCGTAGCTGCCGATGAGGAAGTTTTGCATTCCGGGATAATTGTTCGGGAAATCCGGCTCTTGGGGGATCTTATTGAGAGTGGTGCAGTCGGCGCTATACTTGACTTGGGCAGCCCAACGATACGAGTTGTGCCAGATAGCCGAGAGCCAAGGAGCCCGTGGGACAGGCGCGGTTTTCCTTGAGATGCTCCAATTCATAAAGATAGGCGGCGCTGACGGAAAATTGCGGCAGCGCGGGATTCCACTTCGGTGAGCCATCCGGCTTGAGTGCCGCCGTGTAGGAACCGAGCCCGTAGCCAAACGACTGCGCCTCACAACTGCCCGGCGAGCCGGGACTTGCGGCGGTTCCTTGTTGTGACACCGCTGGCAAATTGCTGAGGAACGCCTGCGGCCCCAGTTTGGGCGCCGCCAGCGGAGGAATATGAAACGCGGCGGGCGGCAGCGCCTGCACCGAGGCATCGAACTCGGCGGAATTGAGCAATGAGCCGAAGGGCGCCGAGTCCTCGCAGGGGCTTTGCGCGCGGGCCTCAGGAATCACCACGCCCATCGCAATGACGGTGCAAGCGAGAACGAAGACCGGTTTCGAGCCGGGAGCCTTGGCGGTGTTGTGGCTGGGGGAAAGAAAAGAAAGCGACGGACTGAAATTCCTGTTCCAAAACATTTGTGATCTCAATTTTAAAACGACGGGATTCTTATCATTCAACCGGTTCATAGCGTGACGAAATGGGAAACTCCTGGTCGATTTGTTATAATAGTAGGCAAAGAATTTCGCCGCATCAAGCAGCAGAAAAGCGCAAGGGCAAGCCGAAAGCCGCCGCCCGCGTGATGTCCTAATCGTACCGATTTGTACAAATTTTCAGCGCAATCCTCCCTCTCTCAAGGCCGCGTCATGGATAAGGCCCCGTTCCATTTTCGGCGCTCCATCGTACCAAATCGTTTCACGTGAAACGTTTTGGTACGATGGCTCCAATGAGACGGCACTAATCCAGCGGCGACTCATCGCTGTCTTCCGTGGGCTCCGGCTCGTCGCCAGCGGTTTGGCCGTCTGCGGTTTTTGTCATTGCCAGCGGCGGGCTTTTGCCCCAGCCCCGCTTGGGCGCGCGGGACCAGGGGCGATCTTCGTCCGCCGCGCGGACCGCCAGCGTGGTGACCCCCTTCTGGCCGAAGGAAAGTGTCAGCGCGCCCGTCTGTTTGAGTTTGTCGCGATCGATGACGAGGCGGGCGGCGCAGCCCATCGGTGCGAACAGTGGCGTCACGACGATATTGGTGCGGGTGCAATCCTCGGCGAAGGCCGCCCGGTCGAAGATCAGCGCGATGATTTTGCCATCACCAAGCGCGCCAGTACAGCCGAGTTTGTCGCAACGGGATCTGACCAAAGCCTCGCCGGCCGGACGCCCGTCGGCATCGGCGCGCAGCCATTGCTCGGTGGCAAAGGCGTTGCGGCCGCGCCCGATCACCGCGAGCTTGCCATCGGCCGCGCGATAGACCACCGCATCGCCGGTTGGCGCCACCGCCATGTCGAAGGACGGCCCCGCGGCCGCCCCCAAAAGGCCGATCAACAACAGCGGCAGCGCCGTCGCGCGCAACAGCGCCGTCCGCCACAGCACGGACGACAGCACGGCCAGGCTGAGAAACACGATCGCCCAAGGCGCGAAGGCGGGAAGATGGATCGTCGAGCCGGGAAAACTGCCGATGGTGCGTGCCGCCCACATTACGCCATCGATGCCAAGCCCGACATAGCGCCAGACAAACGCATCGAGGCCGAGCGGATAGAGCAGCGTTCCCAACAGCGCGCCAGGCACCGCGAATGTCTCGATAACAAGCAAGGTCAGCGGATTGCCGATCAGCACATAGGGGCTGAGCTCGTGGAAATTATAGGCCATGAAGGACGCGGTGGCCGAGGTCGCGCAAAAGGTCGCGAACAACAGGCCGAGCGGCCCCCGCCACAGATGCTGTTTCAGCGACGCGAGGGCCATGCGTGTGCCATTGTCGAGGGGCCGGGCACGCAGAGGATTGTTCTCTTCGTGGCTCAGTGTCGTCGCGCTCATGCGCGCCTCGTAGACGGCCACGAGCGCCGCCACCGCCGCGAAGGAGAGCTGGAAGCTGGCGCCCATGATCGCTTCCGGTTGAATCAGAATGACGAGCGCGGCGGCGATGGCGAGGTCGCGCATGGTCAGCGCCTGCCGGTCGAGGAGGACCGACGTCAGCATGATCACAGTCATGAACAGCGCGCGTTCGGTGCCGACCCGCGAGCCCGTCGCGAGATCGTAAAAAACGGCGCCCGCGATGGCGAAAGCCGCCGCCCATTTCTTGATCGGATAGGCGAGCGCCAGCGTCTCACTCAACGCCAGGATCCGCCGCAGGCCGACAAAAAAAATCGCTGCGACAAGCGTCATCTGGACGCCGGAAATCGTGATAATATGAAAAATCCCGGCCTCGCGAATGACCTCCTTGGCTTCGCCGGACAGAAGATCGCGTTTGCCGGTGACCATGGCTGCGGCAATGGCTCCCGAATCGCTGCCGACAATGGCATCGATGCGGCGCGCCAGCGCGTTGCGGCCGCGATCGATCGCCATCATCACCGACGCACCAAGGCTGGGCGACACCGGCGCCGCGACAACCTCGATGCGGCCCAGCACATTGCCGACGGCGCCGAGCTGCGCGAACCAGGCGTCTCTCGCAAAATCATAGCCGCCAGGCAGGCTCGCGCGGGCGGGCGGCAGCAGACGTGCCTTGAGGTGGACAAAGGTGCCGGCCTCGAAGGGCGGCGCCCGCCGGGTCGTCAGCCGGACCCGGACGGGCGTCTGATCTGGTGTGAGGCCGCTCGCCGATTGTACACGCAGCAAAAAGCGGGCGCCGGTGCGGCGGAAATCCATTTCTTCGATAAAACCGTCGAGCGTCGTGATATGGATCTTATCGATGACCGGCGCGGCCACTCGCGCGGTGCGCAACGCCGCCGACAATTCGCCCGCGAAAAGCGCGCACAGGCCGCAAAGGACGAAGAAGGCGAGCCGGTTTGCTTGCGCGAAATAGGCGAGAACGCCGAAGGCCACGGCGGCGCATTCGATGAAAAAAAGCGAGGGCTCGCGGTCGGCGTAAAGGTAGAGGACGACCCCTGCCCCGGCCGAAACCGGCAACCACAAAAAAGGGCGCCGGAGCGCCGCCTCCGTCTCAAAAGCCTGTTTGAAAAGGTCGAAGAGAACCGCGAATTTGAGGCCAAGTTTTTCCGCGAGGCTTCCCGCCTTGCCGAGGCGTCCCCCCGAAATTGCTGTTTCAGACACTCCCGTCATAGGAGTATGTTAGATTTGTTTTATTGTTTATGAAATCGAAAAAGTGTTCATTCAACACATGGCGTGGGGCTGGAACCACGAGTTAGAGACGGGATGCCTGTCCAATCTCATAATTTCAAAGGAATGCATTTTGTATGTTTAGGAACAATACCGTTTTCGTCTTGGGTGCCGGTGCGAACTGGCACTACGGCTATCCGACTGGGGACGGATTAGTCGGGGACGTTGTCAAAATGGCCGACCGATTAGCCAGGTACTGTGACTGGAGGTTGAAATCTGGATACCAGCTAAATTGCATTCCGGAATACGTAGCTCAAAGTGGCCATGACGGATGGACAAGGGTCCGCGACGAATGCCAGCTACTTAGCTCCCGCCTCAAAGCTGTTCGGCCGCTTCTGATTGATTATTTCCTTGCTTGGAATGAATCCTTGCGTTCTATCGGAAAGTTGATAATCGCCGGCGTCATTCTAGATTGTGAGGCTCAGTGGCTTCGCGAAGGCGCGAACCAAAAGCATCGGTTGATCATCCTAAACTCACCGAAAAGCGCGCCGGGTGATGAAGAGCGAGTTGATATCGCAAAATACCACGACGACTGGTACCGATTCATCGTCCATAAGCTTGTTTATGGCTGCACAGACTCCGCCGGTCTCCTTAAAAATAAGGTACGGTTTATTACCTTCAACTATGATTCTTCGCTCGAATACAATTTGTCTCAGGCGCTTAGAGCGATTGATTTATTAAATGATGCAGACGTCGAAAAGTTTTTGATCGCAGACCGAATTGTGCACGTTTATGGTTCCGTCCACCAAGGCATGCCCCTTAGTAATTCAATTAAATGCGACTTCTCTATGGAACGCGCACTTAGCGAATCGAGTGACTACTTACAAGAAACAGCCGCTGTCCTTAATATATGTTTCACGTCTTCTGAAAGCCTTCGGACCATTGATCCGCACGACAAGGAAGACGACAAGACATCGCTCGGACAAGCACAACAATGGCTCTCTGACGCTGGCGTTGTTTACATTCTCGGCTACGGCTTCGACGAGAACAATAATCGCAGGATCGGGCTTGAGCGTGCTTTGCGAACCTCTGAAAATTCAAACAAGACGGTGATGTTTACGAATTTCGGAGACTTGAAGACGATCAACAAGAAGGCGTCGAAGCTGTTTTATGGGACTTATGAGAAATTTCTAGGTCCGGCGCTGCATCAAGGCCATCCTAAGTTAGGGAATTATTTTGAGAAAAGCGTGCGGACGGTGTACGAAGCGCTTGAGCAAGATTTCGATGCGCTTGAAAGCGAGTTCATCGCAACAATGAGTTCTTAACGCCAAAACAGGGCGCACGGCATCAATCGCAACGCTACTCTTGCTGGGTAGTGCAGGAACTGGATATTCCCAGATCCACGCCACCCCCAGATCGACACTTCACATGAAAAAATTTGTTTTTTGGTCGGGCGTTTACAATGTCGGATTGGGTCTGGTTCTGACATGCCCGGCCCTTTACCGGGCTTTGGGTTTGAACATCCCGACGGCTTTTTGGGGCTGGCTGGTGGGCGGCTTTCTGGCTTATACCGGCGCAGTCCTTATTCTCTCGTCTCGGGATTTGCGCCGCCGCGCGTCCTTCGTCTATTGGGAGTCCCTTCTCCGCTATATCGCGGCGCTGCTGCTGTTTCCGGCTGGCCTCTTCGGAGATTTGGGCCTGATCGCCGTGCCCTTGGGCTTAGGCGATCTTGCCATCGGTCTCGTTTACATGTTCGGTCTGCCGAAAGAAACCGGACTCTCCCATCGCTCTCTGTTCTTTGACCGGCAAGACTGACGAAGACCCGTAAAGAGTTGCGACCCCGCCAAAACTTAACCCCAAAATTTGGAGACGCGGCCGATGCCCACGGAAAGCCAGAATGTTGAGACCCTTGTGCTGCATGCGGGCTACCGCGCCGATCCCGCGACACATGCCGTGGCCGTGCCGATCTACCAAACCACATCCTACCAATTCGACTCGACCGAACACGCCGCCAATCTTTTCGCGCTGAAGGAACTCGGCAACATTTATACGCGGATCATGAGTCCGACGCAGGCGGTGCTCGAGGACCGCGTCGCGGCGATGGAAGGCGGCGTCGCGGCGCTGGCCTTGGCCTCCGGGCAGGCGGCGTCCTTGTTTGCGGTGCAAAACATCTGTCACGCGGGCGATAATTTTGTCAGCTCGACGGATATTTATGGCGGCACCTGGAATCTCTTTCAGAACACCCTGAGCACGATGGGAATCGAATGCCGCTTTGTCGATCCCGCCGATCCTGAAAACTTCCGCCGCGCGACCGATGCCAAAACGCGCTGCTATTATGGCGAGACGCTGCCCAATCCCAAACTCGCGGTGTTCCCCATCGCGGAAGTCGCCAAGATCGGCGATGAGCTGGGAGTGCCGCTGATCATGGACAACACGGCCTCGCCCGTCCTTTGCCAGCCGATCAAACATGGCGCCGCCATCAGCATGTTGTCGACAACGAAATATGTTGGCGGCCACGGCACCTCGATCGGCGGTATCATCGTCGATAGCGGCAAATTTGACTGGGAGAAACACGCGGATCGTTTTCCGATGCTCAACACGCCCGATCCCAGCTATCATGGGGCGGTGTGGACCGAAGCGGTGAAGCCGCTCGGCCCCATCGCTTACATCCTCAAGGCGCGGGTGACGCTCTTGCGCGACATCGGCGCCGCCATGTCGCCGTTCAACGCGTTCATGTTTATCCAGGGGCTGGAGACGATCGCGCTGCGGATGCGCCAGCATTGCGCCAATGCGTCGGCGGTCGCGCAACATTTGTCGAAGCATCCGAAGGTCATCAAGACCATTTTTCCGGGCTTGATGACGGGCGAGGCGAAGCGGCGGGCCGATACCTATTTGAAGGGCGGCTATGGCGGTCTCGTCGGCTTCGAACTGGCGGGCGGCGCTGCGGCGGGACGCAAATTCATCGAAAGTTTAAAAATGTTTTATCACGTCGCCAATATCGGCGATGTACGCTCGCTGGCCATTCACCCGGCGAGCACCACCCACTCTCAGCTGACCGTTGAGGAACAGGAGAAAACTGGGGTCACCGGCGGCTATGTGCGCCTGTCGGTCGGCATCGAGCATATCGACGATATTCTCGCCGATCTCGATTCTGCGCTCGCGGTGGTGTAGCAACCGCTGGCGGACTCGATGTTCCTCCCTATTCCGGGGGCGCCGCCGGCCGGGATTGCCGGTTAAGATCTCCTTCGTGGCTCGCCCTTCGCGGTCAGGAGAGGATCATGGACCATTTTGTCGTATTTCCAGTCAATGAAGACGGCGTTTTCCAAAACCCGAAATTGGTTGGCAGGGCTTTGGAAGATGCCATGTCGCCGCCTTTCAATTTCACCGATGTCTTTATCTATTCCCATGGCTGGTGGACAAACGGCAATGAAGCCATGGCTGAATATGGCCAGTATACGATCGAATTCACCAAAGCGTTTCTTTCGATGAATGGCGTTGCGGCGCCGCCGGTTCATTCGCTCGGAATCGGGATCCATTGGCCCTCCACCTTAAGCGAAGAAAGCGTATCGGTTGGCCAAGCATTGGAACCGGTCTCTTATTACCAAATGGGGAGCCGGGCCAACCAGGTCGGCGCCAATGGCCTCTTTGCCACACTTCGCAGAGCCCTGAGCACCCGGCAGGGAACCAGCGGGGATCCGATCAGGCTGACGTTGATCGGTCACAGTTTTGGATGCCGGGTCGTTTGCAAGGCGCTTCAATTCCTGTGCAAGGACTTGGACAACGCGGCGACGCCGCAGGATTATAAAGCGTTTCTCAACGCGACCCAAATGAGAGTCATCCTTTTGCAGGCGGCTTTCAAAAACGATGAATTCGAGCCGGGCGGCAATTATGACCGGCTGATCGGAATTCCCGGATTAAAGATTCTCGTGACGACATCGCAGCTTGATTTCGCCCTGAACAATTTTTTTCCCATTGCAGAAGAAGCGAACAACATGGCGCATTTTCATCCGGCCAAAGCCATTGCTTTGGGCGCGGGCGGGCCCACCCGGGCTGCCGCCGGGACTTACGTGGCTTACAATCGCGGGACCCCGGTCCAAGTCGGGCCCAATTTTGCCAATGCCAGCGTGCCGGTCTTGGCGCCGGGCGAAAGGATGCTCGTGGCCGATTTGACGAGCTTGCATCAGGCCCGGATCACGAGCAATCAGTTTGTGCCAAATAAATTTAGCGGCAGCCATTCGGATATTTCGAGCCCGGAAATCTACAATCTGATCGCGGGCTTTGCCTTTCAATGAAAGGCGGCTGCGACGGGCTCGGGATGAGAGGATGGGCCGCGCTTGCAAGCGGCCCACGGCGTTATTCTTCGTCGCCTGGGGGGAGCGGCTGCGGATTGATGGCAACCCGGCTGGCGCCCGGCTGCGGCTGGATGGAAGCTTGCCCGCCAATTTGCCCTTGGCGCAGTGATTTGATCGCGGTTGTTTGGGTCGCGCTGCTTCCCGCATAGGCATGCGCCGAAGCCTCAACCGCCGTTCCCGTGGTCATGACAATCGCACCAATGGCGAAAAGCACTCTCTTGCTTGCGTTCATGATCGTGATCCCCTTTGTCTTGTTTGCGGCGGCGCTTGCCGCCTCGCACAATGAGAATGCCAATCGGCGACAAATTGCGGCGTGCGGCGGCGCACAGCGCAAGGCTGAGGCCGCGGGATGAAACTGTTTACCGCACGGGTCCTGGCGTTTCGCTGAAGCGGCGGTGCTTGTGATAAGCACGGGCTGCAAGACCGAAGAAGAACCCGCCAAGAGCGATCCCTGTGAGGGCGCCGAGGCTGCTGGCAATCGCGTCCGCAGCCGCGGGATGGCGCCCCGGCACAAAATGCTGCAACACTTCCATCGTCCCGGCGAGCAGCGTCAGCCCGGCGGCGAGAACAATCCGAAATGCGAGAGGCCTAACTCCCGCCGCGAAGGCGAGGCCGGTCAAGCAATAGGCAGCAAAATGCTCGGCCTCGCCCGGCAGACCTGTGTGTGGCCGGTCTGGGCCCGGGACGAGCGATAAAAGGAGGATTGCCAGAACGCCGCAAAAGCCGGCGGCCCGGGCAACGGCAACGAGACGATTCATGAACCCAGCTGCTCCCGTGACCGGTCCGCGCGCCGGCTCTCCGTCGCCGCTACCTTTGTTTCGTCTTTTTCGTGTAGGACGAGGCTGCCCGGAACCCTGGCCGCATCCAGCGCTCAAGGTCCCGGTTCCTTTGTTTTGCGCATGTTCTCATTTCAAAGACAACTTTTTTGCGATCATGCTTTCGTGCGCCAAAGGCAACTTTCCTCAGATTTAGAGCTTAACGCGGTCTCAAACCGCAGGATTATGCCCATGTCAGACCCGGTTATTACCCGTTTCGCACCCTCGCCCACGGGTTTCCTGCATATTGGCGGCGCCAGGACGGCGCTGTTCAACTGGCTTTTTGCCCGTCACGCGGGCGGCAAAATGCTGCTGCGGATCGAGGACACTGACCGCGAGCGCTCGACCGATGCGGCGATCGCCGCCATTCTCGATGGACTGGCCTGGCTCGGACTCGATTGGGATGGTGATGTCATATATCAGTTTCAGCGGGCGGCGGGTCACCGCGCGGCGGTGGAAAGCCTGCTGGCCTCGGGCCATGCCTATCCCTGCTATGCGACTCCGGACGAACTCAATGATATGCGGGCGAAAGCGCGTGCCGAAGGGCGCCCGCCGCGCTACGACGGGCGGTGGCGCGACCGTCCCGCCTCGGACGCTCCTTCTGGCGTAAAACCGGTCATCCGCCTCAAGGCACCGCAAGAGGGAGACACCGTTCTCGACGATAAGGTGCAGGGGCGGGTTGCCTGGGCCAACAAGGATCTTGACGACCTTGTGCTGCTGCGCTCCGACGGCTCGCCGACCTATATGCTGGCGGTTGTCGTGGACGATCACGACATGGGCATCACCCATATCATTCGCGGCGACGATCATCTCACCAATGCGGCGCGGCAGATGCAAATCTACCAGGCGCTCGGCTGGAAAATCCCGGTGATGGCGCATATCCCGCTGATCCATGGTGCCGACGGGGCCAAGCTCTCGAAACGCCACGGTGCGCTGGGCGTCGATGCCTACCGGGCGCTCGGCTATCTTCCGGAGGCGCTGCGCAATTATCTCGTGCGACTCGGCTGGAGCCAGGGTGACAAAGAGTTTTTCTCGACACCGGAAATGATCGAGGCCTTCGACCTTGCACATGTCGGGCGTTCGGCCGCCCGCTTCGATTTCGTCAAGCTGGAAAACATGAACGGGCATTATATGCGGGCCAGCGGCGACGGAGATCTCGCGGCGGCGCTGGAAGCGGCGTTGCCCCATTTGCCGGAGGGGCCGGCGCTGCTGAGCAAGCTCGACGACACACTGCGGGCAAAACTCCTCGCGGCGATGCCGGGGCTCAAGGAGCGCGCGAAAACCTTGGTCGAACTTTTGGAGGGCGCGGCCTATCTTTTCGCCGACCGGCCGTTGGCCCTCGATGCCAAGGCGACGGCCATTCTCGACGGGGGCGGCCGCACGCATCTTGCGGCGCTGATCCCGAGATTTGCGGCGCTCGCGGAATGGAAGGCTGCCAGCCTCGAAGCCGCCGTGCGGGATTACGCGGCGGAGAGTAAGGTGAAGCTCGGAGATGCCGCGCAGCCCCTTCGCGCGGCCCTGACCGGGCGGGCGACATCGCCGGGGATTTTCGACGTGCTGGAGGTGCTCGGCCGCGACGAAAGCCTCGGGCGTTTGCAGGATCAGGCTGGTTGAGCCCGCGAAGGAGGGGTTAATCGCAGACGTCCACGCCGCCGATGTGGAACGAGTAAGGCCTAAATTCCTGCCGGTGCTCGTAGTGGCATTGCGGCTGCTGCGGCGGGTAGTTGGTCTGCGGCGGCAGGGCGCCGGCGCCGGAGAGCGCTTCGCCAGCCATCGTGCCGACGACGCCCCCTGCCACGCCCGCCGCGATCGCAGGGGCGTATCCTGCTTGCGCGGAAACGGGAACCAAGGCCGCCGCCACGGCAGCGACGCTCAAAGCGAAAGCAGATTTTACTGATCGGCGCGTAAACATGGGCCCTCCAAAGCTGAGGACACAAACTTACGCGCCATCGGTTCGCGGCCGTTTAAGAAACTTGCTGCAATTTATCCGATCAACAGTGGGTCAACCGCAGACGCGCACCCGTTGAATGACATAGGCATAGCCCGTCCAGACCTCCTGCGGTTGAAACCAGCAACGCGGGGGCGGGGGCGGCGGCGCGACATAGACCGGGGCGTAATAAACGGGAGGGGGTGGAGGCGGCGGCGGGCTTGCGACGGCGGTACCCGCGATAAACCCAAGCGCGGTGCCTCCCAAGATGCCCGCGGCGATGGCGCCACCATCTCCGGCCTCCGCCGGAAGCGAAGCGGCGGTCAACGCCGCGAGGGTGACGCCCACTGTCAGGACGTTTTTAACGGTGCGGATTACAGGCATGTTTTCCTCCACGGCCGTGGCCGAGCGTTTTGGAATGAAGCGCTAAAATTGCGTGGCGTGATTATCTTCCGAGCATTGCGGCAAGGATGAGGCCATGCCGCAGCCCATCGTAACCGAACGCCGCGAGCTATTTTACGAATCAGGCGCCCGGAAACTGTGCGCGGCCAGGAAAAATATCCTTCTGGTTAATCCATGATTACGATGCAAATTTCCTGTGCTTGACGAAACCGGCGCATAGGATAGTGTTGCTGCGCCGCATCATGGCGCCCTGCGGGCCCAATGCCGGTGCCGGAGCCCACCCATCCCTTGCCGCGAGGCTCGGCCCACCAATGTTAGAGAAGGCAGCCTCCATGAGCGATCCGACCGGCTCCTTTAGTATCGGCGATACTACTGTCAAAATGCCCGTCAAGACTGGTACGATTGGACCCTCGGTCGTCGACATCGGCAAACTTTATGCCGGGACTGGGATGTTCACTTACGATCCCGGATTTACGTCAACAGCGAGTTGCGAGTCGCAGATCACCTATATCGATGGTGACGAAGGCATCTTGCTCTATCGGGGCTACCCGATCGACCAGCTTGCTGAAAACGGCGATTTTCTCGAAACCGCCTATCTTTTGCTTTATGGGGAATTGCCGAACCCGACGCAGAAGAAGGACTTCGATTACCGCATCACCCGCCACACGATGGTTCATGAGCAGATGGCCAGGTTTTTCCAGGGCCTGCGCCGGGACTCCCATCCGATGGCGGTGCTGTGCGCGAGCGTTGGCGCGCTGTCGGCCTTCTATCACGATTCCACCGATATTTCAGATCCGCACCAGCGGATGGTCGCGTCGTTCCGCCTCATTGGCAAAATGCCGACCCTTGCCGCAATGGCCTATAAATATTCGCTTGGCCAGCCGTTCATCTACCCCAAAAACGACCTCGACTATTCCTCGAATTTCCTCCGCATGTGCTATGCGGTGCCGTGCGAGGATTATAAGATCAATCCGATTTTTTCGCGCGCGCTCGACCGCATCTTCATTCTGCATGCCGATCATGAGCAGAACGCCTCGACGTCGACGGTGCGGCTGGCCGGCTCCTCCGGCGCAAACCCCTTCGCCTGTATTGCCGCGGGCGTTGCGTGCCTGTGGGGCCCGGCACATGGCGGTGCCAATGAAGCCGCGCTCAAAATGCTGATGGAAATCGGTACGGTCGAGAATATCCCGAAGTTCATCGCGAGAGCCAAGGACAAGAATGATCCGTTCCGGCTGATGGGCTTTGGCCACCGCGTTTATAAAAACTATGACCCGCGCGCCAAAATCATGCAGCGGACGTGTCACGAGGTTTTGAGCGAACTCGGGATCAAGGATAACCCCTTGCTCGATGTCGCGATGGCGCTGGAAAAAATCGCCCTCAGCGACGAATATTTCATCGAGAAAAAGCTCTATCCCAACATCGATTTCTATTCCGGGATCACCCTCAAGGCGATGGGTTTCCCGGTGTCCATGTTCACGGTTCTGTTCGCGGTGGCGCGCACCGCCGGCTGGATCGCGCAATGGAAGGAAATGATCGAGGACCCAAGCCAGAAGATCGGCCGCCCGCGCCAGCTCTATGTAGGGTCGCCGCAGCGCGACTATGTGGCAATCGGCAAGCGGGCTTGACGGCTGTGCCGTTCAGGCAACGCCGCCGAGCCTGAAAGGCTCAGAGTGACCGGTGGGCCGCCAGCACGGCCCACCGCGTTTTCAGACGTCAGATGCGTCGAAGCGGGAAAACCGGGCTACTTGCTCTCGCCGCATGCCTTTTGGCACTGTTTGGAATCATACTCGCACAGTTCCTCGGAACTGCCCGCATCCTTGCATTTGGGCTCTTCCGCCTTGCAATTTTGAACGCAGGTGGCGGCATCTTCGGCGCGTGCGATGGCGCTGCTGGCGATCTGAAACCCGCCGGCCAACATCAAAAGCGCCGCCGCTGCCCGGAGATGACGATCCGAAAGCAAACGCCGAACGCCGCGGCGCGCGTTGAACTCCCCTTCCGCTTCGCTCGCTCTCCCAGAGCTGACTTGATTCATGGCGTACCCTCCTAAGGTCGTGTTGTTTAAAGCAAAGCCCTAGCCTTACGTCACGCACCAGCTCTGGGTGACATGCGTTTGGTTCTGGCAACCTATTTGGCTCGGGGCGAGCGTGCCTCGTTCCAAGCGCCGGTATTTGGCATTCGCGTGACGTTTCAGCAACTGTTTTTATGTGGCGCGCTGCCGCGATGCTTTCGCACACCCTGGGACCTTGGGGTGAATGGCGATGGATTTAGGGAGGCTGGCGTTGTTACACTTTGCGGATCTTAAGCAAAAGCCTTGCATCTCGTTTAGGATCATGAGCTACGCTGCGGAATCATGTGACGGCAATTTGCGGCCTCTGGCGGGCCGGAGTGGTCCTCCGAAAGGGCTGGAAAGCCCCACGGCAAAGTCGTATCTTCGCCCCTGCCGCTGCGTGGCGGCGCCTCTATTCAAGCCGGGAACATTGTGCACGGTTTGATGGGTTCAGAGATGCAATGACGGAACTTGCTATTGAAGATTTCGCGAAATATTTGGCGGACAAAAATCTGTTGCCCGCGACATCCGAGCCTTTATCCGGCAAACGCACGGGTGCCGACCGGTCTTTGCGCAAACTTTGGGAGGCGACGGAACTCTCCGCGAATGGCTTCGCCGACGAGGTGGCGCGGTTTTACGGTCTGAAGCGGCTGACGTTGCCGCAACTTGTTGCGGCGCCCTCCTTGGCCGCCCGTTTTTCGCCCCGCTTTCTGCGCGATACCGCAGTCTTCCCCTATGAATCTCCCAAAGGCTCCTATCGGCTTGCCGTTGCCGACCCCAGCGATACCGCCGCTGTCCACGCTGCCGAAATCGTCCTTGGCGGAGCGGTGAGCGTCGACGTCGCATCCTTCGAGGATATCGCGACGGTTCTTGGCGAGCAGCTTGGCGGTGAGGAAACAGCAACGGTGGATGGCGGAGCGGCGGGCAGCCGCGCCGATGACGACATTGAAAGTCTGCGCGATCTCGCGAGCGGTGCTCCGGTTGTGCGCGCCGTCAATGACATGCTCGAAAAAGCCATGGAACTGCGGGCCAGCGATATTCATATCGAACCGTTCCGCAATGGCCTCGTGGTGCGCATGCGGGTGGATGGTTTGCTCCGCGCCGTCGCCGCGCCGGTCAACGCATTGCCGCAAGCGTTGATCTCACGAATCAAGATTTTGGCGGGTCTCAACATCGCGGAG
Source organism: Methylocella sp. (assembly GCA_036561105.1). Classification (GTDB taxonomy): domain Bacteria; phylum Pseudomonadota; class Alphaproteobacteria; order Rhizobiales; family Beijerinckiaceae; genus Methylocapsa. Next base: position 12,568 of record DATBPZ010000108.1, on the reverse strand, counting down.
CGCCGCTTGCCGCAAGATGGCGCCGCGCGGCTGCGGGTCGCGCGCTCGGACATCGATATCCGTGTCGCCACCATGCCAGCGCAGCATGGCGAATCGGCGGTGATCCGCCTTTTGCCGCGCGATCGCGGCTTGCTCGATCTCGCCAAACTTGGCCTGCTGTCGCGGGACGAGAAGATCATGCGCCAGCTGCTTGCGCTTCCGCATGGCTTGATCGTTGTGACAGGGCCAACCGGCAGCGGCAAGACGACGACACTCGCGACCATGCTCTCGCTTCTCAACGAGCCTTCGAGAAAAATTCTGACCATCGAGGATCCGGTGGAATATGAAATTCAGGGCGTCAATCAATCCCAAGTGAAACCCTCGATCGGCCTTACTTTCGCCGCCGCGATGCGGGCTTTCGTCCGTCAGGATCCAGATGTCATCATGGTTGGCGAAGTGCGCGATCCGGAGACCGCCAGCATTGCCATTCACGCCGCCCTCACGGGGCATCTCGTGCTAACGACATTGCACACCGAAACCGCGGCGGCGGCGGTGCCGCGTCTGCTTGATCTCGGCGTTGAGGGATTCCTGCTCAAATCCACGTTGCGGGCAGTGATCGCGCAACGTCTCGTTCGAATTTTGTGCGACCGCTGCAAGAAAAAACGCACTCTTGGAAGCGCCGATATCGCCGCCGACCCCCGCTATGAGGCGCTTGGGTTTAAGGCCGACGACTGCGTGTACGAGCCGGCGGGCTGTGAGCGCTGCGGCGGCGTTGGCTATCGAGGCCGCTGCGGCGTTTTTGAAATGCTCGAATTGAAGGACGAGGTTTACGAGCTGGTCCGGCCCGACGCCGACGGGCGTTCGATCGACCTTGCCGCGCGGCGCGCCGGCATGACGACGATGGTCGAGGATGCCGTTGCGAAATGCCGGGCTGGAACCACCTCCGCCTCCGAAGTTCTCCGCGTCACGACCGTGCGCTGAGCCATGTCAACTTTCCGCTACCGGGCCCTGACCGCGAATGGCGATGTGGTGAGCGGTTCGATTTCCGCCACCACTGCGGCCGAGGTCGCCGAGCGCGTCGAATATCTCGGGCTCATTCCGATCGAAACCGTCCGCGAAGAGGCAGGGTCCGGCGGCATAAGCTGGGACTTCTCGGTATTTTCGCGCCCGCGCCCGGAAGACGTGACGATTTTCACCGGCGATCTCGCGCTGCTGTTGCAAACCGGCGCCAGGATCAACGACGCTCTCGAACTGTTGTCCGCCGATGCAGACATCGGCCGCTTGCGGCCGACCGTCTCCAAGCTGACTGCCGCCATCCTCGCCGGAGAAAGTTTCGCCGATGCGCTGGCCCGTCATCCGGCTTTGTTTCCGCCGATGTATGTCGAGCTCGTGCGGGTTGGCGAGACGTCCGGCACCCTCGTTGGCATTCTTGAAATGCTGGGGGCCGAACGGGTCCGCGCCGATGCGCTGCGCCGGCGGTTCACCGATGCCTTACGCTATCCCGCCTTTGTCTTGGCCGCGGCGAGCGCCGTGCTTTTATTTTTTCTCAGCTTTGTGTTGCCGCAATTCGGCGCCGTCTTGCGCGACTTCAACACCAAGCTCGATCCGGTCCTTGTTTTTTTTCTGGGTCTCTCGGAAATGATGCAAGGGCACCTTGCCGTGCTTGGGGCAGGCCTCGTGGTTCTGATCGGCGGCGGCTGGCTGCTTTTGCGGCGGCCCGCCGTGCGCGATACGATCATGGGAGCGCTTGCACGGCTGCCGTTCATCGGCCGGATCTTGGAGTTCCATCGCACCAGTGTCTTTTGCCGCAACCTCGGTGTGCTGCTCGGGAGCGGCGTTCCGCTGGCGACGACGTTGCGGATCCTGGCGGATCTTATGGCCACGACCGGGCACTCCGCCGCTTGGAGCGCCACCGTGGATCTCGTCCGTCACGGGGGCAAACTTTCCGATGCGCTGACGAAGACCAAGGCGATCCCGCCCATGGCGGTGCGGACGCTGCGGCTTGGCGAGGATTCGGGTCAATTGCCGATGCTTGCGCAACGGATCGCGGAGTTTTACGAAGCCAAACTCCAACGCAGCCTCGACAAACTTGTTGGAATCGCCGGTCCCGCTGCCATCATCGGGATCAGTATCATTGTCGGCGGCCTGATCGTCTCGGTCATGACCGCGCTTATGTCAGTGAGCCAAGTCGTCGGATGAAGCCGGATAACAGGAAACAATCAGTATGAATATTTGCAACACATGGACGCTAAAAATCCGGCGGCGGAAGCAGCGGGTGAATACCGATTTGCCGGCCAATGCGCACAAAGCGAACGCCTGCTGCAGCGGCCGGCAAGACGGCTTTACCTTGGTCGAGATCCTGGTGGTGATCACCATCATCGGTCTGATCATGGGCCTCGTCGGCCCGAGGGTTCTCAATTACCTCAGCCAATCCAAGGTGAAGGCGGCGACCATCCAAATCCAGAGCTTTGCCAGCTCGCTCGATCTTTTCTATCTCGACCTTGGGCGTTATCCGACGACCTCCGAGGGACTTGCCGCCCTGGTGGCGAAGCCGGGAGGTGCAACGTCTTGGAACGGCCCCTATTTGAAGAACAATTCGGTTCCGAGCGATCCCTGGGGGCATCCCTATAAGTATCGTGCGCCGGGCGATCACAGCCCGTATGAAATCATCTCGCTCGGCTCCGACGGCCAGGAAGGCGGGACGGGCACCGGCGCTGACATCAAGAGCTCGGAGCTGCGATGAGCGAACGCGGGGCCGAAAGCGGCTTCACCTTACTCGAAACCGTCTGTGTCCTCGCCATCATCGCTATGCTCGCGTCGATCGCCTTGCCGGCCTTCCCGCGCGGAACCTCGCGCGCGGCGCTCGATGCCTATGCGTTGAAAACCGCAGCCTTGCTGAAGGGCGATCGCCTGGCCGCGATTCGCAACGGCGCTGTGGTCCAAACCAAGCTCAGCACGGTCTCGGGGACGATCCGCTCCGGCGCCAGCGGGGCCGAGGTGCAATTTCCCGGAGACGTCACCTTTAGCGCGGTCCTCGCCGGGCAATGCGGCGGCCATGCCAGCGGCGCGGCCATCGAGTTCCTGCCATCCGGCATGTCCTGCGGCGGCACAATTTTCCTCTCACGGCCCGGCACCGCCTATGAGATCCGCATCACATGGCTCACGGGAGGGGTGGAAATTGTTCCAGCCAATGCCCTTTGAGCGCTTTGCCATGAACGACGATCTTGATCCCCGTGCGGGGTTTACCCTCATCGAGATCCTCGTCACGCTTGCTGTCGCGGCCTTCTGCCTGGCGGCCATTGGATCGCTCATGTCAGGAAATCTGCGCGGTTCGGGCCGGATCGAGCAGCATATTGCGCTCATCGAGACGGTTCGCGCGGTCGAGACCGGGCTCCCGGACCGGGCAAGCCTTGCCGCCGGAAGCCTGACCGGCGACATGCACGGTCTAACGTGGTCTGTCGATATCACGCCGCTGTCAATCGAAGCCAATCCACGCGCCGCAAAGATCTGGTCGCCACACGCGATAGCGGTGACCGCGCAATCACCGTCCGGGGCCGCCGCAGGGGTCAATACGATCCGCCTCGTCAAACGCACTGGCGCCCAATGAAACATGGGCGCGGGCCTGCCAGCTGCTTGCCCTCCGGGGAAAGCGGGTTCACGCTCCTTGAAGCACTGATCGCGATTGCCTTGACAGGCTTACTGCTTGGAATGCTTGCCACGGTCACCGGTCATTGGATGGCGAATTGGAGGACGGGTTTCGGGCGCGTTCAGAATGCCGATTTGCTGGGTCTTGGCGTTGACCGGATCGCCGCTGATCTCGCGGCGGCTGAATATGTGTCACTGGAAGGGGATTCACGATTCTTCTTTGAAGGAACCGAAACGTCGGTCACTTTTGTGCGCTCGGCGATTGGCCCCAATGCGGCGCCCGGCCTCGAAATTGTCCGGCTTGGGGAGATCGACGACGCACGCGGCCGGGTGCTGGTCCGCTCACGGGCGCCCTTCGCCCTGGTCGCCGCCAGTGCGGTGGATGACGGAACCGTCGAATTTACAAGTCCGATCGTGCTGGTACGGCCGCCCTATCGCGTGTCCTTCGCCTTCGCCGGACGCGACCGTGTCTGGAAAGAAATTTGGTCGGATGTTAAGAAAATGCCCAGCGCGGTCCGGGTTACCGTCCGCAACGATGTGACCGGCGAAATCTTGCCGGTTTCGACGGCTACTCTGGTTAATGTGAACACCCCGGCCGCCTGCGTTTCGGCGCCGGCTGGGTGCGAGGGCCAGTGAGATCTTGGGTCCAATCAGAACAAAATTTAAGAGATCCGAAAGAGACGCGGCCGATAGGAGGACTTTCCGACGGAAGAGCAAGTGACGGCAAAACGCAAGAGCTGCCCAAGTCAGCGGCCCTTGGCGGCGGACAGCGAGCAGGGTTTTATTCTCGTCGCGGTCCTCTGGATTCTCGCTGCCTTGGCGGCGCTGGCTTCCGTTTACGCGGTCTATATCGCCAATACGGCGGTGGCGGCGCGCGCCTACGATCACAGAGTCCAGGCGCAAGCCCTGATCACCGCGGGTTTGGAGCTGACCGCCTTCCGGCTGATTGGTTTTGATGACGCGAACCGCCCAAGCTCCGGCGCCTTCTCATTTGAATTGGCAGGGTCCACGAATTTCGTGGACTTTCATTCGGAGGGTGGCCGCATCGATCTTAACTTTGGCACGAAACCCTTGCTTTCCGGATTGTTCGCAACGCTTGGCGCCAAGCCCAGCGACGCGAATTCGTTTGCCGATCACATCATCGCCTGGCGGACGAAGGCGCCCGCGGGCAATCAAAATCCCGAGGCCGATGCCTATAAGGAAGCTGGCTTGGCCTCCCGGCCGCGCCAAGCGCCGTTTCAAAGCACCGCTGAATTGCGCTTGGTGCGGGAGATTCCGGCCGCGCTTGTGACCGCGGCGCTCCCTTTCGTGACGGTTTTCAATGGCCGGGCGGAGATTGACATCAACGAGGCCGCGCCGGAAGTCATCGCGGCATTACCGGGAATGACTCCTGGCAAAGCCGCCGATATCGTCAAGCTGCGGAACCCGCAAAATCCGCAGGCGGTCTTGGCTCTGCTGGGGACAGCGCGCGACAGCGTCGCGATTGGCGGACGTAAGGCGACACGCGCCAGTGTCCGCATTACACTTGGGTCTGGCCAGACGGTGAACGCCGAGGTTGTGATTCTAATCGTGGAGAACGGCGCGGAGCCTTACCGCATCCTCGCCTGGCATGATGATTTTGACGGTCCTATCTGAGCACGGACTCGAACGGAGTTGGAATGATTTCATACGCGGACATTGTCGAAACCTGCTCTCGCTGGATCGATCGTGTAGCCATGACGATTGTCGCGGGCCGCCAATCGTTGCGGATGATACCTTACGTCCAGCTCGCCGAACAGCAAGATGGCACGTTCACGGTCCGGAGAGGCCAGCAGGGGGACGTTCTAGATTTGCCCGGCCCCCCGATCCGTCTCTCCGGCGATCATACCGGCGCCGAGGTTGCCGGCCTGCCTGACTCAGTCTTGCGTGGCGCAAAAGTAGAGGTCGTCCTGCGACCCCAGCGTTTCATGTTCCGGCCACTCGAATTGCCGCGCCGCGCTTTGGATTTTCTCGATGGGATTGTCCGCGCTCAGATCGACCGGCTGACGCCCTGGAGCGCCGATGCTGCCGCCTTTGGCTGGCATTCGGAGGTGGATCCCGCCAACGATCGGATTGATGTGACAATCGCCGCGACGGCCAAAACGCTGATCGCACCCTTTATCAGCGCGGTCACCGCACTCGGCGCCGATACCGTCATCCTCTCGGCCGCCCTGCCGCATCCGGTCGGAGACGCCGCCACCATCAAGATTAGCGAGCAAAAAGCCGGACAGGCCGCCGATGCGCGCCGCCTCCGGCGCATCTTGATTGGGCTTGCCGCGGGCGGCAGCGCGCTCGCCTCGCTGTCGATCGCGGCAAACGCCATCGTGGGAGGGATGTTTGAAACGCAACGCGACGACGTCCTGCGCCGTGTCACGGAGCGCCGGGCTCTGATGCAACCGGGCCGCAATGGAGCGAGCGAAGCGGCGCGCGCGCTGGAACAGCACAAGCACGAAATACCCTCGACCGTCATCGCCATCGAAGCCTTATCGCAGGTTTTGCCCGATGACACCTATCTGACCGAGCTTCGAATTCTCGGCGATAAGATACAGATCGTGGGCGTCACCAAGGATGCTCCCTCGTTGATTCGGCTGATCGAACAAACGTCACATTTCAGCAAGGCAACTTTTTTCGCCCCGACGACGCGGTCAGCTTCCGAACAGACCGAGCATTTTCATATCGAGGCTCGCATCGAGCCGGTTTATACGCCAGGCCTGTGATGAACCTGCCTTTCAAGGATGTCCTCGACCGCGCGCATCCGGTCCATAAACTGTTCACCCGCGAACACGTCGTGCCGCTTGCCGGCTATCTGGCGCTGCTGACGTGTCTCTTGATCGTCATTTGGCTCGCGCTTGCAGGTCTTGCCAGCGATTATGCGGAATACGCCGCCGCCACCGACGTGCTCGACCAGCTCGAAGGCCGCAAACCCGCGGCGGGCCTTGGGTATGGCACGGGCAAGTCCGGTTCGCCTTTTCTGGAAGGGCGGACCGTGACAATCGCCGGTGCGGCGCTGCAACATCGGGTGGATGCTGCGGTCAATGAGGCGGGCGGCAATGTGCTATCCTCGCAGGTCGATCTGCAAGGTTCGGACACCAGGCAGGGCTATGTGCGGCTTTCGGCGAATCTTGAGATCGATCAAAGCAATTTGCAGCAATTGCTTTATGAGTTAGAAACGGGGATGCCGTTTCTCTTTATCGACCAACTTGTGGTACAAGTACCACAATCGGCGGGAAGATTTGACACCGGAACCGAAACACCCCGGATGCGCGTGCAAATCGACGTGTCGGGGCAATGGCAGGTAAGCAAATGATGACACGTTGCGCTTACATGATTGGGGCGATGGCCCTTTTTTCCTTGAATGGAGCCATTGGCCAGACGACCGCTGGCGCCAGCCTCCTCGGAAATAAGGCAGACAACGCCGGTCAAAGCCCGGAACAACACGCGGTGACCGGGAAAAAGCCAGATCCGCGCGTGGCGCCGCCCGGCGGGAATCCGCTTTGGGGAATCCCGGTCGATTTGCTGTCCGCCACCCGCGAACGGCCTCTCTTTTCCGCGTCGAGACGGCCGCCCGCGCCGCCGCCGCCGCCGATGGCCGTCGTCGAAGCACCACCACCGCCACCCCCCGCCGCGCCCGAGACGCCGCCATTCACTCTCATCGGAACGGCGGTCGGACAACCGCAAGACGTGGCTTTAATCATCGATCAAACAACCAAAAGCCTGGTGCGGCTGCATATTGGCGAAGCCGCGTCCGGCTGGTATTTGCGCAAGGTTGATGCCCGGGCGATGACCCTCGAGAAGGACAGCCGGGTGGTGAGCGTGGCTCTCCCCGCGCCTGGCGAGGTGCCTGCCGGAACGGCAGCTTTAGCCGTCGCTTCCGGCGTCGCGCGCCAATTTTGAGCGCAGCCCCCGGTCAAGACATAGGGCACGCTGCTGGACGCTTGATATCCAGCAGCCGAGTTCGTTTATTGAGTCACAGGTAGCCCTGCGCTGATCGCTGACACACCGTCGACGCCGCCGATCGCGCAGATCGGGTGCGAAAAGTCATTCGCGACGCTCGGGACGGGGACCTTTCCTTGATAGTTGATATTGTCGGCACGCGTCGTATCAGCCCCGACGCCACCCGGAATGAAATCAAGATTGAGGGCGTGGCGGGTGCGCCAGGCAATGTTGTGGTCAGCGCAAGAGGTATCACCACTGACTCCAATGGCACCCAGCAGGATTTTGCCCTTGGCGTAGAGCGCTAGTCCGCCGCCAAATACATTGATGCCGCCCACACGGCTTCCGAACATAGGATCATTGGCCGTCCCGAATCTCGATGCAGGGCCCCTGTAGGCGCTGCTGGTATCGACCGGGTTGCTATGCTGGAGGCCATAGAGCGTGCCGCCTGGCTGAACAGCGGCGTAGAGATTGGCAGTCGAGAGAGATAGGCCGGGCAGACTGAAGGCATTCGCGGTATAGGCCTTCTGCGCCGCGATGATGCGCGAGCCAGGCCATTCCGATCCCCTGTCTTTTCCCGTAAACGCGACGGCGCAGACTTGGCCATCCCGATTAACGACAGCGCCCCACATGTCGAGATTGAAGCCGCCGTTCGACTGGCCGCGCGCCGCGGTGAGGGCGGCTTTAAGCGCGGTGTAGGTTGGCAGACCTTGGCAATTGGGCGCCTCATCGGCGTAAGCGGCAGCAGATCCCGCGCCGAGCGCAAGGGCAGTCGCGATAATAAATTTGCTAGCTTTTTGTATCCGTTTCACTTGTACAACCTCCCACAAAACCCGACCGCCCCCCGGTTAGCCAATTCGCGATCAAGTTATGCCCCGTGAGAACGGCTATGGATGCCGGGGGCTTGCTCTGGGTTTGAGATGAAATCAAAAGACTCTAACTCTAGCCAGACTGGTGTTACCTAAGCCATGACTGTTTTCCTTGCAATAACCAAATGGGTACGGAAACTGTGGCTCAGCCGACTCCCAGACGTCTTGAAAGACCCTTGACGGGGCCTTGAATTTTCGAGATTGCGTCAGCTTAGAATTGTGGCAGCGAGGGGCATGAAGCATTTGAAACAGATGTATGCTGCGCTTCTGATGACCGTCTTTACAATGCCTGCTTTCAGCGGGGATATGCTTGCGCCGCCTTCCGGGGCGCGGAAATTGTTCGAATTTGGTGCGGACGGGGTGCAGATTTATACCTGCAAGATGAAAGACGAAGCTCACCTGGCGCAAGGATTCGCCTATGCCTTCGATGGGCCGGAGGCCGTGCTTTTCGATGCGGACGGCAAGCAGGCGGGCACCCACGGCAAGGGACCAGAATGGGTCCTTGGCGACGGCTCGTCGGTCACCGGCGAAGTGTTGGCAAAACAGCCCTCGCCAAAACCGGGCGCCATTCCCTGGCTTCTGCTTAAGGTCAAATCCCATGCGGGCGCCGGAAAACTCGATGCCGTGGAATTTGTCCGCAGGATCGATACGGATGGCGGCGCCGAGCCCGCGGATGGATGCGGGCAGTCGCAGTTCGGCACGACGGTCCGCGTTCCCTATTCGGCGAAGTATCAATTTTTTGGAAAATAGACTGCCAAAGCTTAGACAGGACGTCGGAGTGCTGGGCCAAGCTCAGCCGTCGCTTGTGTAATGGCCGGACCCGATAGAAACTGCGGCGCTTAAGGAACGAAGCTGCATGACAAAAGCAATTGTTGGTATCATTGGCGGATCTGGCGTCTATGCGCTGCCGGGGCTCGAGGACATCCGCGAGGAATGGGTCGCGACGCCGTGGGGCGAGGCCTCCGACGCGCTGCATTTCGGCCGGATTGGTTCGACCGAAGCGGTGTTTTTGCCCCGCCACGGGCGAGGCCATAAATTGTCGCCGTCGGGGATCAATTACCGCGCCAATATCGATGCGCTGAAACGCGCCGGAGTAACGGACATCGTTTCGGTGTCCGCCTGCGGCTCGTTCAAACCGGAGCTGTATCCGGGGCTTTTCGTGCTCGTCGACCAGTTCATCGACCGGACGTTCGCGCGGCAAAGCTCGTTTTTTGGCAATGGCTGCGTCGCCCATGTGTCGATGGCGCACCCAGTGGCCCCGCTGCTGCAAGAGAGGATCGCCGCCGCGGCAGCCACGGAAAACATCGCCTACGTCAAAGGCGGCACCTATGTGTGCATGGAAGGCCCGCAGTTTTCCTCGCTCGCCGAATCACTTAGCTATCAGTCCACCGGCTGCGATGTCATCGGGATGACCGCGATGCCGGAAGCCAAACTCGCGCGCGAGGCCGAAATGCCCTATGCGACGGTGGCCATGGTCACCGATTTCGATTGCTGGCATCCCGAGCATGACAATGTCGATGTGGCCTCGGTCATCAAGGTGGTGGAAGCCAACGCGGGCAATGCGGCACGGCTTTTGACCCGCTTGTTGCGTGATTTTCCCGCCATGCACGAAGCCTGTCCGATCGGGTCCGACCGTGCGCTCGATTATGCGATCTTGACCGCGCCCGCAGCCCGCGACCCGGCGCTTTTGAAAAAATTGGAGGCCCTCTTGCACCGGACGAACAATTTATGATGGATCTCAAAGAGGCGATCCGGACGATTCCCGATTATCCAAAGCCAGGGATCATGTTCCGCGATATCACGACCCTTCTCGGGGACGCGCGGGCGTTTCGCCGGGCGATCGATGAATTGGTGCAGCCTTGGGCCGGCACCAAGATCGATAAGGTCGCGGGCATGGAAGCGCGGGGTTTTATTTTGGGCGGTGCCGTGGCGCATCAGCTTTCGGCGGGTTTCGTGCCGATCCGCAAAAAGGGCAAACTGCCGTTCACCAAAGTGTCGATCGCGTACTCGCTCGAATATGGCCTCGACGAGATGGAGATGCACGACGATGCGGTGCGGCCGGGCGAACGGGTGATCCTCGTCGATGATCTCATCGCCACCGGCGGCACCGCCACGGGCGCCGTCGGGCTGTTGAAGAAAATCGGCGCCGACGTGGTGGCCGCCTGTTTCGTCATCGACCTGCCCGATCTCGGTGGCGCCGCGAAGATCAAGGCCCTCGGCGTGCCGGTCCGGACGCTGATGAGCTTTGAGGGGCATTGAGAGGCTCAGGAGGACAACCGCCTAGCCTAGCGGGAAGCCGCCATCAACACTCAGCGACGCGGCGGTGACAAAGGATGCACGGGGGGAACAGAGGAATAGAATTGCGTTCGCGACATCCTCGGGACGCCCGACGCGGCCAAGAAGCGTTGCGGCTTGCACGGTCTTTTCCGTGACCTCTGAGCCCTTTGCCATTTCCTGCGCAAAATAGCGCTGCAACATCGGCGTATCGATGGGTCCGGGCGCCACCTCGATGATGCGAATGCCGTGCTTGCCCGCCTCAACCGCTGCGCTGCGCGTCAACATCGCTGCGGCGCTCTTGCTCGCATTGTACAGACTGCATCCCGCAAAAGGTGTGCGTGCGGCGGCGGATGTGAGATTGACAATCACGCCGCCCTTTTCTTGCATCGCCAGAATTTGATGCTTCAGGCAAAAAAACAGGCCCTTCACATTGACATTGAAGATCGCATCGAACTCAGCCTCGGTATAATTGACGATATCCGCAATGGGATCGACTCCGGCGCAATTGGCCACAAAATCGATTTGACCAAACTGCCTACAGGCTTTTTCAATCGCCCCGCTCACATCGGCCTCGCGGGCAAGATCAGCCGCAATGAAAATGCCGTCTCCGCCAGCTTCCCGCATAAGATCGAGCGTCCGTTCACCCTCCGCCTCGCGGCGGCCTGTGATCGCGACATGAGCGCCTGCTTGCGCAAAGGCGACGGCCGCCGCGCGGCCCATGCCTGACGTGCCGCCGGTGACGAAAGCGGCTTTGCCCTTGAAAGAGTCCATATTCTGGTTCCGCTCTGCACCTAAACCCAGTTTAGCCCATTTACGACCCAAGCTTAGTCCGAAAAGTGCTCGCGCTAACGCGGCCGCGCGCCTAATTTTGCTCTCCAGGTTGCGCGAAGGGAACGAAGCCTCTAAAACCAAACCATAACAAGAAACGAGGGATACCCATGCGTCCGTCCAAACGTGCCGCCGGTGAATTGCGGCCAGTTTCGCTCGAACGCAAGGTCGCGCGCTACGCAGAAGGTTCATGCCTCGTCAAATTTGGCAGCACGCATGTGCTGTGCACGGCGTCGCTCGAGGAAAAGCCGCCGCCATGGCTGCGCGGCCAAGGGCGCGGCTGGATCACTGCCGAATATGCCATGCTGCCGCGTGCCACTCATACGCGGACGAAGCGCGAATCGTCATCTGGAAAGCAATCCGGTCGCACGCACGAAATTCAACGCTTGATCGGCCGCAGTCTGCGCGCGGTCACCAATCTTCCGGCGTTGGGGGAACGCCAGATCACGCTCGACTGCGATGTGTTGCAAGCCGATGGCGGCACGCGAACCGCCGCGATCACCGGCGCCTGGGTCGCCTTGCATGATTGCTTGAAGTGGATGCACGGCCGCTCGATCATCAAGGACCATCCGTTGCGCGACCATGTCGCGGCGATTTCCTGCGGCATTTCCAACGGTGAAGCTGTGCTCGATCTCGATTACGAGGAGGATTCGGCCGCCGAAACCGATGCGAATTTCGTCATGACGGGCGGCGGTTCACTCGTCGAGGTGCAGGCGACGGCGGAAGCGGCGGTGTTTACCGATGCGCAACTGCAAGATTTGCTGGCGCTCGCCAAAACCGGCATTGCGCAACTCGTCGAGTTGCAAAAGACCGCGATCGCTTAAGCTCTCTGAGCGGCAGATCTGATCAGGTACCACCGCTCAGAGAGTCCGCCTCATTTAGGCTCAGGACCCATTAAAGTTCTTGCGTTGAGGTGAGTCGGCTGATTCATAGGCGGGGCGAGGAGGCTTCGCCATGGCTGATTTGTTTTTGCTCTCCGAGGCGCAAATGCGCCGGATTGAGTGTTATTTTCCGCTGTC
>DATBPZ010000107.1:0-56670 GCA_036561105.1 Methylocella sp. | reverse complement strand
ACCATGAAATGAATCAGCGACTAGCGGGCTTTGATTATCGGATGCCGTCGATTTTGCAAAAAAATCGCGGGCGCGAAAATTTGGCCATGAGCCTTGGAAACTCCGGGCGCTATTGCCCAGAGTTCAAATGTCCGTATCAGCGCGGTTACGAGGCTGACGGCTTGACGCCGCTATTCCTGGGACAGGAAAACAGGACATCCGTCGTGATCGCCATTATTATCAGAACATAATGTCAGCTTGAAAACCGTGCCATTCAGGCCGCTGCCTCCGACGTATGTAGTGCCATAGAGCGTGCCCTCGTTGCCGACCAGGCCAGCTTGGGGAAGTCTGCCATCGCTCGCGTCGCCCCCGAAACTATAAAGCACACTCTCTGTCCAAGCGGTCTGCCCTCTCCCGGGCGGCGTCAGCTTGAAAACCGTGCCAAAGCCGCTAGTCCCACCGACAACCGTTGGGCCGTAGAGCGCGCCGTCGTTGTCAGCAATCAGGCCAGCGGAGGGATTTCCGCCGTCGCTCGGGCCACCCTTGAAACTATAGAGCACACTTTCTGTCCAAGCGGTCTGGCCTTCCGCGCGCGGCGCCAGCTTGAAAACCGTGCCATTCCCGATGATATTCACGCTGCTCCCGCCGTAATACGTTGTGCCATAGAGCGCGCCCTCCTTGTCGGCGATCAAGCCGTTGGGATTTGCGCCATCGCTCGCACCGCCCTTGAAATTATAAAGCACCGTCTCTGTCCAAGCGGTCTGCCCCTTGGCGGGCGACGTCAGCTTGAAAACGATTCCAAAGCTGCCGCTCCCGCCTCCCGCTGTGCCGTAAAGCGCGCCTGTCTTATCGGCGATCACACCGGAGAAGGGATTTGCGCCATCGGTCGGGCCGCCCTTGAAACTATAAAGCACGGTCTCTGTCCAAGCGGTCTGCCCCTTGGCGGGCGGCGTCAACTTGAAAACTGTGCCACAACCAGCACCAAAACGATCAGGGCAGCCGGGGCTCTGGCTCCCGCCGTTATACGTTGTGCTGTAGAGTGCGCCGTCGTTGCCAACAATCAGGCCAGCGGAGAGATTTGCGCCATCGGTCGGGCCGCCCTTGAAACTATAAAGCACGGTCTCTGTCCAAGCGGTCTGGCCCTTGGCGGGCGGCGTCAGCTTGAAAACTGTTCCATATGGCCGCCCGATGCCGCCGCCAACCGTTGTGCCATAGAGCGCGCCCTCCTTGTCGGCGATCAGGCTAGCGGTGGGATATTCACCATCGGTCGGGTAGCCCTTGAAACTATAAAGTACGGTCTCTGTCCAAGCGGTCTGGCCCTTGGCGGGCGGCGTCAGCTTGAAAACTGTGCCGCATCCGTCCGGGGCGCAGTCCCGCCCGACGTTGATACCGCTGCTGATACCGCCACGGGACGTTGTGCCATAGAGCGCGCCCTCCTTGTCGGCGATCAGTGTAGCGAAGGGCAATGCGCCATCGCCCGGGACGCCTTTGAAACTATAGAGCACGGTCTCGACTGATGGGGGGTTGGGCAGTGTCCAGCCCGCAAGGCTTAAAGCAACAAGGCCTATAGCCACGTCGCGATAGAGGATTCTCATCGGTTACCCTCCCTGTAATTTTCTCTCGTTTCCTCGGCGCTCCATCTCCATTTCAATAGTAATATACCGAGTGCAAAGCTTACCCCCTTCGTGCGGCAAGGTAAATGATCTGGCTCAATCGACTAATAATTGGGGCGCAGAACGGCAATCGTCCGGGCTTAATGGAGGGTGCGCGTCGGTTTGGGAGGGCCCTTAAAAGGTACTCCGTGAGCCGGACGAACGCGGGGGGGCGCCGCCCCGAAATATCACGCTAAAAAGTTATTTTTAAACAAGGGTTTGAGGTGCGCGGCATAGGAAAATGAGCGTTGTGACCGGCGAAGTTTTGGCGAATTGGCTGGGGATTTCCGGCACGCAAGTCACAAGCTTTGCGCGTCGGGGTGTCATGGTGCGGGCTGGGCGCAAGGGTTTCGACCTTGAGGCGAGCGTCCGTGCCTATTGCCAGCACATGCGCGAGGCCGTGGCTGCGCAAGGCCGCCCCGCGCAGTCGGGGACGGGCAAAGAGCGGGCAAGATTGGCTAAGGCGCAGGCTGACGCCATTGAACTTAAGAACGCGCGCGTACGCGGCACGCTGGTAGATTCTGAGGCTGTTGCGCGGGAATGGGAAGGCATCTGTCGGACCATTCGCGCGGGGATGCTTCGGGTTCCTAAACGCGCCGCCGCTCGGCTCCCGCACTTGACGCAGCAAGACGTGCAGACGATTGATATGGAAGTGCGCGCCGCGCTCATTGAACTCGTGGATAAAATCCCGAAGTAATGTCCGTCATCGACGGCCGAGAGTTTGCCCCCTCGGAACTACACCGCGCCGTTTAAGGCGGGAAAAGGCGTCACAGTTGGCTCGGGGAAGTCCATTTAAACATGACCCCTCCAATCTCCCCGCAGATTGGCCGAGTTACTAAGTCACCTAGGTGCTGTACGGGCCGCATTCAACCCCGCTAAGTGACGAAAATGCGGCGGACGCCGTAAGACATTCGTACAATCGACGGCGAAGTGCGGGCCGCGCTGACCGAGCTAGACGAGAGTTGAACAGCGCATCACGCTGACGATATAAGATGCCAAGATAATAAGCGCCCTGAGGAGGGGTAAAAGCATGCTGATTGAATTTCCGGAGTCGCAGGCGACACGTCGCATTAAATGCGGGAATTGTGGCGCTTTGATCTACACGGCCGCTAACACACCGGACAATTGTGCTCCGTGTCCGAAATGTGGCGGCGTCAAGCGTGCGTACGATGCTTCAATAACTGGGGAGCCGACGGATTACCTGCTCGACAACTTCGTAGCGCACAAGCTTTCCCTTCTAACCGAGTGCAGCGCACGGGAACTTTCAACGCATGCAAATTGGCTAAACGCGTTTATTCTGACAAATGCTTTTACTGTTCGACTCGACCCTAAGCAGCGAGCATATGTCTTCAACTTTCTCCGGCGTGCAGAGGGAGCGTTGTCCGCGTACCATGAGGCGCGAAAAGCGTTGATCGAGTATCTCGAAACCCCACGCAACGTCGTGTCGCCGTACTTTAAAGCGCTTTTAAATTTCGAGAATTGCATATCCCAGTGCTATCAAGGCTAGGAACTGCTCAAGACAGCCACGGGTGAAAAGTTCTTTGAGAAGGACGACAACAGTGAAGGTGAAAGACTAGGGTTACTCTATAACGATCTCAAGCATATGGATGAACGGATAAAATTCGACCGGCTTCCTGCCGAAGCGACGGCGGCGGTTTGGATAACCAATCACGGCCTGGAGAGTAGCGGAACCACACTGTCGTTCGACGAGCTTCTCGAAATGTTGCGCAACATGGCCGGCCTTGCTGATCAGCTGTCAATGCTGACTCCGATTTTTAATCCTTCGCTCAACCCTGACGCGCCGACAAGCGGCGATGGCGGACTTTGACATCCTCATCGAAATCCGCCGCCGGGCGTTGGCGTGCATTGTTCCGTCGGAACTCATACCGCTCTCGCGATGGATTGAGGACTCCATCCTTTTGCCTGAGGGCCTTTGCGCTTGTCCTGGCCCGATGCGACTCTACAGCTATCAGCGCGCGATTGCGGATGCGATAGGCGACCCGGACATTGAGCGGGTGACCCTGCAAAAGGCGGCGCGCATCGGCTTCTCTGTTTTGGTTGCGGCTGCTATCGGGCATTTTACGACGAATGACCCTTCGCCAGTGATTTGCTTGCTTCCGGTCGAGAGCGATTGCAAGGACTTCGTGGCGAGCGACCTCGAACCGCTTTTCGCGGCAAGCCCGGCGCTCGCGGGCATCTTGCGGGATAGCTCGCGCGTCGGGCAGCGGGGCAAGAGCCGGTCAACCATGCTTTCGCGGTTCTTTCCGGGCGGGAGCCTTCGCGTGGTCGCGAGCAAGGCACCTCGGAATCTGAGAGCCAAGACCGCGCGGGTTCTGTTCATTGACGAGGCGGACGCCATGAGCATGACGGGCGAGGGAAGCCCGATTGACCTTGCGGAAAAGCGCACGCTCACCTTTGCAGACCGCAAGATTGTTTTGGGCTCGACGCCGCTTGACGAAGAAACGAGCCACGTTTGCAAAGCTTACGCGGCATCGGACATGCGCGTGTTTGAGGTTCCCTGCCCGGCGTGCGGCAGCTTCACAGAAATCAAATGGTCAAACATTGAGTGGCAGGCGGGCGAGCCCAAAACCGCAGCTTTCCGTTGTCCCCATTGCAGCGCGCTTGTGGACGAGACGCACAAGCCCGCAATGGTAGCGGCCGGCCGCTGGCGGCCGACCGCGCCAGAGGTTCGCGGCCACGCTGGCTTCAAGCTCAACGCGCTTGTGAGCCTCTTGCACAACGCGCGCTGGTCTGTCCTTGCGGCTGAGTTTTTGGCTGGCAAGGATGACCCGGAGCGGCTACAGGTTTTTGTGAATACCGTCCTTGGCGAGCCGTGGCGGCAGCAAGGCGACGAGGTTGACGAGGGCGCGCTTGCAACCCGCGTCGAGCCGTTCGGATTGCACCGGATACCGCCTGACGTGCTGTGCATAACCGTTGGTTGTGACTTACAAGACGATAGGGCAGAGGCGACCTTCGCGGGCTTCGCGCGGGATGGGACTTGCTTCGTGCTGGCGCATCAAATTGTGCATGGTCCGATGGTTGGCGAGCAAGTCTGGCAAGACCTCGACGACCTCTTGAAGCAACGTTGGCAGCATCCGCACGGCGGCTCGATTGGTGTTGACGCGGCGGCGCTCGATGCTGGCGACGGCGGCGTTTATGACAAGGTTTTGCGGTTTGCAGCGGCGCGCGCCTCGCGGCGAATCTTCGCAATCAAGGGCATGGGCGGCTTTTCGCGCCCCGCGTTCAAAGTGAGCCAAGTCCTGAAAGGGCGAGCGTCGCAACGGCTCTACATTGTCGGCGTCGATGGGATTAAATCGCTCCTATTCCAAAGGCTGAAACGCGGGCAAAGCATCCGCTTTTCGGACAGCCTCGACGCGACCTATTTTGAACAGCTCGCGAGCGAAAGGCTTATCACGAAATACCTTCGCGGCCGTCCGGACCGGCGCTTTGAGCGGATACCGGGGCGAAGGGCGGAAACTCTTGACGCGCTGGTCTATGCGCTTGCGGCGCGCGAAGGGCTGGCGTTGAACATGGATAGCCGCGAGGCGGCGTTGAGACTTGAGCCGCAATCAACGCCGGTCTCCAGAGTGACACGAAGCCGCTGGCTCGACGGGCTTTGAGGCCACCCGATGCGCCTTTTGCCGACAGGCATTAGAGCAAAACTTGGAATCGGTGCGCGTCGCCTTGAACACAAGGCCGCATGTCACGCAAAGAAGTTTTTTGAGCCGCCTTCGCGCCCGTCGCTCACGTTGCGCGCATCGGCTCGAACATGTGACACCATGCCAATGCTCTTGCGTAAGCATTCGTTGGCCGCATCCTTTGCAAAAGGTTTCGCGTGTCGCGTTGGCTTGCTCTTTCACGGTCACGCAAGCATCGCACACCGGGACGGTCTCGGGCTGAGTAAAAGCGAGGTAGCCTGTTGCATCAGTGCCACGGACGTCCCAAACGACCGTTTCGCGCACCATGAATGCCGTTGCGCGGTTGCCGCCAAAGGATTGCTCGCACCGCGTACAATGCCCGGCTCGCTTAAAGAAAAAATCGCCCATGCGTTACGCATACATGAAAGTATTCTTTGGCTGCAATCGCTTATCTGTAACAGGATTCACCATGAAAACACCCGAAAAACGCGAGGCCGCCCGGCTTCGCTCTGAGCGCTATCGACGGCGTCACGGAATAGGCCCGCGACGGCCCGCGCAAAAGCCGTGGCTCGCGGAAGGCGTCTCGCGCTCGACGTGGTATCGGCGGCGCGCGAAAGCCCGCCAGCAAGCCGCGCTCGCCGCAACATTCGAGCGCGCGGAAGCCTTCGTGCAGCAGATGCAAATCGAACTCGAAAATTGCGCGCTTGCTCATGCAGTCATGTCGCGGGATCTTCGCTGCTTGCCTTGTGGATAACTTGTGGACAACCTTGTGGATAGACTGTGGATAAATCCCGGGGATAAGTCCGTTTTCTCTTGTCAAAGTGATTGATTTCCAAGCTGGGAGCGGCCTACTGTCGGTTCTGTTTTGACAGTACCTAGGGAGTCCGCCCGATGAACGTGCTTGACCCGCTTCCGCGCGCGGAATTCCTGGCGCTGGCTAACCGTTCCGAACCGAGCTTCCGCGAGCATAGGTCGAAGGGCCAAATGCTGCTTTGGCACGAGGCCGGGAAAGCGCCGAAATCCCAAAACCGGGCGCTCAAGCTATGCGTCCATGACGCGCTTCTCTTCCGCACCGCATGGTGCATTGTTTCGCAAGGGGCATCATGGGCAGGCGTCGCTCTTGCGCTGCCCGGTCTGCAACTTTGCCTGCGAGACGGGCTCGACCGGGAGGACACCTTCGCGGTCATCACCGTCCTGAGCAAAAGTCAGTTTGTGGTTGGGTGCGGAACGGCGGAGGAACTGCAAAAGGCGGGTGTCATCGGACCGCCCGCGCAAATGTTCGCGATGTCGATCCCTATCATTGTCGAATACATGCAGCGGCGCGCTGCGGAGCATGACATCACGCTTCCGCACAAACTGGCACCCGACATTTCCGCACGGCCCGCATGGGTAGCCTCGAAAAAAGAGCTTTTCGGAACAGTCCGTCATAGCAGTGGCATCGTGGTGACCTTTTCACCGCATAGTCATGGAAGTGTCGCCATGCTGACGGCGAGCATTTGAGGGGCGGAATGAGCCATGGCGCTCCTCCAATCTCTCCTCGGGTTCCTATCGCTGACGTCCAAGCCATCCCGGCAAGTCATGCGGCGCGCCGCTCGGATCGATGCCAAACGCTCACTCGATTTTGTCGCAGGCGGCAGGCGAACACGCGGAACGGGTTCGGTCCAGAGTATCAACGCGGACATTCTCGCCGCGCGGGGACTAGGTCCGGGGAGAGCAAGATATAGCGCGTTCAATCAACCTCTGATCGCCAGCGCGGTGTCTGCCCTGGTCAGCAACATGATCGGCCCCGGCATCAAGATTGTGCCAGCGACCAATGATCCGGCCCTCGACAAATTCTTATCGCAGCGGTTCGATGACTGGACCGACACGTGCGATTTCTTCGGTCGCCAAACGCTTTATGGTCTGCAATCGACCCTCGCGACCAGATATTTTGTGGACGGCGAAGGAATCGCGCTGCTTGTTCATCTTCGCGACGACCTGAAAATCAAGCTGATCGACCAAAGCCAGATCGACGGCACCGCGAACATCCAACAGCCGGATGGTGGCATTGCGATTGCCGGCGTTGTTCTCGACCCGGAAGGCCGGCCGGTCGCGTATGACTTCTACAAGAACTATGTCGCGGGCTTGCCGCTGTTGCAGGGCCTGGAGCGGGTGCGCATCCCGGCCGAGGACGTGCTGCACTTCTTCCGTGTCGAAGCTGCCGGCCAAGTGCGCGGGCTCTCTCACCTTGCGCCAAGCCTCCTCCGGGCGACCGAACACGATGGCTATTCCGATGCGCAATTGCTCCGGATGCGGATGGGGGCGATGCAGTGTGGATTTATCACGGACGCCGATGGCACGCTTCTCGCGGATGCTGCGACACCGGGCGAAGTCTCTATGGAGCCGGGAACCGTCACGCGCTTGAAGCCGGGCGAATCCTACACCCAAAACGAAGCGACCAAGATCGGCGCCGAAGTCGTCGATCACGAGAAGGGTGTCATCCGCGAGATTTGCGCGGGCGTCGGCATTCCTTCTTTTTTGGTCGATTTCAACTTATCGGAAGTCAACTTCTCATCCGCACGCGTTGGCATCATAGAGTTTCGCAAGAAGATCATGACGCATCAAGATGCCTTTGCGTTCTCGGTGCTGCGGCCGATCTGGCGCCGTTGGCTGACGACCGAAGTCTTGTCTGGCCGGCTCGATATTCCCCTGACCGACGACACGCTGCGGATGCGCTGCATTGCGCCGAAGCAAGAATGGCTGCAACCGGACAAAGACGTGGCCGGCGAGACGATGGCAATAGCGGCGGGACTTATGAGCCGCAAGGAGGCCGTGGCCGCGCGCGGCTGGGATGTTGAAACTATCGACGCGGAGATTGCGAGCGACAAAGCGCGGGAGAAATCACTTGGTCTTTCGTTCACGCCGCTGCAACCGCAAACAGGAGTGCAAGATAATGAACCGGCACCATAGGAATTTTTTCACACGCGCCGACACCGCCGAGCTTTTGATGCGCGAGGCGACCTTTGGCGCGCGGTCATGGAACGAAGCGGAGCGGACTTTTGAGGTTGTCTTTGCAGCGGGCGCGGGCGTCGAGCGCATGGACCCGCGCGGCGCTTATGTCGAACGCCTTGACCTCAATCAAGACTGGTCGAGCTTTCGCGGCGCGCCGGTTTTGAACTCGCACAAACGCAATGATGTTGGCGACATTTTAGGTTCCGTCATTTCAGCTCAGACCGTCAGCGGCGAAGCGCGCGCGGTTATCCGAATGAGCAAGCGAGCCGAAGCCGAGGCCGTCGTTCAAGACATTTTGGCCGGGCATGTCAGAGCCGTGAGCGTCGGCTACACGGTCGATCAATGGAAAGACTCAACTGAGGGCAGCAAGCGCGTGCGGACCGCTGCGAAGTGGACGCCGAAGGAACTGTCAATCGTGGCAGTCGCTGCCGACACCAGAGCGCACATAAGGAGTCAACAGATGGATATTCAAACGGGCGACCCGGTGATCACAGACCGTGCGGCGATCAATACCGATATCCGCTCGATTGCCAGGATTACGAGCCTCCCGCAGCAATGGGTTGATACTCAAATCGACCTCTGCGCAACCGTCGATCAGGCGCGCGCTGCGGCGTTCGAGGAGCTGAAAAAAAGATCAGCACCGGGAGCCTCGATCCGCACCGCGACCGCCTCGATCACCGGCTTCGATGGCAATGATCCGGCAATCCGGTCACGTGCAATCGGCGAGGCCCTGGCGACCCGCTTGACCGGACAGACGCCGCCGGAGCTGGCGCGGGACTTCGTGGGCCTGACGTCGGTGGAATTGTGCCGGGAGCTGTTGCGCACGTCCGGCCTCTCGACCGTTGGCTCGCCCGGTGTGATCGTTGAACGGGCGATGACGACCAGTGATCTGCCGGCTTTGATGGGCGACGCGATCAATCGCTCGATGAGGCTTGCTTACCAAGCGGTGCCATCGGCCTTGAAACTGGTCGCGCGGCAGCGGACCGCGAGCGACTTTCGGATGATCCACCGGATTCAGTTGAGCGGTGCGCCGACTCTGGAAAAGGTTTTGGAGAGCGGCGCCTTCGTCCACGGCGCCGTGACCGACAGTCAAGAAACATACAAACTGGAAACCTTCGGCCGGATCATTTCGCTTTCACGGCAAGTGCTGATCAATGATGACCTCGGCGCGCTTGCCGATCTGACGCGGCGGATGGGCATTGCTGCCGCGGACTTCGAAGCACAAAGCCTCGTCGATATACTGGAAAGCCCGCCGGTGATGAGCGATGGCTTCGCGGTCTTCTCCGCACAACACGGAAACCTCGCCGGCGCGGGCGCTGTCATATCCGAAACCTCGCTTTCTGCCGGGCGTCTCGCGATGCGTTCACAGACCGACCCGAGCGGAATGCTGATCGCAGCAACGCCAAAATATTTGCTGGTTCCATCCGCACTTGAGACCTTGGCGGAAAAAACTGTGACCAGCATTCAGGCGACACAGACCTCGAACGTCAATCCGTTCGCGTTTTTAAATGTCATCGTGGCGCCGCGGTTAAGCGATGCGAAAAAATGGTGGCTTGTTGCAGACCCCGCAACCATCGACGGGCTTTCCTTCGTGTATCTGGCGGGCGAGGAAGGGCCGCAGACATTTAGCGAAATCGGCTTCGACGTCGATGGCATCAAGTACAAAATCCGCGAGGACTTCGGCGCGGGCTGGGATGAGCCGAGGGGATTCTATTGCAATCCGGGAGCGTAAACCGTGGCGGAATCCCTTGAAGAATTACAGGCAGCACTTGCCGCTCTCAACAAAGCAAGAGCGAGCGGGATCTCAGTTGTGAGTTACCTCGCAAACGGCGTTTCAAGATCAGTGACTTACAAACACGACGCTGAAATGCGCGAGGCCCAGAACGACCTCATGCGCAGGATCGCAGCATTTCAAGGCAACACGAGCCGCACCATCAAGATTTCGGCGAGCAAAGGGCTCGATCATTATGAAAGGTAAACGATCATGGCCACGAACTATCGGCATTCCGGTGATGTCTGCACTTTGACCACACCCTCGGGTGGCGTGAAATCCGGGCAAGGTTTTATGAGCGGAGCATTATTTGCGGTCGCAATGTTTGACGCGGCTCAAGCAACGCCCGTCGAGGGCGCAATCGTTGGCGTCTTTGATCTGCCCAAGCCAAACAGCGTCGTAACTTTCGCGGAAGGTGCTGCGGTGTTTTGGGATAATGCGACGGGCCTCTGCAAGGCCAGTGCGGCGGGATTTTTCAAAATTGGGGTTGCGATCTCGGCGGCCGGCGCGACCTCTGGCACGGTAACGGTTCGCCTGGATGGCAACAGCGTCGTGGCGGTTGCGGCGTAATCTCTCATGGAAGTCCGACTGGGGACAAGATGCGATGACCGATTCCAAAATTCCGCTCACCCGCCTTTATGAAAGGCGCTCGAAAAGCACTGGCTTATCCTATCTGTCCGGCAGGCTCTGCGATTTGCGGCTTGTCGCCTTTCGCCAGACCGACACGCCAGAAGACCACCTCTACAACGCGGACGCTGTGTGGCAGGTCTTCGTTTCCCCGGCCGATCAAAACTACGGGCAGCGCGTCGAAGGGCGCCAGCGGCCCGCGCTCGCGCCTATAGGGCCTGGCAGATGGGGGGATAAATGACCAGTACCGATGAAGTCTTTGGGCTGATCGAAACGGGCGAGGCTCCTGACGGCGCATTGTGTTTGGGCCACGGTCCAAATCTCGCGGAGAGGGACCGCAATCTGAAACTGACTCTCGCCGATGCCGCGAAAATTAGCGGTTTAACAGAGGCCGCACTTAGAACCGAGGCGGCAAAGGGAAATCTCGTCATATCCCGCATAGCCAAAAAGGATTTTACGACACTCGCCGAAATCGAAAGGATGTTTGAACAATGCCGCGTAAATCAAAAGGCGCCCATACCTGGCTCAGACCAGCCCGCCGCGATGCAACCGGGAAAATCACAGAAGCGGCAGTCTGGATCATCCTCGACGGCGGAAAACAAATTAGCACTACCTGCGGCGCTCATGAAGGCGAGGAAGCTGAAAGAAGGCTCGCGGACTACATCGCCAGCAAATACGCGCCGGAAAGGCGGGAACGTCCATTATCTGAAATCAAAATAGCTGACGTCATCGGAGTCTATCTTGACGATGTTGCACCGGGCCTTGCGCAACCTGAGAAAGCAGGCGAGCGCGCGGAGCGCCTGCTTGAGTTTTTCGGGGATCGACAGCTTGATGAAATCACCGGCGCGCTTTGCCGTGAGTATGAGGCATGGCGCAAAGGTAAGGGCCGGACAAACAAGGGGACAGGCGGCGGTGCGCGGCGCGATCTGCAAGACCTTACGGCAGCGATCAACCACCATGCGAGAGAGGGCTTGCATCGCGGCATCGTCCGCGTCGTCCTGCCCAAACGCGGCGAGGCCCGCCAGCGATGGCTAGAACGCGACGAGTTCGCGAAACTACTTTGGATATGCTGGAGAGCGCGCGAGGTCCAGAACGGCCGCGAGACGGACAAGCGGCCATTGCGCCACCTTTGCCGGTTTCTTCTGCTTGGCATTTATACAGGATCTCGGCCGGGCGCGGTTTTCTCAGCATCATGGGAACGGGCGCCTGGCCGGTCCTGGGTTGATGTCGAGCGCGGGGTTTTCCACAGGCATATGCAGGGCGCGGCCAGGACGAATAAGCGTCAACCGACCGTCCGCCTTGCGCCGGGACTGCTGGCGCACCTTCGGCGCTGGAAACGGATCGATGCCGCGCAGCCCCATGTCGTGACCTTCAACGGGGTTCCGGTTGCTGATGCAGGGACCGCACTGGCGCGGGCTTGCAAGCTTGCCGGGATCGAGGGCGGCGTGACGGCCTACACGCTGCGCCATAGCGCGGCTTCATGGCTGGTCGCGAAAGGGTTGCCGACTCGCAAGATTGCCGATTTCCTGGGCACGTCCGAGCAGATGATCATCGACCATTACGGCCACCTTGCGCCGGACTATCAGGAGGAGGCGGCGCTTGCGATAGGCAAGAAAAATCGTTTCATTGGGGGAAACGTTGGGGCAGTCAAAAACGGAGGTTGAGACAATGCGACAAGTCTTTGAAATTGCTGGTGGGCCGGGCAGGACTCGAACCTGCAACCAGACCGTTATGAGCGGCCGGCTCTAACCATTGAGCTACCGGCCCCGGCGGGTCTCGATCAAGACCGCTTTACCCATATGGCTGGAACGCCGCCGTAAGGCCGAGGAAGCGCGCATTACACCTATTTTTCGGCCCGAAGCAATGGCTGCTCCAAGCGCTTGTGGACAGCACAGATCATGCCTTAGCGCGGAGCTTTTTTTGCCAGAATGCGCTGCAAGGTGCGCCGGTGCATGTTGAGGCGGCGGGCGGTCTCCGAGACATTGCGGCCGCAAAGCTCGTAAATCCGCTGAATGTGCTCCCACCGCACACGGTCGGCGGACATGGGATTTTCGGGAAGTTCGGCTTTGTCGTGCCGGGTCGCCATGAGCGCATTGAAAATCTCGTCGGCATCGACGGGCTTTGCCAGATAATCGAAGGCTCCGAGCTTTACGGCGGTGACGGCGGTGACGATATTGCCATAGCCGGTCAGGATGATCCCCCGCGCGTCGGGGCGCTTCGCCTTCAGCTCGCGAATGACGTCAAGGCCATTTCCGTCGGCAAGACGCATATCGATCACCGCGAAGGCGGGGGCCGTGGCAGCGATCGCGGCGAGCCCCTCGGCGACGGAGTTTGCCGCCGTCACCGTGAAGCCGCGCGTCTCCATGCTGCGGCTCAAACGCGTCAAAAAGGTATTGTCGTCGTCGACGATCAGTAGCGAGCGGTCTGGCCCATGGCCATCCGGCGCGCCGTCGGTGTCTTTGCTCTGCTCTCCCGCTTTCGGGGATGCGTCATTTTGCATAGCCAATTGCCTCGCTTGGACCATTTCCGGCAGAAAATCCGACAAAGCAAGAAAATAGCGAGATTTTTCACGATTTCCTGGGGCTAACCGAAGCCGGACTATCCCCCGAAGGCGGCGAAATTCCAGCCACGGGCTTGATCGAGGCGGCTACGATCCCGGCGCGCAGTCCCTTGGTCCCGCGTTCAAAGGCCGGCCGTTCCCAGGAAATGGCAATGGAGGCTCCCGTTTCTGGCGGTGCCCGGTTGCCTGCCTTGACGGTCGCGCCGGAGCGTTCGAGGAGCGTCTTGGCAATGAACAAGCCAAGCCCAAGCCCGGACCCTTCTTCCGTCTTGGCGCGCCGGTCGGTCTTGGTCGTGACATAAGGCTCGCCCACCCGGCCGGCGACGTCGGCGGAAAATCCAGGTCCATCATCCTCGATCACAATGGTGACCCGGCCCGCATCCCATTTCGTGGCGATCCGCACGTCCGAGACGGCGAAATCGATCGCATTTTCGATAAGGTTGCCGAGGCCATATAAGATCCCCGGATTGCGGCGGCAGATGGGTTCGGGGTCTTCGCCGTCCTTTGAGATCGAAATGCGCATGCCAAAATCACGCTGCGGGCCGGCCGCTTCCTCGATCAGGAGGCCCAAGCTCATTTCATCGAGAATGTCGCCGGTGTCCGAGCCGAGCGAGGTCAGGGTGCCGAGAATGGCCCGGCAGCGGCCGACTTCCTGGGCCAGCACTTTGAGATCTTCCTCGGACGGATCACTGGCGGGAAGCTGTTTTTGCATATCCCTGACAACGAGCGTAATTGTGGCCAAGGGGGTGCCGAGTTCATGCGCCGCCGCCGCCGCCAGCCCGTCGAGTTGGGTTAAATGCTGCTCGCGGGCCAGCACGAGTTCGGTCGCGGCCAGGGCGTCAGCCAGTTTGCGCGCCTCGACCGCGACGCGCGACGCATAGATGGCGATGAACCCCGCGCCGAGAACGATCGCGACCCAAATTCCTGCGTCATAAATCAACGGGAGTTGCAGTTGCTCTCCAGGATACCAAGGGAGCGGGTAGTGTCGGAAGGTGAGTGCCGAAACCGCCCCAACCATCAGGAGAGTGAGGATCAAGGTAATGCGGCCGGACAGCGACACCGCCGATATCATGATGGGAGCGAGGAACAGCATCGAAAAAGGATTCTCGATGCCGCCCGTGAGATAAAGAAGCGCGGTCAGCTGCAAAATATCATAGGCAAGCATTGCCGCCGCGGGGGCGTCCTCGAGACGTTCAGTGCGGCCGAACCGCAAACGCAGACCGATGTTGAGCCAGGCCGAAGCGGCGATGACGAGGAGACATGGCCCGAGCGGCAGCGAAAACCGCAACCCGAAATAGGTGACGACAAGAGCGATCGCCTGCCCAAGCAAGGCCAGCCAGCGCAATTTGACCAGCGTATCGACGCGTAATCGCCGCGAGCGCCGGCCAAGGTCGATGTTGATCAATTCGGCCATGACCTTCGTCTATCCCATTGGGCGATGAAGCAACAGGCCGGTCTTGCCATGCCCGCCTGCTGAGGTCCTACGCAAAGGCTCTCCCTTCTCCGCTCACATTTGGGTCTTGCAGAACTGCGGCAGGCTCATCAAATACAATAGAACCCATTGCTATTATTGGCGTTGGAGTGTTCCGGAAGAGATTCCCGCACACCCAGTATGACCTCCGCATGGAGACAAAGAACTGTTTTAAAGGTAAAAATTTTGCTTTGATAAATCGCCCTGGCGCAATATCGAACACTTCGCCGCTGGGTCAACGAACCGGACAAAACCGCCATTATATCGCCGTAAGGCTTGGTAGCTTATGGGAGCTAGAGCCAAGGATTTGAAAAATGCCGCCTTTCTCCTATGAAATGCATGAAATGGCGCATCTTGCGCTGGCTCCGGCGCGGGCCATGACGGATGTTGCCCGCACGTGGCTCGAAAGTCCCATCAATCCATTTTCCTACACGGCGGCGGGCCGCAATCTGGCGGCCTCGGCGAAAGTTTTCGAGCGGCTGACCAGGCGCTACGACAAGCCGACGTTTGGCTTCAGTACGGTAGCCGTTGGCGGCAAAACCGTTCCGATCGTCGAACGCGTGGTTTGGGAGCGGCCGTTTTGCAAGCTTCTGCATTTCGAAAAACAGTTTGACACCGGTTCACAGGAGTCACGCGAGAAGCTTTTCATCATCGCGCCGATGTCAGGTCACCATGCGACTCTCCTGCGCGGAACCGTGGAGGCTTTTCTCCCTTTTTACGATGTCTATATCACGGATTGGATGGACGCTCGCGACGTTCCTGTCTCGGCCGGCCGCTTCGATCTCGATGACTACATCGATTATGTGATGTCCATCTGTGAGGTCTTAAGCAGAGCCTCTCCGGGCGGGACCGTTCATACCCTTGGTGTCTGCCAGCCGGCGGTGCCGTTGATCGCGGCAGTCGCTTTGATGGAAGCGGCGGATAGCCCCTATGTCCCAGCGTCGATGACGCTGATGGGCGGCCCCATCGATACGCGGCGAAGCCCGACAAAGGTCAATCTGCTCGCGCAGGAACGAGGCAGCGCGTGGTTTAAAAGCCATTGCATCTGCATGGTTCCCTTTGGCTATCCCGGTGCTGGGCGGCAGGTCTACCCCGGCTTTCTGCAGCTCACCGGCTTCATGGCGATGAATATCGATCGTCACATTACCGCGCATATGGAGTTTTTCGATCATCTCGTTTCCGGTGACGGGGACTCCGCGCGAAAGCACAGGGAGTTTTACGACGAATACCGGTCAGTGATGGATCTTCCGGCGGAATTTTATTTGCAGACCGTCGATACTGTCTTTGTCAAACACGCGTTGCCAAACGGCGACATGACCCATCGCGGTGTGCCGGTGGATTTGTCCGCGATTCGCCGCGTGGGATTGCTCACCGTGGAAGGCGAAAACGACGATATCTCCGGGCTCGGCCAGACCCTTGCCGCGCAAGAACTATGTAAAAATCTTCCACAACATATGAAAGCCCATTATCAGCAGGACAAGGTTGGACACTATGGCGTGTTCAACGGGTCGCGGTTCCGCAATGAGGTGGTGCCCCGCATCCGCGCCTTCCATCGTGCCGTCAAGACTCCGGACATCGGTCTCAAACTTGTGGAAACGGCTTGAAATGCGAAGCGCCCGCATTCTTTAGTCGATAGGTCTCCCATTATTTGAAATCATTCCTCTAGCGACTCACTTGGCCTCCCGCTATTCTGAGGCCATGCTGCCTATTCCGCGAAAAATCGCACCCCGCGTTTCCGGGATCACGACGCTCGAAGTTTCCCATGCGGGCGAAACCTATCGAATCACCATCCGGCGCATAGCCTCCGCGCGACGATTTACGTTGCGTGTGCGCGCGGCGACGCAGGACGTCGTTTTGACGATGCCGTCGCGTGGAAGCCTCGGCGAAGCGAAAGTCTTCGCGAACCGGCATGCCGCCTGGATCGGTGCGAAACTGCGCTTGCTCCCGGAAAAAATTCCGCTTTCCGCGGGAGGATTGGTGCCGCTGCGTGGAACCGTCCATTTGATCGCCCAATGCCAAGCGGGGCGCCGCGGAGTCTGGCTTGAAGAACAAGGCCCAACGAGCCCACCGCTGATTTGCGTGAACGCCGAGGCGCCCTTCGTGCCGCGCCGGGTCCGCGACTTCCTCGTCAAGGAAGCTTTGCGCGACATCAAGACGGCCGTGGAAAGCCACACTCAAAAACTCGGCGTGGTGCCGCGCAGAATCACCTTGCGTGATACGACAAGCCGGTGGGGGTCTTGCTCATCCTCCGGCGCGCTAAGCTTTTCCTGGCGGCTCATCATGGCGCCGCCTTTCGTCCTCGATTATCTCGCCGCGCATGAATCCGCGCATCTTGTGCACATGAATCATTCAGCGGCGTTCTGGGCCGCCGTTGACCGCTTAACGCCGGACACCGGCCGCGCGGAGGCATGGCTTAAAGCGCATGGCTCCAGCCTGCTCCGCTTCGGACAGGAATAATTTTAGCTGGCTGTCGCGGGCGCCGCGGCAGCGGCGTCGCTAAGACGCTTGCGGTAAAGGGCCGCGAAGTCGATCGGATCGATGTAAAGCGGCGGAAACCCGCCGTCCCGGACCGCCTCTGCGATGATCTGGCGGGCGAAAGGAAACAACAAGCGCGGACACTCGATCATCACCACCGGATGCATGTCGTTCGCGGCGATATTGCGCAAGCGGAAGAGACCCGCGTAGTCCAGCTCGAACTTAAATAGCAGACCCGCGCCTTCGCCGGCCGACCCTTCCAGCAGGATATTGACCTCGAAGTCGGCTTCCGCCACCTGCCGCGCATTGACATTCACTTGAATGGAAATATTCGGCGGTTTGTCTTGCGGCCCCAGCGAACGCGGCGCGTTCGGATTCTCGAAGGAGAAATCCTTGGTGTATTGAACCATCGCATTGATCGAAGGCGCCGTATCCGCCTGAGAGGCGTCGCCGTTTCCGTTTCCGTTTCCGTCAGCCATTGTGTAAAAATCTCCTGCGCGGCTGCGGGTAACACGGATGCACCGTCCAAACAAGCGGGCCGGACAGCGGCCTTGGCGTCCGCCCGCCGCTTTTCCCTAGCACGCCTGCAAAGCCTCTGGCGTTAGCGCTTGATCTCATTGATTTATCTTATAAATCTCTCGGAGAAGGGCAAAACTTTTTAAGGCTGGTCTCTCGCCTCATGCATAAAACCGGCGCAATATCCTCTAACAATGGACCCGAAATTCCGCTGGAGCCGCTTTTTGCCATGCCAACCGACGCGCCAAGCCTGTATCTGATCACACCGCCCATGTCCGATTGGAGCGCCTATGCCTCCCTCTTCGAGGCGCCGGTTGCAGCATGCGGTGTTGCTTGCGTCTTGTTGCGCACCGCCTCCGGCAGCGAAGTCGCCAAAGAGGAAATCCTGCGCGCGCTCATCCCCATGGTGCAAAAGCATGGCATTGCCAGCCTTGTCGCGGACGACTCAAAATTGGCAGTCCGCCTCGGCGCCGATGGGGTCCATCTCGAAAATGCGGGAGCGGAACTGCAATCGGCCGTGCGTTCCTTGCAACCATCTCATATCGTTGGTGCCGGAGGATTGAAAACACGGGATGCGGCGATGGCTGCGGGCGAGGCGGGCGTTGATTATGTGATGTTCGGCGGCCCCGGCAGCGGGGAGTCGCAGGAAAGCATCACCGAGCGCGTCGCCTGGTGGGCGGAAATCTTCAACGTTCCTTGCGTCGGCTACGCCCATGAACTTTCCGCGATCGGCGATCTCGTCCGCGCCGGTGCCGACTTCGTTGCGGTCGGCGATGCGGTGTTCGCCGATCCGCGCGGCGCGGCAATGGAATTGAGCGAGGCGGCGCGCCTTCTCTCATCCTTCAAGGAAGCGGTTCAATGATCCTCGGCCCTCGCCCGCATCTATGGCTCTGCGCTGGCGTTTCGGCTGCATGGCTCATGATTCCCTCCAGCTGTTTTTCCGTGCATGCGCAGGCCGCTCCGGACATGCAGCAACAGGCTAAGAGGAATGCTGTGGCGGTTCCCGCGCGGCTTGGTGGCGCCCCCGATCTTGCCTTCGGCGCCTATCAGCGCGGCTATTACTTCACCGCTTTGCAGGAGGCGATGAAACGAATCGAAGCCGATCCCGCCGACGGGCCCGCGATGACCCTCGTCGGGGAGCTTTATTCGCAAGGGATGGGCGTGCGGCGCGATGCAACGGAAGCCGGCCGCTGGTACAAGCTCGCCGCCGCCACGGGCGACCGGCAGGCGATTTTCGCTTTGGCGAGCGCCAAACTCAAAGGTGAGGGCATGCCACAGGATCGCGCCGGGGCGGCGGAACTGTTCGTCAAGGCGGCGGCGCAAAATCATCCGGGCGCGCTGTACAACCTCGGTGTCATGGCGATCGAAAACAATGGTATTGTCGCGGATTTTCCCAAGGCAGCGCGGCTTTTCCGGCAGTCCGCGGATCTTGGCGATTCCGATGCTGCCTATGCGCTGGGCCTGCTTTACCGGAAAGGCACCGGCGTCGAAAAAAGCGATGAGCTGGCCGCACAATGGATCGGCCGCGCCGCGAAGGACGGCAATGTTCCGGCCGAAGTTGAATATGCCATCATGCTTTTCAATGGCGTCGGGGTCGATAAGGACGAAACGGCGGCCGCGAAGCTTTTTCTCAAGGCTGCGGCGCGCGACAACCCCGTCGCGCAAAACCGCGCCGCGCGCCTTTTGGCGGCCGGGCGCGGACTGCCGAAGAATGCAGTGGAAGCCATGAAATGGCATCTTCTTGCAAGGGCCGCCGGGATCAAAGATGCCTGGCTCGATAGCGAGCTGGCCAAGCTTTCGGCGGCGGACAAAATCACGGTCGAGACGCGTTTGCGGCAGTATGTGGGGAATTAAGCTAAGTTGATTCGAGGAGTAACCCTGGATCGCATGCTGCGAGTGTCTCGCGCATGTGCGAAGGCACTGGCGCCACGATGGTGACCGGCTCCTTGTTTTTGTAGAGTGGGATGCTGATCATCCGGGCGTGCAACTGCAACCCCATGGCGCCGCCTTTCCCATAGATGGCATCGCCGAGAATTGGCCAGCCGAGCGCCGCGCAATGCACCCGCAATTGATGCGTTCGTCCCGTTAAGGGCGCGAGCTCGACAAATGCAAGGCCATCCGCGCGGCCAAGCACCCGCCACATCGTTTTTGCGGGAAGTCCGGCGGGATCTGGCTTCATCCACCAGCCGCGATCCGCATCGAGGCGTCCAAGCGGCAGATCAATCAAGCCTTCGTCTTCCGAAGGCGCTCCATCGACCACGGCCCAATAGCGTTTTTCGATCTTGCCTTGCTTGAACAGGAGGCCGAGCTTTTCGAGCGCCTTGCGGTGGCGCCCGAGCACCAGGCAGCCGGAGGTGTCGCGATCGAGCCGATGCGCGAGAGCGGGGTTGCGCGGCAGCCCGAAGCGGAGGGGAGGGAAATAATCCTCAAGATTTTTGCCGCCCTTCGGCCCTCGATGAACCGCGATTCCGGCCGGTTTGTCGATCACCAGCATCATCGCGTCGCGATAAAGGAGCCTTGCGAGAAGTTCTTCTTCCGTCAGCGCTGGTGTTGCCTCGCGGGCCTCGGCGACTACCACCAGCCGCGCCATTTGAACCAGATGATCGGGATGATCGCGCTTAAAAAGATGACGGACAACCCAAATGGATAGCCATAAGCCCAATCATATTCGGGAATATTTTTGAAGTTCATGCCCCACATGCTTGCAAAGAATGTTGGTGGAATGCCAACAACAGAGACGATGGTCAGAATGCGGAAAATATTGTTCTGCTCGATATTCGTCAGTCCCAAGGTGGCATCCAGCAGGAACTGAATCTTGTCGGTCAGATGGGTTTCGTAATCATTGAGCGACGCGACATCACGCTGCAGGCTTTTGAGTTTTGCACGTCTGTCAGCTTCAAGATAGGGCGCGGCATTGGCCGCGACATAAGGCAACATGCGGGCAGTGCCGAGCAAAACATCTTCGACCTTTGAGGTCAGATCGCCATGGACACCAATCTTCCGCATGATCGCGCTGAGCCGTTCACTATCTTCACGCGGCCCATGGCGCGGGGCTTGTCTTTTGTGTGCGCCAAAAATTTTCTCCGACAATTGATCAAGATCGCTAGCAGCCCCTTCCAGAATGTCGGCGCAATGATCGATGATGACTTCCATAAGGCTGACCAAGGCGCCCGCCCCTCCGGCTTGCAGCGGGTAACGGGCAAGATTGTCCTTACAATCCTCGAAAGCTTTCATGTGCTTGAAACGCACTGTCAGCAACACATCCTTCGACAAGACAAAGCCGAGCGGTGTCAACGCCGGCATGAAGCCCTCTACCCGGTAAATCATCGGAATGCTGATATGAAGCCAATCCTTCTCTGCACGGAGCCTGCTGGAGGATTGGATTTCCGAGAGCTCCACGAGCGTCGGCACCCGAATACCAAGCACGCGCTGCAAAAAAGCGATCTCCCAAGCATCCGGCCGTTGAGCGTCGATCCAATTGAGGTCGGGCGGTAAGGTTTTTGCGTCCTTGGGGACGGTAATCTCTCCATTGGTGGCAGAGGAATGAAAGCTCAACATCGCGGATTCCTCACTATCATGGACTTAGAGGGGATAAAACGCGTCTCCCGCCGCGGCCCTGGCCTGCAAGCGTTCGCTCGGGCGATAAATAGGCCCAAGGCTCACCCATATCTCGGCACGTTCCACGACAGTCTTAAGACCAAGGTAATCGGCGTATTTGAGCGCACCGCCGAGATAGCGCGGCAGACCGAGGCCAAGGAGAAGGCACATATCCACGTCCCCTGGTGAGGCCGCGATTTTGTCCTCGACGCAACGCGCCGCCTCCAGAATCAAGGGCAGCATCATGCGGGAAACGATCTCTTCCCCGGTCAAGCTGGTTTTGCCATTCGGCTGTATTGGCGCGAGAAGACGTTCCGTGTCAGGGTCGATGTTCTTGCGCGGACGGCCCTTCGAATCGGCCTCATATTTGTAAAAGCCATGGCCATTTTTCTGGCCGAGGCGGCCGGCACGCAAGAGAATATCGATCGCCGTTTCGAAAGAGACATCCATACGCGGGGCAAAACCCGCCGATACGATTTCGACGACATGATGAGAAATATCCATGCCGATGACATCGATGAGATAAGCGGGTCCCATCGGCCAGCCGAAAGCTTCCAAGGCTTTATCAATGGCGACAAAATCAACGCCGTCATGAACGAGCCGCAGAAACGCGATAAGATAGGGCGTGAGCACGCGGTTGACGACAAAGCCCGGGCAATCCTCGACCACGATCGGCGTCTTTCCCATTGCGGCGGCATAGCCCATGACAGCCGCGATGGCTTGCGGCGATGTTTTGGGACCGCGCACGACTTCGACGAGGGGCATTTTGGGAACGGGATTGAAAAAATGCATGCCTAGAAAATTTTCCGGGCGCCGCAAATTTTCGGCCAGTGCGCCGATCAACAAGGACGAGGTGTTCGAGGCGAGGATCGTGCTGGGGCGCGTCAGTTCCTCGATTTCCCGCAGCACCGTGTGTTTGACGCCGATTTTTTCGACGACCGCTTCGATAACCACATCGGCTGTGTTGAACCCCTCATAGGTGAGGTTTGGCGTGATGGAAGCAAGGATCGCATCGGCCTTCTCTTGGCTGAGCCGTCCCGTCTCCACCGATTTTGCGAGCAGTTTGCTCGCTTCCCCCATGCCGAGGTCGAGCGCGCTGGCAGCGATGTCCTTCATGATGATCGGCACGCCGCGCGAGGCGCTCTGATAGGCAATGCCGCCGCCCATGATCCCAGATCCCGCGACCGCCGCCTTGTGGATAGGCGGCGCGTCCTTGGCATAGCGGCGGATGCTCTTTTTCACCGCCTGATCGTTGACGAAAATCGCCACGAGCGAGTCCGCTGCTTGGGTCTTTGCGATCTTGGCAAAAATCTGCGCCTCGAGCTCCAGGGCGGCATCGCGATCAAGGCCAGCGGCTTGTTCCAGCAAGTCCACCGCGGCATGGGCTGCAGGAAAATGCGGAAGCGCCTTGACGGCTTGCGCCTTCGCCGGGGCAAGCAGGGTTGCCGCCTCGTCCCGGTTTACTCCAAGACTTTGCTTCAGGCGGGCGCGCTTGGCTTGCCAATCGGATTCGCCGCTGATCGCCCTCTCCAGCACCGCTAGGGCGGCAAAACGCAAGATGTCCGACGCGGCGATGGCGTCGGCCACACCCGCAAGAACGGCTTTGTCGGGACTTTGCTGCGCGCCGGATATAATCCAATCCGCGCTTACCGCGAGGCCGGCAAGGCGGGGCAGGCGGACGGTGCCGCCATAGCCGGGAAAGAGGCCGAGGGTGATCTCCGGAAAACCGACTTTGGCGGCGTTGGACAGGATCCGGTAGTCGGCTGCCAGTGCAAGTTCAAAACCGCCGCCGAGTGCGAGGCCATTGATCGCTGCCGCCGTCGGCACCTGCAGATAGGCAAGCGCCGTGATAATGGCGCTGTTTCTGGCAACGAAGGCTTCAATTTCGGCTTCCGGATGCTTGAAGATATGAGTGAATTCGAAAATATCGGCGCCAACGATGAACGTCTCCTTGGCGCTGGTGATCAAAACGCCCTTGATCGCGGGGGTGCGTGCGATCGAATCGAGCGCGAGGCTCAATTCTCCAAACGTCACAGAGTCGAGCTTATTGACCGCCTCAGTGCCGCGCTCAAAGCGCAGTTCGGCTATGCGCCCGTCGAGGATATCGACTTTGATCGTTTGACCATCGAAAAGCATGTGGCTGACCTCGCCATTGTCTACAACATTGGGCCCGTACCGCTGACGGGCCATGAATACGGGTATTGCGGAAAACCAATGCGAATCCTGGACCAGGGGCGTAGCTGGGACACCGTCACGCCTCGCCGGTTTGAAAGGCCGCCGCGATGAGTGCCCTTGTATAGGGCTCGCGGGGGCGCTCGACAATCTCTTGTGCGGGCCCTTGTTCGACGATGCGACCGTTCTTCATTACCGCGATCTCATCGGCGGCCGCGCGGATCACCGCAAGGTCATGACTGATCAGGACATAGGTCAGGCCGTGCGCCTCTTGCAGATCCTCGAGCAATGCGAGAATGCCGGTTTGCACGGTGCGATCGAGAGCCGAGGTCGGCTCGTCGAGCACGACGAGACGCGGTTTCAGGATCATCGCGCGGGCGATTGCGACTCGCTGCCGCTGGCCGCCGGACAAAGCGTGCGGAAGCCGGTGCCTCAGCTCCGGATCGAGAAGAACTTCCTCAAGCGCTAGGGCCGCGCGCTTGTCGCGCTCGCGCCCTGTCATAGCTGGTTCATGCACGCGCAATCCCTCCGTCACGATGTCGCCGACGCGCATGGAGGGCGACAACGAGCCGTAAGGGTCTTGAAACACAAGTTGCATGGAGCGCCGCAGCGGCCGCATCGCCGCCCGGCCCAATCGCGTCAAATCGCGTCCATCAAAAAGAATGGTGCCGCTCGCTGGTACAAGTTTTAAAAGCGCGCGGGCGAGCGTCGATTTGCCGGACCCGGACTCGCCGGCGATCCCAAGCGTGCGGCCCTGATCGAGACGAAGGCTGACGCCATCCACGGCCTTGATCTCATGCTTTGCTTCGAACAAGCCGCCACGCAGGGCAAACCGGACCGAGACATTTTCCGCGCGTAGCAACACCGGCGCGGCAACTACGACGCGCGGGCGCAGACGGGGCATGCTTGCGAGCAACATGCGGGTATAGTCGTGGCGGGGGTTGGCGAAAATTTGGGCGGCGGCGCCGCTTTCGACGATGTCTCCGCCGCGCATCACATGGATGGTGTCAGCGATACGGCGGACGACGCCAAGGTCGTGACTGATGAAAATCATCGCCATGCCGAGGCTTTGCTTGAGGTGTGCGAGAAGATCGAGAATTTTCGCGGCAACCGTCACGTCGAGCGCGGTTGTCGGCTCGTCCGCGATCAAAAGATCCGGGTTGCAAGCAATCGCCATAGCAATCGCGACGCGCTGGCGCTGCCCCCCAGACAATTCTTGCGGATAGGCACGCAGCCGGTGGTCCGGCTCATCGATGCCAACACGTTCCAAGAGTTGCTTGGCCCGGACTTGCGCCGCGCCGCCTGGCAGGCCTCCCTTGAGGCGCAAGATCGCGCCAATCTGAGAACCCACTGTAAACAGAGGATCGAGCGATGACATGGGCTCCTGAAACACCATGGTGATTCGTCGCCCGAGCAGCGCGTCAAGCCGGCTCTGCGGCAGCGTGAGGAGTTCGCTGTCCTCGAAGAGCACGGACCCGTGGGTAACGGCTTGCCGGGGCACGAGCCGGAGCGCCGCGAGGACGGTCTGGCTTTTGCCGGAGCCGGATTCGCCGACGATCGCCGCAGTTTCGCCGCGCCTCACCGAAAGACTCAGATCTTTGACGACGTGCTGCGGACCGTAGCTCACTCGAAGATTACGAAGTTGCAGGATAGGCTCGGCGGAAGTGTCCATCAATGGAGCCGTCGTCCGTGGGCGCGGAAGCCGTTGCCGAGGCTCTGTAGTGCGCCGAGCGTAATGCCCAAAAAGAGCGCGGGAAAAATCAGAAGGTGAAGGGAGCCTTGGATATTGCGGGCGCCATCGGCGACCAGCACGCCCCAACTTGTCAGTGGCTCCTGCACGCCAAGTCCCAGGAAGGACACGAAGCTTTCAAGCAAGATGACTCGGGGAACAAGCACGGTGAGATAGGCAATAATCGGACCCGACGCATTGGGAATCACATGGCGCCAGAGGATCGCGGGCGTTGCCACGCCGAGCGCTTCGGCGGCGGCGACATAATCGCGCCGCTTGATCGAAAGCGTCTGACCACGAACGATGCGCGCCATATCGAGCCATTCCACGGCGCCGATCGCAATGAAAATCAGCACGAATTGACGCCCGAAGACCATCACGAGAACGATCACGAAAAAAATAAAAGGAAGCGCGTAGATGATCTCGACGGCGCGCATCATTAAAGAGTCGGTGAGACCCCCCGCATAGCCGGCCACTGCGCCATATGTGACGCCGATGGTCAACGCAACGAAAGAGGCGAGCAGGCCAACCGCGAGCGAAATCCGTCCAGCGACGAGGACACGTGTGAAAAGATCGCGGCCATTGGCATCGGTCCCGAAGAGAAACACGGTCCGCTTCACGGGCACGTCGATTTCAAGGCGGCGCCCTTCGTTTGCCCTACTGGCAATATCGGCGGGTCCAAAGAGATCCGACCGCTCAAAGCTACGTAAAGCGCGTGGATCGATTGGCTTTTCTGCATCGAGTATTAAATGAAGGGTCTCGCCATCACGCGCGGTTTTGATCGTTACATGCATGCGGCGAGCTATTGCGGCGACAGCGTCTTCGACTTCTCTGGCATCTGGATGCGCATAAATGGAAGGACCAACGAGCACATAGTCGCGATATACCTGATCGTAGGGATGACCTGAGAAAAGCGGCCCGATAAGGCAAAGAAGCGCAATGGCACCGAGGAGGGATAGGCTCACCCGCACCGGCCAATTGCGCGGGCGATAGACCGCTGGGGATAGCTGCGTTACGGGTGCGGTCTCAGTCATCGCGGCTTCGTCTCATAGCGCACCCTGGGATCGAGCCAGGCGAGGACGAGATCAACAATCAAATTAAACAAAAGCACCGCCGCCGCAACAACGATGACCGTGCCCATGACAAGCGTGTAATCGCGGCCGAGCGCGCCATCGACAAAATACCTCCCCATACCCGGAATCCCAAAGATGGTTTCGACGATCACCGAGCCGGTCAGCACATTGGCGGCGGCGAGGCCGAGGTAGGACACAACCGGCGGAAAGGCGGCGCGAAGAGCATGACTATGGATGTGAACCCAAGGCATTCCGAAAGCCCGCAGCGTCCGGATGTGGGGCATCGCAAGCGCATCGGTGAGCGCTGCTTGCATGAGTCGCGCGACGATGGCGATCTGCGGCAACGCGAGCGCGATAACCGGCAAAACCTGATTTTGCCACGCGCCATCGTTCCAGCCGCCGACGGGAAGGACATGCAGCTTCAACCCAAATATAAGCTGAAGAAGCGGCGCGACGACGAAGACAGGCAAAACAATTCCGAAGATTGCGGCGCCATCGACAAAGCGCGGACCCGCCGCGCCTGTCCCCGTCGCCCCGGCGATGCCGATCGCGGTGCCTGCCACGATACCAACAAGCATGGCCTTGATGCCGAGAGCCGCCGAGATCGGCAGCGCCATCGCAAAAAGTTCGTTCACGGTGAAGTCGCGCCAATGCAAGCTCGGTCCGAAATCGCCATGCGCGAGGCTGCGCAGATAGAACCAAAATTGTTCTGGCAAGGGCAGGTCGAGCTTGTAGATGCGGCGCAGATTGTTCGCGATTTCCGGATCGAGCGCGCGTTCGGAATCGAAAGGTCCGCCAGGCGCCAGACGCATCAGAAAAAACGCGAGCGCAATGATGATGAATAGCGTGGGGATGGCCGTGGCGATGCGCGATAGAAAAAAGCGAAGCATGGTTTAGCCTCGAACCAGCATGTTAAAGACTATGCGTGGCATTGGTGCCTTCGTGTTGCGGCACCCATTCGTTCACGGCGCGATCGAAACGTAGCGGCCGGGATGATTGTCGAGGACATTTTCTTCCCAGCCTTTCAGTTTGGGCGAGACGAGATTGCGGGAGCGGTAAATGAGGAGCACGAGAAAGGGTTGTTCCTCGAGGAGAATCGTTTCGGCTTGGTGCAAGAGGGCGCGCCGGTGCTCGGGGGAGGCTTCCGCTTGAGCTTCCTGCATCAGCTGGTCATAGGTTTTGTTGGCGAAACTCGCGGCATTCAGCGCCATGTTGCCGCTTTCGCCAAGAAACAGAAAGTTCTGCGCATCTGGGTAATCGGCAAACCAGCCTGACCGCGCGACCTCGAAGGGCCGCTTTTCCCGCAAGAACGCGTAGTGGGTCCGGGCATCGGTGGCAAGCAGCCGCGTTTCGACGCCAAGCACTTTCCACATATCGGCAATCGCCACCGCGGTCGCGCGGTGATTTTCCGAAATGTTGAAGCGAATTTCCACTTCGAGCGTTTGGCCGCCAGGGCCAAAGCCTGCTTCGGCGAGCAGCTTTTTGGCCTCGTCCTCGCGCTCGTAAAGGTCCATGTCCTTCCAGGAAACCGTGGCGGGCGGGCCATAACTTTCAATTCCTGGCGGCACGAAACTACAGCCTGGGTCCATCGTGCCGCTCCAAATGCGCTCGGCAAGAAATTCGCGGTCGATCACCATCGACAAGGCTTGCCGCACCCTCCGGTCATCGAAAGGTTTGCTGCGCGTGTCGAAGGCGTAGAAATAGCTGCCGAGATTTGGCGTGACCTTGAACGCCTCCGCCAAATGGCTGCGCACGAAACCGATCTGTTCGGCCGGAACATCATTGTAGGATTGGATTTCGCCGGCCATGAAGCGGCGCAGCGCCGCGCCGCGATCTTCAAGCGAGTAAAATATTTCGCCATCGAGGGCGACGTTTGCGGCATCGTAATAGGAAGGGTTCTTGGTCAAAATGATTCGATCGTTCGGAACAAATTGCTTCGGCATGAAAGCGCCGTTCGTCACCATATGGGCTGGGCGGACGAAATCCGATCCAAAAGCCTCGATGGATTTTCGATGCAGCGGCTTGGCGGTCATATGGGCGAGCTGGGCGATAAAATAGGGTGCCGCATATTCCAGCGTGATTTCAAGAGTCGCCGCGTCGACCGCGCGCGCACCCAAATTTTCAACCGGCAAGTCGCCCTTGTTGATCCTTGCTGCGTTCTTTAGCGTATAAAGAATATTGGCGTAGGGTGCGCCCGTCGAAGGCGCCATCAGCCGCCGGAACGCGAAAACGAAATCGCCCGAGGTCAATCTGTCGCCGTTCGACCATTTGGCATCCGGGCGAAGCTTAAAATTGTACGTCGTGCCGGCGGGATCGGCCGACCAGCTCGCGGCGGCGCCGGGAATGATCGCGCCGCGCGCATCATAGGTGACAAGCCCCTCGAAAAGTTCGTCGAGGATATTGCTTTCGATCAAGGTCGTGGCTTTGTGTGGATCGAGCGAACCGGGATCGCCAAGTTCGCCCCGATGCCAAATCATCGGAGGCGATGAGTCGCCAGCGCGGGCGCCACTCGCTGCCAGTCCGGAGACTGCAAGGGATAAGGCCGTGCGGCGCGAAATACCCCGCGATGCGCCGCCATGCCCCCCGGGTGTTCTGTTCACCCGAAGGCCACCTTATGCTGCGCCACCGGGATCTGCGCCCGAATTTTTTTGACGAGCGCCTGGTCGATTCGCGCCGAGACAATGCCGCTGCCGTCGGAGGCTTTGGCGATGACATGGCCCCAAGGATCGGCAATTAAGGAATGGCCGTAGGTGTGACGGGGTCCCTTTGCATCCATATGAGTGCCGGTCTGGGCGGGAGCGCAGACGTAGGTCTGCGTCTCGATTGCCCGCGCCCGGCACAGCACTTCCCAATGGTCTTTGCCGGTCTGCAAGGTGAAGGCAGCGGGCAAGGCGATCATCTCGGCGCCCTTGGCGGCGAGCCGTTGGAAAAGCTCAGGAAACCGCAGGTCGTAACAGATGGCGCAGCCGATGATCATGTCCACGCAGCGATAGGTCACGGCCGACTCTCCGCGCGCGAAGGCCGCGCTCTCATGATATTGGGTTCCATCCGGCGCCGTGATGTCGAACATGTGGATTTTGCGATAGCGTGCGAGTTCCGTGCCGCTGCGGTCGAAGACCACGGTTGTGTTATGAATGCGTTCGCCTGCCTCGGGTTTTTCGAGGATGGAGCCGGCGTGGATGTAAACGTTGTGTTTGCTGGCCAGCGCCTGCATCGCCCCATAGGCGGGACCGCCCGGAAACGTTTCCGCCGCCGCCATTTTGGCGGCGCGGTCGCCGCCGAGAAAATCGAAACATTCGGGCAGGCAAATCCAGTCGGGCTGTTCTTCGGCAACGGCCTGTTCGATGAGCTTCGTTGCGGCGGCGATGTTGGCGGGCTTATCGCTCACCGAGTTCATTTGGATCAAGGAAATTTTCATCAAACACTCCGGCTCCGCAGCCATCCGCGCTTACCACAATCCGCAATAGATTTCACATATCACGCGGCCGGGTCACTCGTCGCAAAGTCAAATTGATGCGGCCGCCATCTGGCAGCAGCCCCGAGGAGCCAGGAAAAATCTTGTCGACGCCGTGGAAGATCAGCCGCGCGGCGCCGCCCATAACGAGGACATCGCCGGAGTTGAGCTCGATTTTCCGCGCTGGATCCCCGCGCCGCAGGCTGCTGTAACGAAAGCAGCAACTGTCTCCGAGCGAGATCGAAACCACGGGCGCCGCAAGTTCCGCTTCATCACGGTCCTGGTGGAGGCCCATCCGCGCCTGACGATCATAGAAATTGATCAAGCAGGCTTCCGGCGGGTGCGGGTAGGAGGCCAGCGCCAGCCATGTGCTCAGCGCCAACTGAGGAATCGGCGGCCATGCCTCCCCGGTGACCGGATGCGCTGCCTGATACCGGTAGCCCCCGTCGCGGTCGGACACCCAGCCGAGGCTGCCGCAATTGGTCATCTTGACCGAAAGCGGGCGTCCCGAGCGCGGCATGGCCGGAACAAACCACGGCGCCTGCACGACGGCTTCCGCAATCTGCCTGGCAAGGGCTCGCTGGTCGGTGCCGTCAAGATAGTGACGGAAGAGAGTCAGCCCCGGAGCCAGGCACAGACCAGCCCCGGTTTCGGGGGCGGCGAACAATTCTGTCTGTCGCGCCATGTTTGACAATCGCACCAAATCGTTTCTTCCCGGAAACATATTGGTACTCTGCGCGCTCCCCGCTACCTTTCGACGGGTTCAGCTGGGACTTATGCGCTTGCCACGGCCGCCGGAGCTATCTCCCGGAGGAGCCCTGGAGCAAGCATCTCCTTGCTGTCGACAGTCGAATCCGGTTTGAGGCGGTAAAGGACCGGAATGCCGGTTTCGAGTTCCATCTTCGGGATTGTTTCCGGAGTCAGCTGGTCGAGGACCATGATCAGCGCGCGCAGCGAATTGCCGTGGGCGACGACGATAATCCTTTGGCCGTTCAGAATCGCGGGCAGTATTTTCTGGCAGTAATAGGGGATAACCCGGGCCACCGTATCCTTCAAGCTTTCGCCGCCGGGAGGCCGGACATCGTAAGACCGGCGCCATTGCGTCACCTGGTCGGCGCCCCATTTTCGGATGGCATCATCTTTGTTCAAGCCGCACAACACGCCGTAATCCCGTTCGTTGATCGCGCGGTCCTTCACGGTCTCGAGACCGGGAGTGCCGAGTTCGGCAAGAACCAATTCCAAAGTATGCTGCGCGCGGACGAGACTTGAGGTGAACGCGCGGTCGAAGGTCAGGCCCCGTTCCTTGAGGCAAATTCCGGCGGCGCGGGCCTCTTCGACTCCTTTGCTGGTGAGATCTGGGTCCTTCCAACCGGTAAACAGGTTTTTCAGGTTCCAATCACTTTGGCCGTGACGCAGGAGTACGAGAATCCGGTCCATCACTCTTCCTTATTGCGTGTTGCATGCTTATCTTACGCCAAACCATAGCATCGCTGCACGAATTTAAGGCAAAACAACCTTTGCGGTGAAGCGTCGCGGGCAGGGACACGGGCCGCGCCCTATCTGGAAGCCTGGAGCATGACGTTTATGCAAATACCCTGCAAGTTGCGTGTGGTCATGCCCCAAAAAGGGGAGTTTCAGGGTCGGACGCACCTTGGTCCGGTGGAAATTCTCCCTCGGCGCGCGCCTCTAGCCAGATATCTTTAGCCATGACCGAAACCGATCCGGTCGTCATCGTGGCCGCCGCCCGCACCCCTATCGGCGGTTTTCAGGGGGATTTCAAGAATCTCCCCGCCGCGAGACTCGGCGCCGTGGCGGCGAAAGCGGCCCTAGCGCGCTCTGGCGTGCAACCGCAGGACATTGAAGAGCTGATCCTTGGCTGTGTATTGCCCGCCGGGCAAGGCCAGGCTCCCGCCCGCCAGGCGGCGCTTGCCGCGGGCTTCCCCGAATCAACCCCCTGCACGACCGTCAACAAAATGTGCGGGTCGGGCATGAAAGCAATTATGCTTGCGCATGATATTTTGTCGGCTGGCAGTGCCCGGGTCGCTCTCGCGGGCGGCATGGAGAGCATGACCAACGCGCCCTATTTGCTCGACCGCGCGAGGTCGGGTTACCGCATGGGGCATGGAAAAATTCTCGATCACATGTTTATCGATGGTATCGAGGACGCTTATGGCGCGCGGTTGCCCATGGGCGCTTACGCGGAGGATTGCGCGGAGAGTTTTCAATTCACCCGTGCCGCCCAAGATGGGTTCGCAGTCACATCCTTGGAGCGGGCGCAACGGGCAATTAACGATGGCAGTTTTGAAAAGGAAATAGCGGCGGTCGCGGTCGAGAACGGCAAAAGCGGTGAGTTGGTGATTTCGCAA
The DNA here is from genome assembly GCA_036561105.1 of Methylocella sp. GTDB lineage: Bacteria > Pseudomonadota > Alphaproteobacteria > Rhizobiales > Beijerinckiaceae > Methylocapsa. Next base: position 24,599 of record DATBPZ010000107.1, on the reverse strand, counting down.
GATGAACAGCCGCTCAAGGCAAGGCTCGATAAAATTCCGCACCTAAAACCGGCGTTTCGGGAAGGCGGCACCGTGACGGCCGCGAATTCAAGTTCCATTTCCGATGGCGCCGCCGCGCTCATCCTGATGCGGCGTTCGGCGGCCGAACAGCGGGGGATCACGCCTTTGGCCTCCATTGTTGCCCATGCGACTCATGCGCAGGCCCCTGGCCAATTCGCCACCGCGCCTATTGGCGCGTTGCGAAAACTGATGGTCAAGGCCGGCTGGTCTTTGACGGATGTCGATCTTTTCGAGATCAACGAGGCCTTCGCGGTTGTCACCATGGCAGCGATGCAAGAGCTTTCCCTGCCGCATGAAAAAGTCAATGTGCATGGCGGCGCTTGCGCGCTCGGTCATCCGATCGGTGCCTCGGGGGCCAGAATTGTCGTGACGCTTCTCGCGGCCATGCAAAAATACGGGCTGAAGCGCGGTGTGGCGGCGCTATGTATCGGCGGCGGCGAAGCCACCGCCCTCGCGATAGAGGCGGCTTGATGGCGCCTCGCCAAGCACTCTATCTTCCTGTGGTTTCTTGTGATTTTTCGAGGTTTAGATGAGCGAGAATGACCCTTTGGCGCCCAAGGCGCCGCCCCAGTGGACGGCATCGGGACAGCCGCCAAACCCCTTCAACGCCCCTTTGCCGCGGGACGAGACGGCGCTGACCCGATTTCTGGGCGGCTCGCCTGGCGGCGTCTTCCTGCGTCTGGTCTTCGTGTCGTTGATCGTCGGCGCGTTTCTGATGTGGCTCGATATCCGGCCCATCGACATCTTTCGCGGGATCAAAGACCTCATCGATCGCATATGGGGCCTTGGTTTTGACGCGATCCGTGAAATTGCCGATTACATTCTCGCGGGGGCCGCGATCGTCATTCCCGTCTGGCTGGTGCTGCGGCTGATGAATATGCGCAACGGCCGCTGAGGCTGCCAGTGACTCTCCAGCCAAGTGCCGCGGCCAGTAGCGAAGTAAATCCTCCGCAAGTCAGTCACGCCCGCGTGGCAAGGCTGGCGCTCCCGATGACGCTTGCCCATATGACGACGCCGCTGCTCGGCGTTGCCGATGCGGCGGTGATCGGCAGGCTCGGCCAGGCGCATCTTCTCGGTGCCATCGCGGCCAGCGCGATCATTTTCGACTTCATCTTTTGGAGCTGCGGTTTTCTTCGCATGGGGGCGGGGCTCACGGCACAAGCCTTGGGCGCAGGCGACAGCAGCGAGCAGCGCGCGACGCTGCTGCGAGCGCTAATCATTGGCCTGTTTATTGGCGCCGCCATGATTTGCTTGCAGACCCCGATCGCCTGGATCGGCTTTGGCGCGCTTGCCGCGAGCCCCGAAGTCACGGACGCGGGACGGCTTTACTTCAACATCAGAATTTGGTCAGCGCCATTCGCACTTGCCAATTATGCTTTCATGGGCGCGATCGTCGGGCGCGGCCGGACCGATATCGCGCTTGCCCTTCAGGTCATGATCAATCTTGGCAATATCGCCCTCAACATCGCCTTCGTCTATGGGCTTTCGCTCGGGGTGCAGGGTTCGGCGGCGGGCACGCTCGCGGCCGAAGTATTGGGTGCACTTGGCGGGTTATTTGTTGTTTGGCGCATGTACCGAGATCTGTTTACCGTTCCGTTTGGACATGTTTTCGATCGCGGAAAAATGGCCCGGATGTTTGTCATCAACCGGGATATTTTCGTCCGAAATACGGCGCTGCTTTTTGCTTTTGCGTTTTTTACCGCGCAAGGCGCGCGGGGCGGCGACATCGTTCTCGCGGGCAATGCGATTTTGCAGAACCTCGTTCTCGTGGCAGCTTTCTTTCTCGACGGCTTCGCCACGGCGGCCGAGCAAATGTGTGGCCAATCGATTGGCGCGCGCGACGCCGCGAGTTTTCACGCTTCCGTACGATTGACGGCATTGTGGTGTTTCATTTTCGCGGCGGGATTGTCGATGGCCGCGCTGCTCTTCGGCGATGTCTTTATCACGTTTTTGACGACCAATCCGCAAGTGCGAACCCAGGCGAACGAATATCTGATGTTTGCCGCGCTGGTACCTCTCGTTGGCGCCCTTGCCTATGAATTCGACGGCGTGTTCATCGGGGCGACATGGACGCGCGACATGCGCAACATGATGCTTGTTTCGCTCGCGGCTTATCTTGCAAGCTTCATGCTGCTGCGGCCTCTCGGCAATATGGGGCTCTGGCTTTCCTTGCTCCTGTTTCTCGCGATGCGAGGCCTCACGCTTGCTTGGCGCTATCGGAAATTGTCGGCGTTGAGTTTCCCGCTGGCCCAGTCCAGCGCCGTTACTCCGATCGCATCCGCAAGCCGGGGATAGGATTTTTGTTCGAGCCGTTGAAGGAGGCCGCGTTTGATCGTCGCGGCGAGCCACGGCCCCTCGAAAACCAGCGCCGAATAAAATTGCACGAGAGCGGCGCCTGCCTCGAGTTTCGCGAGCGCGGTTTCTGGGCTCTCGACGCCGCCCGCACCGATCAAGGGAAATTGTCCCTCGGCACGCAGATGGGCTTGCGCCAGCAATTGCGTCGATAGAGCGAAAAGCGGCCGGCCCGACAGGCCGCCCGTTTCCGCCGCCAATGGATCACGCAAAGACACGCGCCGCGAGACGGTTGTGTTTGAAATGATCATTCCATCGATTTTTCGGGCTCGCGCGCAGGTAACGATGGCGTCGAGTTCGGTCAGCGTGAGATCGGGGGCGATTTTCAAAAGCACGGGGCGGCGGTGGCGAACTTCGGCCGTTTTATCGCGAGCCGCGAGAACGCGCGCGAGGAGATCGTCGAGTGCACCGGTCCGCTGCAAATCGCGCAAACCTGGCGTATTGGGCGACGAAATATTGATCGTGAAGTAATCAGCGACATCGGCGAAGGCGTCGATTCCTTGCACATAATCCTGGACGCGATCGGGTGAGTCCTTGTTGGCGCCGAGATTGACGCCCACAATACCCGGCAGATGAGCTCGGGCGGCTAGGCGTGCGTGAACGGCCGCGTGGCCCTGGCTTGGAAAACCAAGACGGTTGACGATCGCTTGATCGGGCGTGAGGCGGAAAAGGCGAGGGCCCGGATTGCCCTGCTGCGGCAAGGGCGTAACCGTGCCTATTTCGCTAAAACCGAAGCCAAGGCGAAGGATCGCATCGGCAACCTCGCCATTTTTGTCGAAGCCCGCCGCGAGGCCAAGCGGATTTGGAAAGGCAAGTCCGAGCGCCTTGACGGCGAGGCGCGCGTCGTCTGGGGCGGCCGCTGGCAAGGGGATAGTGCGAAGCGCCTTGAGCGCCCATTCATGCGCGATTTCTGGATCGAGATGGAAGAGCAGCGGACGCATGAGTGCGTGGAAGACAGAGGGCATTAGAGGAGCCCGGCGAAATCATGCTGGCCATCCGGCAGAAGTTGGAGTGGTTTTGCAAAGACCACCGCATCGAGCGGCAGGTCCGCATAAAGATGGGGAAACAGCGCGCCGTCGCGCGAAGGCTCGAAGCGCAAGGCCTCCCCAAGCCTTACTGCATCGACCGCGATGAGAAGCAAATCATCTTGCCCATCGAAATATTTCGCGGCTGTCGTTTTGGCCTGATCTGCGGTCGAGAAATGAATGTAGCCGTCGGCGATATCGGCTGGAGTGCCTTCGAACCGACCCCTGTCCTGGGCTTTGCGCCACAGGGCGGCGGGAGCGATTTTGTAGATCAAATCCATTGGCAACGGGTTCCTTGAACGGAGTCCTCACGAAGATTTCGGCGGCGTCTTCTCACTTCGAATGCCCGGCTTGCTCTCTTGCAAAAACACCGTGTGCTTGCGTTGCAGATCACCGGAGAGAGCCTCTGCGATCAGCTGTCGGGTCTCCTCAATTCCATAAAGCGCCACGAAAGAGCCAAAGCGGGGGCCACGGCTCTCCCCCAGCAGCACCGCATACAGCATGGTGAACCAGTCATTGGAGACGCCTGGCCGCTCGGGCGTGGCGCCCTTGGCCTTCATATCCTGGTAGCGGGGTATTGCGCGTGCGACATCATAGAGCGCGGCCTGGATGGCCTCGGCGCTGGACCCTTCGGGCAGAACAGCGAGCGCGGCAGAGAGTTTTTCGAGCGCCTCGCGCTCGATGTCATCCGGCTCGCGAAAGCTTTTCGCGGGGCGGACGAAATCGCGGAAATAACGGGCCGCATAAGTCACCAGCCGATCGAGGCGGGGATGCGCCTCGGGTGAGACATCCGGCGCATAGCGTTGCAAAAATCCCCAAATGACCTGCGGGTCCTCGCTGTTCGCCACGGCGGCGAGATTGAGCAGCATGCCAAAGGTGATCGCAGTCGATTGGTTTCCGGCCCCGTACAAAATTTCCGGCTCAGGAGGCTCGCTCGAATGAATATGCCAGACCGGGTTGCCAAGACGCTCTTTCGCCTCTTGCCTTGGATAGGCGCTAAGAAAGGTAAGATAATCATCGACCGTGCGCGGGATCACGTCGAAATAAAGCCGCTTAGCGGCGGTTGGCTTCTGATACATGAAAAGCGAGAGGCTTTCGGGGCTCGCATAGGTGAGCCAATCCTCAATGGTCAGGCCATTGCCTTTGGACTTCGAGATTTTCTGGCCCTTCTCGTCGAGGAACAATTCATAATTGAATCCGTCCGGCGGCGTGCCGCCAAGGGCGCGAACGATAGCGCCAGAGAGTTTCACCGATTCGATCAGATCCTTTCCGGCCATTTCGTAGTCAACCTTGAGCGCATACCAGCGCATCGCCCAATCCGGCTTCCATTGCAGCTTGCAGGCGCCGCCGGTCACCTTGGTTTCGAATTGTTCCAGTGACTCTGGATCGCGCCATCGCAGCGTGCCAGCGCTCACATCAATTGCGTCGATCGGCACCTGCATGACAATGCCGGTTTTTGGGTGAACCGGCAGGAAAGGCGAATAGGTCGCGGCGCGTTCCTCGCGAAAACTCGGCAGCATGATCGCCATCACTTGATCGTAACGCGACAGCATATGGAGAAGAGCGGTGTCGAAGCGGCCGGACTTGTAATAGTCCGTCGCTGAAGCAAATTCATAATCGAAACCGAATTGGTCCAGGAAGGCCCGCAGCCGCGCATTGTTGTGCGCGCCAAAACTTGCATGCGTGCCGAAGGGGTCCGGAACCTCGGTGAGCGGCTTGCCGAGATGGCCAGCGACAAGCTCCTTGTTGGGAATATTGTCGGGCACCTTGCGAAGGCCGTCCATATCGTCCGAAAACGCAAGGAGGCGCGTCTTGATCTTGTCCTTTGTCAAGACCCGGAACGCATGTCGCACCATGGTCGTGCGGGCGACCTCACCGAAGGTGCCAATGTGAGGGAGGCCGGAAGGGCCATACCCCGTTTCGAAGAGAACTTCATGCTGGCCGGTAGCCTCGACGCGCCGGATGAGCCGGCGCGCCTCCTCGAAAGGCCAGGCATTGGCGGACTCGAGCGCGCCGGCGAGGGACATGATCTGACCTTGAGTAAAGTGAGAAGCGTCGCGGATTGCTTAATGCGCGAGCATGCCGGGAACGATAAGAGGCACCGGCCCAGCCGTCAATTCCCTGAAATGATCCGAGAATGCGTGAGGCTAAGGTTGCGAGCCGCAAAGCCTAGGGCGTATCGTGGCTCGGATGTGCCGCGGGGCTATGCCATATCTTCTTTTTCACAACCAAAAGAAGCAAGGCGTAAACAACAAGAAAGATCAGCACGCCAAAGCCAACGCGCTTGCGCTCCTCGAGTTTCGGTTCGGCGGCCCACATGAGGAATGCCGTGATATCCTTGGCATATTGCGGAACCGTTTTGGGCGAGCCATCCGCGTAGTCGACCGCGCCGTCGCTGAGCGGCTTGGGCATGGCGATCTTGTGGCCCGGCATATATTCGTTCCAGTTCGGGTCCTTGTCGTTGGTGTAGCCATTCAGCAGGGCATAGATGTAATCAGGACCCTGCTCCTGATATTGGATGATGGGGTCGATGAGAAAGAGCGGGAACCCGCGCTCATAGGTTCTGGCCTTGGCGAGCAGCGACATGTCGGGCGGCAAGGCGCCGAGTGCCGCCACCGCCGCCTGCGAATTGGCGAAGTTCCAGGGAAAATAATCCGACGGCCGCCCGGGCCGCTCGAACATGTCGCCGGCGTCGTTGGGTCCGTCCTTGATCTGATATGTCGCGGCGAGCGCTTTCACCTGTGCTTCGGTAAAACCCGGGCCGCCGGGATCGGCCAGATTGCGGAACGCCACCATTTTGAGGGAGTGGCAGTTGGAACAAACCTCGCGATAGACCTGAAACCCGCGTTGCAGCTGTGCTTGATCGTAGCGGCCGAAGAAGCCGTTGAACGTCCATTCCTGGCGCGGTGGTTTTGGCTGCTCATGCGCCGTCGCGGCGCCCCCGGCATCCTCGGCGGCAAAACCCGCGCCGCCGAACGCCGCACCAGACGCCAAAACAACAGCACCAAACACCCATCTGGAACCGCGGCGGAATTTGTTTCCGTGCCTCATACATTTTTTCCTTTTGGCCGTGACCCGGCGGTCATTGCCCAGGTTCGCGCACTTGCATCTGATTGGCGTCCGCCGCGGCGGCTTTGCCCGACTTGTCCAAGACCGATTCGTAAATGGAGCCGGGCAGGGGCTTCGGCCGCTCATAGCGTCCGAGCAAGGGGAGGATCACAAAAAAGTGGAGGAAATAATAGACGGTAAGAAATCGGGCGGCGATCACATAGCCTCCCTCCGGCGGCTGCGATCCCATATAGCCGAGCAGAACGGTACAGGCGACAAACAGCCAGAAAAAGATTTTGTACAGCGGACGGAATGCCGCCGACTTCACGCGGGAGGTGTCGAGCCAGGGTAGGAATGCGATCACGAAAACCGCGATGAACATCGCGCTCGCACCGCCGAGCTTGGACGGGATCGATCGCAAGATTGCGTAGAAAGGCAAATAATACCATTCCGGCACGATATGCACCGGCGTTTGGAGCGGATTTGCCTCAATGTAATTGTCGGCGTCGGAAAGATAGTTCGGCACGTAAAACACGAACCACGCATAGAACGCGAGAAAGCATACGAGCGCGAACCCATCCTTCACGGTGAAATAGGGATGGAAGGGCAGGGTGTCCTTACTGGTCTTTTTTTCGATGCCAGCCGGATTGTTCGATCCATGAACATGCAGCGCCCAAATATGCAGCACGACCACGCCCGCGATCATGAAGGGCAGCAGATAATGCAAGGAAAAGAAGCGGTTGAGGGTCGCGTTATCGACCGCATAGCCGCCCCACAGCCATGTCGTGATCGAATCGCCGACAAGCGGAATGGCCGAAAATAGGCTGGTGATGACCGTCGCGCCCCAAAAGCTCATCTGCCCCCAAGGCAGCACATAGCCCATGAAGGCGGTCGCGACCGCAAGAAAATAGATGATGAAGCCCAGAAGCCACAAGACCTCACGCGGCGATTTGTAGGAGCCGTAATACATGCCGCGGAACATATGGATATACATCGCGAAAAAAAACATCGATGCGCCATTGGCATGCGCGTAGCGCAACAGCCAGCCATAGTTCACATCGCGCATGATGTGCTCGATCGAGGCAAAGGCGAGACTGGACTGCGGGGTATAATGCATGACCAGCACGATGCCGGTGACGATCTGCGCGGCGAGCATGAACGACAAGATGCCGCCGAAGGTCCACCAATAGTTGAGGTTGCGCGGGTTAGGAAACGCCACGAAGGAGGAATGGACGAGGCCGATGACCGGCAGCCGGCTTTCGAACCACTGGGCCAGAGGGCTTTTCGGGACGTAGGTCGGCTCTCCGCTCATGTTGAATATCTTCTCTCGGTGACTATTTCCGGCCACTCGCATAGCCGGTGTTGAGGATCATCGAACGCCCCGCCGCGAGCGCGTGCATGGCTTTATTTTACCCTATCGTGAGTTTTGTATCGCTTGTGAACTTATAGACCGGGACGGCAAGATTATAGGGCGCCGGACCCTGGCGGATGCGGCCCGATGCATCGTAAACCGAACCATGACATGGGCAAAAATAACCGCCCGCGAAAGGGCCGTCATTTTTCAGCGGGACACAGCCAAGATGCGTGCAGATGCCGATGACGATGAGCCATTCGGGCTTTTGCACGCGGGATTCATCGCTCGCCGGATCGCGCAATTCGTTCAGCGCCACAGCCCGCGCCTCCTCGACCTCCTTGGGTGTGCGGTGGCTGATGAAAATAGGCTTGCCGCGCCACTTTACCGTGATGATCTGGCCTTCCGGAATATTGGTGATATCGACTTCCGTGGAGGCGGCGGCCAGGGTCGTTGCATCGGGACTCATCTGATCGATGAGCGGCCATGCCACGAAACCCGCCGCGACGGCGCCCATCGCTCCCGTCGCGACGAACAGAAAATCCCTGCGGGTCGGTTCGTCCGCTGTCGTGGTTTCTGCCATACTGTCCTCGAACCCCGGCCTCGTTCCATGGTTATCGAATAATCGAGCCCCGTCATGGAAGCAATAGCCATGCCGTGATGCGACGCGAATGTGACGGTTTCAATGCCGTTCTCAAATCATTTGGACATTCGGAAGGCAAATATGCAGCTTGACCAAATCGCGCCCTTTATGGTGGCGCTTTATCAGCCAGATATTCCGCAAAACGCGGGCACGATTTTGCGGATGTGCGCCTGTCTCGGGATCGCCGCGGCGATTATCGAGCCCGCCGGATTCCCGGTGACCGACAGGCATTTCCGGCGGGCCGGCATGGATTATCTCGACCATGTCGAGATCGCCCGCTATCCCCATTGGCGGGCCTTCGACGCCTGGCGCCGCGCCGCCGGGCGGCGCCTCATTCTATTGACGACCCAATCAAGCCTTGCCTACACGGATTTCGGCTTTGCCCCCGGCGATATCCTGCTGGCCGGCCGCGAGTCGGCCGGTGTGCCAGGCGAAGTCCACGGGGCCGCCGACGCGCGTCTTGTCATTCCCTTGAATCCCCCGATGCGGTCCTTGAATGTCGCCGTGGCGGCGGCGATGGTTGTTGGGGAAGCTGCGCGGCAGATACGGCTCGGCGGGGTGTCCTAGCTTGCTGACGACTATGGCCGGATCATAGTTTGTGCGCATGCGCACAGGCACTATGGTTAATTCTTTTACCGTCCCTGCATTGCCGGAGGAGGGTATTATGTCGAAGGTTCTCGACTACTCAGAACAGTTTTTATACATAGTGTTCGGTTTTATTATGCTTGGCTTTGTTTTGCTGGAGTTTCCCAATTTCTGTCACGCGACCCAAAAATTGCTCGACAGGGCGGATTCGCTGAATTCTGTCGAAATCGCCAGTGTCAAGCTCAGCTTCAATGCGGAAAATGTGGCCGCCGCATTCAGCGACCTCAATGCGGACAATGTCGCCCCCGCCGAACGCAGCCATGCCCTGGACCTCATCCACGGCTTGGGACAAGACGAATTCGTGCGGCTGATGTATGTCGGACAGCTCAAGGAACTTTGCGAATATGAATCTCCCGCGGATACGCGGATGCTCCACGACGTTGCCGCCGATTATAAATTGGCCGAAAAACAGCTCGCCAAGATGAGCGATGATCCCGACCAATTGAAACGCACGTTGCGTGAAGTGAGCAAGCAAATCGCGAAGACCGGACACTCGGAAAATGGCCGTCCCTTCCACTGCTACACGATGCAGTTGACAGAGGATGGGTACAACGTAAAGACGGCGCTGGTCGGCAGTTTTGGCGAAACGTTCAAAAGAAACCCTGCCAAAGTTTTGCCGTCCAACGAGCAGATTGCCTTGAAATAAACCGCCGTCTTCACGGTCAAACGAGATTGCTTGATCTGCCGCAATCTCGAGGGCTGTTGAACGGGCTATTTTATTTTGTAAAGCTCAAGCACTTCTCGAAGGGTTCGATGAATGACGGCCTCTTTTCACGGCGATCAGCATAAGACCGAGGCGCGCACCTGGTTCGAGCAGTTGCAAGAAAAAATCATCGCCGCTTGCGAGCTTTTGGAAGCGGAGGCGAAAGGGCCTTTTGCGGAACCTGGCATGGCACCGGGACGATTTGTGACAAAACCCTGGACGCGGACGGACCATTCCGGCGGCGATGGCGGCGGCGGCCGCACGGCGGTCCTGCGAGGCCGCGTGTTCGAAAAAATGGCGGTGCACACCTCGACAGTATTTGGACGTTTCCCGGCGGAATTTGCCGCGCAAATCCCCGGCGCCGAGGCCGATCCCAGATTTTGGGCCTCCGGAATTTCCCTGATCGCGCATCCGTGGAACCCGAATGTGCCAACCGTCCATATGAATACGCGCTACATCATAACCACCAAAGCATGGTTTGGCGGCGGTGCCGACCTTACGCCTCTGCTCGACCGGCGGCGCGTCCAAACCGATCCTGACGCGCAAGACTTTCATGCCGCGATGCGGGCACCCTGCGACAGCCATGGCAAAGTCGCCGATTATGCGAAATTCAAGCAATGGTGCGACGAGTATTTTTATCTCAAGCACCGCAATGAACCACGCGGGATTGGCGGGATTTTTTATGATTATCTCGATTGCCCCGAAGGCGACGACGCCACGTTTGACGCGGCTTTTGCGTTTACGCGGGCCGTCGGTGAAGGTTTTCTTGGCATCTATCCCGAACTCGTGCGCCGCAACTTTGGCCTTGCCTGGACAGATTCCGACCGTGACGAACAGCTTGTGCGGCGCGGCCGTTACGCCGAATTCAATCTCATTTATGATCGCGGCACAATTTTCGGGTTGAAAACGGGCGGCAATGTCGAGGCGATCTTGTCGTCACTGCCACCCCTCGCGCGATGGCCTTGAGCGGCGTTGCGGAACGGCGGACTTAACCCGCATCCCGGTACGGCGGGAACGTCCATATTTTATGCGCGGCAAAACTCCACAGCATGACGATGCCGGTTGTCACGACTTGCGCCGGCAAATAAGGAATGCCCGCCCGATCGACCAAAAGCGACATGAACACATAGGTGAGTCCAAAGCCAACCGCGGCGACCAGGGTAAAGCGGGACACCGCGGCGTGATGAGAGAGGTTCGTGTGGAAGACATGCCGCCGGTTCAAGCAATAGGAAACCGTGCCGCCGGCGATGTAGCCGATCAAGGCTGCTGGAACCGCCGTCAGTCCCGCGACCTCGACGAGACCAATCAAAATCGCATAATGAACTCCGGTGGCGATGAAGCCAACCACGGCAAAAGACGAAAACTGGCGAAATAAATAAATCATGGTATAATTATTCCAATATTAGGTAATTTGAAGTCTGAGCCGCTCGGAGCCGTGCAACTTCCCGTTCTGTGATCTTGTCTGCCTGCCGGTTGATGACGGGTCGTTCCCTTATAGGAGCTCTTGTTCATGAAGTTTTTGTGTTCTTCCTTGCCGCGCGCTTCCTTGTTTGGCGCCACACTTATCGGTTTAACCTTAAATGCCGCCAATGCGGCGCCCGTCCAGTCGGGATTCCTTGCCTGTAATGTCGCGCCAGGCATCGGCTTCATCGTTGGGTCCAGCAAGACCGTCTCTTGCATTTATCATCGATCGCATGGCCGCCCCGAGTATTATACAGGCACCCTCAGCCGGATTGGCCTCGACCTCGGCGCCACCGGACCTGGACAATTCGCCTGGGGCGTGGTTACGGCAGGGCCGCCCAGTCATTTTGCCCTGACCGGCGATTACGCCGGACCTGGAGCCGGTTTTGCCTTGGGCGCCGGCCTCAGCGCCAATGCGCTCGTGGGCGGCAGCGGCAATTCTATCAGCCTGCAGCCTTTGGCGGCGGGAGAATCCACCGGACTCAATTTGTCGGCGGGAATCGGAGCCTTAAGCCTGCAACCGGCGGCCGTGGAGCATTCAAGGCACTTGCGGCATCCTGGCTAAGCCAAATCATCGCAACTTGACGGTATCCCTCGTGGACTGGCTGGCCTGCCCAGCCAGGGCCTCGCGGCGTATTCGAGCGTGAAGCAAAAGGTTGCGCTTGAGCAAGCCGCTTTCTATATTTTGCATAGCCAATGTATCGGCCGCGCGGATCATAGATGACTCGCCTTGCACATCCTTGTCACTCATAAGGCTCCCGCATGTCGGAACTTTCCCGGCCCATCCCCCCGACGCACGCCAAGCTGATCATCATCGGATCCGGCCCCGCCGGTTACACCGCCGCGATCTATGCCGCGCGCGCCATGCTGGAGCCGGTCCTGATTTCCGGTTTCGAACCTGGCGGCCAGCTGATGGTGACGACCGATGTCGAGAATTATCCCGGCTTTGCCGCGCCGATTACCGGCCCCTGGCTGATGGAGCAAATGAAAGCCCAGGCCGAACATGTCGGAACCCGCATGATCTCGGATCATATCGCCGAGGTTGAGCTTGGGCGGCGTCCCTTCCGCCTGATTGGCGACGGCGGCGCGGTCTACACCTGCGACACATTGGTGATCGCGACCGGCGCCAAGGCGAAATGGCTCGGCATTCCCTCGGAAACCAAGTTCAAGGGGTATGGCGTCTCCGCCTGCGCGACCTGCGATGGATTTTTCTATCGCGGCAAGCCGGTCGTCGTCGTCGGCGGCGGCAATACCGCCGTCGAGGAGGCGCTCTATCTCAGCCAAATCGCCAGCCATGTCACCATCGTGCACCGCCGTGACAACTTCCGTGCCGAGCGTATTCTGCAGGATCGCTTGTTCAAGCGCGCCAATGTCGCAGTGATCTTCGATCATACCGTCGACGAAATCATCGGCACCAGCGATCCCTTGAGCGTGAGCCACGTTCGCTTAAAAAATGTCGCGACGGGCGAGACGCGCGATCTTGCCACCCATGGCGTTTTTGTCGCAATCGGACACGCACCCGCCTCCGGGCTTTTCAAGGGTCAGGTCGCGATCAAGCCGAATGGCTACATCAAGACGGCGCCCTTTTCGACCGCCACGAGTGTGCCTGGCGTGTTCGCCGCCGGTGACGTCACCGACGATATTTACCGCCAGGCCGTCACTGCGGCGGGCCTTGGCTGCATGGCGGCGATCGAGGCGGAGCACTGGTTGGCCGGGGAAGGCGAAGTGCGGGCCGTGGCGGAATAAGGCCGGCGGCCGGGAGGAGAGCCCTGATTGGACTGGGACAAGCTGCGGGCTTTTAATGCGGCGGCGGCGTCGGGTTCGTTCACCCATGCGGGCAAGGCGCTCGGGCTCAGCCAATCGGCGGTGAGCCGGCAGGTGAGCGCCCTCGAACTCGATTTGAAAGTTTCCTTGTTTCATCGTCACGCCCGCGGCCTTGTTCTGACCGAGCAAGGCGAACTTCTCCTGCGCACGGTGCGTGAGGTCATGACCAAGCTGGACTCTGTCCAACTGGCGCTGAATGAAAGCCGCGAGCGGCCGAACGGCGATCTGCGGATCACCACCAGCTTCGGGATCGGCATGGGCTGGCTGACGCCGCGTCTTGGGCCTTTTCTCGAACTCTATCCCGACATCAAACTCGAGGTTATCCTCGCCGATGAGGAACTTGATCTTGGGATGGGCGAGGCGGATGTCGCCTTGCGCTTGCGCGAGCCCTCACAGCCCGACCTCATCAGGCGGCACCTTTTCGCCGTGCATTATCATCTTTATGCCTCGGCCGAATATTTACGCCGGCATGGCCAGCCGCATTCCCTCGAAGAACTCGCCCAGCATCGGCTTTTGGCCTATTCGGCGACGCCAACCAGCTTCCTGAACGATCTCAATGCGCCGCTGTTCGCCGGGCGCGGCGGCAAGGACCGCGTTGCGGCGATGTCGGTCAACAATATTCCGGCGTTGCAGCGCGCGGTCGAGACCGGAATTGGGATTGGCGTCCTGCCCGATTATCTCAATGAGCCCGAAAGCGGTCTCGTGCAATTGATGGCGCATGCGATCACACCGACGCTCAATTGCTATCTCGTCTTTTCGGAAGCCGTGAAGAATGTCGCCAAGGTTCGAGTCTTCCGCGATTTCCTCGTGGCGAGCGCTCAGAGGTGGCGTTATTGAGGCTTTCATTTGAGGCTTGCACTCTGGCGTTTCCCTCGCGCGCCATCAGCCTATAAGATGCCGGCAGCTGGGTCCCGAAGTGGCGTGTGAAGACGTAACCGGGTAAGATAGGGAGATTGATATGACCGTGAGAACCCGGATTGGGGGGCCAGCCGAGACTGTTCGCCCCTTTATACCTGATACTGGCCTGACCGATATCGAAGAGCAAAAAACCGAGGCGCTCGAACATATAGCGCGAGCGCTGGCGGCGATTGATCACAATTTGGAAGTGGTCGCTCAAAATTCGAAAGAACAAACCGAATTGCTGGGGCGCATCGTAAGTGCCATGAAGTTCAGATAGCCGGTTTCCACCCCGTACAATCGTCATCAGAGAGGAATTCCTATGAATCTCGCCAGGAAAATGCTCCTCGCTTTCTCCCTTTGCGCATCAGCCGCCTTCGCCACGCAGGCTCTCGCGCAAGCGGTGCAGCCCGCCGTTCCCAACACGGCCGCTCCGGCGCCGGCGGCCAAGCCGGTCAAAGCACCCCATGCCGCCAAACCCGCCGCCAAGCAATTGCTCGACATCAACACGGCAACCGAGGACGAGCTGCGCGCCCTCAAGGGCATCGGGGATGTGCGCGCCGCCAACATCATCAGGAACCGTCCCTACAAAGGCAAGGACGAACTGGTACAGAAAAACATTATTCCCGGTGCCGTTTATGCCGGAATCAAAGACCAAATCATCGCCAAGCAACAATAAGCGGATAGAAGCCATATTGACCGTGCCGGACCCTATTTGGCGCGGTTTTTGAACGACAAACATGCCCGATGGCGTTTCGCGATCGGCGTCTTTTGCAAGGACCCTTCATGTTTCCTAAGCCCGTGCCGCAATTAGCGACGAATACCTACGCCTATGAAAGCTCCCCGATGGTGAAGCCGACTGGCTTTCGCGAATATGACGCGCGGTGGCTGTTCGAAAAAGAGATCAATCTCATGGGCGTGCAGGCCCTTGGCCTTGGCCTTGGCACGCTGCTGCATGACATGGGCGTCGTGCCAAATCTTGTCACCGGACATGATTTCCGCGCCTATTCGGCTTCGATCAAACATGCGCTGACGGTTGGCTTGATGGCGGCGGGCGTCAAAGTGCATGACATCGGTCTTGCACTTTCGCCGATGGCTTATTTCGCGCAATTCGATCTCGATTGCGCCGCCGTCGCGATGGTCACCGCCTCGCACAACGACAATGGCTGGACGGGTGTCAAAATGGGCGCCCAGCGGCCGGTCACGTTCGGTCCCGATGAGATGGGCCGCTTGCGCGACATCGTGCTGCAAGGGAAATTCCGTTACGCGGAGGGCGGCTCCTATCGCTTCGTCGAGGATTTCCCGGCCCGCTATATTGCCGATCTTGTCAACCGGCCCAAAATCAAGCGTAAACTCAAGGTCGTCGCGGCATGCGGCAATGGCACCGCCGGAGCCTTCGCGCCGCAAATTCTGGAAAAGCTCGGCTGCGAGGTGGTCCCGCTCGATACCGAGCTGGATTTCACGTTTCCAAATTACAATCCCAATCCCGAAGACCTACATATGCTGCATGCGATGGCTGCGAAAGTTCTCGAAACGAAGGCCGATGTCGGCCTTGGCTTCGATGGCGACGGCGACCGTTGCGGCGTCGTCGACAATCGCGGCGAGGAAATTTTTGCCGACAAAATCGGCGTCATGCTGGCGCGCGATCTCTCAAAACTGTACCCCGGCTCCACTTTCGTCGTCGATGTCAAATCGACCGGCCTCTTCGCGACCGATCCGCAGCTCATCGCGCAGGGCGTCAAGTCGGATTATTGGAAGACTGGGCATTCCCACATCAAGCGTCGGGTGACGGATCTCAAGGCGCTCGCGGGGTTTGAAAAATCCGGGCATTTCTTCTTCAACGCGCCGGTTGGGCGCGGCTACGACGATGGCATTCTCACCGCCATCCATGTGATCGAAATGCTCGACCGCAATCCAGACAAATCGATGGCCGAGCTATACGAGGCGCTGCCGAAAACCTGGGGCTCGCCGACCATGTCGCCGCATTGCGACGATGAGGTCAAATATGGCGTCGCCGAAAAAGTCACCGAACGCCTCAAAGCGATGCAGGCGAAAGGCGAGCCTTTCACGGGCCAAAAGATTCGCGATGTCGTGACCGTCAATGGCGTGCGCATCACAACGGAGGACGGCTCCTGGGGATTGGTGCGCGCCTCCTCGAACAAGCCGGAACTGGTGGTGGTGGTTGAAAGCCCAGTATCGGAAGCCCGCATGCGGGAGATGTTCGCGGCGGTCGATCGTGTGTTGCGCGAGAATCCCGAGGTTGGGGCCTATAATCAGACGATTTAGCGATGCCAAATTCAGCGTTCAGCGGGTGTCGATGGGCAGTGATTCTGCTGCTCATGGCCTTAGTCTCGCCGTGCTGGGCCGCGCCGGACGAACAAAACGACACGCCATTGCCGGCCGATTGCGGCGCTCTCAAGAAGCTCTTGTTGCCGATGGGCGACGCACCCCCGGCATCGATGGCGGGCTCGCTCAAAGGCTGTAGTTCGGAAGATCTTTATTTCGGCATCGGGGTTCCCAAGGATCCCATCCGCGCCCGGCAATGCGCCTATGTTGAACGGCAAGATCCGGACAATGGCTGGCCCAATCTCTTCGCTGGGACAGGCATGCTGATGACGATCTATGCGAATGGCATTGGCGCTCCCCGTAACTTCGACCTCGCGATGAAATTTGCTTGCGAACTGGGGGGAGCACAGGCGGAAGAAGAAGGCTGGTTGGCGCATCTGCAAAAACTCAAAAGCAAGAATTGGCAGGGCCAGGATTTTAGCCCGTGCGATGACATCACGAGCGGCGCGGCCATGGGATTTTGCGAAGCGCATGGTGCCAAGCTCGCGAGCGCCGCGCGCAAAGCCAAAATTGCCGGTATCACCGCTCATTGGCCCAGCGCCGAACGTAAGGCCTTTGCGGCGCTGGAAAAAGCAAAAAATACCTATGCCAATGCGGTGGCGGACAATGAAGTCGATATGTCGGGCACTGCCCGCGGAGCGCTGTCCATCGCGGCCAGGGAAGCAGAAGACGAGCAATTTTTGGCCACACTGGAAAAAGTCATCAGCGGCGGTCTGCCCTTAGCCTCACCGCCGGAACTTCTAGAGACTGACAATAAGCTCAACGCGCTTTATAGCAAAATCCAAAGGAAGAAAGACACCTCCGATTGGGGGACCGTGACCAAGGAAGGGATCAAGAAAACGGAGCGGGCATGGCTCATCTACCGCGACGCGTTTGTGAGTTTTGCAAAGCGCAATTTTTCATCGATTGCCCCGGAGAGTTTGAAGCGGGTGTTGACGGAGGATAGGATCAAATCATTGGAAAATTTTGGCAATTGAGAGATGAGACACCGTGCGGATGAACTGGCCCGCGCTACTGTTCAGATCGGCGAGGACCGGTGGTGTATAGGGAAACCCTCATAGATCGTGTTTTTCCGACAAGGTGTGGACTTGTTCTTTCGTTGCGAATTCACCATGCAGCTGCTGCTTCGACGAGGCGATCGCGGCGCCGCTCGTCGGTCAAGGCAACGCGGCTCCTGTTGGAGAAAAATCTGGAGCTTTTAGGATGAGAACATGAAAAATTCAGGCACGAGCCAAGGCCCGTCGGCATCAGAGTTCATCTCGAAGAGAATTGCCGAACTCGGGGACTGGCGCGGGGAAACCCTCAGCAGAATGCGCAAGCTTATCAAGGAAGCAGACCCGGACATTGTCGAGGAGTGGAAGTGGATGGGCACTCCGGTTTGGTCACACGACGGCATCATCTGCACTGGCGAATCCTACAAGAAAGTCGTGAAGCTTACCTTCGCCAAGGGCGCGTCTCTGAAGGATCCGGTCCCGCTCTTCAACTCGAGTCTCGACGGAAACGCACGCCGCGCGATCGATATCCACGAAGGAGAAGAAGTTGACGAGTCCGCCTTCAAGGCGCTCGTTCGCCAAGCGGTTGCCTTCAACAGTTCAGGCAAGTCGAAACCTTTGAAGAAAGCGAAGCCCTAAGGGATTTCTGAGTTTTGCACTATCATTCACTGCCGATGCTACCTCAAAGCGAGTGATAATTCCGCGCCCTTGCGCACCGTTGAATCTTTCCCATTTGATCGAAGATCAGCTGTCGATTTTCAGAAAGCCACTTCTCTGAGATCACTTCCACAAGCTCTATCGTCACCACTCCTGCTTTGGGTTTGCCAAATTTGTGCAACGTCAACGGAAACGTTGTGGCCAGTGAAGTCAGTCGACCATGAGCGATGGCATCCCTAATTTTGACGACTGAACGATCAATCGAGAAAATCTCTTCCAGTGGAGCCAGCGTGGCATTGTAAGCATCAATCAAATTACCCAAGCTCATGAAATTTGTTAGATGGGTTTCCTGCACTACCCCCGTTGATGATTCTGGAAAATCTAAATTCTCTCGATTTTTCTCACACAAAAATACACGTAACAACAGTTCCAAAGAGTGTAGATTTCCTATGATCTTGCCCAGCCCAATAGTATGTTCGGTACCTTCCATTTCATGCCTCCAGCGTCGTCCCACCCGTCAGTCGCATAAGCTTCATTCTGTTTAACTGCGCCCTGTAGCGAAACTTTTGGATTATGCATAAACGGTTTCCGGGAAGGATTGAGGTGAGTGAGAAAAGCAGGTGGATGTTGAATAACTTGAGGATTCGATGCGCGCTGAGTGTTGAAAGATTTTCGCATTCGCCCTTCGATGTGTCGCCACGAGCGGTTGTCCCGGAGGCAGCCACAGCCTAGCATGAACTCTATCGCAAACGTCTGCTTGCCCCAAATCCCAGCTTCGTATCAATCCCCGTGCGGCAAAGGTACGGTCGCGCAGACTGCCAATCGTATCAAAACGTTTCACGTGAAACGTTTTGATACGATTGTGCCTAAAAACCGGACAACAGAAACTTATTGCCGAGGCGTTGCATCCGGATAGGGCTCGGGCGCCAAATAATTGGCCGGGACCGGACCCGTTAGCACACCGAGAAAAGCAACGATCGCGTCTGCGTCCTCGCTGGAGATATCGACGCCGAGCTGCGTCTTGCCCATAATGGTGACGGCGCGCTTGAGCTCTTCGACCGAGCCGTCGTGGAAATAGGGCGCCGTCTTGGCGACGTTGCGCAGGCTGGGAACTTTGAACACATAAAGATCGGCGTCGCTTTTCGTCACATCGGCGCGGCCTTTGTCTGGCTCTTTGGCGCCCGTCTCTTTCCAGTAATCGACGACGACGCCAAATTTTTGGAATGAATTGCCTCCGATCCCCGCGCCATTGTGGCAAGCGGCGCAGCCGAGATCGATAAATTTGCGGAATCCCGCTTGTTCGGCACTTGTCAGCGATTGGATATCTCCGCCCAGAAAAGCGTCAAACCTCGATGGGGTCAGCAGCGTGCGTTCGTAAGCGGCGATGGCTGCACCCCAATTTTTTGAATTGATGGGGGCGGGATCGCCAGGAAACGCATTGGCGAAGGCCGGTCCATAAGCTGGAATGGCCTTGAGCTTGCCCATCGGCGCTGCAAAATCGGGATTGCCGAAACTGGCCGGCCCGAGCAAGGATTTCGCCGCCTGATCTTCCAGCGATTGGCGATCACCGTGCCAATGCTGCTTGAAGTTGAGGCTCGCATTGAAGATGGTCGGCGCGTTGCGCGCATTTTCCTTGCCGAAGACGCCGATCGCTTTGGCGAGGCCATCGGTGGCCTGCCGGTCCGCCTGGTGGCAATGCGAGCAACTCACATTGCCATCCGCCGACACGCGGCTTTCGAAAAAGAGGCGCCGCCCCAGGTCGATGCGCGCCGCCGCTGCGGGATCTGTCGCGGCCGGGATCGCGGGAAGCGGCTGGAAATTCGCCTTCGCGTCTTCAAGCAGCTTCTTGGTGTCGATATCCTGCGACGGCGTTTGCGCGAGCGAGGGGATCATAGCAGCGCCGAACCCAGCGAAACCCGAAAGAATCAGGCCAATAAATATTACCCTTCGCATTCTGGCCCTCTTCTTCAGTCGCCACCCGGGACGCTGAAGGCGGCGACATCCCAGCCTGAACTTTATCGCAAATATCCGCTTGCCTCAAATCCCGGCTTCACACCTTTTTCCGCGCGGCAAAAGTGCGGTTGCGCAGACTGCCGATCGTACCAAAACGTTTCACGTGAAACACTTTTGTCCGATTGAGCCAAAAAACCGGACAAAACTTAAGTCTCACACATCACCGTCGTCTTCCGAAAACAGCGGGAACTGCGGCTTTTCTTGCGCGGGTTCTTGCAGGCCCAAGTGGCGGAAGGCATGCGGAGTTAAAATCCTGCCGCGCGGCGTACGTTGGACAAAGCCCTTCTGAATCAGGAAGGGTTCGATGATGTCCTCGATCGCATCGCGCGGCTCGGAGAGACTCGCGGCGATCGTCTCGATTCCGGCGGGGCCGCCGCCGAACGACAAAGCGATCGTGTTGAGATAGCGCCGGTCCATCGTATCGAGTCCGATGTCATCGACATCGAGAAGCCGCAGCACTTTGTCGGCCAGGACCCGTGTGATTTCTGGCTCATTGTCGACGACCGCGAAATCGCGGACCCGGCGCAGCAACCTCCCCGCGATGCGCGGCGTGCCCCGCGCGCGCTTAGCGATTTCATTGGCACCATCCTCGGAAATTGCAATCGCCAGCACCCGCGCGCCACGCCGCACGATGGCCTCCAATTCCGCGACCGTGTAGAATTCAAGTCGCAGCGGAATGCCGAAGCGGTCGCGCAGCGGCGTCGTGAGGAGACCGGCTCTCGTTGTGGCACCAATCAGCGTGAACCGTTTGAGCGGCAGCTTGACTGAGCGGGCGCCGGGGCCCTCGCCAATGATGAGGTCGAGCTCGTAATCCTCCATCGCCGGATAGAGGATTTCCTCGATCGCCGGATTGAGCCGGTGGATCTCATCGATGAACAGCACATCGCGTTCTTCGAGCCCGGTGAGCTGTGCCGCGAGATCGCCGGCCTTCGCGATGACCGGGCCCGAGGTCGCGTGAAAGGTTGCGCCAAGCTCGCGGGCGACGATCTTCGCGAGCGTTGTCTTGCCGAGCCCGGGGGGGCCGACCAATAGGACATGATCGAGCGCCTCGCGCCGCGTTTTCGCGGCCTCGATAAAGACCTTCAGGTTTTTGCGTAAAGCTTCCTGGCCGGTGAAGTCCGCGAGCGCCAAGGGCCGCAAGGAGACCTCGGCGTCATCGAGGCGCGTTTCTGGACTTACGAGTCGCGGGCCTGCAGGCACGAGATGCGCCCTACTCTTGGAAATAAGCGTGACCCGGCACGTTCTACGCTATTTCCGCCACCACATCTTGAGCTTCTGGTATCCGTCCACAACAAAGGGCGGAACCGTATATTTGATGGCGTTCATGATTTTCTCGCGCCGCGCGGCGTTGCGCGGATTGTACACCACTGTGGTGTGAAAGGTCGTGTCCTCCCCGTCGTCCCGCCCATTTGTGTAATAGGCCGTGCAGGCGGAGCGCCGCTGCCGCCCGTTCGGCGCCTCGACCGGCTTTGGATGCCCGTGCAGACTTCTCTTCGATTCATAGAAAAGGATAGAACGGCCGAAAACCGGGAAGACTTCCGCCTCGCACTTTTCTTCCTCGACGTTCCACAATTCTAGCGCGCCGCCGTAGGACGGCAACCAATCCTTGTTCAGATAGGTAATAAAGATCAACCGGTTCTCAAGCTTCGTGGTGGCGTGCTGGGTATAGTCCGTGTGCAACGCAAATTTTCCCCCAGTGGGAATGGAATGGAGGCCTCCGCCATCTAGTCCTGGATCCGTAATCAGCCCTCCGATCCCAGTAATTTGTTGCAGCAACGCGATAAATCGACCGGAGTGAATGGTATTAAAATATAACTCCGCTGCGTTGCCAAGACGAGCAAATGGCCGCGTCGCGAGTTTCTTTTCGTTCATATTATTATAGACTTGTAGCTGGTCCTTTTTGAGGAGGTCAAACTCATCGTACATCGCTTCAAGGAGTGCCGGAGCGAAGAGGTCGTCCAATATGAGGTGCGGGAACGGCCGATTGTTGACAAACGCCTCCCTCAACTCCGCAATCTTCGCGGGAGTGAAAGACGCATCGTTCAGGATTTCGTCAAAACCGAGTGTTCTTCCGCCGATCACCACGTGATCAGGTTGAAACTGTCTGACAGAGGCCAAATTGCTTTGTGTCATCTGAGAATCATCCGCCAAAAGACCAAGTCCATTTTCTACGCGCATTTTGCAGGATTTTTTTGATGCAGTTCAATGCTTTCAAAAAAAAACGTACTCTTGAGCGCGTTCGGAACGTAGTGACCGGCTAATAAAGATTCGCCCAAATTCATATACGTCATGAACGACAATAGCGAAAAAGGAGGGCGCTTTTCCGGGACATGCTGTCACAGCCTTCAGAAGTTGCTTATTTATACATGATATGTTCCTCTAGGCAAATGGCCAAACGAGCGCGTCCTCCTCTCGTGCGGAGGCATGGGTCAGGCAGTTGTCGGGTTACCTCAGGAACAGCCAGGTGACCGCCGCGAAAAGCGGGAGAAGAATTGCTCCCGACCAGAGCATATAAGGAAAGAAGCCCGGCATCCGCACACCGGTGCGGCGGGCAATAGCGTACACCATGAAATTCGGCGCATTGCCGATATAGGTATTGGCGCCCATGAACACTGCACCAAGGGAAATCGCCGTCAATGTCTTGGCGAGCGATCCCATGAGCGTTGCCGGATCTCCCCCTGCGAGCTCGAAAAACACAAGATAGGTTGGCGCATTGTCGAGGAAGGACGAAAGCAACCCCGTCGCCCAGAAATAGACGGCGTTGTTTGGTGTCCCATCGGCATGAGAAAGAGCCTGGATCACCGCCGAAAATGGACCGCTCGTGCCAGCTTGCAGCATCGCCATGACCGGAATGATACAGATGAAAATGCCGGCGAAGAGATAGGCGACTTCCCGGATCGGCTCCCATTCGAAGCCATTCGCGGCGCGCAAGCTTGCATTCGTCAGACGAAGCGATGCAAGCCCAACCAAAATCATGACGAGTTCACGAACGAAGTTTTGCAGTTCGATTCGCGTTCCAAGCACCTCGAAGCCTATGCCCGGACGCCACACACCGCTCGCGACGATGGCGAGAATCGCGATGCCAATGAGACAGATATTGATGAGTCCGCCGACGCGCAGTCGTTCCCTTTGGGCGTCCACGATCTGTGGATGGTGCTTCTCGCGCCGGTACAAATAGGAATCGACGAGAAAAAAACTGACCAGCAAGACAGCCGCGGCGAACAAAGTCTGCGGCCACAAAGCGCGCATGGTCCAGAAGAAATCCACGCCGTGCAAATAGCCAAGGAAGAGGGGAGGATCGCCAAGCGGGGTCAACGCGCCGCCAATGTTCGAAACGAGAAAAATGAAGAAGACGACCACATGGGCATTGAAAGGACGCGCCTTGTTGGCGCGGATCATGGGCCGGATGAGGATCATCGAGGCGCCTGTTGTCCCAATAAGGCTGGCGATCATCGTTCCAAGAGCGAGGATTGTGACATTGACCTTTGGCGAGCCATTGAGGTCCCCTTCGACGACGATGCCCCCCGCAGCGGTGAAGAGTGCAAATAGCATGAGAATGAAGGGAATATAGTCGAGCGCCATATTATGGACGAATCCCGCCAAGGTCGCGGACGGACCTTCGACGGCGGCAAGGCCGGCGAGCGTGAGAATCGCCCAGAAGGCCGCGGCCTTTTCATAATGGATATGCCACCATTCCTTGACGACGAGCGGTCCAAGCGCGATCGAAAGCAGCATCCCGGCAAAGGGCAATGCGAGTGGCCACGGCAAGTTGCGATGATCGTGGGGAGAGGTTGGCGGCGCGGTATTTTTGGCACTGATCGCGTTGAGTTCGTCGAGCGCTTGTTTCGCCGGTGCGAGCCGCGGGTCGAGTTTGAGCGCGGTTTCATAGTCTTGACGCGCATGCTCGAGGTCCTGTCTGCCGCGATAGATGTTGGCGCGGTTGAGGAATGCGTCCGCGAATGTGGGATCAAGCTCTGCCGCCTTGCTGAAATCGGCGAGTGCCAGGTCGAGATTGTTTTGGCCCTGGTAAGCGGCGCCACGCTCGGCATAGAGCGCGGCCGATTGCGGATCGATCCGCAGGGCTTCGCCGAAATCGGATAAAGCCTTGCCGGGTTCTCCCAGGGCCCGGTAGGCCTTGGCACGGCCGCGATACGCCGCAGTCAAATTTTTGTCGAGCCGCAGCGCCGAACTGTAATCGGCGATGGCGGGATCAAGATCGCCTTTTTCCTGATGGATCGCGGCGCGTTTGGCCAGCGCGAGAGGTGACTTTGGGTCGAGCCGCAGCGCTTTGTCGAGGTCGGCGATGGCGTGGTCGAGATCACCGGCGGCTTGGTAGGCGCTGCTCCGGTTGATGTAGGCCGCAAGCTGGTTGCGTTTGGTCTGCTTGCTTCCCCGCGCGAGAATCTCCATACAAGCCGCGATCCGTGCCTCGGGGTCGCCGTCGCGGCAAACCGGCCAAGGGTCCTGCTTTGTGAGGGCTTCCCCGCTCAGCGCAACGCAAAGGAGCCCCGCGAGGAGCAAACAGGCAATAAAGGACCTCTCAAGTCTCGCGAAAGAAAAAGAAACCGCCAAGGGATAGCTC
>DATBPZ010000106.1:0-6638 GCA_036561105.1 Methylocella sp. | reverse complement strand
AGGTCGTCGGTCAATTCCTTACGAGACGACTTTCAGCGTGAGCGCCGCCATCACAATGCGATGCCCGGTCGATAAAGGTGGTTGCGACGCCGGGTTCTGGAAAGAGAGTTTTTGATCCCCATATGCGCGTAATGCTGCATTACCCGTATGATCGCCCCGACGGCGCCTCAGGAACGCAAGAGGAAGACGTCGCGCGAGATTCATGGTCTCAAATGCTTATCGACGTCACGGAGGCGGTTTCGCCAACCGTGGTGAGGCTGGACTTGCGACATGGCTCAGGCCAACGAACCGGTTCGGGTTCGGGAGTCATTGTCTCGCCGGACGGGCTCGTGTTGACGAACAGCCACGTCGTGCAAGGCCGCCGACGGGCGGAGGCGACAACGATAGACGGACGCGTTTTATCCGCCCGCATCTTGGGAGACGATCCCGACACCGACCTCGCGCTGTTGCGCATCGATGAAAACACCGTCCTGCGGTCGGCGAAACTCGGCGACTCGCGCAAGCTGAAGCACGGGCAACTCGTGCTGGCCATCGGCAATCCTCTCGGTTTCGACGCCAGCGTGACGGTCGGCGTCGTGTCGGCGCTTGGCCGCAGCCTCGTCTCGCGAACCGGACGTCAGATCGACGACGTGATCCAGACCGACGCCGCTCTAAATCCGGGTAATTCCGGCGGGCCCTTGGTTTCAACGGCCGGCGACGTCATCGGCGTCAATACGGCAATCATTCGCGGCGCCCAAGGCATTTGCTTTGCGATCGCCTCCAACACCGCGGAGTTCGTGTTATCCGAGATCATTCGGCATGGGCGCGTCCGGCGGGGTTTTGTCGGCATCGGCGCCGCGACCACGCCCGTTCCTCGCCGGATCGCGCTTAGACTCGGGATAGTGCAGAAAAGCGGCGCTTCGATCACGACGATTGAACCCGGGAGCCCTGCATCCGAGTCCGGTTTGCTCACCGGAGACATCATTCTGCGCGTCGACGAAAAGATCATTTCGGGCGCCGACGACGTGGTTCGATCTTTGGGCGCAGATGTGATCGGTCGCGTCATCGCGTTCGACGTGCTGCGGCGGTCGGACCTGCGGCGATTTTGGGTCGGACCGAAAGAGCGTAGGGCGGTATGACCGAGAACGAACGTCGGCGCCGGGGTTGAAACCATGGGCGCCGATTCCAGCCGCGCCCTCCCTATTTTTTTTCCACGCTCTATTTCGAGACGGAAGTGTGGGACGCCCGATGGGAGATCACCATGGTCAAGAGAATTTCCGATGCGGAGTGGCATGGCGACTTGAAGACCGGGAACGGCGCCGTCGCGCTCGGAAGCGGGGCGTTCAAAGGACCTTATTCCTATCTGTCTCGGTTCGAGGATGGCGGCGGCACGAATCCAGAAGAACTGCTCGCCGCGGCGCACGCGGCGTGCTTTTCGATGGCGCTTTCTGTCGCTCTTTCGCAGGCCGGCTACCCGCCGGTCCGCGTCCACACTAAGGCGACCGTCCACTTTGGGCCGGCGCCGGACGGGTTCGCCATTTCGAAAATCGATCTGGAGACGGAAGGAACAGTTCCCGGCGTCGATGCGGAGACATTCGGGAAGCTGGCGTCGGAAGCGAAAATCCATTGTCCCATCTCAAAGGCGCTCGCCGCCGTCGAGATCGGACTAACAGCTGAATTGACTTAACGACGCCGGCTTCACGGCGCTGCCGTTGCGCTTCTCAGGAACGAACTCGATGACCAGTCCTCCAACTCGGACCCGTCAATTTGCCGGCGTGCGTGCGCTTTCTCCTCGTACGTATGCCCGCCGGCAGCCCCCGTGATCAACTCGAGCCGCCGGACCGCTTTCGGTTCGAGCTTATCATCAAGCGTATGCACAAGCCGATCTCCTTATCAGAGACCAAAGCCTCGCAAATCCCGCCGAAAACACGGAATGTGGGTTCGATAAACTTGATCGATAGCTCTTGGCTATTTGCCGGACGAATGAAGCATGCCGTCGCATCTCGAAACTGCCAGGGGTCGGGCCCGTGATCGCAACGGCGCTCGTAGTCCTGCTACTGCCGACAAGCGGCCCAAAAATATCAATCGAATGGATCGGTGATTTGCAGCCACACAGACCTGCGATACCCCATTCTGGTTTCAAGAAAGCGTGCGACATCATGCATGTTATGGCCGATGGCCGCACGTCGAAAAGCGTTCCGTACGCGTCGAACACGACAGCCTTGATGATGGAATCCATCTCATTTGTTTTCTGCTTAGAGGTTTCGGACAATCTCTAACAATGACACTGCTCGGAGAGCTATCCCAGATCTATGTGAGTGACTTTCAGCGCTGAAGCGGGACTCCGCTCAAACGATCCCATTAACGATATGATTTTTCGGCACGGATGCGCGTGGCCCAAAAAATGATTCCGAAGAACGACCATTCCACTATCTCTCCCCGTGCGCATCAGGTGGCCTGCGACGCTCACGCGCCCAGGTTCGATACGCCGCCGGCGTCATCCCCGAATACCGCCGAAAGGCACGTCGAAAGCTGGCTTCGTCAGTGTAACCAGAAGTTCCTGCCAATTCCTTGACCGACTGCGTAGTCGTTTCTAGCAATGTGCGCGCTGTGTCAAATCGAACGCGATCAATAAAATTCTTAGGTGTCTCCCAAGATCCTTCTATAAGACGTCGAGAAAGTGTACGCTTCGAAACGTTAAGAATTTCAGCAAGTCGCTCAGCAGTTAATATTTGTTCTCCGGCCTGTCGAACGACATGCTCGGCGTTCAATATGAACTTATTCGAGGACGCTACGTGTCCCGGAGGGACATAGACGGTTTGCGTCGAAGGAGTTAAATCTACAATAGTGTAATCTGCAGCGATTTTCGCGGCTTCCGCTCCGCACAATGCACGTATGACATGGAGCGAAAGATCAATCCACGATAACGCTCCAGCTGCAGTTACCACCTTATCATCGTCAATAAACCTAGCCCCCAAGCGGCGTCCGCACGGGGATATCGCGTCTTGAGCTCGTCATGGCGCCACCACGTGGTAGTGCAACGCCGTCCTTCAAGGAGCCCCGCCTCGCCCAAGATAAACACGCCATTGCAAGATCCGCAAACGATCGCCCCCAGAGAATGCTGACGTCTTAACCAAGCTGCTGCGGCTCCAATTTCCGGCGTGATGGAGTGGATGCCCCCTCCTGACGGCATCGCGATGTGCCAAGGTGGTGATGTTTTCGTATCCCACGAACGGAGAGAGCATCCATGGAAAAGGTTAGCATCATCGGTCTCGACCTTGCAAAGCGGTCTTTCCAGGCGCATGGCGCCCTCGTCGACGGCGGCGTGGCTTTCCGCAAGAAGCTTTCCCGAGAGAAGATTCTCGCTTTTATGGCCGAGCAGCCGCGCTGCGTCGTCGCCATGGAGGCCTGTGGGAGCGCGCACCACTGGGGGCGTGCGATCCGCGGCCTCGGGCACGAGGTCCGATTGATCCCACCCATCTACGTCAAAGCCTTCGTCAAGCGGCAAAAGAACGATGCGGTCGACGCGGAAGCGATCACCGAGGCGGCGAGCCGGCCGACGATGCGCTTTGTCTCGGTCAAGACCGAGGAACAGCAAGCACGCGCCATGCTTTTCCGGACGCGGGATCTTTTGGTCCGGCAACGCACACAATTGATCAACGCGCTCCGCGGCCATTTGTCGGAGCACGGCGTCGTGGCCGCGCAGGGACAGGCGAATGTGAAAGTTCTTGAAGGGGCGATCGAGGATCAAACGACATCGCTCCCGCCTCTCGTCGTGGAGTTGGCGCGCGTTTTCCTCGATCAGATCGAAGGGCTATCGAAAAGGATCTCAGGGCTTGAGAAGGTGACGGCTCACGAAGCGGCATGCGGGGAAACAACACGGCGTCTGCAGACGATGCCGGGCGTCGGACCAATCACGGCCCTGGCGATCGAGACTTTCGCGCCGCCGATGGAGATTTTCAAACGCGGGCGCGATTTCGCCGCCTGGCTCGGACTGGTCCCCCGGCAACATTCAACCGGAGGCAAACAGGTTCTCGGGAAAGTCTCAAAGATGGGTCAGCGGGATATTCGCCGCCTGCTGATCACCGGCGCGATGGCCGTCGTTCGCTGGGCCTTGCGGCGAGGCGCGCCGGAGGGAAGCTGGCTGCAACGCATGCTGGCGCGCAAACCAAAGATGCTGGTGGCGATTGCGCTCGCCAACAAGATGGCGCGCTCGGTCTGGGCCATGTTGGCGAAGGGAGAAGATTTCCAAGTTCCTGCTGCTGCGGCGTCCTGATCGGTGATCGAACGGCGTAGCTGAGGAAACGTCAGGCGTGTGAGGAGGTCGACGAACGGTAAGGTCAAATGATCGGTCAGATCCGGGCCCGGAAACGCAACAGATGTCACAGAGCTCGATGCTCGTTGGAGTGATTTGCACCGCGTCCGCATATCTCCATACCGGCCAGCGGCCAGATCGGGCTGCATCAAAAGGCCTGATACATGACCGCACCCGATCACGTGATCAAACCGTTGAAAAACTTCTTGCGCGTACGGGGGCATCCATACATGACATCTAAAGCATTAGTACCATCACAAACGTAACCCGGAACGATAATCGCGGCGGGTGTTTTGGCGCCTTCAAAGCCTCGATCGATGGCAAGTGTACGCCCTTTACCATCCTCAATCGGTCGACCATCGAAACTGACAGTTAAGACTCCAAAAGGCTTCGGTTGGCCCTGTTTCGCAAGCATACGGCAGCTAAGTGTTAACAGGTCGTCAGCGCCGATAAGGCCCGAACCGAGGCATCCTTTGAAGCCCAGGATAGCGATATCCATCTTCTGCTCCCTTCGGATGGCAAACATTGCATGGATGGCGGCAAAATTGCTGGCTCACTTTGTGATAATAACGGCACGCTTGCCACGATGCAAGGAGGCTCATAGTGGAGCAATGTCCTTTCTGACCGGGGGTCAATCCTAGCTCCGGTTCTCTAAGGAGGAGACAACTATGAGTTCAGTCACAGATACAGCAGCCAGAACCGACAGGGGCGCTAAAGTTGGCGCAGATGTGATCGTCGACTTGAAACCGATGTGGATCGGACTCGCCGTTCTCAACGTTTTCTATCTGATCGTGCGCGTCTATGAACAGATCTATGGCTGGCGCGCGGGGCTCGACTCCTTCGCGCCGGAGTTCCAGACCTATTGGCTCAGCATCCTGTGGACCGAGATTCCGCTGGAGCTGATCTCGGGCATCGGCTTGGCGGGCTATCTTTGGAAAACCCGCGTTCGCGACATGTCGACTGTTACGCCACGTCAGGAGATGCGCGCCGTCGTCGATAACGCAAAATGGTTGGTGGCGTACGCGGTCGCCATCTATTGGGGCGCGAGCTTCTTCACGGAGCAGGACGGCACCTGGCACATGACGGTGATTCGCGACACCGACTTCACGCCGTCGCATATCATCGAGTTCTACATGAGCTATCCGATCTACTCGATCATGGCGGTCGGCTGCTTCTTCCATGCGAAGACGCGCATCCCCTACTTCTCGAAGGGGTATTCGCTGGCCTATCTGATCGTGGCGATTGGCCCGTTCATGATCATTCCGAACGTCGGCCTGAACGAGTGGGGTCACACCTTCTGGTTCATGGAAGAACTGTTCGTCGCTCCGTTGCATTGGGGCTTCGTGTTCTTCGGCTGGATGGCGCTCGGCGTGTTCGGCGTCGTGCTGCAACTGCTGCTGAACATTCATCGGCTGATCGGCAAGGAAGGCGTCGCGCTTTTGACCTGATGGCGAAACCTCGCGCTTTATTTCGGGCCTCCAGACGAAATTGGCGCGAGGGCCAACCTGTTCTCTACTCAACTTGCTCCCAGGTGTGAATAGAGGCTCGCCACCTTCTTATGTATATTGCATATGGAGGTGGCGTTTTTTAACTAACGATACAAACGATACAGTTACGCTTATCATGTTAACAATAGCGCGCCTAATTTTGCAGGTGTAACACATATTAATGGCATGATATACTGTCACTAATAGTTAATAATACGGAGTATGGAAGATACATTAATCGCAAACGGCAAAGACAAGCGCAAACAATGTGAGGATTAGTCATAAAAGTAAAACGAAAGCTGAGTGTCGGGATGATATTCCCGACGGTAATTATATTGATGATTGCTGTGACAGTCGCTCATAAGGTTCAGCGGAGTTCCTCAGCAAACGAAATAACGTTTACTGATTTGCTTTCGCAGATCGAAGGCGGTCACGTCCATGACGTGACGATTTCAGGAAACGAGATCGCCGGGCATTTTGAAGACAATCGCGCCTTTGCAACCTATGCGCCGGGGGCTTCGGACCTCGTATCGAAATTGGAAACGAAGAAGGTGCAAGTTTCGGCTCGCCCTGCAGGCGACGTCAGCGGAATTCTGATGACACTGTTCATAAATGTGTTGCCGTTCATCCCTCTAGGACTTTGGGTCTACATGTCGCGCCAAATGCAGGGTGGCGGCACGGGCGTGATGGGTGGCCGGGCGATGGGGTTTGGCAAGTCCAAGGCCAAGCTGCTCACGGAGTCGCAGGGGCGGGTGACGTTCGAGGATGTCGCCGGCGTCGACGAGGCCAAGGAAGACCTCGAGGAGATCGTCGAATTTTTGCGCGATCCGCAGAAATTCCAGCGGCTCGGCGGGCGC
>DATBPZ010000105.1:0-6364 GCA_036561105.1 Methylocella sp. | reverse complement strand
CGTTGCGGTGACATAAAGCAGCGTGATTAAGGTTAGCATAAGAAAGCTCCCCTTGATCGGTATGCCGAAAACGACAATCGCCATTATGACCAAAATGAAATAGTTCAGCATGCCAATCATAATGTAAGGGATTTGCTTTCCCAGAAGATACTCCAGCCGCCCTGTCGGCGTGACATAGAAGTTGATGATAGAGCCCAGCTCCTTCTCGCGCACAACGCTAATCGCCATGAGAATCGCCGGAATGAGGATCAGGAGAATGGGCGGGACGCTCGGAACCATCGCATAGACGCTTTCGAACGTCGGATTGTACATGTAACGATCTTGGAAATTGGCGGTGTATTTGTCGGGGCGGGTTTGCAGTCCACTCGCGGGATCGCGCAGCATGGTGTCTTGCATGCCTTGAACATATTGCGAGACGGTTTCGCCACGGAATGTGTTGGCGCCGTCCACCTGCGCCATGACCTCCGGTCTGGAGCCCCTGCGAAGATCCCTGCTGAAATTCGGCGGGATCTCAAGGACCAAAGAGATATCGTCCGATTGGAGTCGCTCCAGGGCGTCCTCTGCGGAACGGACCGGAGCGGCTTGACTGAAATAACGGGGCGTTCCGGCGAACTGTTCGAGATAGGCGCGGCTTTCCGCCGAGCGATCGAGATCGAAGGTTGCGTAGCGAATGTGTTCAACGTCCGTGGTGATTCCAAAGCCGAAGACGAGCATCAGCACCGCCGAACCCGCGAAGGCGAAGACCAATCGCACCGGATCGCGAAGGATCTGCATGGTTTCATTGCGGCTGTATGCCAGCATCCGACCAATGCTCAGCCGCCAGGCGGATTGCTTCGACTGGGAAGTAGGGAGCGGCGGCGCATGCTCCCCGGCCACCGGCGCGCCGGTGGAGGCTTTGCCCTTGCTCTCGCCGCTGGGCGCGGCGGCGGCAATCGCATCCTCCATATAGCCGATGAAGGCGTCCTCCAGGCTGGCGGCGCCGCGTGCTTCTATCAGCTTCTGCGGAGCGTCACACGCCAGCACCTTGCCCGCGTTCATGAGCGAGATCCGGTCACAGCGCATGCCTTCATTCATGAAATGTGTCGTGACGAAAATCGTCACACCCTGATTTCGAGAAAGATCAATCAGCAATTCCCAGAAGCTGTCCCGAGCGACCGGATCGACCCCCGACGTGGGTTCATCCAGAATCAGCATTTCTGGCTCATGCAGAACCGCGACCGCCAGTGAAAGCCGCTGACGCAAACCCATCGGCAGAGCGTCGGCCAATGCATCGAGATACGGACCGAGTCCGAATTTCTCGACCAATTCTTCGATGCGTGCTTTCGCCTTCTCCGGTCGAATGTGATAGAGGCGAGCATCAAGAATCAGGTTCTGGCGTACGGTGAGCTCGCCATAAAGCGAGAATGCTTGCGTCATGTAACCAAGGTTCTTGCGGACTTCGAGGCTTCCGGCTTCGACGGAGTTGCCAAAGAGCGTCGCGGTCCCTTCCGATGGAGGCAACAGTCCCGTCAGCATCTTCATGGTTGTGGACTTGCCGCAGCCATTGGAGCCGAGGAAGCCGAAGATCTCGCCACGCTCGATCGTCAAAGTAACATGGTCGACAGCGATGAAGTCGCCGAAGCGGCGCGTCAGACCCTTAGCGTCGATGGCGATTTCCGATTTACCGGCCACACGCGGCGGGATCGTTAGCTCTGCGTGCCCCATGCGTTTTTCTTCCGGCAGCAAAGCAATAAAGCATTTCTCCAGATCTTTAGTGCCCGTCCGCTCCATCAGCTCCGCCGGCGTACCCGTCGCCAGCACACGTCCGGCGTCCATCGCGA
Source organism: Methylocella sp. (assembly GCA_036561105.1). Classification (GTDB taxonomy): domain Bacteria; phylum Pseudomonadota; class Alphaproteobacteria; order Rhizobiales; family Beijerinckiaceae; genus Methylocapsa. Next base: position 4,544 of record DATBPZ010000105.1, on the reverse strand, counting down.
CGATCCAGTCCCACTGTTGAGCTTCGTCCATGTAGGCTGTGGAGATGATGACGCTCATGCTGGGGCGGTCAGCGCGAATATCATCAATGAGCGTCCAGAACTGCCGCCGCGAAAGCGGATCAACGCCGGTGGTGGGCTCGTCGAGAATAAGGAGATCCGGTTCATGGACCAGCGCGCCGCACAGCCCCACTTTTTGTTTCATTCCGCCCGAAAGCTTGCCAGCAGGGCGATTGGCGAACGGGCCAAGCCCGGTGGCGGCGAGCAGTTCTTTCACGCGGACCGGACGCTCCGTGGGGGATAGTCCGAAGAGTTGCGCCATGAAATCAACATTGTCATAAACGCTGAGCTCCAAGTAGAGATTCTTGCCCAAACCTTGGGGCATGTAAGCTATCCGCGGACACGCGACGCGTCGATGGCGAGCGTCGGCGATGTCCCCGCCCAGGACGATCACTTTGCCCTGCTGCATCTTCTTGGATCCGGCGACCAGCGCCATGAGGGTCGATTTGCCGACGCCGTCCGGACCGACGATGCCGACCATACGGCCGCTCGGAATGTCGAGCGAGATGCCGTCGAGCGCCACGGTGCCCCCATAGCGGTGGGTAACGTCCTTAATGGTCACCACCGGTGCGCCGACGGATGCAGTCGAAGACACATTTTGCGCGGAGTCAGTCATGATTAGCTCTCTGGCGTGTAACTGCTGGGCATTCACCGATGCGGCACCGTGCGCGCATTTGCTCCATCGTCGTGCGTGTCTTCGCGTCGATCTGTCGGTTTCTCGGCGGTCGGAATATTCCACTGGCCGGACGGACGAGGCGCGCTTCTGAATGTCGCCTCTCGTTCGAGATCAGGGAAGCCTTTCTGGTTCGAGGCTCGCCTTTCCTTTGGTTTCTTGGGGGGCCAAAAGGTTCTGCAGCGAGGCCGGCCACACAGCGGAGTCATCCACTTTCACGTAGCCGACACCCCGGACACCCGTTTTGATGAGCTCGATGTATGATTCGACTGTCTTTTCGGGCACTCGGATCTTCACGCGGAACATAAGTTTTTCTCGCTCGCTGCGCGTCTCAACTTGTTTGGGCGTGAATTGCGCTTCCGGGGACACGAAGCTGACATATCCGGCGACTGCGTGGCCGGGAGCGTGGTCAACAGTAATCCGCCCTTCCGCGCCGATCTTCAACCTTGTCGCCTGTTCCGAGGGAAGGAATATCTCCATATAAACGTCATTCAGGTTCACCAGCGTCAGCGCCTTTCCGCCGGCTCCCAAGACCTCGCCGACTTCTGCTAGGCGATAGAGCACCCTCCCATGGACGGGCGATTTGAGCGTCGCATCGTCGATGCGGGTCTGGATCGTCGCTACATTCGCCTCCCCGACTTTGACCTCTTGCTCAATCGTGCGCAGCTTGGCTTCTTCCTCCCCAAGGCCCGCCGTGGTTGTTTGCAGCGCCGTTCTGCGCACATCCAGCTCCCTCTGGGAGCCAGCACGCTCGGCGACGAGAGCGGTGCTGCGTTTGACCTCGATCTTGGCGAGTTCGATTTGAGCTTTGCTCCTCATGATCGCTGCTTTGGCGACCGCCGCCTTTTCCTGCGTGGCCGCGACATTTAGCCTGGCCTCGGCAAGTTGCGCCTCCAACGTAGCGGTGTCCATTCGGACCAGCACATTGCCGGGGTTCACGAGTGCGCCTTCGTCAACGAGGATCTCTTTGACCCTCAGCGCTTCCTTGGCGGCAACATCGACGAGTTTCGCCTCGATCCGGCCATTGCCTGAGGCGATGCCCTTTGGCAGCTTGGATTGCGTTTGTTGCCAATATTGATAGCCAAAAAAGCCCGCAGCCCCAACCACGGCCGCGACGATCGTCAGCCTCAGAGACTTCTTAGACATCAAAGCGATTCTCCATCACGAATGCATCCCCGTGCGTTATTTCAAAAGTACGCGTCGCAATTTCCAGCTCTTCGTTCGTAGGGATGACAAATGCTGCAACACGTGAGCCTTCTGCGCTGATTCGAGTTGCGACTTGGCGGTTCGCGGCTTCATCGAGCGTTAAGCCGAGCCATGCGCAGCCGCTGACGACTTCGGCCCGGGTTGCGGCATCGTTCTCCCCAATTCCGCCCGTGAAAACGAGAGCGTCAAGTCCGCCCAGCGCAGCCGCCAAAGAACCAATCTCGCGCACAATCCTATAAACGAACAGGTCGATGGCCTCTTTCGCCAAAGGTTCCGATGACGCGCGCAGAGCTCGCATATCTGACGAAATTTGAGAAACGCCGAGAAGACCTGACCTACGGTAGATAAAATCCTCCAGATCGCGGGCATTGAATCCGTATTGATCGATCAAATGGATGAGAACACCAGGGTCAAGGGCACCGCAGCGAGTTCCCATCATCAATCCGTCGACCGCCGTAAAGCCCATTGTGCTCGCAACGCTGCGTCCTCCATTTATCGCGCAGAGGCTAGCACCGTTTCCAAGATGCGCAATGATGAGACGGTGATTAGCAATTTGCGGCGCCACGGCTTTCATCTGGGCGGAAACGTACGCATAGGAGATACCGTGGAAGCCGTAGCGGCGGATTCCGGCGTCTGAATATTTGCGGGGAATAGCGAACGCTTGAGCAATCGGAGGCTGGTTGCGATGGAATGCGGTGTCGAAACAGGCGACTTGCGGCAGACCAGGGTGAGACTCCCGGATCGACCGAATTGGCGCGAGATTATGCGGTTGATGCAACGGCGCGAGGGGGATAAGCTTCGCAAGGTTCTCGATGATCTGATCTGTGAGCAGCAGTGGCGTCGAATATTCAGCACCGCCATGAACGACACGGTGCCCAACGGTCGAAATAGCCCGCCCGCCAAGCCATTGGGCGCCGATTCGCATCATCGCCTGAGTTGCTGCGGCATGGTCGAAGCCTGCGTCTTCAAAACTTTCCTCATGAAGAAGATTGCCTTCCGGACCCAACAATTTCGCCCTCGGCGTTGCCCCGATGCCCTCGATCTGGCCGCGCAGGAGCAGCGAGGGAGTCGAGGCTGCCTGAAATACGGCGAATTTGAGGCTGGAGGATCCGGCATTGATGACTGCTATGCTCGACATGAGTACCCTTACAGGATGCGCGCGCATCGGTTAGGTCAGGCAATAATATTGGCGCCGCCGTCGACGTAGACCGTGCCGCCGGTGACTCTGTGAGCGAATGGGGTTGCAAGATAGGCGCAAGCCCAGCCGACATCCATGATGTCGACAAGTTCGCCCAAAGGCGCCTTATGCGCCGCCTCATTGAGGAGCAGTTCGAAATCTTTGATGCCTGAGGCGGCCCGGGTCTTCAAAGCCCCGGGAGAAATCGCGTGCACCCGGATGCCGCTCGGTCCAAGTTCATAAGCAAGGTAGCGGCAAACGGCTTCCAGCGCGGCCTTTACGGGCCCCATTACATTGTAGTTGGGCACGACCCTGTTTGCGCCATTGTAGCTCATCGCGAACATCGCACCGCCGTCGGTCATCAGCGGCGCCGCGAGCTTCGCCATGCGCACGAACGAATGGCAGGAAATATCCATTGCCGTCGCGAAACCCTCCGCCGAGCAGTTCAGCAAGCCGCCCTGCAGGTCGGCTTTCGGCGCGAAGGCGATCGAGTGAACCAGCACGTCGAGGCGCCCCCAGCTCCTCTGGATCGTCTCGAACAGCCCTTCCAGTTCGCCCGGCTTTGACACGTCGAGCGCCGCCGTAATCCCCGCTTCGAGTTCGGCCGCCAAAGGCTCCACGTGCGGCCGAGCTTTTTCATTGAGCCAAGTGATGGCCAGATCGGCTCCGGCCGCCCGGAAGGCTTTCGCACAGCCGTAGGCAATCGACTGATCGTTGGCGATTCCAACAATAAGAGACTTACGGCCGGCGAGCACCGGGTTGATTTTCGTATCCATATAGACCTCAGACCGTGCGCGACGCCGCCTGATCGCGACGGAATTTTGCGAGGAGCGCAGCGACGGCGCAGGACGCGAGGCGCGCCATCAGCGAGTCGGCGCGGCTTGTCAGGATGATCGGAACTCTCGCGCCGAGCACGACGCCAGCACTATCGGCGCCCGCGAGAAAGGAAAGGCTTTTTGCGAGCATATTGCCAGCCTCAAGGTCCGGCACGACCAGAACATTGGCGCGGCCTGCGACGGACGACGTAATCTGTTTCGTGGCCGCCGCCTCCTCACTGATCGCATTGTCAAGCGCCAACGGCCCGTCCACTGCGGCGCCGGTGATTTGCCCGCGCTCGGCCATCTTGCTAAGGGCGGCGGCCTCGAGCGAAGATTGGACTTTCGGATTGACGGTCTCCATGGCCGAAAGGACCGCGACCCGCACGTCCGGTACATTCAGCGCAGTCGCAAGGTCTATCGCGTTCTGGACGATGTCGACCTTGTCCTCCAGCGTCGGCGCAATGTTTACCGCGGCGTCGGTGATAATCAGCGGATCAGGATGGCCGGGCACGTCCATGATGAAGCAATGGCTAATGCGGCGAGACGTGCGTATGCCCCCTTCGCGCGCCACCACTGCTCCCATTAGCTCGTCCGTGTGGAGGCTGCCCTTCAT
>DATBPZ010000104.1:0-9750 GCA_036561105.1 Methylocella sp. | reverse complement strand
ATCGAGAACATGTTCGGCAGGCTCAAGGACTGGCGGCGCATCCACACGCGTTACGACCGATGCGCCCATACTTTCATGTCAGCAATCTACATCGCCGCAATCGTCATCTTCTGGATCAATCAATGAGTCCTGACCGTAGCTTAAGCTTATGTTGTCCTATTAAACATTCGGCTTTAGCCCAACTCCAAATGCAATTCGCACATTTGACTGGTTTGATTCGCTTTGTAATGTAGAGGCTTAAGCGCCGCGAGCATTAGCGTCACCGGCATGGGCCACTTCAATTAGCTTGAAAATGATTTTGTTGGACTATTATAAATCGAATTCGATATTTTATAACGAAGGAAATGCAGATGTTTCCCATCCCACTTTTTTTGTGGGGCATTCAGAAAGCTGGAGAATGGGCTGAAGGGCGAAAACAAAAAAGCAATCCAACGACAGCGGCACACGCCACCACCAAAAATAATTCCGCGACACCTGCCCCTCTTTTTTGGGACGAAAAGCAATTGGCGTTGCGTCAAGAATGGGATCGCACTGGTCGGGCCGCAGCCTTAGCAAAAATTAATGCCACACGCATCGCTTGGGACGCTGACAGAGAATCCATGAGCCTCGCCTTCGAGGAGAGATATGGGAAAAATTTAGATTCTTTTGAGCGCCTGCACAAATGGCGCGAATTTCAAAAAGAATGGCCCAATGTTAAGCCCGCCGCAACGCCGACGGTCGCTTTAGTTGGTCCGGTTTCGTATATTTACATATTCAGTAATGTCGAAACAGGCCGCTTTAAAATCGGCAAGGCGAACAACGTGGCCAACCGTTTTAAAACGGCGCAAACATTCGCATCCGAAAGACTTGAGCGGGTTTGTGAACGATCCGTACCAGCGTCGAAGGTTTACGATATAGAAAAGAAAATTCATAAAGCGCTAAAGCATCACCGGCGCAACGGAGAATGGTTTTCCTGCCCCAAGGAAGTGGCAATCGAAACAATGGACTCGATTATCGCCAACACATTGTAATCGTTTGCGTCAGTCCAGCATCTGGGCAAGCACGGGCAAGCACGCTCCTCACACACTCCTCTAGTCGTTGATGTAATTCCAAATCGAGCAGTCTCACCACACTCTCTGTCAAAAAGTAATGCATCGTCACAGCAAGGGTTATCGCTTGAGATACTGTTTCCTTTTGATCAGATTCTTGAATGTATGTGTAACTGCCAGCCACTTGGATGCGCGAGGTGTGAAACGCTCCAGTAGAGAAAATAATACCAGCTTTCCCACTCTCCTCCTAACTCGGTCGCCATATCCTTAAGTCTCTTGGGACGAACAAAATCTTTGGGAACGGGGATTGTCTCGGCAAAAGGTTTGTTGGCCTCAATCTCCGCAATCCACAGAAGGCATTTACCCCGCTTCTTAAGCTCCACCATCTCTTGCAACTTCGCAATGCGTTGCCGGTCGCCATCGTAAATAAAGCACTCTGCCTTATGGCGTCGTTGCTCAACGGATGCGGGCGATGCAATCGCCTGCAAATGCAGAGACAACTCAAAAATCGTTCTTCCTAAAACAAGAGCATCCTCGCCAAGACCTGCTTCGCAAAGTATGCAAATCGCATCTAGGGTCGTGGTGGCCTTGCGCAAAAAGAAGTCGCAGACAATCCCAATTGGGTTGTTGATCTGGTCGGTACCCGTCACGCTCGGAAAAATTTCCTTGTCGATCACGCCAAAGAGATATTGGTCACGGATTATCGACAGTTTCGCGCTATTTGATGCCACTTTGTGTGTACCCGTGGGATGCCATGCTGAATTTCTTAGATGGCGGTCCTCGCTCACCGAATGAGCGATGCGGGGCTCACGGCACGCATTTCAAATTCGCAAGTTCGGCGTCATCCAGCAATGGAGCGGCTCATTGCGCTTCTTGCGCCAGAAAGCAAGCCTTTGGCCGCGCGCTATGCTTTCCCTTCGCCTTTGGCGGGTGCGTTACTTAGGTAACATATTGCAAAGCTTTAAGTCGTTGATCTTAAATATAGCCATTATGTTTCCGCATCAGATCAACCTAAAAGTCATGGCCCGAGTAGGAGCAGTTGAAGGATTTGTTGCATAAGGGGAAATCGGCGACGATATTGTTCTCGATCGCGGCCTCAAGCACCGGCCATTGAAACCAGGACGGGTCGCGCAGATAGCAGTTCTCGACACGCGCCTCCGCATCAAGGCGCACCCAAGCAAGAATATCGCCGCGAAATCCTTCGACCACGGCCAGGCCCTCGCCAGCGTGACCCTTTCCAGTGATGGGGACGCGAATTGCGCCAGGCTCGGGCATGCGGGCGAGAATCAGTTCGGTGAGCGCCAGACTCTGCTCCACTTCGCGGATACGAATCCAAATTCGCGCATTGACGTCGCCATCCGAAAGGACAGGAATGTCGTAATTGAAGAGCAGGGAGTCATAGGGCGGGTAGGGGAGCTGGACACGGGCATCGAAATTGCGCCCTGATGCTCGCCCTATATAACCGCCGCATCCATACTGCTTGACGAGCAGCGGGCGGGCCAATCCGGTTCCGGCGGTCCGGTCCTGAAGCGAGGCGGTGTTGTCGTAGAGTTCGATGAGCGGCGGGAAGGCTTTGCCGATTTTCCTGACGAGTTCTCTGATGTGCTCGAAGCCACGAGGCGGAAGGTCGGCAGAAGTGCCGCCTGGCACGATGCAATCCATCATCATGCGATGCCCGAAACACGCTGCTGCGGTGCGCAGAACGCGCTCGCGCAAGACGCCGCAGTGGGCAAGCATGAGAGCAAAGCCGGCGTCGTTACAGATGGCGCCAATATCGCCAAAGTGGTTGGCGAGGCGCTCAAGCTCTGCCATCAGAGCCCGCAGCCATACCGCGCGCGGTGGAATTTCGATGCCGCCTGCCGCCTCGACGGCGCGCGCGAATGCATAGGCATAGGCGACGGTGCTGTCGCCCGATGCCCGCCCAGCGAGGCAAGATGCCTGCACGGCGGAGGTGCCGCGCATCAGAGACTCGATCCCCTTGTGGGCGTAGCCCAAACGCTCCTCGAGCCGGACCACGGTTTCGCCGCTTGCAGTAAAGCGGAAATGTCCAGGTTCGATGATTCCGGCATGCACAGGACCGACCGCGACTTGGTGCAGGCCTTCGCCTTCGGAGGGACAAAATGCATAGGGCTCGGGATCGCCGCTGGGCACGGGTGTTTCCGCGAGCGGGTGGCGCACGCCCCATCGGCCATGATCGAGCCAGGGACGCGAGTCTGGCAGACCCTCCGGCTCGAGCCCAACGAGATCACGGATCGCGCGTTCGAGACGGATGGCAGGCGGATGGATGCGACCGACGGAGGCAAAACGCCCATCGGGACACGGCAGGGTCACGACGGCAATCTGCCGCCCTGTTTCGTCAAGGATGGCCATGTGAACCGCTGCGGCCTCACCCCAAAGGCCGAGCAGCGTCCCCCGGCCTTCCGCGAGCCGCCCGGCCAGGAGCCGCCAGAGATCGTTGTTCACCACGGCCCTCGGGCAAGGGCGATGCGATTCGACCATTCGCCCCTCTGCGATGACCTCGGCTAGCGTCGGCACGCGTTGATCTCCCTTTACCCTAAAGCATGGCCCGTGACGGGTTAGCCGAGCAGTCGCGCGACATGCTGAAACCAAGTCGCGAGCGGCGCCGGCAAGTAGATCCCCGCTGTCAAAACGAGGCCGAGATGCGCGGCAATCGGCAAATAGGACGCTTCCACCGGTGCGACCCTGCCTTTCGGTTTTCCAAATGCCAATCCCTGCAAGTGCCAAAGCAGGCCCCCAAATCCGATAAGGAGTCCGGTCACGAGCGGGATCGCGAGCAAGGGCTGGCGCGCCATGGTGGAGCTGACGACGAGGAACTCGCTCATAAAAATCCCGAATGGCGGCATGCCTGCAATGGCAAGCACGCCGAGAACCAGACACCATCCAAGGAGCGGGTTGGTGACCGTCAAGCCACGGATATCGGCCATCGTTTGGGTGCCTTTCACCTGGGCAATATGACCAACCGTGAAAAAGATCGCCGACTTTGTCAGGCTATGCATTGTCATATGGAGCAGGCCCGCGAAATTCGCGAGCGGGCCGCCCATGCCGAAGGCAAAGACGATAATTCCCATGTGTTCGATCGAGGAGTAGCCGAACATCCGCTTGATGTCGCGGCGTCGGTATAGCATGAAGCTAGCAAAAATGAGCGACGTGACTCCCATAGCCGCCATCAATGGACCTGGCGCGATGGCTCCCGGATTGGCGGCAAGCAAAAGCTTAAACCGCAGCACGGCGTAAAGAGCCACATTGAGCAACAGGCCCGAAAGCACCGCTGAAATCGGTGTTGGTCCCTCGGCATGCGCGTCAGGTAGCCACGCATGCAGCGGCACCAGGCCAACCTTGGTGCCGTAACCGAGCAAGACGAACACGAAGGCGAGATCGAGAAGCGCCGGGTCGAAGGACCACACGTGCTGAATGAGGACCGTCCAAACCATGCCATCCTGGCCCTCGCCGACGACGGGGCGCGCGGCCATATAAACAAGGATCGTTCCGAATAGCGCGAGCGCGATACCGACGCTGCCCAAAATGAAATATTTCCAGGCCGCCTCGATCGCTTCCTCGGTGCGATAAATGCCAACCATGATCACAGTGGTGAGGGTCGCAATCTCGATGGCGACCCACATCAAGCCGATATTGTTCGTGAGCAATGCGAGATTCATGGCGAAGAGCAGCACCTGATACATCGCGTGGTAAAATCGTAGATGGACCTCGGTGAGGCGCCCGGTCTCCAATTCATGGGCGATGTAGCTTGCGCTGAAAACACTCGTGGTGAAGCCGACGAACGTATTCAATACGACAAAGACGATGTTGAGGTCGTCAACCAGAATGTAAGGGGTCGGCGCGGGCTTCCAGATGAACAAGGACACTGCGGCGAGGAACGTCAGAAAGGCTGCAGCGATATTCAGACCTGCCCCCGCGCGATAGCCCGGGATGACCGCCATTATGGTAGCGGCGATGACCGGAGTCGCAAGCATGAAGGGGACACCGCTGAGGGCAATGGTGTTCATCCTTGACCTTCCCGGAACCGTGCGCCGCGAAGCTTGTCGAGGGCTTGGAGGTCGACGGTATCGAATCGCTCGCGGATGCGGAACAAGAATATGCCGATCACGATAAAAGCGATGAGAACAGAAAACGCGACACTGATCTCGACCACGAGCGGCATGCCTTTGGCGCCCGTTGCGGCGAGGATAAGGCCGTTCTCGAGCGACATGAAGCCGATGACCTGGCTTACCGCATTGCTGCGGGTGACCATCATCAAGAGGCCAAGCAAGACGACGGAGAGGGCGAAGGCAAGGTCCTCACGGGCAAGCGGGTCGGCATCGCCCGTAACGCGCAGCATGACCACCATCGAGAGAGCGACGAGCGCCATTCCAGCAAGCATGGTGGCGCCGATGCCGACGACATTCTCGACTTCGCGATGAATACCAAGGCTGGCAATCACGCGATGCAGCGCCACGGGGATGACGATGGCTTTGAAGATAAGCGCGATGGCTGCGGTAATGTAGAGGTGGGGCGCGTTTTGCACAAAGGCCTGCCAGGAAACCGAAAGGGCAAGCACAATCGCTTGAAGGGCAAAAACGTTGAGCAGCGCGTAGAGCCGATTTTGATATAACAGCAGGAAGCTGATGAGCACCAAACCGCCGGCGAGCAGATGGGAGACGTCGAAGGCGAGGCGGCCTGTCATCGGAGGCTCCGGGTCACGAAGAGAAGCAGTGTCCCGAGCAAGCCGAGCATGAGTGCCGCGCCGAGAAAATCCGAGATGCGGAAAATGCGCATTTTGGCGATTGCGGTTTCGAACAGCGCGAGCAGGACTCCGCCAACGGCGAGCTTGCCGATATAAGCTGCCGCGCCCGCCACTTGCGCCAAGGCGCCCGCGTGCGGTGGCGCTAGACCCCAAGGCACGAAGACGCATGCAATCAGCGACAGATAGAGCAGCAGCTTCAGAAAGGCCGCGAGTTCGACCAGTGCAAGATGACGGCCCGAATATTCGAGCAGCATTGCCTCATGCACCATTGTCAGTTCGAGATGGGTTGCCGGATTGTCGATCGGGATACGTCCGTTTTCCGCAATGGCCACCATCACAAGGGCGATGAGGCCGAGCCCAGCCGAGACTCTGACGCCGACTGCCGGGGACAGCATGAAGCCTGCGACGCTTGAGAGCTGGGTAGAGCCAGCGAGGAGAGCAAGCGTGAAGACAATCATGATCATGGCCGGTTCGGCGAGCGTCGCGATCATCATCTCACGGCTTGATCCAATGCCGCCGAAGCTCGTGCCAACGTCCATTCCGGCCAGCGCCAGAAAGAAGCGGGCGCTGCCAAGGAGCGCGATGACCACGATGAGGTCGGCGGACCAGCTGAACATCAGTCCGGTGGCGAATGTCGGGACGAGCGCCGCCGCCACCCAGGTCGCGGCGAACACGAGATAGGGAATCACCCGGAACAGCCAGGAGGCATTGTCGGCGAGAACGGCGTCCTTGCGAAGCAGTCGGAAAAGGTCGCGGTAGGGTTGCCGCAGAGGCGGCCCGCGCCGGCGCAAGAGGCGAGCCTTTGCCTTCCGCACAAAGCCCGTCAACAACGGCGCCAGCAAAAGAACCACGAACATTTGGGCGCCTTGAATGGCAAGATCGGGGATCACGGCCATAGCGCGAGAACCAGCAACAGGAACACGAGCGCGAAAGAAACAAAGCTCAGATAGACGCGGATGGTCAGGTACTGAAACTGATTGAGCCTTGTGGCGGCGAGCAGGACAAGCTTGGTGACGGGCGTGTAGATAAGCTCCCAAGCAAAATCGTGCTGTTCGATTTCGAACCGGGCAGGGCGGAGATCGCCCGGCGGCCGCATCTCGACATGCTCGCGTGCACGGAACACATAGGAGCCGAAGACCCGGCGGATTGGCTGGGCGAAACTTGCCGCGGTATATTGCGTTGCCGGATTTTGGTCCGGATAGCCGCAGTCCCAGGCGGGCGCGCGGCGCACTGTGCGAGATGCAAAGCGGTGAATGCCATAGGCGGCAAGCGCGGCCGATGTCGCGATGAAAATAAACACCACGAGTCCGTTATAGGAACTGCGGCTTTCGGCGACGGGCACGATGGAGAGCCATTCCATACTGGCTTGCTCGGGCATCCTGGCGCCTGTGATGCTTTGGACAACGGGGGCCATAAAATCGATGACGAAGCCCGGCAGAATTCCTCCAAGGACGCAAAGAGTAACGAGGCCGAGCATCGCACTTTGGGACCAGCGGTCCACCTCATGGACATGCTCCGCTGCTGGCGAGCGTGGCCGGCCCAGAAACACGATCCCGAACAAACGAACGAAGCAAGCCGCGGCGAGCGCCGCCGAAAGAGCGAGCAGCGCGCCGACCGCAGGAATGAGGAGCTTCAGTCCCCAATGTGGAAGGTCCGTGCTGATTAGGATGGCTTGAAACAATAACCATTCGGAGACGAAACCGTTGAGCGGCGGTAGCGCCGAAATGGCGGTGCAAGCGACGAGGAATGCGAAACTCGTGACCGCCATGGGATGAATGAGACCGCCAAGCCGGTCCAAGCGGCGCTCGCCGGTCGCGGTCAGCACGGCGCCCGCGCCGAAGAACAAAACGCTCTTGAACACCGCGTGATTGAGGATGTGAAAGAATGCCGCCGTCAAAGCCAGCGCGCCCGCGGTGGGCCGCCCATTCGCGTCGAAGGCGAGTGCCAGACCAAGTCCGGCGAAGATCACACCAATATTTTCGATGGTGCTATAAGCCAGCACCCGCTTGATATCACCCTCCATCAGCGCATAGAGAATGCCGAGGACCGCGGTTCCTCCACCGGCGGCCAGAATTGGAACGCACCACCACCATGCGGGAGGCCCAAGAAGGTCGAAAACAATGCGGATGAAACCGTAGATCGCGACCTTGGTCATGACGCCGCTCATCAGCGCCGAGACATGGCTCGGCGCCGCCGGATGGGCCAACGGCAGCCAGACGTGGAGCGGAACGAGCCCTGCCTTCGATCCCGCGCCAAATGTCGCAAGGCCAAGCACCAGGCCCGCGCGGAGCGGCGTTATCCGAATCGCGCGGATCGAGTCGAACGCATAATTGCCATCGGGGCCGGCCAGCAGGCCAAACGCGAGCAGCAGGGCCAAGCTCCCAAGGCTTGCCATGAGGATATAAACATAGCCCGCCCGGAGATTTTCCTCTTCGCGGTGGTGCGCCATCACCAGCGCCCAAGAAGCCAGCGACATAAACTCCCAGGCCACCAGGAAGCTGAAGGCGTCGTCCGCCACGACGACCAGATTCATGCCCGCGAGGAACAAGGCGAAAAAGGGCAGGACGCGCTGCGGTTCGGCCTCGTGGCGTCCGTAACCGAGGGCATAAAGACTTGCCGCAGCGCTTCCTAGATTGATGACCAAGAGAAAGTAGGCGGCAAGCGAATCCAGCCGGAAGTGGGCGCCGAGCCAAGGCAAACCCAAGGGCAACGTCAAGACCGAAGGGGTGACAGCGGCGCTATGAACAAGCCACAGAATGCTGGCGGCCAGCCCAATCAGTGAAGCGGCGAGGGTCATTCCATAAACGACGGGCGTCGCAGCGCTCGAGCGGCCGAGCACGATCGCCAGCGCGGAGGTTCCCAAGAGTGTGGCAATCAGACACAAATGAATGGCGACGGCGGACATCAGGCGCGCGCCCGTATTCCGCGCACCGCTTCGGCGGCCAACGCGCCGCCGCGATGCTTCTTGGGCACTTCCAGCTCAGCCTTCAGTCTTACCCCGCGTCCTCCCGCCGGGCTTGCCGTACCTTCTCCAATCAGCTCGACCCCAGCCCCCTGAAGGGCCGTGACCAGCTTCATCAGAGAGTCCACATTGCCCCGAATCAGGGCTTCGCTGGCCTCCATGCGCTGGATCGTCGGCAACGACAGTCCGGAGAGTTCCGCGAGGCGCCGCTGGTCAATCCCAAGAAGTGCCCTGGCGGCTCGTAATTGTGGAGCGGTGATCATTCTCGAGGCGCCTGCAATCCAGGATTAGACATGTGTGCACTAATTACTCATGTACTAATATCGACTTATGATGCATAAAATGTCAATATTCATGTCAGGACAGCCTTCCGAGAAAAGCCATGACAACGAGAATCGAATTTTGGCACGCTCACGGCCACGGCCCACAGGGCGGTATTTACATCTAACGTGGACCAGGCTTTCGGCGCGGCCGTTGTTTGCCGCCATGATTCTGGCGTTTCTCTCTGTGTAAAATTAAGAATGGCAGCCCCTGATCAGGGGACGCGCCAAGAAACCTAGCCGCTTAAGCTCGGGGTTTAGGGGCGTCAATTCCCAATCACATTATGGCCGCTGACAATGAGACGGGAAGCGCAAGGCCCGCGTCCTGACAATAGTCCAGGTGATGTTCGGCAGGACGATCAGATGATGCGGACGGAACGAGTCTCCAAGGAGAAAGAGATCCACAAGCTGATTGTCGAGGTCGCGGAACGTTTGTTCCGTCAAATCGGGTTTCAGAAAACGACCGTCGCGGATATCGCGCGCGAACTGCATATGTCGCCGGCAAATATCTATCGTTTTTTCGCCGCAAAATCGGAAATCAACGAGGCCGTCTGCATGGACCTCCTCAGCAAGATCGAGGCCGAGGCGGAGAAAATTGCCGCGGCGCGCGGCGGCGCGGCTCAGAAAATCCGCAATCTGTTCAGCTCCGTGGAAAAAACCCACCGCAAACTGTTTATG
>DATBPZ010000103.1:0-6694 GCA_036561105.1 Methylocella sp. | reverse complement strand
TGTGGTCCAGCCTGCATCGCTGGCGCGGGCTCGAAGGACCGTTCAGCGCTCCTGCGATTCGCAACGCGCTGCGTCTCGCCATTCGCGCCGCCGATCGGCCGCGCGCGCGCAAAAGCGCGTCGGCGATCACGCGCGACATTCTCGACCAGCTGCTCGCGACGTGCGGGCGCGGCAGGGCGGTCGATCTGCGCGACCGCGCGCTGCTGTTGCTCGCCTTCGGCTCCGGCGGGCGCCGCCGTTCGGAGATCGCGCGGCTCAAACTCGACGATCTCGAACGGCGCGAGCCCGTTCCGGCCGATACCGCGACGCCGGACGGCGAAGCGCTTCCCGTTCTGGCGATCCGGTTGCGTCGAACGAAAACCTCGTCCGCCGACGCCGGCGAAAGCGTGCTCGTCGTCGGGCGGCCCGTCGAAGCCCTGCGCGCCTGGCTCGCTTATTCGACAGTTGACGCCGGCCCGGTGTTTCGACGGATCGACAAATGGGGAAACATCGGAGCGGTCGCGCTCGACCCGCAAAGTGTCAACGCCATGATCAAAAGCCGCTGCGCCGCCGCCGGTCTCGATCCGGAGCAGTTCTCGGCGCATGGGCTGCGTTCCGGCTATCTTACCGAAGCTGCACGCGCGGGCGTGCCGTTGCCAGAGGCCATGCAGCAGTCGCGACACCGCTCCGTACAACAGGCGGCGCGCTATTACAATGAGGGCGAAATCACGCGGGGCAGGGCGGCGCGGCTGGCGTAGAGAGTTTGAAACCGGGAGTGATCGATGAAATATTGGATCAATATCTGACTCCCTAGTCGCGCGTGAGACCAGCCAATGCCTCGCCATGACCCGGGCCTCCAACTCGGACCATGTTTTCACTGAGCCGGAACGTCAAATTGCGGACATCGTCAATGTCGTTGCGTCGCTCGGCCGCTATGCCCTCGGACACCAGGCGGTCATGCAGTTCCTTATCGATCGCTAGATGCCGATCTTCGGCGAGGCCCTCGAAACGAGCGAGCCAGAAGCCCGGTTGCTTCGCGAGTGCCCCAAACAACAGATCACGGGCTTCCTGTAGTGAACGCCTAGCGTCCTCGATCGCGTGTCGACTGGACTTCGTCAGCGCGTCTCTTCCGTAACCCGCCAATCGATGGATTTGTGCGTTGATGTTCGCATCGACCTCCGAAGCCACCTGGATCGCAAAACCTTCCACGAATTGATCGATGTCAGATCGAATCGCCGATCGAACGAACTCCGGTTTGTTTTTTATCCGTGCCACCTCTTGCCGGATGAGACGCGCTTCCTCGCTGATGCTCCGTCTCGTGTCTGCGTCATGAGACAGCTTCAAGCCCTCGCGCAGACGAGTGAGACGGTCGCGCAGCTTTGCCACGTCGCCAGCAACGTCAGCGCCGAGCGCACGTTCAAGATGGTCGATATCTTCCCGGGCGTCCGCGAGAGCGTCTGTGGCAAATTTTATACCGTCCTCGTTCTCGAAACTCTTGTGGCTTATCGCAGAAATGTACATTTTCCCGCTATTGTAACTTTTATTGATCTCCGGTAATTGTAGTTCACAGTTTAACAAGCCGTTTTCATCGACCGTCCAGTCGACGTAGACCTCATCGCCTCGACGAACGACGTCCCCCTTGTCTAGTTGATCGGATGAAATGCGAATCATTCCGACAGCTAAGTTCAGGGTCGGATCATCAACTTCATCGGCCTGCTCATAGACCTCGAAGTCAAGACACGTTCCATCGCCGGCGCGCAAGTCACGCGCAGCTCGAAAGTGTTCAACCCCGCGCGCCGGCAAGAGGGTGCCCTTCTTAACGAGCGTGGTAAGGGTGTTTCGCTCAGCGCCCGAGGACCCGGTGACTATCTTCACCGCTAGGTTATGCGTCATCGGCATGCCCGTGGCGCTGGCTGCGGTGCGAAAGATCACCAGCTCAGTAGTTGCATCGGGACGAGGCACGCCTTGATCGTCGAATACCGTCATGCGGATATGGTTCTCGCCTTGCTTTATGAGAGGGATGTCTCTGATTTCGGTCAGGCCCTCAAGTGGGATTTGGCCGCTGGTCCAGCCCTCCTCGGTATCGGCCTGTATGCGCCGGGCTCCTTGCTCGAGAGCCGTCTCTGCCCTTATCCTGATGCGTGCTAGCCTATCCGAGGTCCGCGCGGGATAATCATAACCAATGTCTATTGCGCCCTTTACAGCCTTCGCCCCCCGCGTGTTCTTCGTCGTCGCATTCTCACCGGCCCAGTCGCGACTTTCGGCGAAGATCGCAGCGCCAAACGCAACAGCCGTCATCGGGTCAGTGTCCAAATCAACCCGAATCCCGAGATCGCGTCCAATACGTTCTCTGACGATCGGCATCCGACTCGGTCCGCCTATCAACACGACACGATCAATGTCTTCGCTTCTGTATCCACTCTCGGCAAGAAGTTTCCGACAAAGATCGATTGACCGGTTGATGTCCTCACTGATTAGCGCCTCCATCTGCTCTCGGGTAACCTCGACATCGAGGTAAATTTCTTGACCCCGGCGATCCCGCGCGCCGATCTGATTCTCGTCAGCGAAAATTCGGTCCGACAGCTGGCTCGAAAGCGCAATCTTCGCTAATTCCGCCCGGAATTGGGCAACTCGAAGCAAGCGTTGATATTCTTTGTCTCTTTGGAAATCCTCTGGGATATCGAACTGTTCAAAGAGCCACGGCCGAACGACCGAGTTAACCAAAGCACGATCGAAATCGCGGCCACCCAACATATTGATTCCGGCGTGTGAAATGACCGTGGCGGAGCCTGCTACCGACTGGACGATCCCGACATCAAATGTTCCGCCACCAAGGTCATACACGAGAAATTGCCCATTCTTGTTCGTAGAATTGGCAATCGACGCCAGCGCCGCCGCGATTGGCTCCTGGAGCAGGGCCACTTTTGTCAGACCAGCCGCTGCCGCCGCGCGCATTGTGGCCTCTGACTGCATTTGATTGAAGGCGGCAGGAATGGTGACAACGGCTCCGTCAATCTCGAAGTCTCCTGCAATCATGTGAGCTTGTGCGATGAGCGCTTTGAGCACCTCCGAACTTGCTTCTTCTGGTGACATGCTTCGCCCGCTGGACGCAAAAGTGATGGGACTTGAGGTGCCCATCAAACGTTTGAATCCCTGCGCAACGTTCTCTGGCGAAAAAGCGGCCTGATCGTAAGCTCGCTTTCCAACAAGCATGCCTCCTCGACGATCAATCATGATCGCGCTCGGCAGCACGTCGGTGCCTTCCGCGGTCTTGAAATGCCGCATGGCGCCATGATCATTGCCCACCACGGCGGAATTCGATGTGCCCAAGTCAATTCCGAGATACATCTGCTAACCCTCTTTGTCAGACGCCGGGGCGAGGAACACCTTACCAGTCAAAATCACGGTCGACTCAGAAATGACTGTTGGTTCAATCGTGCGCTCAACCACCAGTGCCTGTGACGCCGACACGTCTTCGGCGTTTACTGCGATCGCGGGCATATTGATTTCGAACATCATTCCGTCGAATGTCGCAAGCCGCAGACCTGCTTTGTCGATTAGTGAATCGAGCCGCCCGCCCGAGTACCTAGCCTGGGCGGTCAGGCGGCCCCGCGCGGATTCCGGGGCCAGCGTCGCCGCGCGTTCGAAGGCTCGCAACAATTTCCAATACTCCGATGCCAATTCCGCCATCAGCTGTTGATTGCTCATCTCTGTCCTCGCGATCAGGAACCGCAGCGCCGATACTGAACGAGACCGCGCTCACTGGACCACGTGAGCAACTCCCCCGCACGGGTTAGATTGATGTTCGCCGTCCAAGATTTTCCATTGAAGGAGCATACGGCTTTCACAGTCCAAGTCGCCCCGGCTCCATTCATATCGCCGAACTCGCATCCGCCCCCTCCCGCTTCGGCTCGCACCGCGGTTATGGATATCGGGACTGCATCCGTGCCACCCTCGCCTCCCGGACACGCGCGAATGTCCGTAACCCACGTCCCTGCCACGGCGGCGCTGAAAGCGTCGCGTGGATTTTCTGCCGGACGATCCGGGACTAGGGAAAAGAGGCGCTGTTCGGTGGCCGCGTCCCAAACATCGTCCTGACCGAGCCCGTATTTCGTCTTGAATTTCGTCAGCGCGACACGTGACGCCCCGCTCCAAACGGTGTCATCCTTTCCCTTGTATAAAGCCAGCTCGCGGAACTTCGCATGAATGCGTACGGCATCAGCGCGATTCAGAGGATTAAGGGTCGCTCCATAAGGGGCGGGGTAGGCTGTTTCGACAGTTGTTTGGGCGCCGCCCAACTGGGTTTTCGCCTCGGCCCGGACGGCGGAGGCAGAGAACAGTCGACCGGCGGCCATTGAATCGAGAACGTCATCTGACGTCAAACCGTTGGCCAACTTGAAAGCGCGCAACGCGCGGCGGGATTGAGCTCCCCATGTTCCATTAGCGAGTCCCTGAAAACGAAAATAGCCGAGTTCACGCAAGCGGTTCTGGACCCGTACTGCGTCCTCTATGCGCAACAGATCGAGCGTGATTTCCGCTTGCTGTTCCGGCGGAGTTGGAGACCAAAGAACCGGCGCAGTGTCGCTCTGAGGGGATGGTGGAGGGATGTAAGTATTTCCCGGGACTGGGACACTCCGTGACGGCCATCCGGCGACGATTTGCTTGCCATCTTTTTCAAGCTTTGGCTTTTTCTCCGACAATTCCGCAGTGACGGCGGCCATGTCACTTTCTAAATATTTGTAGTTTGAACAGCGCAAATTCCAGTCATTTACGAGTTTATTGAAAGCGTCGATATCCTCGTTGATCGAGAGGCTACTTTTTATGGAGCGCATCCTCTCTTCCTGGTATAGACAGTAACGAATATTTCCCCGCGAAAATTTCTGTCCATAACCGACTTCCGGCATTACTTCCTCCGCGCTATGTGCCGACGGTGGGGTAGTGGCGGGCGGTGACCTATAATCGCCTTGCACTGAGGGCGGCTGGTAGCTGGGGGATGACGGCACGGGTCTTTGCGCGTATGTGCTGGGAGGTGGAGAGGACTTATCCCCAAGGTTGGCGATCAGTATGATCGCGCCAATCACACCGAAAACTACCCAACGGGTGATTTGAGCTGTTCGCTTTTTTTGAAGCCCCGCCTCAACGCCACGAAGAAGATCTCTTTCCTCAGGTGACTTGTAATCATTGAGGAGATTCGAAATGACCGCGAGCGCGTCCGACACGCGATTGGCTTTTATGTGCTCCATCAATTTTTCTTCGAGGAGATTGCGTTCGATCGTGCGCTGGTCCCCGCGAAGTTGATTTAACATCTCCGTCGAAACCGAACTCGCCTCCGTGCGCTGGAGTAGACCAGTCGTAAGCGCCAAAGCAGCACGAGGCGCTTTCCCTTCGTTATTGAGACGGATGGCAAGACCGCGAGCGAGTATCCACGGAAGATCACTTGCCTTGGTCGACTGCGTGGCGTCGATAGCGCGTAAGAAAAGATCAAAGAGCTCCTTCGTTTCTCTGATCGACCTGTCGCCGAAACCGTGGGCTTGAAGGTCGTCAGCAAGGATGACCAGGTCGCCGCCGAGATCATCAATCCACTTCTTGAGGGGTTCTACGCCGGCTGCGGCAGCTCGCTCCTCGAGGAGCGAAAAATCCTCTTTCAATTGTTCGGCTGCGCGAGGCAAGGCGCTGAATGCCTCCAATGCCGCCTTTGTAAGAGAAAGCCCCGAGTCATATTGTTGATGATCGTTTGCCAGGTCGACCGCAAGGCTGCGCACTTCAGCGAACAGCTCTCTCGCTCGCTTGTCGTCACGGCCCTTGTGCGCCTCCAACTCCATTAATGAAGCACCCAGAACATGCCAGCTTCGGACCGCCTCGGCGATGCTGGCAACAGCATATGCCTTCGTCGGTTGCGTGCGGAGAGAATCGCAGGCGGCTTTCACGCGTTCTTCGTATCGCGACAACTCCGGACCTATGAATTGGCCGTAAGCCCGAATGATACTATCGAGGGCCTCGATACGATCGGGATTGGGACTCGCGAGCACACGCGTAGTGCAGGCATAAACTGGAGCGGCCGCGCTTTGGATGGTCAGGAACCCCTCGAAGACTGCTTTCGAGTGGCGAGCGATAAGGTCGTGCAGCCCTGCGCTTAGCGCGTCTAGGGACGGGCTCACGCTGCCCGCCGCTTTCCGCACCCTTTCAATTGTGGGCGCAAGCGTTTCCGCAGCCATCGACGAATGTGCATCAACCAACGCGACCAACAGGTCGGCATCCGCCGGGTGATGCGCCGCAATGTGGGTTAAAAGATTGCACCTGGAGAGGGGCGATAGCCGATCTGCAACTCGGCGCAGATCGTTCGAAGAGGCCCCACTTCGGAGGGCAGAATAAACGGCTTTCGCCTCACCGGCCGGGGTGTCGAGAAGCGCGGCGAGTTCCGCCGCTAATCGTAGGCGAGGGTTGATGATGGCTTGCCGAGCTGCGGAAAGTTCCGACTCTGGCGCTAGCCCGTCTCTGGAGGCGTCTTCAAAAGCTTCAGAAATCTCAGCCATTGTGGCTGTCGGCTCGACGCGAAGGATGCTGAACGGTTGACGCAGCAAATCAAAAGTGACGACTCGCTTCTCCCCGTTCGGGCTCACTCCAACATCCTCTGTGTGTTCGATTCCGGAATTTGTTTTATAGCCGCGCACTATGTCTCGCGTCGATACTCAACAGCGGCGCATCTGTGCGGCTG
>DATBPZ010000102.1:0-18510 GCA_036561105.1 Methylocella sp. | reverse complement strand
CCTGCTCCGCATTCTTATGCGAGAGTCAAGCAATTACTCGCATGATGTGCTAGTCCGCGATAGGCTGCCTTCGCCGGTTTTGAAGCTTCTCCCGCAGCTCGCCGGCGCCGCGAACGGGACTTTGAGCATCCCACCTCGCCGGTACATTTCAACTGCCTATGGCGTTGTCACCGTCGAAGCCAAATGGCTAGTGCCAGTGGGCGCGATCCCTGCGGATGTTGCCAGGGATCCAAAGAACTGTCTTATCGCGGTTACGATTGAACTGCGTGAACATGCCGTAGCGCATGCGGCTCGCGCGTTGCGGGAAAGCGGCGCCACTCCTGCGCAAGTTAAGGTCGGCATTCAACTCGCCTTGGGGAAAACGAAACCGGTGATTGCAGATGAACTCGGCCTCCAACTTTCCTCGGTCGCAGACCTGAGCAAAAAGCTCTATCAGAATCTCGATATTCACAATTCTGCCGAGCTTGGCGTGAAGATCTGGCTCGACCAAAGGCGACACGAGGCTGCCCACAATTTCAGGCTCACCGGAATTTCTTCGGGATCATACCCGGTCAATTGAAACGAGGTACGCTCTGGCACTTTATTTATAGTCCTCGGACAGCGCTATTAGGCGCGGGCTTTGCGCAATGCTTATGATCGTTGTCGGCTGATGGATCTGAGGGCGATCGGCGCTCGATCTGGTGCTTGAGTTGTTCCTACGACGCGCGGATCCGGTGTTTTCTCATGCTCGATCGCATCCCACCCGAAGCGACGCGCGCCGCCGCAGGGCCCGGACGGACCGCGGGAGCCGATGTCCTGGTCGTCGGCAGTGGCTTCGGCGGGATCGCCATGGCGGCCAGTCTCACTGCCGCGGGAATGGATGATTTCCTCGTCATCGAGAAGGATTGCGAGGTCGGGGGTACCTGGCGCGATAACGTCTATCCGGGCTGTGCCTGCGACGTGGCTGCTCATCTCTATTCGCTCTCTTTCGCACAGAACGCTGAATGGACGCGGCTCTTAGCGACCCAGCCCGAGCTACAGGCCTATATCGTCCGGGTGGTCGACACCCTTGGCTTTCGTTCGAAAATTCGCTTTAACACGGAAATGGTCAAAGCGGACTGGGATGAGGAGGCCGCGCTTTGGCGCGTGACGACGCGAGCTGGTGACGTCATCAGCGCGCGCGTGCTCGTCTCCGCCATCGGCGCGTTGCATGTTCCCTCCATTCCAAAACTGCTCGGAGTAGAGACATTCGAAGGTTTAAGTTTCCATTCGGCGCGCTGGCATCGCTACTGCGAGCTGAAGGGCAAACGTGTCGCCGTGATTGGCACGGGCGCAAGCGCGATCCAGTTCGTGCCACAAATCGCCGGGGACGTTGGGCAGCTCCACATCTTCCAACGCACGGCACCTTGGATCCTACCAAATCTCGACCGCGAGATAGGCCCGAAGGAGCGCTGGATGCTGCGCAATGTGCAGTCCTGGCGCACCCTGTTCCGGCGCTGGCTGTACGGCACGTACGAGATCCGTGTAATGTTGTTCAAAGGCAACCGAATACTCGTTGAGAGAATGGAAGAGATTGCCCACAGGCATCTCGAGCTGCAGGTCCCCGATTCCGAACTGCGCCGCAAACTCACACCGGATTATCGCATCGGCTGCAAGCGCGTGCTGCTCGCCAACGATTATTATCCCGCACTCACGCGCGCGAACGTCGAACTCGTCACAGATGCAATCGCGCAGGTCAGGACCCATTCGATCGTGACGATCGACGGGCGGGAGCGCGAGATCGACGTGATTATCTACGGCACGGGTTTCGACGTGGCGGGGGCGCTTCGCAGGCTTGATCTCCACGGGCGCGGCGACAACGCGCTCGCAGACGTCTGGAAGGAAACAATCGAGAGTTATTACGGCATCACGATCTCGGGCTTTCCTAATTTCTTCATGCTACTCGGCCCCAACACCGCACTCGGTCATAATTCGGTTGTCATCATGATCGAGGCACAGGTCGCCTACATTATGAGCGCGCTGAAGCAGATGAAAGCACGCGGCATCGGAGCGATCGATGTGAAGCGCGACGTGCAGCACGCTTTCTACGAAAGAATCCAACGGAAGCTCGAAAAGACGCAATGGCAGGCCGGCGGCTGCCACAGCTGGTACCAGGATGATGGCGGCCACAATATCGCGATCTGGCCTGGGTTCACTTTCGACTATATCCGGCGTACCAGACATGCGGCGCTGACGGACTACATTCCTCTGGCATCACGATGAATGTGATCGGGGCGCTGGAGCGCGGCTTGGCGCTGTTTTCGGACGAAAACAACTGCTGAGATCGCCGCGCGCGGTTAATCATCAGTAACACAGGCGCTCCCCGAACAGGGGGCGCGACGAAAGCGCTTTCGTGGCAGTCTCTCCAGGCGATGTGGAAGAGATAAAGCGCCTGATGTCGCGTAGGTCACAGTTGCCGATCTCTCTTCCTCACCTTGCCCACGAGGTGTTGCAATAATCGCACGCCCGGCATCATTAACGCTTGGGGGAGACTTCGTCGAAGTTTCGACGAAATGCCGAGTCCACCATCACTGGCGCAGCGTTGTCCGCTTATATCCACTTTGTTGGCGCGCGGCAGATATTGAAGCAACCAAGGCAAAAGCAATGATCCATTTATTGCGCCGGGATCGCAAGACCAAGGCCATTGCTGAAGTGCTCGCCATGATCGCGGATGCTCGCCCCCCACCAGCGCCGCACCCTGTTCTCGAGACAGAGGAATGTCTGTGGGAAAGCGTCACCGAATTTTGCGCGGCGTTGGACTGCTACGCAAAGCACGCCAGCCAAATTAAGAAAGAGAATCGATGATACGCTCCATTCTAAGGCCGCGTCTGTCGATAACCCGCGTTTCGGATATCGCAGTACGCCGCGACTTCGTTCGTCAGATTTATGGCCTGAGCGCAACAAGCCTTACTGAACCGGTCTGCTGCGGCGCCGAAGGCGCCCAGATCACGCGTTTCGCAGTAGAGAGTTTCAATCAGCGTCCCGGAGTACGAGGCCCAGCACGGCGCGCTCGCTCTAGTAGTTGACTGCGTTCTTCATGGCAAGTCCGCATCGATAGCCCTATTTGTCATTCCTGAGAATAGGGCGGCATTTCCGGCTTCGACCCGAAAGTACGAATCCATAATCGCAATCATGCTGAAGCCAAACGAATGTCCCACAAATTCCTTTCGAATGACACGGTTGCGCCTGCGGAACGTGTCAATCGCGAGTTAGCGTTTGGTGTCGTAAGCCGGAGATGTCCGGTGTCGTTGCGGAGCAAGCGCCTTGAGTGGCTGAACTTTGTATGCTCACGGACGCCTGCAGAGGGAAACGGACATGCCTGACGCCTATGTCATTGAAGTTTCCGGCCGCACCGCGGGAATCGTCGCTCGCGACTCCCCAAATAAAAGTTTCAATTTCTATTCCGCGGAACCCCGCTTTCACGCCATAGATGGCCAGCGTTTTTCTGACCCTCTGGCGGCTGAGCGCGCCGCCCGCAAGCTTGCGAAATACGGAAACCTCTCGCGGCGTCGCGAACCGAAATATTCAACGGACCAGTAGGCACGAAGTATCTCCATCTTAAACGGAGTACGAAAGTCTCGTCGTTAAAGGCGAGGACTATCTGCGCTACCGGAATCGGAGAATTGCGAATATCATATAGGTTGCTGGCAAGGCCTCCGGCCAAGCTTCTCAAAACCCTTCGCTATTTCCAAGCGCGAGCGCGATGCCATAGCAGAAGGTGCCGAGGAGATCGTCCTCGCGGTCGCTTTGCTTGTCCCCGATCCGGAAGCTTTCGACCTGGTCGAGCAAATGGTTTCGTGAGCTTCGCTTGTAGACAACTACCTTGTTGAAGGCGTGTTTGGTGTACTTGACGAGACCCCGATGGAGGTAGCCCGATACGGAAAGCGCCCGCTCGTCCTTGCCCATCGCCGTCAGTTTCGAATCGATCGCCAGCGCGGACATTCTCCGCCGCCGGCCCTGCTGCAGGAGTATCGTTCCCGAATTCTTGTCTTCGATGAACGCGCCTAACGAACCTCGGCGGCGCGGTAGGCCTCTGCCAGTTCTTCGAGGCGCCCGAAAACGGTCGGCAACCACGTTTCCAGAATGGCGCCTTCGATCTGCACAATATTCCAGTCCAATATGAGAAGGGGCACGCTACCGCAGTGTCGGTCGGCCGCGAAGAATGTGACAACCGTCCCGTCATTGTCGGTGCCGGTTTTTGATGCCGTGTCGATGACCGCAAAGACGCCGTCGCAAATGGTGGGGTAGGGGACCGGCCGATTTTCGACAAGCAGCTTTTCGCGACTGAAGAAGGCAACACCTGACCAAATCCACGAACTCGGCCAGGTACTCTTGAGCATAGACCAGGGGGTCGTTGTCCTTGATCAGGTCGGCCTGGAATTGCGCAATGCGCTGCAGCCAGGCTTCCTGGCTTTCATTCTGTGGGGCGTGCGTTGCGCCCGAGATATCACTCAATATGTGAGCATAAAGTTACGAAAACTCGAGCGCCTTCGGTCCTACGCCGGGATTAAGGGTCTGTTTAGCTCCTGGGCTGATCATCCAGCTATGAATCATGACGAATGCCCGCGCAGGGATCCGGGCATCAATGACGAGAGCGCAGCCGCGCCGCTCACGCCAATGGAAACGGCGGTGTCAGCAAAATAGGTGAGGGCAGGGCAGGGAGTTGCATGGTCCGCAAGACAACCGGCTGCAACTGCAAGGACTAACTTCCATCGAGATATAGGGGTACCCGATCTCGCTATCAAAACCCAAGCAGCTCCGGCTTGGGCCGAGGGACCAGGATCCGCATCCGTCGGGATCGATCAGACCGGAAATGCCATCGTGGAACAAGCACCGAGGTGGGTTTGGGAGATCCGGCCTAATCGCGACGAGGCCATCATTCCGATCGTGCCTCATGTTGATGGCAGCCAGAGCCTCTGGTTCTTCAGATGCGTTCTGCTGGCTGCATTTGGCTTGGGGTGGATCGGCGGATCCCATTCATATCTTTTTTTCGACCGTACTATACCCAAAATCGACGGCAAGGCGGCCCTTAACGCGGTCGTCGAGCGGATCATCCATGCTGAATCGGATGGCGATCCGAACCCCAAGAAAAAGCGCTCAAGCGCGACCGGCACCGGTCAGTTTCTCGATGGAACGTGGCTCGAGATGATCAAGGTGCACCGGCCCGATCTCATTGAGGGGCGCGGCGAAAAGGACATCCTCGACCTGCGACGAGAGCCAGAACTTGCCCGCGAGATCGCAACGCGATTTGTTGAGCAGAACGCCGCGACGTTAACTAGACGGGGCTTGCCTGTCACGCCAGGCACGCTGTATTTGGCGTACTTTGCTGGTGCCGCGGGAGCTGTGGCGATCCTGTCAGTTCCAGAGGATGCTGACGCGGCATCCCTTATGGCGAGCGCCGATGCGACGGGCCGGATGACGCGCGAGAAGATCGTTGGCGCCAACCCATTCCTCAAAGACTTCACTGTCGCTGATCTTAAGAGCTGGGCAGATCGCAAGATGCGCGACCCCGGTTTTCCTCCGGCTGATCAGACCAACGCAAATTAGGCCATGGCCACCGGAGCGCGTTCTTGGAACATCGCCGCACAATTACCATGTCACTCCCGTGAGGTAACAGTGCAGATGGCATTGACGAATTAAATGAGCCGAACATGAGGCCGTTTTGCCGTGATGGCGAACCAATTAAGACGACTGACAAGCAAAACAGCTTAGCGTGTCAAAGCCCCCAAGGCTCCTGCATCTGGTTTAGAATCGGTTTCCAATCGTTCGATGGTGTTTCATTCGAACCCGGTTTTGATAGTTTTCGGAAACAGTCAGAAAAACTTCGCTTAGTTGATCCGGCCGCCGGCCCTCCCTTTGGTTGGGGCTAAGCTAGCCGGGAAGTGAAGGTAATTTAACCTGCTGGAGTTCGCTCGGGCTTTGATCGCGTTCCCTGATCGCTTTGCATATCTCCCTGTTTCGCCCTGTTAATCTCCCTGTTCGCTTGGGCAAACATTCCACGGCAAAAGCTTTGATGGCTCAATAACTTGCCGCCTGAAATTGCGCCAAAACAAGCCCAGATTCGCAACTTCTCCCTGTAAACTTCCCTGTTAGCAGGGAGTCCTCACTCGAGACGGGTTCGCACCTGACTGTGTCATCAGCCAGTTTTTAAGTACTTGATATTGCATATATTATTGTCTTTCTAGGAAGCCCATTTTCTCACGGATTTGCGGGGGTTAGCTGTCCCGTGTTCCAAAGCGATTTGTGGTGGAGACGGTTTCGCGCGCGATTTCGGCCGCGGCCGTGATGAAAATCTCTCCGACGCCATTTCGTGGTTTACTTTTTTCGCGGGCTGAGCAGCTGACGTCGGGCGAAGCCAAAGGCATTGGCGGCGGGAACTCGCAGAAATGGCGATTGGTTCTCAGTGGAAGCCGAGGAGCTTTCGCTGTTCAGCCCAGTCGGCCGGCAGCCGCGGCGTTAGGCGCATCAATGTCTGGGCGGAGAGTTGCGGCGGCTTTCGGCCATTGATGATGGCCGTGGTGATGTCGGGCGCCAGCCAGGGAAGACGCAGAAGGGTGTAGAGGTAAGCTGCCGACACACGCTCCTCGCGAGCGACATCGTGTACGCTGAGCTTGGGGTTCCGGATCAAGCGCGCCTGGATGGCGTGAGCGCGAGCCATGATTCTGAGCAAGCTGGGATCGACTGCCGTCTGGTCTTCGGCGTTCTCGACCAGCATGCGCATCTCGCGACCGACGCGCTTCAGGCCCACCGGAACCGTCAACTTCAGGATATTATCGAGTTCATTCGTCGGTGCTTGATGCTGCGTCGACAGATCAATCGATCCAGCCAGCTGCTCGGTCAGCCGGCTTCGAGACAACGTGATGTCGACGCGATCGGATCTGATTTCCACGCGGCAGAGCAGGGTCATGAGCATCGCTTTGACTTTGTCCGGCGCGGAGCCGCCAAGGTCTTCCGCGAGCTGACGGCCACGTTCGATCAGTTGGCTGCATCCTGAACCGCTGTGCGATTCATTGTCGACGGCATCGAGGATCGCTCCGGGGTCGGCGAGAAAGGTGCGAAGCCGGTTGATTACCAGGCCTTCCAAATTGCCGGCCGGTATCCGCCGGCCGCTTGAACGGTTTCGTCCCGCTCCGGTGAGGAGGGAGGTCGAGACATAATACCGATAGCGCGTTCCCTTCTTGACCGCATAGGTTGGCGTCAGGCGCTCGCCGGTCTCGTCAAAAACCATTCCTGTCAGCAGGCTAGGGTGGCTTGCGCGCACTCCCGTCGCCCGCTCCACGCGGTTTCCAGCCAGCACGGACTGGACATCGTCCCACAAAGGCTTGTCGACAATCGCCGGGTGCTCTCCGGGATAGGCATGGCCTTTGTGGGGGATTTCGCCGCGGTAAAGTCGGTTCTGAAGGATAAGATAAAGCGCTCCACGGGAGAACGTCTGGCAGCCATATTCGGCGCCGTCGGGTCGCAACCGCCGTTTGCTCTTGATCCCGGCATCCGCAAGCTCGTCCCGAAGCGCGTGAACCGACTTGAGCGCGAGATAGCGCCGATAGATCTCGACGACCATGTGCGCCTCGGCGTCGTTGACGATGAGCTTGCGGTTTTTCACATCATACCCGAGGGGCGGCATGCCGCCCATCCACATGCCCTTTTTCTTAGAGGCGGCGATCTTGTCGCGGATGCGTTCGCCGGTGACTTCCCGCTCGAACTGGGCGAAGGACAAAAGGACATTCAATGTCAGCCGTCCCATGCTGGTGGTGGTGTTGAATTGCTGGGTGATCGACACGAAGGAGACACCGCGGCGGTCAAAGACGTCGACGAGCTTGGCAAAATCGGAGAGCGCGCGCGTCAACCGGTCGACTTTATAGACGACAACCACGTCGATCTGGCCTGCCTCGATATCGGCCATCAGCCGTTTCAAGGCTGGGCGCTCCATCGTGCCGCCGGAGAACCCGCCATCATCATAAAGCGTCGGCAGCACCGTCCAGCCCTCGTGCTTTTGCGAGAGTATGAACGCGGCGCAGGCTTCCCGCTGGGCATCGAGCGAGTTGAAGGCCTGCTCCAGGCCTTCCTCCGACGATTTCCGCGTGTAAATCGCACAGCGTGTTCTTTTGGCGGACCGTCGTAGCGTCTTGTCCGATTCACTCATCGCGCCCCCCATGGCTCGGACGCGCTGCACCTGCCGCTAACAGCCCAAAGAAACGCGGACCCGACCACTGCGCTCCGGTAATTGTTTTGGCGATCTTGGTCAGGGATGGATAGTTTGTCCCGCCATACTCGAACCCATCTTCTGTGACTGTGACGGTGTGCGTGCGGCCGCACCATTCCCGAACCAGACGCGCACCGGGCTTCAGGCTGAGGCTCGGCGTGGGGCAAACCCGGCCCGTTGTCCGCAAGGCCTTCGCCATCGTTTGCAGCCTGCGCCGGGTCGCCTTGCCGAGCCCGCCGTGGGCGATTTCCTGAAGTCTGTAAGCGAGGGCAAGGACAAGCAGGTCGCGACTGATCCTCGGCGGTTCACTGTGGTAGAGCCGCCGCCACTCGCGACGTAATTCCTCGAGGCCGAGCGACCGAATGCGATCGATCTCGCTCGCGATCGCTGGCGTGTCCACCCCCGCCATGGCTAGGCGGCCGGTCGTGCGGAGATCCTGGGCTTTGATTTGGAAGGTTGGACGACAATCACACGATAAACGCGTTCGTCGCCGGCCATCTCCGATATCAGCGTTAAGCCGAGCCTCTTGCGCACCACACCCGCCAAGAAGCCGCGGACCGAGTGCTGCTGCCAGCCCGTTGCCTTCATGATGACGACGATCGTTGCACCCTCGGGCTGTCGGAGCAGGGCAAGGACGGCCTCCTGCTTGGTTCCGTTTCGAGTTGCACTCGGGGGAACGTTTTCAGGCTTAGCAGGTCTGTTCGCGCCGCTCTTGGCGCGCGCCAACTTTGGTTTTGTCGGGGTTTTGCTGTGCGGCATTTGAGGATCCTTTTCGGTTGCGACAGCACCAGCGCCGTCACCACCGAAACCCCGCAGTGGTAGCATCGCCAGCGGGGTAGGATCCGGGATGGGGCAAACCGGCCCTTATCTCGGCACGGCGACAGTGACGCTCTCTTCGTCGCCGAAGTCCACTCCTTTCTGCGATGAGAATTGAGTGCCAATCGCCCCAGCGTTTGCCCACGCGTCTCTAGATTCAAGAGTTCGAATCTTTCCGCTCGGGCCAGGCAGTCCAGTCCTGGGGGTGTTACGTCCGGATCGGCATTGGACGATGCGATTCACAAAATAGAAACAGGCGAGCTGGCGTTTCTTGTTCAAGCTCATCGCAAAACGGTTGGAGTTATTGTAGCCGTCAGTCCTTCCGGCAAAAAGTATTTGAAGTCTGAAACAGACGGTGATCAGCCAGATACCCTTCTACGGCTCCCCGAATGCCTAGAATGATCGTCTAGGCTGCAGCAATGCCTAAGCGGTCAGTAAGGTCTCCGAATGGTGGAAAGCGGTCATTCGATCAACGGGCCTGATTGACGCCAGTTTGCCACGAGCCGACATGCAAGCCGGGCTTTCAAAACGTTCGCGCACCGCGGCATCTAAGCGCAATACGGCCATCGCTAGGGCTTCATGCCGAATTCTAGGAGAGGCCCTCTCAAACAACGGCCGCGAGTTCGTCAGTTTCTACCGATCACCTTGCGCCACCATCGGCTCCCCCGCGGGGCTGGCCATTACTTGCAAATACGCATCCGTCGCGCCACCAAGTCGCGAAAACAAATGAGATATTTGGCCTTCCGGCCGAATTCGCCACCGTTGTCGTACCCGGCTCCGCCGATGTCTCGATTGATCGCTTCTCGTTCTTCCGCTATCCTGCCCCCAACGGTGGAAGAATATGTTGCGGGTTCGGTTTAGATCGGTCTTTCCAGTCTTTCTGCTGGCTCTCCTAGTGCAGCTGTTTGCACCAGGCGAGGCGGCTCTCGCCGCGGCGGTCGGTGCTTTTGCCTCAAGGCCGGAGTGTTCGGTCATGGTGGGAGAAGCGAACAGCCGACAACAGACGCCGTCTGATCAGCATCGTTGCGACGATAAATGCTGTGTCTTCTGTCATCTCTCGCATGCCGTTGATGCCGCTTCCATGGCGGCGGCTTTTTCGTCACCCGCGCCTGTGGTGCAATATATTGCGCGAATCTGCGGCGCTACGCTCGTCCCAACTGCATGGACGAGCCAGCACGCGCGAGCGCGCGCGCCGCCATCATTCTCCTAAGGGGGAAGTCTCTTTTTCCTTTCGGCTAACCGACCAGAAGGCGGCTGGTGATTCTGGCGGAGCGCCGCCAAGCCGCATTGGGATTTCATTTCGGCCCTAACGTCGGCGGACAATTCCAGCGCCACTAAGCTTATGCGATGAGGAGAGCGCCATGAGGCTATCTGATCCGTTGCCCGCGCAAACTGCGCTTTACCGAGCGGTCTGGCGCTGGCATTTCGTCGCAGGCCTGTTCGCGCTGCCTTTATTGCTGAATTTGGCGATTACCGGCGGCTTCTATCTATTTACACCGGAAATCAACCATATTCTCTACCGGTCATTCGAGGACGTGCCCGCGCGCGCGGGCGTGCGTCTGTCCGCGAAAGTTCTCGTCCAGAAGGCGGAGGCCTCCACACAAGGCGATGTTTTGCGCCTGACCCTGCGTTCAGAACCGGACAAATCCGTCGAAATGCTGATCCGCACCGGCGCAGGCGAGAACCGGACTGCTTACGTCGATCCTTACGATGGTAGCCTATTGGGGACGATTCCTGTCGGCGGCGTTATGCAGATTGTGCGCAAGATCCATAGCCTGCAGTACTTCGGTTTTTGGGCGAGCTGCCTCGTCGAAATTGCGGCGGGTTGGACCATCGTTCTCGCGCTTTCGGGAATTTTTCTTTGGTGGCCGCGCGGCCGGAGCGGTGGCGTCGTGACCATTCGGACGACGCCGAAATACCGTACGTTCTGGCGCGACCTTCACGCGGTGACAGGGCTCTTCGCGAGCAGCATTATTGTGTTTTTGGCCGTAACAGGAATGCCTTGGTCGATGGTTTGGGGAAACTATGTTCAGGAATGGACCACAGCGGCGGGTCTCGGCCAGCCAAAACCTCCCGTCGAAGTGGTACCAAGTTGGAAGCTTGCAAGCAGCAAATCCAAGCGTCACGTTCATGGCGGTGAGACGCCAGCGGCGAACCTGCCCTGGGCGCTGAAAAAGGTGGCGCCACCCGAATCTATGCCCGCGGCACAGCCGTCAATCACCCTCGATCAAGCGCTTGTGGCCTTTGCCGCGATAGGGCTCGAACAGCCTTTTGACGTTGCCCTACCGCAAGGTCCGGAAGGCGCCTTTACGGCGACCACTCATCCCGCCCGTGTCGAGAAAACACGAACGGTTTATCTCGACCAATATACGGGCAAGGTTTTGGGCGATGTCGACTTTTCGCAGTATGGGCCTGCCGCGAAGGCAATCGAATGGGGCATCGCTGTACATCAAGGTGAGGAATACGGCTCCATCAATCGTTACGTCATGCTGTCCGGCTGCATCGCGGTCGTTGTGCTCGCCGTTTCCGCGCCGGTTATGTGGTGGACGCGGAGGCCTAAGGGGTCGTTTGGCATGCCTCCGCAGGCCGCCAACCGCCGCGCCGCGCTGGGCGTCCTAGCGGTCATGGCGATTGCAGGCTTGATCTATCCATTGGTTGGTCTTTCGATGCTCGCCGCCCTCATTGTCGAAAGAGCGTACGAACGGACGAGGCGCACATTCCGGCGCCGCGCCCGCGTATTGCAGTGAAAGGATAGTTTGGAACTCTGGAACGCTCGCTGCTTGGCCCAGTGCAAGGGGTCTACGGGCCGCCGAAAAGGAACTACATTGTCGGCATATCGATGAGCATTACGACACGTGAGGCGTCCCGGCGTTTGGGTGTAACCACTGACGCCGGCCGCGATGTTAGCGCGATATTAGAAAGTGATCTTCACACCTCCGTAGATCGCGCGCCCATTGCCCGGAAAATAGATCGATGGGTTCTGGACCGGAAAACTGGCGTTGACGAGGGGTTGAAGGTCGCTGATATAATGTTGATTGGTCAGATTGCGTGCGTCGAGGTAGAAAGAGATCGCGTAGGGCAACGGACCATTGGGCAGGGCCGTGTTGGGCACGGTGAAGCCTGCCTGAACACCCAAAAGCGCATAGCCGGGCGTTCGCACCGTATTGGCATAGTCGGCATAGGCACCGACCGGCACCCAATCCAATGATGGAGCGATATAAAGGCCGTCAGGCCGCCGGTAGGAAAGGACTGTGCGCAAGACATTTGGAGGAGCCCCGGCGATCTGGTTGTTCCTGAACGTCGGATCATTGACGAAGAAGAAATTGTTCAAGGTCCAAATCTGGGTCAACGTCACGGCATCGCCGGCACCGGGGCCAGAAATATCGCGTAGAAGGTCGACGCCGGCCGCGAATTCAATACCTTGATGAATCGTATGCGGTGCATTGAACGTCACCGGCGGGGCGCCGAGAAACGCGCCGGGGGCGGTATTGAATTGCAAGAGTTCGTCGTGGATATCCGCGCGATAAAAGGTGATATCCCAGTTAAATCGATCCCAGCGTCCGCGAGAGCCGATTTCCCCCGTCCAAGCACGCTGCTCGTCGAGGGGCACAAATCGATTCGTCGGGCCGAATATCTGAAATTGCGTGAGATCGGTGAAATCCGGCACGTCCGCGCTGCCAGTGAAGTCCGCGAAAACCTGGATGTCGGGCGTCGGATACCAGATCACGCCAGCCTTGGGCAGAATTCCATCATAGACTTTTCTGTCATATTTGAACGTGGGATCTGCCAGCAGACCGCCCAGATCCCGGTAGTTGCGGCTATTGCTGAAAAGTTTGAGGCCCGCCATGAGGGCCACGCCGGGGGCCACAAAAAACCTGTTCTCGCCATAGATCTCAAGATTGAGCGCATCTTGCCTCGCGTTCAGGACGGGGGTCGTTTCGTGGCCATCGAAATTGACGAAGCGATGATCAGCTTGATTGCCACCCCATATGCGCCCGCCGACGATGACGTCGTCACGAAAGCCGCCGACATTCGTCGTGGTCGTGAACTTTGGCGCGAACCCGGCCGTGTAGCCAGATTGGTCGAGGACCAGAAAGATCGGATGGTACAGCGTGTTATAAATGAACCAGGAACTGAGATCCAATCGGCCCCAATCAGTCATGACAGTCGTCGTGTTGGCGATACGCTGATCGAAGATGTTGCGCGCCTGATTGCCGCCAAAACCGGGAAAGGCCGCAGGAATGCTCGCCATGGTGGGATTATTTAGCGCCTGGCTAAAAGTCAGCTGGCCGGGAATTTTCTGCTGCGCGTCATAAGCGCCGAAGTAAAACCTTGTCTCTGCCCAGGGCGCGAAGCGATAGCCGATATTGCCATTGATCAGTTCATAAGTATTGGTTGAGTGTTCGCGATAGCCATCCGAATTCGCGAAGGTTCCATTGATGAAGAAGTCGAAATTGCCGATTACGCGAGAAACCTGCACTTGGTTACGAATCGAACCGAAACTACCGCCATCGATGCGGATGAGATCGGGTGCGAGCGCCGTGTAGGCCGTGGGTGAGACGAAATTGATCGCTCCGCCTAAAGTCGATGTCCCGAAGATGAGGGCGTTGCCGCCTTTGAATACCTCAATGGAGCGGAAATAGAGGGTATCAATTTGATCGAAATCTCCGCTGCCGTCGGCCAGATTGACGGGAATGCCGTCTTGAAGCAGTTCGATGCCGCGCAGATGAAAGAACCGGGTCAAGCCCGAGCCACGAATTGACAGGCGAATCTCTTGACCAAATCGGTCTCCTGCATAGACACCGGGCACGTCCTTCAGAGCGTCGACAAGATTATCCACATGACGGGTTTGAATCGCCGGCGTATCGGCATTGACGAAGGCGACTGATCCGACGGTCTCGTCGAGCTGTTGGCGTTGCTCGGCGACCGAAGGCACGGTAAGCGAGCCGTCGGCGTGATCGGCTTGCTTGCGCTGGCCAGGCTGATCCGCCACCACATCGACAGCCGGAAGTTCGGTGGTGTTGCTGCCGGGATTGGTCTCCTCGGCCTGCTGGGCAGAGGCGGAAGCGCAAGCGACCGTCAAGGCGAGCGCTAAGGCGCCGCCGCAAGATGATGCGTAGGACATTGTCAAATCCTCGATTAAAGGCCGGGGTCCTCAGGACGCACGACGGCCTTACGAAAAGAAAGCTGGGGTGTTTTTCCGCCGCGCGCGTCGCAGCGCATCGATCCCGTAATCCGGCGTCTTCGAGCCTCTTGGAACGGGAAGCGCTCCCGGGATTCTATCGGGTGAGGACATATGGGGACCGATTTTCCAGCTCGACCCGAAGGCGGGCGGAGATGGCGCGATCAGAGGCCTTGTGGCGGACCGCGCGCGGAAAATTGAAACGTCCGTGCCGCGCGGGCACCGTGTTCCGACGCCGAAGCAAAAACAACATCCGACGTTTTGCGCGCAGGAAACGCGAAAGGTACCGGCGTCGCCGTCAAATACGCGCTTGCCCAGGCGACGCAAGCGAGGATGCAACAAAATTTGTGGGGATGATGTTCGCTGGCAGGGAGCGGCGCGCCGGATTCGTTTTGCGCACAGATAATGCCATCCGAAGGCGCGAAGGCGATAGCCGGTGCGCTCGCGGCGAGGAAGCCTTGCAGCAGCAGCGCACAAACCGCGATGAAGCCGATCGCGACGCGCTTTTTAATCGGAGTTTGGCGTAGCCGTTCCATTGCCTTAGCATGTACTAGCTATGCCGCCGCCGCAACAGAGGACCGCGCTTTAGCCCGACGTTTGGTAGATTTGTAAGAGGGTGTGTCGACGCCGCAACAACAGCTTTCGAGGTGCGTCGTTCTCCGTCCTTGTATGTTACAAGTGCAGGCCTCGGCGATGGCGACCGGAAATTAAAGATCGGTGATCGTCGACGGCTAGAGAAGGCGAATTCGTGAGGCTCGGCGAACTTTTGGACGATCTGAGCGATACCTGCGATTTACGTCGCGGGGGCGCCGATCGTCCCAAAATATGCGGAGCAATCCTAGGAGCTATGTCGCGCGCAGATGGCCTTTCCGTGGTCCGCTCGTGCACAGAAAATGCTCGTGGCACCCGTAAATCCATGATCGTGACGCTGGTGGGAACGCTGACTGGCATGCCACGAGATCGCTCGACGCGCGCTTCGTCAACATGACTGAGCACTCGCCATGACTATGCAGTTCGGCCTTGCTATGCATAATGCCTTCAAACGGCGCAAAGGGGAGGTCAATATGAAGCTGCATCAATTCCGCAAACCGCCTGTGCCACTGACACTTGCGAGTGCAGAAGTAAGTCCGCAGCGCGATCTGTCACAGGAGCCCGTATTGAATCTGGAAGCAATCCAGAGCGATCTCTTACTCGGGCATAGCAAGAAGGCCGAGGCTCATATCTATTTCAAAATCACTAATCGCGCTAATTTTGTCGATTTCCTCACTAGCCTGCCGATAACAAGCGCGGCCGCCGTTTATCGACAGCCGGGGGCCAGCGTTGCCCATTGTACTGGCGCTCCGCCTCCCAACCCCCGCTTCGCCGTAGGTTTTACAAGGGCTGGACTCGCGGCTCTTGGTCGGGACCCAGGTAATAGCTCAGACTTGGCAGTGTTTACGGAGAACATGCATGGCCGCGCCGTCGCGGAGCTGAACGATCCTTCACCAGAAACCTGGGTCATTGGCAGGCCTGAGGAGCAGATTGATGGGGTGTTTATTGTCACGGGGGCACAGGAGTCGGACGTCACCGGGGCGTTGGATGACTCCTTTGCCAACCCAAACGCAGAGGGTTTCCAAATCCACCAAATTCTGCTCGGCAAGACGCGGCCGGGAGACGCCGAAGGCCATGAGCATTTTGGCTTTCTCGACGGTGTGTCCCAGCCGGGAATCAGGGGATGCGTGGATGCGGAGCAGACAGTGCCGCTTACGGCAAATTCCAATCCTAGCGAACCGGACCAAGGCTTGCCTGGCCAGGATCTTCTCTGGCCCGGCGAATTTGTATTTGGCTACTATGCCCAGAAGGATGGTGCCGCCAAATTTACAGAACGAGGAGATATCCGGACACCTCCCGTCGATTGGATGAAAGACGGTGGGTTCCTGGTCGTCCGTCGTCTCATCCAGTTGGTGCCCGAGATGCACGCCGGCGCCGCAGCAGTGACCCCCCCTGGACAACGGCGCGAGCAACTAGAGGCTCAGTTGGTTGGCAGATGGCCCAACGGCGCGCCAGTCGTAACGAATCCCAATGCCGACGATCCGGCCCTGGGAACCGATGAGAACCGAAACAACGACTTTGAATTTGGCGGCGATCGTCTCGGCTTGGTGTGCCCTTGGGCGGCCCATATTCGAAAAGCGTACCCACGCGACGACGTTCGTGGAATTGTTAATCCGGATGAAACAACAACAGATCAAGCGGAAGCGGGGACCCAACGACATCGCATGTTACGTCGAGGCATTCAGTTCGGCGAAGAAGTGACGGAACAAGAGCGTCAGACAAAACAGACTCAGGAGCAACGAGGCCTACTCTTTAGATGCTACATCACCGACATAGGCAGACAGTTCGAATTCGTTCAAAAAAGTTGGTGCAATAACACTGATTTCGTTCAAAGCGCAGCAGGGCATGACCCTATCATCGGTCAGGTAGCTGGGGGCAGCGCGCGGACATTTGCTGGCGTTGGTTATGCCGGGCTGAAACCGACGTTTGATTTCAAGCCCTGGGTAATCATGACAGGGGGAGTGTATTTGTTTGCGCCGTCGCTTGATTTTATAAATTCTTTGAACGCCGTTTCTTAGGGTGGTGCGAGCTTTTGCATGCCCCACGGCGATGTTCATCGCCCTCTGGTCGTTGAGGCCAATTCATACGTTTGACACCATACCCTAGCCTTGTACCATCAAAAGGATGAAGGTCACGAACAGCAGCAAGTGCACGGCTCCCTGCAAGATGTTCGTCCGCCCACTGGAGAAGGTGACGATGCTCAAGCCGAGAGTCAGCACCAACAAAACCATGTCGGCATGTTCAACACCAAGAACAATTGGATGATCGGTCCAGTGACTGATGACGAGCATGATGGGGATGGTCAGGCCGATCGAGGAGAGCACTGATCCGAGCAAGATGTTTACTGAACGCTGAAGCTTGTTTGTCAAAGCAGCGCGCACGGCCCCGATGGCTTCCGGCGTAGACACAAGTAGCGCGATCACGATCCCACTGAGAGCGTCCGGACCATGAAGGGTCTCCGTGATAAAATCGACCGGATGTGCCAACCACCCGGCCAGATAAACAACAGGCACAATATAGGCTGCCAGCATTACGACATGGTAACCTATTGATCGTGCCCTAATCATCGCTCTTTCGTGCTCACCTCCTAGCGCCTCTCCTCCCAACACGAAATAGCCGCGATGCCGTCCCGTCTGCACCGCCAGAAATGCGAAATAGAGGCCAACCGATATAACCGCGAGCGTGCTCTCCTGCGCAAAGGATAGCGTGGGACCAGCTGTGGTCTGGGTGTAATCCGGCAGGATCACGCTTAGCACCGCCAGCGGAATGATGACTCCGAGATAGGTGTTGGCGCCTTGAAGATTGTAGGTTTGCTCCTGGTGCTTCCATCCACCGAGCAAAAGCGAGAGGCCGACCATCCCGTTGAGAACGATCATAATCACGGCAAGGAGTGTGTCGCGGACAAGGGTCGGGTTGTTCTCGCCATGAAGCATGATGGCGGTAATACTCATAACCTCGATAAATGTGACTGATAAAGTCAGTATCAACGTGCCAAAGGGTTCGCCAAGGCGCACGGCAAGATGCTCTGCATGGCGCACGACCGACAAGGCTGAACCGAGGATCACACTAAAGAGCCAGAGGAGCGTCGCTTTCAGGACAAGCGGGTTGGCAAGGGCGGAATCAAATGCCTTCCCCGCAACGGAGTAGACGCCACAGGTTAGAAGGGTGACCGAGAGAAACCATTCCGAACGCCAGCTGGCGGAATTACCTGTAGTCTTCGCAGCCTTTAACAAGAGAGCCTACGCGTCATGCCCAGCACCTGTGTCCCAGAGTGTCGGAAGGAAAATACGAAGGAACCATGACGATTTACGCTCCCTTGTGCAAGGCTCCGTAACAGCCGCTATAGGACTTCGACCTGGTGGCACTGCACGCCCATCACGCCGGCTTATTTTCTGCGTTTAGATTGACCGCCGGTATTATGCTTTTCGAAGGCTTGCGAAGCCACGTGCCGACGCCGGAGCTATCAACAACAAACTCAATGCCGTACCTTTCCAGCGCCGTTTGGATAAGCGCGACTCGCCGATGCGGGGAGAGCAGCGAAAATCCGTAGAATTCTGAAGCATGCCGAGCAAGGCGCAGCCCCAAGACGGCCGACGAGTTGTTCCAGGCTGCGGTATCCCTTGGGCGGTCGATGCTACGGCCTCAAAAGCTGCGGCATGCACCTTCCCATGATGATCCACGAACTGCATCGTTTCCGACA
>DATBPZ010000101.1:0-39651 GCA_036561105.1 Methylocella sp. | reverse complement strand
GCCTCATTCATCGCTAGGCTACAAGCCACCGGCACCAGAAGTTCTCACCTCACCGCGCCCGGCTGCGCACATTCAATCAGCTCCGCCGGGCGCTCTATCGCTGGCATGGCCGCCAATTTTAAACTAACATCCTGCTCGGATTACCCAATAGGGGCAGACCAATGTATCTTGGTCGAGAAGCCACCGCGCGAACGGCCAAGAGCGTTTCTCAGATTCCCCCTTTTCCGCGCGCTACGCGGTGATGCATGCGGGCGATGGTTGTGTCGATCATTTGAACTGACTCTGGAACGGCTTGGCTGTTTGCCAGGGCTTCGATGAGAACATCCCAAGTTTTTGCTCGCGTCCATCTGAGAAACTGCAATAGGATCGAGCCCCATTTGCCGAATTTATCGGCCAAATCTCGCCAGGGCGCGCCAGCTCGCGCGATCCAGAAAATTCCATTGATGACTTGTTTGTGATCCCACGAGGGTGGCCACGTTTCGGACGGAAAGCACCTTCCCAGTTCGCCTTCTCCCTCCATCCACACCCAGGATCTCGGCAACTCTACGAAAGGGGCTTCGCGCCAGCTCCGCCCAGTAGGGTTGTCCACCCGCCAGTAGCGAACTTACGGCTGGATAATATTTTGGGCGCAACGTCAGTTGGAATGCTGGCGCTAACGCGCCAGCACGGCGCGAAATCTCAGCGTATGCCATCGCGAGCGCCCGCCTAAGGAAGCCGACCAGATCCACAAGAACGATCCAGGCCTTGGCATTCCAAGCTCTTTCTTTGCCCTTGAAGATGATAGCCATTCCGCGCGCAAAATGAAACACGTTTCGTCACTAATAGCATTTGACAAATGATTATTAAATGACATTATTAATAATTCCTCATACATTCAATTCTGCCGGGAGCGTTCCATGTCAGCTATCCAAACCGTGGTTGTCGGAGGGGTGGAAACAAGACGTTTGTCGCGACAAGATATGATTCTATCAATGGCCGAAGATTGCATGAAAGCGCGGGAAAAAAACGGTCCGTGCAAACTTGTTTTCGATCTAAACGGACATGGGCTGGCCCTTTCTCGCTGGAATGATGCCTATCGTCGAGATCTTGCTGAAGCGGATATTATCCATGCGGATGGACAAGCAGTAGTGCTTGCATCTCGCCTCCTTACCCGTGCCCCAATACCTGAGAGAAGCGCAACATCTGATCTCTTCCATGATGCCGCGGCCTACGCGGCCAGAAATGGTTGTCGATTTTATCTTCTGGGCGGCACTGAGGAAGTGAACGCCCGTTGCGAAACCGTTATGAAGAAACTCTACCCGGGACTTGAGATTGTGGGCCGCCACGATGGCTTTTTTTTCGAAACCGACGAAGCGTGTCTCTGCGAAAACATAAATAGGTTAAATGTAGATGTTCTGTGGGTTGGCTTGGGAAAGCCCAAGGAGCAAGCCTTCTGTGTGCGCAATAAGCATCGGCTCAACGTCGGCTGGGCAGTGACCTGCGGTGGCTGTTTCAATTACGTCGTCGGTGAGTATCCTCGCGCTCCTCAATGGATGCAAAATGCCGGGCTGGAATGGCTGCATAGGCTCGCAACGCGTCCACGACAGATGTTGTGGCGATATCTCACAACAAACCCAGTTGCTATGTACATGTTGCTAACCCGGACGAGAACAATGGTTATCGATGCCAATATCTGATTTCCTATACGGAGATCGGACGTTCTTACGTCGGCTATACAGGATAAAACGTCACGATAACGCGCTGCGGACCGTTTTTATCGCATCGTAATGGAACGAGCAATTTCAGCAAATTTTATCCAGGACCCTTATGCGAATCTTAGGTGCCCTCCTTCAAAGTCTGCATCGCTTTGGGTTAGCCGCACTCGGGCCGGTAGCTGTTTCTGCCACACAGTTTCTACTTCAAATGGATCTTCTGCGAACCTTGGAAACGACCGAATTTGGTTTGTTCGCATTCATAGTTGGATTTATCCAATTTGGCTTTGGATTGTCCAATGCGCTTGTTTGCACGCCCTATACAGTTTGGATCAACAATACCAAAATGGGTGATAAGGGCGCTCGAACGTACTTCAAAGTCAATCTTGCTCTATCTGCCATTTGGGCAGCTTTCTGCATCATAATTGTTACGACGCTTGGCCGTTCGGTCGAAGCGTGGTTTTTCGGTCTTTTTGGATTTCTAGCGATGATTCGCTGGTTCGGTCGAGCCCACTTGTATGCGATTCATCGGCCTGCCACGGTAGTCATTTCAGACTTCATTTTTGCAGGGGTACTGCTGATGTGCATCTCATCCGTACCGTTCGCAAGCCTTTCGTTGTTGACAGCGATCGCTATGTTGTGCGTGGCGACAACTGGCGGGGTAATCGCGATCGGTCTAGCATTCATCGAAATGCAATTCAGCAGTGCCTGGGTAGGGTCATTTCGTGAATACGGTGAAGTCTGGCGAGATCATGCCAGATGGACGCTTCTTGGCGTCGTTTCTTCAGAAGCCACAGCGAATGCACACTCGTATGTCGTGACGCTACATGCGGGTCCAGCGGCCTTCGCCCCGATCGCTGCGGCTACGCTACTCGTTAAACCAATCTCGCTCATCATAACTTCGCTCACGCAGCTCGAACGTCCGGTTATGGCACGACATTTGGCAAGCGGAGAAATGACTGCGGCGCTTCAATCCGTTGCCTTCTTCCGTTTAGCGGTGATCTTGACTTGGACGGGGACCATCAGCGCCGGAGTGGCTTGCCTCGTGTGGTTCCCGCGTCTCCTATTCAGCCCTTCATACGATATAGGAACGCTTAAAATCGCTTTCTTTTTTTGGGCTTGGATTTCACTGCTGCAGAGTTGGTCAACTCCGCCGAGCGTATTACTCCAGGCCGCGCAGTGGTTCAAACCCCTAGGAAGCACTGGCGTAGTGTCTGCCGTCGTTGCAATTATCGCTGTGCTAGCATTCGCTCTGGTGCTTACGCCGGTCTATACGTTGATAGGTATTCTGATTGGCCAGGCCATAATGAACTGGGGTATCGCGATTCTCAAAACCCGATGGATGGCTAGAAGCGATGACATCACTTTTCGAGATTGGCATCTGCGCAAGCCGTCTGGAAGCATGGTCTAGTGCCTCACGTCGCGATTATCATACCGACTTTTCGAAGGCCGCTGGGGCTCAATAGGGCTTTGACTCAAATAGAGAAGTTGGACACCTCAGCTGACGTAACAGTGTTGGTCGCCGATAATGATGCAGGTTTCCAGGGGGGCGTCAAGGTTGTGCACCGCCTGATTTCCTCCGGATACCGTTTCCCAATCCGAAGCATAGTCGTCGCGGACCGAGGCGTATCCCATGTCCGGAATTCGCTAATAGCCTCCGCGCTTGAAATCCCCAACACCGAGTTCGTGGCCTTTCTCGACGACGACGAATGGCCAGAACCTCAATGGCTCGACGCGATGTTGAAAATGCAGCAGCAGACTGGCGCCGACGCAGTGGGTGGAACGGTTCTGCCAGTATTCATGGGCTCACCCCCGTCTTGGATAGAGCGACTTTCTCTGTATCGCCAGGAGCAGGTCGACGGTCCGACAGAGATGTTATGGGGAACGTGCAACGCAATTCTCACTCGTCAATTTCTCGAGAAATTTTCTCGACCTTGGTTCGATATAGAATTTAGCTTGACCGGCGGCGAGGATG
This sequence comes from Methylocella sp., assembly GCA_036561105.1. Lineage (GTDB taxonomy): Bacteria > Pseudomonadota > Alphaproteobacteria > Rhizobiales > Beijerinckiaceae > Methylocapsa. Next base: position 35,985 of record DATBPZ010000101.1, on the reverse strand, counting down.
TCGAATTTTTCACGCGGGCGAAGGCGCTAGGTGCCAATTTCGCGTGGGCCAGTAATGCGCGCGTTTTTGAGGACGTCCCGGTGAGCCGCACGACGCTTCGCTGGATCACTATGCGATCCTTCCGCATCGGAAACACAAATGCGCTTATCCAACTCCGCTGGCGCTACCGGCATCTCGGACACTTAGCCATCTTTGTGAAGTCGATAGGCCGTCTTATGGCAACGATGATCGTAATTTTACCAACAGCCAAACGAAAGAGTCAAATGACAGAGGCTATGTGTCTCTCATCGCGATCTCTGGGCGAAATCGCAGCGTTGTTGGGTATTCGGTATCAAGCATATAGATAGGCCTGGAAATGTCACTAATGGTTACTAACGTTTCGACGAGATCCTACCACACCTTCAAGAGAATGTTCCGGGATCTGTTTGCCCAACTTACGGCTTCATGGATCGCACTTCGGTGGCTCATTCACAACGTACGTTTCTCAAAACCTCACAAACTTGACACTCCATTGGTGGTGTCGCTCACGTCATATCCGCCTCGCTTCTCGGTGCTGCAGCGTACTCTTCAAAGTTTGCTGATGCAGACCATCAAGCCTGATCATCTAATTTTGTGGGTCGCTGACAAGGACGTCAGAACGCTTCCTGTCACGATTTGGGCGCTCGTCGCGCATGGTTTGTCTATAAAGACTTGCTCTGACATAGGTTCCTACAAGAAGATCATACCGACACTGATCTCTTATCCGGATGCCGTCATCGTCACGGCGGATGACGACGTATATTATTGGCCAACTTGGCTTGAGGAACTCGTCAGTGCCTACAAACCGGGGGCAAAAGAAGTCCTGTGTCATCGCGCTCACCAAATCATATTTCGTACTGATGGCAGGCCGGCTCCCTATCGCGATTGGAAATTCGAGACCGCAAACACGAATGCGTCAACAGCGATTTTTCCGACGGGCCTTGGAGGTATCCTTTATCGTCCAAGCATATTCACAACGGACGTCACGCAGAAGGAGCGTTTCCAGACATATTGCCCCAGTGCCGACGATATTTGGCTTTTCTGGATGGCTTTGCTCAATGGCGCTCAGTTTCGTAAGGTCGGACCAGTGCGTCGGTTTGTACTCTGGAAGGGAGGGCAGGACGTGGCTCTTTATAACCATAACGTTCTCGGAACGGACGCCAATGACAAACAGATTGGCGCGATGATTGCGGCTTATGGTTTACCCATGGCGGGCAAGATGTCATGACGACACGAACTGCGGCCTTTGCGGCCATCCGTTGGACCAGCATGGCGATGATTGGACGCTCGGCCATAGCCCTTGCGCAAATTGTTGTCCTGTCCCGGTTGCTCGATCCAGCGGATTTCAAGTCTGTGGCCATCGCAGTCACGATCATCAATGTCGGCATTGTGTTCACAGACATGGGGCTTAGCAATGCCGTCATAAGGTTTCGTGATGTTACGTCGGACGAGCTGGTCAGCCTATTCTGGTTGAACCTCATGCTTGGTGGCGGTGTCACCTTTGCGGTTGCTGCTGCCAGTCCGCTTATCGCGTGGTTCTATGGTGATACCAGGTTGACGCCACTTATACAGATGGCAAGTACCGTATTTTTCATCACGGCCTTTGGCCAACAGCAGCGTTCCCTCGCGGAGAAAAATCTGCAATTCAAGGGCTTGTTCGGGATCGAGATTCTCTCGGCGCTCCTTGGTTTCTGTGTTGCCGTCATTATGGCACTGTTTGGATTCGGTGCTCCGTCGATCGTGACCGGCAACATAGCCAACGCGATTGGTGTTTCAGGCCTATGCTGGGTAATGTTAACGGATGGATTTCGGCCGAAATTGACATTCCGCTTCGTAACAGCCAAGCGCTTCATGTCATTCGGCTTGAACGTTGTCGTCTTCCAATTTTTCAATGCACTTGCTCTAAATGGTGATGTGATCCTAGGTGGCCGGCTCATCCCCGGATCGGCTCTCGGCTATTATTTCCAGCCGCGTGACCTCTGTTTACGAATTATGTTCGTGGTCAATACGATCGTAAACCGTGTCAGCTTTCCGTTGCTTGCCTCCGTCGCCCACGACAAGCCGAGAATTAAGTCCGTCTATCTTAAGGCGTTGAATATGACGTCTTCGGTTAACTTTCCAATCTATGCATTTTTGGCTGTTTTCAGTTCGGACGTGATTGAGATCGTGATGGGACCAAAATGGGGAGACTCCATATCAGTCATGCGCGTGCTCGCGTTGTGGTGCGCGGTCCGATCGATAGGAAATCCTGTCGGAATACTGCTCTTAGCAACCGGGGAAACCAGACTTGCAACGGTCTCGGCGACGACAGTCGCCATCTCCCTCTTTGTCTTTGTTGGTCTTGGAGCGCAGTTCGGCATCTTAGGAATACCAATCGCACTAACCATACTCTATGTTCTCCTGGTTCCCATCTTTTGGGCGACTTTGGTGCGGCCAGTATGCGGAGCTGGATTCACCGAGTACCACCGCGTGCTTTTGTTGCCAGCCCTGAGCACAGTCTGTGCCGCCGCTGCCGAGATCGTGGTGCTCGAGTTTGTTGAAGGGGCCTTTGCGCGTCTCTCCCTTGGCGGCGCGGCTGGAGTTGTCGCCTATGTTGGCGCTAGCTGGTTCCTCAATCGAGGATGGCTATTATCGATGACAGAATTATTGATGGTGGAACCGGTGCGCCGCAGGCTTGCTTAAATATTTGCGAGCCCGAGCAAACGCGAATTATCCAGTAACATGGTAGGAGATCGAATGCGCTGTAATCAAAGGTTGGCACAGGAGGTCCAGTCTTCGCAGCGTGGGCGCTTGGCTCATTATTTGCCATTGCTCAATTCTATTTTATTATGCTGCCTTTTATACACGGTCGTTGTGCGGATCAATTACGAAGCGGCAATGCCAAACGACGTGAAGGATTATATTGGGCAGTCAGTTACTAGCAATATGGATGGGAATACATTAAGGAGAGTGTCCTATTTAATAGTATTCTCAACTGTAATTACGACAGCTTTTATAAAAAACTTTAATGTGATTTTTAGAGCGATATCTGTGCCTTATATTATCGCATGTACGTGGTGTGTTGTTAGTTGTGTATGGGCAATTGATCCGAGTGCGTCTTTACGTAGGTCGATAAATACGATTATAATACTAATTTCAGCTGCGGTATTAGTAAGATTTTTGGGCCCAAAACAGACTTTAAGAGTATTATATTATTTTCTAATGTTCACGCTTATTGCGTCAGTAGCTGCAGTAGTGCTTTCGTCAGTCCCCATATTCTCATTTGCTGTGCATCCTCCAAATGAATCTGATGCTACACTAGTAGGAAATTGGCGCGGCATTTTTTGGCACAAAAACGTCGCAGGACCGATGATGGTGATTTCAATGTTAGTGTTTTTACACTTTGCATTGAACAGAAAAAAAACTGTCGATTGGATTCTTTTGGCTGGGTCGATGGTTTTTCTACTAGGGACCCGCTCCAAGACGGCGCTTGGATTGGCATTCGTCGTGATCGTTATAGGCATGCTCTATCGAAGCATGGCATCGAAGCGATCAGGAAACACTCTCTTTGCTCTATTGTTTCTTTATTTACTAGTAACGATAATTGTACTTGGAATAGTGGACTATGAACAAATTTACACGTTTTTTACCAATCCTGAGAATCTGTCCGGGCGCGTTGCTATTTGGATTTCGCTTTGGAGCTACATCAAAGATCATATTTGGTTTGGTTCCGGGTACGGTTCGTTTTGGGGTATTGGCTACCAATCGCCAATCTTTTCACTCGCGATATCGCAATTTGTGTTGGAAGTAACCCAATCCCATAATGGGTACTTGGAGGCTCTTACAACAACTGGCTTAATTGGACTTACGCTTGCTATTTTTTCCTTGGTCATTTTGCCATTTGTTAGAATCTTGAATGGACGACGCGAGGATTCTCCGCTGTATGCTCTGTGCCTATCGATATGGTTGTTTGGAGTTTTGCAAAATTTCACAGAGGCACAATTCTTTTCGCCGGACAGACAAGTCTGGATCTTTGTCGTAATTGCGATAAGTATTGTTCATAATAACGAGATGTCTCGTCTTCGGAAGCGTGACGCTATGCGAAGCTTGTTGTTGAGAAAGCGGCCGTTTGTTCCTTTACTATCGAAACGTAGCGGGGCCAAGCATGAATTGTACCAAACCCCATAAGACGATCCCGGCCGATGACGCGAGATTCCTTTGATGCTGCTGGGTCGCCGCGACTTTCTCCGATCGTGGGCCGCCTTGCCTATTTTAATTGGAAACTCGGCAAAGGCAGAAAGCAGTGAGCCGCTCCGAGTCAGAGCGTCCCGGCATAATCGTATTTACGGTGCGGCGGTTTGCACCGAGCAACTTTTGAGCGACGTGGAATACCGCAAAGTTATCGTTCGGGAAGCTAGAATACTAGTTGCTGAGGGCGAAACCAAACGGAATGTGCTCCAGCCACAGCGAAACGCACTCAATTTCTCAAGAACTGATGCCATCCTGAAATTTGCTCAGGACAATGGTCAGTTAATGCGAGGTCATACTCTCGTATGGCATCGTGCAAACCCGAAATGGCTCAATGAAGAGATAGTTGTAACCAGAGGCGAGAAATTATTGACCGACTATATCGAGGCCGTTGTCGGTCGCTACCGGGGTCAGCTCAATTCTTGGGACGTCGTTAATGAGGCTATCGAGCCTGACGACGGTCTTGCGAGTGGTTTGAGGGAGCAATCTATTTGGTTTCGTGCGTTTGGTGAAACATATATCGAGACCGCATTTTATTGTGCGAGAGCTGCCGATCCGGATGCTTCGCTCTACTATAACGAAGCCAATTTGGAGGGCGATGTTGCTTGGAGTGAACGGCGACGCCGTGCGACACTCAAGCTGTTAGAACGCCTTATTTCAAAAAATGTCCCAATCGACGCACTTGGTATTCAAGGGCATCTTAAGGCTTATCGCGTGAAGTATTCAGATGAGGTCTTTTCAAGATTCTTGGATGATGTTGCATCACTGGGGCTGCGGATCTTGATAACGGAGTTTGATGTGGCGGATGCTGGGGGTCCCGAAGACCATGTTCAACGCGATGCCGATGTAGCCTCCCTGACTCACAGGTTTTTGGATGTGGCGTTCTCCAAACCGTCCGTTATCGGCTGCCTTACGTGGGGGATCACGGACAAATATTCCTGGCTTTCGCGGGACGAACATTACAGATGGCCCGACGGCCAGTCGTCGCGAGGACTTCCTTTCGATCAAGAATTCAAGCAAAAGCCCATGTGGGACGCGATGGTATCCGCTTACGACAAAACAGCCATTTGAAAGTTTTCGGAAAAGTTTCACTTCCCCGAATTTGTCGACCTCGTGCCTTAAAAAGGCATGGTTTCCTTAGTATAAATCGATCTGGAATCAACAGTATCTTCGGGGGATTTAGACAGGGCTCGTGTTACCGAAAAAGCTCGGAGCTAGTGTGTGGCAAACGATATTCCGCTCTTTTCGATAGTCATACCAATTTTCAATCGCGCAGACATTATCTGCGCGACCCTGCGGTCCGTGATCGCACAGACAGTTTCGAATTTCGAAGTTATTGTCATAGACGACGGATCGTCGGACAATCCCGAGATCGCTGTTCAATCCCTGAACGATCCCCGCATTCGGTATGTTCACCAGAGGAATGGCGGAGGTGGAGCAGCGAGAAATCGGGGAATTGAAGAAGCGCGAGGTCAATATATTGCTTTTTTAGATTCGGATGACATGTTTCTTCCGAACAAGCTCGAAAGAGTGTCCGCAGAAATGCCGTTCCAGGACGACGAAGTTCTTTATTCGTCGATGAAAGTCGACAGAGGAGTTTCGCGGTACTGGGTACGGCCTGAACGGGCAATTCGCCAGAATGAGGACGTCGGGGAGTATCTATTCGTTCAAAATCAACTGATCCAAACGTCGACAATCGTTTTACCAATCGCACTGGCCCGCAAGGTAAAATTCGATGGAAGTCTTCGCAAGGGCCAAGATCTTGACTTTTGTCTACGCCTGCAGAAAGCAGGCGCAAGGTTTCGCATGATCGACGAGCCACTTATTATCTGGACGGACACAACCGAAACGGGCCGTACCTCGCATTTGAATGGGTACCAACCCGTCCTGACATGGCTCGATCATTGCGCACAACTTATGACCGAGAGAGCGAAGCTTGGTTATCGCGCTACAGTTCTTCCTTACTATATGGGAAGACACGAGCCATTGGTGGTAGCGCGAGACCTGTGGCTTGGATTGATGGTAGCCAGGGTTCCCTTAACGATTATCTTAAGGCAAACGCTTCGAGCATATCTTCCACAGCGATCATACCGTCGGATAGTCAACACCATTGTGAAGTGGGCCGGCGCACGTACGGTCTAGTAGAAGTTCGTGGATTCTTTTAGCACATATTGTATAATGAGACCATAGGAAAGGAATTCGTAACGGACATAAATGTCGGCTCTAGCCTTTTCGAGTGCCTTTTCACTTCGTCGTTTTAATGGAATAGCGCGCAGCAACGGCGGCAGAAGTGAAAATAGGTAGCCATAGAACGGACGCTCTTTTCCCCTACTGAAAAGGCAATTACGCGACAAAAAGCTATAATAGGCAGGTTATATTGTGAAACGCCCACCTGGCCATGAAACGGTAAAAGACGACGGGGCTCTACCAGAGCCACTCTTTTCTGTTGTTATTCCTATTTATAATAGAGCACATCTAGTTGGTCGGGCAATTTCATCTGTGCTGGCACAGTCATGTCAAGAGTTTGAGATTATACTTGTCGATGACGGATCAACAGACAACTTGCGGTCAACTTTAAAGTTTATTGAGGATCCAAGAATACGGCTCATCTGCCAGCCCAACAGAGGTGCAAGCGCGGCCCGCAACCATGGAATTGATCTGGCGCGCGGTAAATTCGTTGCGTTTCTTGACTCAGATGATGCCTTCTTGTCCCATCATCTTGGAGCGATGAAACTCCTGCTGTGGGATACTGACAATGTCGTCGCCTATTCACCCGTGTGTGCACAAAGGGGTAAAGATTTTGTCGTTAAACCACCCCGTGCGATTGCGCCCGGCGAACCGATGGCGAGTTATCTCGTGTCTGCGCGCGGATTTGTGCAAACGAGCGGTCTCGTAGTTCCGGTGAGGGGCGCCCGAAAGGTTCGTTATCGGAACGATGTCTCCTATGGTGATGATACGGATTTTGCAATTCGTCTTCAACTTGCCGGGTATCGCTTCGTTATGACGGAGAAGCCGGGCGTCGACTGGTTTGATGGACCTGATCCAGGTAGGCTATCTAACGTACCGATCAGTGACTATCGACTCGCGTGGCTAGAGGATTTGAGGCCGAGTATTCCGCGCGCTGCTTATTACGGTTATCGCGGCTGGCATATCGCGAAAGGGATTTTCACGACACATCCTCTTAGGGCCATAAGCCTCTACATTTCGGCGGTTATTAGCGGCGCCTATGGACCGAAGTTGGCGCTTCTTGTGCTGACGCAAATTGTTGTTCCACCGAGAACCTACCGCGTTTGTGCAAATTTTATCCTCCACCTTACCATCCGATATACGCGGACACCCAAATGTGTAAGCAACGCATGATTCGAGTAGGTCGGTCCGTAGCCAAGCCACGTAACAAGTCTCCAGAACGTAAGACTCTCGCCGCTGTGTCCAGCGTGAATCGCTTTGAAAATCCTTCTCGAACGAAGACAGTTCGAAGTGGAAGGTGCTCATGGTCGGAAATGCTCGGGGGTCGTCGAAAGATGGCTATCTCCCATATCCCGGTTCGCGTTCGAAGCGCAGATAGATTCGAAACTGGCGTCGCATTTCTGATTGATCATTTCATGGATACAGCGCAGGCGGCAAGGCGGTAAGCGGTGCGATGAACGGCGTCGAGTTGTTTCGTACGGCGAATCGCGTCGCGACCTGACTGGTCACCGTAGCACCGGCAGTTAGGACGGTCACGTAAACATTGTACCATCCGTCGGCGAGGTTCGCCGGAACCACGTACTTATACGTGAGGCCAATTTGGGAGGCGGCCGCGAGGGCACCTAGCGGCTGCACGTCGAAGGCATAGCATGGACTTCCAGAATAAGCGCAAATACCGATTTCATAGACGCCGCCGCTCGGGAGCGCGTTCGGGCCAACCAACGCTCCCGAATAAATGCTAAGCGTATCGCCCGCCTTCGCCGTGACCAGATACGGAACACTGGCGCCGTTCTGTCGGATCACGATGGAATTGAGCGAAATCGGGTTGGGCATTGCGCCTGTGGGTACCGGGTTAAACTGGTATGCCCTGATATAGTCGATGTCCATCGACTGCGGGAATGATGTGGACGAATTCGTGGATCCAGGCCATGTCCCGCCAACCGCCACATTGGCAAGGATATACATCGGGACATTTGGAATGTTCTGTCCAGTGTAAACTTTCCTAGCTATACCGTCCACGAACCAAATGAGCTCGGTAGGCGTCCATTCCAGTGCATAGGTGTGATAACCAGTGCTCAAGTCCATCGCCGAAGTGTATTTGGTCTGATCCTGTGCGCCATTCCGGAAGTGCACTGTCATGTAGACGCTGGTCGTATCTTGCCCGCTGTTCTCCATAATATCGACTTCAGGTGGCCACGCGCCGGAGCTCGGGAGCATCCAGAAACTCGGCCAAATTCCCTGGCCCTTCGGGATTCGCGCCCGCATGATGAAGTAGCCATAAGTCTGATCGAAATGCGCGAACGTCGTGATCGAGCAAGACGTATAGGCCATTCCGTTCCACATACGCCGATCCGCACGTAGGCGTCCCACGCCAGCTACATTGTCTCCCTGACAAGCGTCTGGAGTGTATGCTTGGAGCTCATTGTTTATGATGGTCGGGGTAGTGTAGTTATAGACCCAGAAGTTTGTTCCAATGCCACTCCATTGGAATTCGTAATCGAACGTCTGGATCATGGTCGAGAGATCGGGCGGCACCTGAGCGAAAGCAGAGGTTGCACCGAGTAGGAAGATCGCGAAATTCAATCTAAGGAACACGCTGCCTCACAGGGATAGTGACCGGGATTTCCCAGGCATTTGGCCAAGATAAAGAGATGTCGCATTCCGCTATCTAACGGCGCCTCTTTGCGCGTCGGGGAAGCTTTTGGTTGTTCACTTTATAAGTGGCGGAAGAACTACCAATTGCTCCATAATTTGAGTTCACCCGCGCGACGAGCGCCGCAGCCTATGCAGCCCGGCATCAACGTAAAGGACTTTGGTTCACCAAGGATCCCGCCCAGCCTTCGGCCCTCGGATATCATTCGTTAGCCGAACCCAATCGGTGACAAAGGATCGATCGCATCGGCGATTTTTTTGAGCTCAAATGCCACTCGCCTGGCTTCGTCCGGGCAAAGCACAGTGTGAGAACGGTCGAGATCAATATGTACGTTGCCGTCAAATCCGAGGATCGCGCCTCCGGAGACAAGGGCTACGGAATGATTAGGAATGTTTGTGCGCGTGCCGATAATCCGGTTGGTGAAGTGGGTAATGAACGTCAATCTAGTCAAAACACTACCTCCGAAGTCCGCAAGACCGTCGGGTCGCCTTTGAATGATCTATGTATTATTAATATGTTGATTGATAATATATTTCATTAAATATAATAGCGATGCGACAATACGCCCCATCTAAGCTGCTTGAAAATTTGATTCACATAAAAAGAAAAAAATACGAGCGCCACTTATTGGCCCGCTCGGGAGGGCTAGTGTCCTGCGTCGAGGTGGCCGCACTACCGCGAGTTTTATAGCGACGTCGTTACTGGACTTGTAAGAGCAGCGCGACGAGTTCGCTTTGCCGGTGCGTATCGGTCTTGGCGAACACGGATTTCAATTGATTGCGCGCCGTCTCGCGGGAAATTTTCAACTCGCGGGCGGCTATATCGGGAGGCGCGCCGCGCGCGATAATACAGGCGAGCTTGGCCTCGGCCGGTGTCAGACGGAACGTCTTGGCGATGATCGAGGCCGGCGGTCCGGGCTTTGGGCCCAAGGCATTCAACGTCAAGAGAGCACGCACCGCCTGTGCCGAACGATGTGGCGGCCACTCGGCGGGCATAATCCGCAGGATTACTGGTAATTTGTCGGCACGGGGAACGATGACGGGCTCGAACGCCAAGGGATTCGGGCGGGGCGAACTGGTGAACTGGTCGATGACATGCTTGAGATTTGTTCGTGATTCCAGATCACGAATGAACCGCCGCCGGTCTTTGATCCTGATATTTTCGTCGAAAACGATTTCGGCCGCAGCATTCACTTCGACCACTAATCCCTGATGGTCGATGGTGATCGCTGGCAGGCGCATCGCGTTGAGCGCGGCGGTCGGAGAAGCCGCCGCTCCGCGTGCTCCAGAGACAGCCGCGATCTCCGTCAAACGGCGGCTGAAGGAAGCAAGGATGAGCTCTTCCTCGGCAGCCAAATTGCTGACTTCCGTCGTCGTGTCCAAATTCATTCTGGATCCTAAACCACGATTAATATTTCGATGATTGATGAAATACGGAAATTGAGCATGTCTTGGGAACGAGGTGCCGTTGTCCCGCCTCGCCGGTCCAGCCCCGCTAACTTCAATGCTTGGTTTGGAAGGGACTTTCGGCGGCCTCACGGATAATAACAGAGGCAATCTTATGCCACCGCGTGAGCACGTCTTTAATCATCTTAATCCTATGCTCATCGCCCGGTGAGCCAGCGTCAAATGTGGTTATCTCCGTTAGTTCGGCAAGATGCCGCCGCAGCCGCCTGACATCGTTGCCGATCTCGGGGGCATCGAGCCCCTGCAATGCAAGTATCTCCTCGCGGCCTCGTGCGCAGCCTGCGTCATAAGCCCTCTGCACAAGACTTCGAACTTCTTGGGTATTTGGTCGACGCTTCTCGTTCACGATTCTCATAGCCGCCTCAAATGCATGTATCTGAAACGTAGCTGTGAAACTTATGATAAATACGCACATTCAACATAACCCATTTGAATTAATGTCAAAATTTATTCATCGAAATTTGCCACATTTTTGGTCTGGAATGGATGTGCCGTTCGATAATGTGCCGGTTTATAAATGGGGGAGCGGCAGATCCTCAGGTTTGCACCCACCTGACGCCGCGCAGACTCCGTTACAATGCTGAGCGAAAAAATCACATTGCAATTTCAATGATATAGGTGTTCGCAGTTTTATCCTCAAAGGCACACCCGAAGGGATTCGAACCCCTGGCCTCTGCCTTCGGAGGGCAAGGATATGCAGCTTGTTTTGGCAGATGACTTCTGGTCGGCATAATAAAGTCTGATCGTATTTATGCTAGATCTCGATCGATCGGCAGTCATTCTAGCTGTCAAGCACCCTCAGATTGAGCCGTGACTACAGAAAGCCATTTCCAATCGGCAAATTTGTCTCCGGTTTGGCGAAGATGGGCATAGCGCTTAAGACTTGACCATGCCCGGTGGCCGGAAACGCTCCCTACTTGCGGGATGCTCAGGCCGGTCTCGAACAGTCGCGAAACGCCATCATGGCGCAGGTCATGGAAATGTAAGTCCATAATTCCGAGAAATTGGCACGCTCGTGTGAAGGCCGCTCCGATCGCATCCGTGGTGTAGGGAAAAATCTGCTCCGAGGTCTTCGGCATCGAGAGGATGATTTGGAGCGCCGCCGGCGGGAGATCGCACCAGACATCGTTTCCAATTTTCTCTCCGGGATTTTTCATATCGTGGATCAACAGGCGACTTCCTCCGACATCGAGGTCGCTCCAACAGATGCGAGTGATTTCCTCCAGGCGGCGCGTCGAAAAAATTGCGAACGCCGCGATCTTCTGCATGGGAACCGACGACGGGCGGCGCCTAAGGCGCTCGCCGAAATGCGTCATCAACTTGTCCAACTCGTCCAGCGTTGGACGGCGATCGCGCGCGCGGCTCTTCGTCGTAATGCCCAGCCGCTTGGCGACCACGAATGCGTCTTTCATCGCGTTCTGGTTAAGCTGATATCCCCACGCGGGCCGAGCGATCGCGAAGACTGCTGCAAGATGCGAGAGATAATTGGCGACGGTCTGCGGCGTGACCTTCGATACGAGTTGATTGGCGAAAGTAATGATGTCGGCGCTCGTAATGGTCGAACACTGCTTGTTTGCGATATCGTAGCGCTTGATCGCACGTAGCACCTGCGTTTTCGTTCGACCAATGTCTTTGACGGACTCTTCGGTATATCGATTGATTACCGAACCTAGAGTAGGGTCGGGGGTTTTTTCCCGTTCGAGGGCGCCGGGCTTGGCGAGTTCGGTCTCGCGTTTTTCGAGCCAGGCGGCGGCGGCCTGTTTGCGTTCAAACGTCCGTGACTCGCGATGAACGATCGCACCGCTGCGCTTGATGAGGAGTTGCGCGTGGTAAGCTGTTGACCCACTCTTTCGCTTACGGGGGATGATCGTTCCCATTTCGTCCTCGAGGCAAATCGTGGTACAGCATGCGCTCTTTGGTACAGCATGGCTGTACTTGAGGCAAGGAAATGAGCGAAAATCGGAGAAAACGGGAGTGAACGAGTACAGCACATTGCGGGCGCAACCGACCGAAACGGAAGAAAAATCCTGTAATTTCAGTAGGTTCAGATTTAGTGTTGCGCCGATGATGGATTGGACGGACCGGCATTGCCGGTCCTTCCATCGTATCTTGTCGCGGCGGGCGCGGCTTTATACTGAGATGCTCGCGGCGGGCGCGGTCCTGCATGGTGATCGCGGGCGGTTGCTGCGCTTCGAGCCGGCGGAACATCCGCTCGCCCTGCAACTCGGCGGTTCCAATCCGGCGCAATTGGCGTCGGCGTCGGCCATTGGTGAAGATTGGGGCTATGATGAAATCAATCTCAATATTGGCTGTCCGTCGGAGCGTGTGAAAAGCGGCGCGTTCGGTGCTTGTCTGATGCGCGAACCGGAACTTGTTGGCGACTGTGTCGCGGCGATCAAGGCGCGCGTTAAAATTCCGGTGACGGTCAAATGCCGCACGGGTGTCGACGACCAAGACCCGGAAACATCGCTCGAGGAATTGACTGCGCGCGTTGTCGCGGCGGGTTGCGATGCGCTCATTGTCCATGCGCGAAAGGCGTGGTTGAGCGGTCTTTCGCCAAAGGAGAATCGTGATGTGCCGCCACTCGACTATGCCCTCGTCCATGCCTTGAAACGGCGCTATCCATCTGTTCCGGTCGTCCTCAACGGCGGTCTCGCAACGCTTGTCCAAGCGCGCGCCGAATTGGAATACGTCGATGGCGTGATGGTTGGGCGTTCCGCCTATCAGGACCCGGCATTGCTCCTCAACGTCGATCCGCTTTTATTTGGACAGGCAGCACCGGTTGGCACGGCGGCGGCGGCGATCGAGGTGTTCACCCCCTATGTCGAAGCGCAGCTTGCGGAAGGCGTCCCCCTTCATGCCTTGACGCGCCACTTGCTTGGCTTTTTCAATGGCCTTCCCGGCGCCCGTGCTTGGCGGCGCCATCTCGCGACCGAAGCCGTGAAACCTGGCGCCGGCGTGCACACCTTGCGCAGGGCTATGGCGCATGTGGAGCTCGCATCGATGCGCGGCATGAGCGCGGTAGCCTAGCAATCGGTCGAGCCTCCAAAACCGGGCCGCGATCGGGATCTCTCAAGCTGGCTGATCTGTGCGGCGGCGGGTAGGAGAGGTTGTCATTTTGCTGAAATATCTCAGCCACGAAAGCTTCTTCAGCCATTTGTAAGGCTCTCTTGAGCTGGACGGAACCGTCCGTCCATGACGAGGGAACCCCTATGAAGAAGACAATTTTGGCGCTGGGGCTGTTGGCCCCGGCGATGGTAAGCCAGGGTTTTGCGGCGGAAGGCCCAGTGCCAACAGGAATACCGCGTTTGGATCATGTGTTCGTGATCGTGATGGAAAATCATGCTTATGGCCAAATCTTCCAAAATCCGAATACTCCCTTCATCAATGCGCTCGTAACCTCAGCCAATTTAGCGACAAATTTCTTCGCCATCGGCCACCCAAGTCTGACCAACTATCTCGAAATGACCGGTGGTTCCAATTTTGGAGTGCGAAGCGACAACGATCCAGATTGGCATAACAAGGCGTGCATCACCAATCTCGCGTCGGGAATTCCTTCCACCGACAATCCGGCGACTGGCAACGTTTGCCCCATCTCGGGGACAGGCACAGATGCGGTGACACCAGCGGTGGATACGACGAATGAAGTGCAAGGCCCCCCCGGCCTGCTGAGCATCGATGGCGTCGCGTCTGTTCCAGCCGTCAGCACCACCACGGGCAAAACGATCGCCGATCAGCTCATCGCCAAGAGGATCAGCTGGAAGAGCTATCAGGAAGGCCTGCCGCCGGAAGGTGCGGATCGCGTAAGCTACAGCGACGGCGATTACACCAACAACACCGATTTCAGCAAAATTCTGCCCGCGATTAATCCGCCGCTGACCCAGGCCGATGTTGTCAAGCTCTATGCGGCGAAGCACAACCCCTTTGTCTATTTCAAAAGCATTCAAGAAGGTTACCTCGCAAACACCGTCGCTTTCGACGGTCAGCAAGGCCTCTACGCCGATCTTGCCAATGGCACGGCGCCGACCTTCTCCTTCATTGTGCCAAATCAGTGCAACGACCAGCACGGGCGCGGCAATGCCGGCGCATTCTGCAACTTCGACCCCGATGACAACGGCACGCAAGCAGGTCTCAATCCTGCATTGATTTTCCGCGGCGATGTCGCCGTCAAAGAGATCGTGAACGCGATCCACGCTTCGCCCGCTTGGACAGCTAAGGGTGGCGGGTTTGGCAAGCCCCTCAACCGGAGCGCCATCGTCCTTCTCTGGGATGAGAACGATTACAGCCCGGCACCTACTCAGAACAAGATCATCTTCGTCGTCGATACCAATTACGGTGTCCATGGTGTGCAAAGCAGCACCCGGTACACACATTTCTCCTTACTGAAGTCGCTTGAGGCAGCCCTTGGCTTGCCCTGTCTTAATCATGCTTGCGATCCGGACGTTTCGGTCATCTCCGATCTGTTTCGTGCAAGGTAACATCGGTCATTCAAGCAGGTGGAGTGATCGCGGCCTCGCGACGCGATCACTCCACCGCTCTGCCTGAGCGTCCGGCGAGATCCTGAATATATTGCCAGGCCGTGCGGCCCGAGCGCGAGCCGCGCCCGGCCGACCATTCGAGCGCATCGCGCACAATTGCTGATGGGTCGCCGCCAAGACCAAAATGCTCAACATAACCCAAAACCATCGCAAGATACTCGTCTTGCGAGCAGGAATGAAAGCCAAGCCAAAGACCGAAGCGGTCCGACAGCGAGACCTTCTCCTGGACCGCGTCGTCCGGATTGATCGCGGTGCCGCGCTCGTTCTCAATCATATCGCGAGACAGGATATGGCGGCGGTTCGAGGTGGCATAAAACAAAGCATTGGGCGGGCGTCCCTCGATTCCCCCATCGAGCGCGGCTTTCAGGGATTTGTAGCTGGTATCCGCGCCATCGAAGGAAAGATCGTCGCAAAAAATGAGGAAGCGCCAGGGGGCTTCCCGTAAAAGAGTCATCAGGCGGGGAAGCCCCTCGATGTCCTCCCGGTGGATTTCGATAAGTTTGAGGGCTTTGAACGACGGCATTCCGGCAAACTGCCGATTGATGGCTCCGTGGACGCCCTTGACGAGCGCCGATTTGCCCATGCCGCGTGCCCCCCAGAGCAGCGCATTGTTGGCCGCGAAGCCTTGCGCAAACCGCAACGTGTTCGCAAGAAGCGTGTCCCGGGCGCGATCGATCCCGCGCAGCAACGCGATATCGACCCGGTTGACGCGGGGAACCGGGATGAGCGCGGCGCTCCCGGCGGTGAAGACAAAGGCGTCGGCGGCGCTGAAGTCGCAAGATTCTTGGTGGGCGCCGGCGATTTTCTCAAGCGCGCTGGCGATCCGCTCTAGCGCGCTTGCGGCTGGGGGGTCCTTGCGCATCTCTAAGATATCATCGGCTCGGGTCATTGCAGCAAGGCTCCAAAGATGACAACTCCCGCGGACTCAAAGCAATCATGCCCGGCAGGAGAGTTCCTGCCATACATGCCGGTAAGGCTGCCGCAAAGGAGCGGCAAAGCTTGCTCCCGAAAAATCCCGGCCGGGTGTTGTCCCGGGCGTGTTCTTACGCCATTGCTTTCGCGCCCGCTCTGGCTATATTCGCGCGCCATGCGGACAGCGGCCGGGAGGGTTGCCGGTCTTCAAGGGTTATAAGTCTTTAAAGGACAAGCCTTTAGTGGACTTTCGAGTAGGGAGAGGATTTTGTTCACATCAGCATTTGCCCAGGCCGCCGGGGGCGGGGCGCCCGGCGGGCCGGATATTATCCTGTCGTTGGTTCCGTTCGCGATCATTTTCGTTATCGCTTATTTTTTGGTCATCCGGCCGCAACGCAAAAAGGCGAAGCAACAGGAAGACCTCATCAAGAATACCCGCAAGGGCGACAGCGTGATTACGACAGGAGGCTTGATCGGCAAGGTCACGCGCGTTGTCGACGACGCTGAGCTCGAACTCGAAATCGCTCCGAATGTCAAGGTACGGGTTGTCCGGTCGATGATAGCGACCGTTCGATCCAAGGGCGAGCCGGTCAAGGACCAGGGGTAGCTCTTTCGCGAAACCACGCAAACGCCGAAGCCCAATGGTGGCGCCGCGCCTCGAATTGTTGAGATTTGTAAGATCATGCTGCGCTTTCCGGCCTGGAAGATCACCTCCATTCTCCTGATGACGGCGTTCGCGCTGCTTCTCATCGTGCCAAGCCTCTTGTCGCCCGTGCATCGCGACGCGTTGCTTGCGCATGTGCCGAAGTGGCTGCCCGTCCGCACCCTCGTGCTCGGCCTTGATCTGCAAGGCGGCTCGCATGTGCTTCTCGAGGTCGATAGCAATTCGGTGGTGAAGACTCTTGTCGACAATTTGCGCGACAGCGTCCGCCGGACGCTCCGTGAGGAGAAAGTGTCGATCACGGGCGGTATTGGGGTCGTCCCGCGCGGCGTGCAATTGCGCATTCCCGATCCCGCCGAGCGAGCACGGGCCATGCCGAAACTCAGGCAATTGGCGGCGACCTTTGGCAGCGGCATTACCGATAGCGCGCGCGCCCCGGCTTTCGATGTGACCGAGAATGACAATGGCCTCATTCAGTTCACCGTGACTGATGCGGGCATCGACAGCAAGGTCCGCCGCGCGGTCGAGCAATCGATCGAAGTGCTTCGCCGCCGTGTCGATGCGCTCGGAACAACCGAACCGAATATCCAGCGGCAAGGTGCCGATCGCATTCTTGTCGAGGTGCCCGGTTTGCAAGATACGAGCAAGCTTAAGGAAATTCTCGGCACGACGGCAAAACTCGAATTCCGCCTCGTCGCCGAGCCCGGCGCCGACCCGGCCGATGTCGAGCCCTTGGATCAAGTGGACAATCCCGGCAAATTGCCGGTCGAGAAGCGGGTCATGGTGCAGGGCGAGGATTTGACCGATGCGCAGCCAGGCTTCGATAGCCGCACCCAGGAACCGGTCGTCAATTTCCGCTTCAACATTCGCGGCGGGCAAAGGTTTGGTGAGGTCACCTCGGAAAATGTCGGAAAATTGTTTGCGATCATTCTCGACGGCAAGGTGATTTCGGCGCCGCGCATCCTGGGCCCGATCACCGGCGGTTCCGGTCAGATCTCCGGCCACTTCACCGTCGAGTCGGCCAATAATCTGTCTATCTTGCTGCGCGCAGGCGCACTGCCCGCGAAACTCACGATTGTCGAGGAACGAACGGTGGGTCCTGGCCTTGGCCAGGATTCGATCGACGCGGGCAAACGTGCCGCCTATGTCGGCGCTGCGCTTGTCGCCTTCTATATGCTGATCACCTACGGCATCTTCGGCATTTTCGCCAATATCGCGCTGGCCGTGCATGTCTCGTTTATCTTCGCGGGTCTCGTGCTGCTGGGGGCGACGCTGACTCTTCCCGGCATCGCGGGCATCGTTCTCACCATCGGCATGGCGGTTGACGCCAATGTCTTGATCTATGAGCGAATCCGTGAGGAAGCGCATCTTGGACGCTCGATCATTTCAGCCCTCGACGCCGGCTTCAAACGGGCCTTCGCGACGATTGTCGATTCCAATGTGACCATGTTCGTCGCCGCCGCCATCTTGTATTTTCTCGGTTCGGGACCGGTTCGCGGTTTTGCCGTCTCGATGGCGCTTGGGATTTTGACCTCGATCGTGACGGCAGTCACGATGACGCGGATGATGATCGCGTTGTGGTACCGCTACAAACGGCCGGTGAAGCTGCCGATTTAGGGAATATTTTAAGGCCGCCGGGCTCTTTGAGGAACGGCGGCGAAGGGATAAAGTGTTTCCATGAAACTTTTGCGCCTCGCGCCCGAGAACACCAAATTTCCGTTCATGCGGTTCCGCCGCGTGAGTTACCCATTCTCGGCGCTCCTTTCGATCATTTCGGTCGTGCTGTTCCTCAATGTGGGGATGAATTTCGGCATCGATTTTTCCGGCGGCACCTTGATCGAACTGCGCGCCAAGACGGGTGAGGCCGACACGGCGAAATTGCGCTCCATCGCCGAACATCTCAAGATCGGTGACGTCGAGGTTCAAGGTTTTGGCGGAGTCACGGACGTAACCATGCGGTTTGGCCTTCAGCCGGGCGGCGATGTCGCGCAGCAGGCCGCCGTCAACCGGGTCAAGGACGCCATCGGCGGGGACTATGAGGTTCGCCGCACCGAGGTCGTCGGCCCCCGCGTCTCCGGGGAACTCGTGCAATCAGGAACCCTCGGCGTCGTCATCTCGATCATCGCGGTTCTGTGTTACTTGTGGTTCCGGTTCGAGTGGCAATTTGCGGTCGGCGCGATCATCGCGACGATGCACGATCTGTTGCTGACCGTCGGCTTTTTCTCGCTGACAAGGCTTGAATTCAACACGACGTCGATTGCCGCGATTCTGACCATCGTCGGCTATTCCTTGAACGAAACCGTTGTCGTGCTCGATCGCATCCGCGAAATGATGCGAAAATTCCGCAAGATGCCGACCGATCAATTGATCGATGTCTCGGTCAATGCGGTGATCCCGCGCACGATCATGACCGCGACCACCGTGTTTCTGGCGCTCCTCGCGCTTGTCGTTTTCGGCGGTCAAGTCATCCGCTCGTTCTCGCTTGCGATGATCTGGGGCATCTTCGTCGCGACCTATTCCTCGATCTTCATCTGTTCGCCGATGCTGATCTATCTTGGCCTGCGCGGCGATACGGTGGGTTCGGCGCCAGCTCCAGTGACAAAGCCCGCGAAGAAGCCGGTCTAGGCTTTCGCGCATCACCCAAGGGTGCTCATGACGGAGCCAAGATACGCTGGTTTTTTACCTGGCGCGCATGCGCTGGAAGGCTATGGATCTGGCGGTTTCCGCTTTGCCTCGATGTCGCATCGCGGCTCGATCCTTGCCCTGCCGTCCGGCATTATCGCGTGGAGCGCGCTGACTCCGTCTGACATTTGCGCGGCCTCCCTGCAATCGGTTTTCCAGGAGCCGCCTGGCAGCATCGAACACCTGCTGATCGGCACGGGGCGCGAATTTGCACCGCTTGACGAGGAGCTTCGCCAGCTTCTGAGGAAAGCAGGAATCCGTCCCGAGCCGATGCCGACGGGGGCTGCCGCCCGCACCTATTCCATTTTGCTTGGCGAAAAGCGCCGTGTCGCGGCGGCGCTTCTGGCCGTTCCGTGAAGCGCGGACAAGTGCCGCAGCCTCGCGCGGGCGATTTTACCTATTGCGAAGATCTGCTGCGCCGCGACGACCGCGACCGTTGGCTTGCCAGTCTTTTTGTCCCGCAGCCATTGCGGCCCCATGTTCACGCCCTTTATGCGTTCAATCTTGAAGTTGCGCGGGTGCGGGAAATCGTCTCCGAGCCTTTGCTCGGCGAAATCCGGCTCCAATGGTGGCGCGACGCGCTCGAGGGAAAGACCGAGTCGGGTGCCGGGGCCAATCCCGTCGCTGCAGCTCTCCTCGATACGATCTCACGGTTCAGCCTGCCGGAAGCTCCGCTTATCGCATTGGTCGACGCGCGGCTCGCCGATCTTTACGACGACCCAATAGAATCGGTCGAAGCGCTCGAATCCTACACGGATGCGACTTCCGCAAATCTTTTCCGGCTCATCACATTGGTCCTCAATGGGGAGGAAGCTGTTGGCGGTCTTGGCGTCGCCGGCCATGCGGGGATCGCCTATGGGATCACCGGGCTGCTGCGGGCCCTGCCTTGGCACAGCGCGCGCGGCCAGGTTTTCGTCCCGGCCGAAATTTTGCGCAAGCATGGAGTGGAGCCAGGTGATCTGGCCGCCGGGCGCGCCTCGCCCGCGATCCTCGCCGCGATTGCGGAATTGCGCGCTCTTGCGCGGACGCATCTTGAGACATTTGATGCGCGGTTGCAAAGCATCCCGGACAAAACGCGTCCGGCATTCTTGCCGGTCAGCCTCTGCGAGCCCTATTTGCGGCTGATGGAACAGCCCGGCTACGATCCGTTCAAGACCGTGATCGAGCTGCCCCAATGGCGGCGGCAGTGGAGTCTTTGGCGCGCGTCAGGACGCTGGGGTTAGTTCCGTTTCAAAGTTACCGCAAGAGATCGCATCCCCGAACGTCAATTCTCCCCAATAGCGGTTTTCTGAGGCACGTTTAGTTTTTCTGCAAATACCAACTTGGCTTTATCGACGCTGGCTTGTTGGAAGATTCCGAGCCTCGCCACCGCGTCAAGTTGTTCTGATACACGCTCGAGTTGGCGAATTCTCTCCGCTGGACCGTTGGCATGTGTTTCAAGCCACGAAGGGAGCTTCGTTTTGACAAATCGATCCAACGAGAATTTTTGCATGCATTTGCGATATTGGTTCATGAAGTCGTCCGGCAGATGTAACGTCTTTCCTTCGAAGGTTATGAATTGGTCGCCGACATGGATCACTCGGCCGTCGTTGAGCACGGCATCGACCGTGAGATCGACATTGTAATTTTCATCATCGACACTGTTCGTGATGCTTAATAATTCTATCTGAGGATCTGTTGGAGATACGCTTTTTGAGAAGCTTAGAGTGACTTGTTTCGTGTCATATATGTTTTTGATAAATCCTGGGGCCTTTTCGTCAAAAACCTGCGAACGAACACTTTTTGTAAGGACTAAGCGCCCCGAATTTCCATTTAAAACTTGCCCATCAATGGAATATCTGTAGCGCGCGAACGGATATTGAACGGAAATCACATAAGTCTGCACGCTGCCGACCATTTGGACATTCACAGTGGTCCCCGCGGAGATACACAAATGGTTTTCGCGAAACACGACAGGCTGTGGCGGTGAAATCGGCGCGCTCTTAACGTTTGTCTCGTCAACGCGCAAATCGCTTGACGTAAAATGGATGTCGGCCTCGCTGTGACCATCGACGATATACCAAGCTCCGCCTAACGCGCTTGTCGATTGCCGCAAGTCCGAATGCAGAGGCATCGCCAAATTGCTGTCAATTAGGGATTGCTCTGTGAGGATGAATACTTGGGCGCCCACGGGTTCATCTGCGTCGGCTGACGCAAGCCAGCTAAACGGATCCCATAGTGACCAGTCCGACATCACTGAAAGTTCAGCACTCTGAATAGCAACGTTGATGAGGTCCGGGAGAAGCCCTCAATAAACGTATTCAATTGCTGATCGAACAGAGCCTTGGCTTTTGCCAACGGAGTGGGAGACGCAACGGCCGCCGTGGCAATGCTCTGTAGATCGAGCCCGTTTAGAAAATCATTGAAGCGGTCGCGCACCTCGTTTTTGACGTCGTTGAAAGCGCCTTCCATTGCATCCCGCTTGGTTCCATCCTCATCCAAAGCCATACAGAAAATCGCCGCGGTACCGGGAAGAAATACACGCACCGACAAGGGACCTTGGGACAATGTGAGCTTGATCGGAGTGAGGCTTGTATTGAACCCCCCTATATCCGGATGAATAAAAATGTTTCCGTCGCTCTTAAAACTATCGACACCTAAATTTCCGGGCCGGCCGGAACCAGAGTGAATCGTGATATTGGCCGACAGATGCCCTTGATCTCCCACCCGCTGCCGAACGGTGCTTCCGTCAATTTGAATAAGAAATGCCCAAAGATAGGGCTCATCTTCTCCGCTCGGATCCGTGGGCGTAATGCAATGGAGATTTTCGAGTGTCGCGCGCAAATTAAATATCATTTGATGATCCCCGTTCCGCAAAAATTGCGTCTATGACGTATCACGAAACGGCAGAGCTCGATGAAATAGTTGCGCACTTTGCTGCAAGCGAGCGGCCTCGCAACGGATTGAGGGCGAGCCGCCATAGATGCGAGCGAAGTTTCCGGTCTTACAGCCAAAACGCGGATATGTTGCGCGGCTTTCGCCTCACATCGCGTCCGGCTGCCCGGCGACCGTCACAAGAAGCTTGCCATCACCGAACAGGCGCTTGGCGGCGCGCTTGGCGTCGTCCAACGTCACCGCCGCGATGAGCTTGTTGCGCTCGTCGAGATATTCGACACCAAACCCCTCTGTCTGCAAATGCAGGAGCTGGCTCGCGATCTTGGTCGAGGTATCAAACCTCAACGCGTAGGAGCCGATGAGATATTTCTTTGCCTTGGCGAGTTCCTCGTCCGTCGGGCCGGTGTTCGCGAGGTCCAAAATCTCGCTTTCGATGACGGTCATCGATTCGGCGGCACGCTCGTTCTTGGTCGATGTGCCGCCGGAGAACATGGCGGCATGATCATAGGCCGCAAGTTGCGAATAGACCGAATAAGCAAGCCCGCGCTTCTCGCGCACCTCGCGGAAAAGCCGCGCCGAAAAAATACCGCCGCCCAAAATATGATTGACGACCGTGGCGGCGACGAAGTCCGGATCCTTGCGGGCAATCCCCTCGCGGCCAAAGCGGATCGTCGATTGTGGCACGTCGAGACGGGCGACATGCCTTGTCCCGGCACCGGAGAATGCCGTTGGCGCGACCGGCGCAAGGGAGGATTTTTCTGGCAGCGGCCCAAACACATCGTCAAGATGGCTGGCGAGAGCCGCTGCGTCGATCGCGCCGACGGCGGCGATCTTGAGGTTGTCTCGCGCGAAGGTCGCACCGCGCATGTCGATCAAATTGGAGCGCGTCAGGGCGGGCAGGGTGGAAAGATCGCCGCGCACCGGCAGGCCATAGGGATGATTTGGATAGGCGAGGGCACGAAAATTCCGGCCCGCGACAAAGTCTGGATCATTCGCCTCGCGCTTGAGGCCGGCGGCGATTTGGCTCACGACGCGTTCGAAAGGCTCGGGATCGAGACGCGCCTGCGTCACCGCGAGCCGCAACAGCTCAAAAGCCCGGTTCGCATTCCGCGCTAGCGTCTGCAGGCGCCCGCCGAGGCTATCGCGATCGGCGGAGAACGAAATTTCGATGGCATCCTCATCGAGGGCGCGATGAAAGCCCTCGGCGTCATAGGGTCCAGCTCCTTCGTCGAGCAGGCCGGCGAGCAGCGTCCCGGCACCGGGTTTGCCGATCGGATCTTGCGCGGCGCCGCCTTTGAAGGCGAATTCGATGGCAATAAGCGGAACCGCGTAATCCTCCACGAGCCACGCCTCGATGCCGCCCTTGGAGACGATCTTCTGCACGGTCGAGGCGCGGGTGGGAGCTTCAGGGGCGGCAAGAGATGTCATGTTGTTTCCAAAAACCGATTGTTCCGGCCAAAATCGCCGGGCGAGACTCGTTCAGAGCGCAATGGATTCGATCTTGTCCACGCTTGCCGTGGCCGGGGCGCCTTCGGTTTCTGCCGGAAGGAGAAAGCCCGTCACGCCGCGCCGCTTGTCGAGCCAGCGGACCGCCTTTTTGATGTCCTCGGCGCGCACGGCTTCGATGCGCGCTGGCCATTGCGTGACATCATCGAGGCGCAGCCCTGCCGCCAGCGAGGCGCCATACCAGCGAGCCAGCGTCGCCTGGTTGTCTTGCGCATAGACCGCCTCGGCGACAAGGCGGGTTTTGGCACGCTGGACGTCTGCCTCTGAAATTGCCTGCGTGGCGCGGGCGATCACGGCATCGATCGCGGTGTCGAGGCGTTCGAGGGAAACCCCTTGCGCCGGCACCGCGTACACATAAAAACGCGTGTCATCGACCGACGTGCCTTGATAATGCGCGCCCGCCATCACCGCGAGCTTCTCATCGATGACCAAGGTCTTGAACAAAAGGCTCGTGTGACCGCCACCAAGCAGATGCGCCAGCACTTCGAGCGCCTCGGCATCGCCAGGTGCCGCCGTTTTATAGGATGGTACAAGAAAAATACTTTGCAGAGTCGGCTGCTCCACCTTTTCGTCGGCGAGCGTCACAAGCCGATGCGCGCGGGGCTCCGGCTCGCGTGGACGAAGCCTTTTTGGGGGTGCGCCATGGGCAGGGATTGAACCATAATATTTTTCCGCAAGGGCGGTCACTTCTTGTGCTTCGACATCGCCGGCGACGACGAGGATGGCGTTTTCCGGCGTATAGAATCGATCGTAATAGGCAAGTGCATCGGTCCTATCGAGGCCTTCGATCTCATGGCTCCAGCCGATGATCGGCCGCCCGTAGGGATGCTGCGTGAACAGTGCCGCCTGCAAGGCCTCGCCAAGCTGTTCCGAGGGATCGGAATCGGTCCGCATGCGCCGCTCTTCGAGAACGACATTGCGTTCGGGGGTCACTTCCTCGTCGCTCAAGACCAAATTTTTCATCCGGTCCGCTTCATACTCCATGCAGACGTCGAGGTGCTCCCTGGCGACGCGCTGAAAATAGGCGGTATAATCATTCGACGTGAAAGCATTCTCCTGGCCGCCGAGGTCGGCGATCAATTCGGAAAACTTACCCTGTGGATGGTTGCTGGTGCCCTTGAACATCAAATGTTCAAGAAAATGCGCGATGCCCGATTTGCTGACCGGATCATCGGCCGAGCCGTTGCGATACCAAACCATATGGGTGATGACGGGCGCCCGATGGTCCTCGATGACGACGATCTCGAGGCCGTTGGCAAGTTTTGCATGCGTGATCGGTGGACCTGCGGGTTTGCCGCGCGCGTCTGCCGAGGGGTTCAGAAAGACGCTGTCCCGCGCCGGTAAAATTTCACCCGAGGTCATTCCATCCATCGCTTTCTAGAGCATGATCCCAGATATTCTGCAACATTCCGGGATCATTCTCTAGAGGCGCGATCTAATTGTCGACCGAGAGCTTATGTCCCTGTGAACGAATAAAGGCACCCGGATCGGCGGCGTCAGGCTGATCCTTTGGCGCTTCGATGGTCGCCTTGGCGACCCCGGTCGCCTTCCGGTAACCCGGCGGCGGCTCGGTCAAATACCGGCGCTGCGGCTCTGGCCCTGGCTGGATTTGATCCGACGAGGCGCCGGAGACCATCGACTTAAGAGCCTTCCAGGGGGCGTAGAGGCATATCGGCGTGCCAGCGCCGGCTTGACATTCGTCGGGCGGACCTTCCGTGGGCAGGGGTCCGCGCCCTTGCTGCAGCTCCGTCTGAGACATTTCGACGCGTGTATTGGGGGTGATTTGCGGGGCGGGCCGGTGGGAATCCAGGGCCGCGCGGCGTTCGGCGATGACGTCGGGGTCCTTGGGCCAGGAGGGATCGCGGACCGCCACTTTGGGCGGCGGCAAATCCGTTTTCGGCGGGACTACGATCGGCGCCCGCGCGCGGTAATCGATCGCATCTTGCTCCTTGTCGAACTGCATCCCGACAAAGCCAAGCACGGAATTGAACACATTGGTGTCTTCCTGCGCGTGCGCTGGCGCCGCGCCGGCAAATGCAGCGACATACAGCAAGGCGGCGATGGACACCACCGGGCCGAGGCTGCGTCCTTTGACGATACCGGAGATCATGGTCTTCATCTTTGATCGGCTCCGCAAATCCTGAGGGTCCCGTATCCTCGCGGGAACTCTGCGCGGGCCATTTTGTCTGCCTTCAGGGCTTTTTGGAGGCAAATGCCGGGACGAGAGCGAATGCTGGCTCAGAAAAGCCTATTGCCCGGCGGCGCGCTCCTGCGGCTTTTTTGCCGGACGCCAGGAATCATAAAGCAACAGCGCGACGCCAGCGACGATCGCGACATCGGCGAGGTTGAAGACATACCAAGAGAAAGAACCCACGTGAAAATGGTAGAAATCGGCGACAAACCCATAGGTCAGCCGGTCATAGGCGTTGCCGAGGGCGCCGCCGACAATCAGCCCAAGACCTAAGCCAGCGCTTTTCGTCGCCGCGCGCCACAGCCAGAAGCCAAGAAACGCCGTTGCGGCTAGGGTGACACCAAGCAGCAGCAGGCGCTGGACACCATTCTGAGCGGGAAACAGTGAATAGGAAATGCCGGGGTTCTTGGCATAGATCACGTCGAAAAAAGGCGTGAGCCGGACGGGCTGGTGCGCCTCGATCCCGAAGACATAGATAAGCCAGAGCTTGTTCGCCTGATCGGCAATCAGCGTCGCGGCCAGCGCCAAAAGACCAATGAGTCGCGGCGTCATGGCCATTGCCCCAAGGCCCGTAACTCCCGCAAGGCCTGCGCGTCGCGCGGACTGACGTCCGGAAATTCCGGATCGTTTCCAACGAGAAGCGAAATTTTCCACGACCGCGCGCATTTTTGGCCCTGCGCGCGATCCGGCACCACGGCGACCCCCAAAACATCGTCAAGGCGGAATGCGTCCGCTGGTCCTTCGCCCGCCTCGATGGCGATGTCAGAGGTGATGCAGACTTCGGCGAAATCAACGGATTCGAGCAGCGCCTTCAAACCCGCATCGGCGACAAACACTTTTGGTGCGGCTTCGAGCGAGGAGCCGATACGTTTTTGCGCCCGCTCGATTTCCAAGGCGCCGGTGACGACCGCACGGACGCGGCGGATTTTATCCCATTTTTCCGCCAGTGCGTCATCGCGCCACGATGACGGAATGTCGGGGAAGCCTTCGAGGTGAACCGAAACCGCGTCGGGGTAACGGGAAAGCCAGGCCTCTTCCGAAGTGAACGCAAGCACCGGCGCCAGCCACAACGTCACGCTGCGGAAAATCTGCTCGATCGCTTCAAGGCAGGCGCGGCGCTTCTCGCTCGAAGGCGGCTCGCAATAGAGCGTATCCTTGCGAATGTCGAAATAAAAGGCCGAGAGATCGGTGTTGAGGAAGGCCGTCAGCCGCGCGACGACGCGCTTATAGTCGAACTCCTCGTAAGCCTTTCTTATCTCGCCGTCCAATTCCGCGAGCTTGTGCAGCATGAGTTTTTCAAGCTCGCCCATGGCCTCAATGCCGACAGTCGTGGCGGGGTCGTAATGGGCGAGCGAGCCGAGCATCCAGCGGATTGTGTTGCGGAGTTTCCGGTACGTCTCGACAAAGGTTTTCAAAATTTCGGGGCCGATGCGCAGATCGTCGGAATAGTCCGACGCCGCCACCCAAAGCCGCAAAATATCGGCGCCGGCATCCTTGATGACGGTTTGCGGCGCGACGACATTGCCGAGCGATTTCGACATCTTCTGGCCCTTCTCGTCGAGCACGAAGCCATGCGTCAAAACCGCGTCATAAGGCGCGCGCCCGCGCGTGCCGCACGATTCCAAAAGCGAAGAATGGAACCAGCCGCGATGCTGGTCGGAGCCCTCCAGATACATGATTTCATCACGGCCGCCGTCGCGCCTGCGATGGATTCCCGCGAGGGCAGGGAAGTGTTTGGGATCATCCAAAGTGAAGGCGTGGGTGGAGCCTGAATCGAACCAGACATCGAGCACATCGTCGATTTTTTCGTAATGTTCCGGATCATATTCGGGGGAAAGAAATCGCGCGGCGGCACCCGGCGCGAACCAAGCATCGGCGCCTTCTTGCTCAAAAGCGCCGGCGATGCGCTGATTGACCTTCTCGTCGACGAGAATTTTCTTCGTATCCTTATTGACGAAGATCGCGATCGGCACGCCCCAAGCGCGCTGACGCGAGACCACCCAATCCGGCCGGTTGGCGATCATGCCGGTGATGCGGTTTTCCCCCGCGGCGGGGTACCATTGGGTCCGGGCGATCTCGCTAAGCGCGATCTCGCGCAACGTTTGCGTGTTCGCCAATGTCTCCTCATCCTGAGGAGCGTGCGCAGCACGCGTCTCGAAGGATGGCCGTGCGGCACCAAAGCTCTCGCGCTTCGAGACGGCGCTACGCGCCTCCTCAGGGGGAGGGTTTTGGGGAAGCTTTCCGATCGGCTTGTCGAGCGCAATAAACCATTGTGGCGTGTTGCGGAAAATGACCGGCTTTTTCGAGCGCCAGGAATGCGGATATTGGTGCTTTAATTTTCCCCGCGCCACGAGATTGCCGGCTTCGATGAGCGCCTTGATGACGGCCTCGTTGGCGTCGCCCTTATTGCCCTTGTCGTCGATGACGCGGCGCCCAGTGAACCCCGGTGCTTCCTCGGTGAAGAAGCCGTCGGCGTCAACAGTGTAGGGGATGCGGGTATCGATGCCACGGTTGGCGAGTTCGCGTCCGTGCGCCATCCAGATCTCGAAGTCGTCGCGGCCATGGCTCGGCGCGGTATGGACAAAGCCCGTGCCTGTATCTTCGGTGACATGATCGCCGTTGAGCAGCGGAACAGGGAATTCGTAGCCCGCAAACTGGCCCTTGAGTGGATGATCACTGTATACAACAGCGTCGGCAAATATGCGCCCGAGACGACTATAGGAGATTACTTTTGCATTTCTAAAAATTTCTTCAGCAAGAGCATCTGCGATAACATACGTAGAGCCAATCTTTGCCCAGTTGTGGTCTGGCGCCTCGGTAACTTGGTAGACACCGTATGAGATGCGCCGATTGTAAGACAAGGCTCGATTAGCAGGAATTGTCCAAGGTGTCGTCGTCCAGATTAAGACGCTAGCGCTTTCAAGCGCTTTGTAAAAATTTTCGATTTCTGGTTGAGTTGCGCTAGGGTTATCTGCCTCAAACAAACGCGTCGCTGAGTTCTGGTTGGTCTTGCTGATTGGAAACGCCACATAAACGGTATCGCTGACGTGGTCCTCATACTCCACCTCGGCTTCTGCGAGCGCCGTCTTTTCCACCACGCTCCACATGACCGGTTTTGACCCGCGATACAGCGTCCCATTCGCCGCGAATTTCATAATTTCCCGCGCGATCTGCGCTTCGGCGGCAAAACTCATCGTCAGATAGGGGTGACCCCAATCGCCCAGCACGCCGAGCCGCTTAAACTCCTCCTTCTGCACCTCGACCCAATGCGCGGCGAAGGCGCGGCATTCGTCGCGGAACTCGTTGATCGGCACGGAATCCTTGTTCTTGCCCTTGGCGCGATAGTTTTCCTCGATCTTCCATTCGATCGGCAGACCGTGGCAATCCCAGCCCGGCACATAGGTCGACTCCGTGCCGAGCATCCGCTGCGAGCGCGTCACGAGGTCTTTCAAAATCTTATTCAGCGCGTGGCCGATGTGAATATTGCCATTGGCATAGGGTGGCCCGTCATGCAGGACGAATTTCGGCTTGCCCCATCCGGCCTCGGTCAGACGCCGGTTGAGTTCGATCTCGTGCCAGCGGGCGAGCAGTTCCGGCTCCTTTTTCGGCAAGCCGCCGCGCATCGGAAAATCCGTGCGGGGGAGAAAAAGGCTTTTGGAATAATCGGGAGGCGTTTGCGCCAGCGTTTCGCTGCCGGTGCCGGGGGTCTGCTTCGTCATGCTGTTTCAGGCCTGCTTGCGCGGAACATCGCGCCGTTGGATTTACAAAATACCAGTTCCCGGCCGGACAATGCGGGCCGGGCCCCTAATTCGGAGCAAAAGCAGGTCAAGGATCGTGGCCATGAGCGTCTTCTAACAACGAAAACGCGGAGAAGAAAGCATTTTGGGCCATGTCCATCTCAAGCTGGGCAGCAAACACCTGGCCGGAAAGTTGCGGATAAGCCGTGCACGGCCGGAGCCAAGTGTTGATTTTCCCCGCCCAAGGCGGCTCTCTCATTGGGAATTTCACCGAGCTTTGCTCCAGTTCGAGGCAATGTGCCTGTGAAATCCTTGACCATGTCCTAGGTGAACCATCCATGCCCGTCCGACGTCTCGATCCCGTGCTTGTCGATCGCATTGCGGCGGGCGAAGTGGTGGAGCGGCCGGCCGCCGCCGTCAAGGAGCTCGTCGAAAACGCCCTCGACGCGGGCGCGACCCGCATCGATATTGCCATTGAATCTGGCGGACGGCGGCTGATCCGCGTCATCGACAATGGCGGCGGCATGCCGGCTCAAGATCTGGAGCTTGCCGTCGAGCGCCATGCAACCTCGAAGCTTCCCGACAGCGACCTCACCCAAATCGCGACGCTTGGGTTTCGCGGCGAGGCCCTGCCGTCGATTGGCTCCGTCGCGACACTCGACATTTGTTCGCGGGTGGAAGGTGCGCCGCACGGATTTTCGATCCGCGTCGATCAAGGCACGAAACACAAGCTTACACCTCGCGGCGATCCGCCGGGGACAAAAGTCGAGGTCCGCGATCTCTTCGCCGCCACCCCCGCGCGGCTGAAATTCCTCAAAAGCGACCGCGCGGAGGCGCGGGCCTGTGCCGACATCGTGCAGCGCCTCGCGATGGCCAATCCCGGCGTGCGCTTTACTTTCTCGGGGACGGAGACGGCCAGCTTCGATCTCGCCGCCCCGGGCGACCGTGAAAATGCTTTGCTGACGCGCCTCGCCAATATTTTAGGCGAAGACTTCCGCGCCAACGCGCTGCCCATCGAGGCCGTGCGGGAAAATTTCCGGCTCGAAGGTTATGCCGGTTTGCCGACCTGGCACAAAGCCAATGCTCAAGCGCAATATTTGTTCGTCAACGGGCGGCCGGTCCGCGACAAACTGCTGATTGGCGCGGTGCGCGCGGCCTATGTGGATTATC
This sequence comes from Methylocella sp., assembly GCA_036561105.1. GTDB lineage: Bacteria > Pseudomonadota > Alphaproteobacteria > Rhizobiales > Beijerinckiaceae > Methylocapsa. Next base: position 5,163 of record DATBPZ010000101.1, on the reverse strand, counting down.
TGCCGCCAGGGCGGCACCCGGCGCTGGTTCTGTTCCTCAACTGCGATCCGCGCGAGGTCGATGTCAATGTGCATCCGGCGAAAGCCGAGGTGCGCTTTCGCGACTCCGGCCTTATCCGCGGGCTGATCATCGGCGCCTTGAAGCAGAGTTTGCAGGCAGCGCTCCACCGGGCAACACCCGCGCATGGGGCAGCGGCGCTCGACTCTCTTGCGCGGCGGCCAAATTTTGCGAGCCCGGCTCCCGCCCGGCCTGCCGCCGGTTGGGATTGGCGGCAATCCCCATCCTATCCGGGGTTTGCCGAGAGCGGTCCGGCGGCCTTCGGCGATCTTGCGCTCGTTGGCGAAGCGATCACCGCCGACACAAGCGCCCATGCGCAGGCACCCGCGCCAGAGGATATCGAAGCACCGCTCGGCGCCGCGCGGGCGCAGATCCACGACAACTACATCATCTCTCAGACCCGCGATGGATTCGTCATCGTCGATCAACATGCGGCGCATGAGCGTCTTGTGTATGAAGCCTTGAAGGCGGCGCGGGCAGACAAACACGTGCCGCGCCAAGTGTTGCTGATTCCAGTGATTGTGGACATGGAACAGTCCGATGCCGAGCGTCTCGAGGACGCTGGCCCGCTGCTGCAGGAATTTGGTCTTTATGTCGAGGCGTTCGGGCCCGGCGCGGTCGCCGTTCATGAAATGCCTGCCGTGTTGAAATGCGGCGATGCGCCAGCGCTCGTGCGCGATCTTGCCGCCGCGCTTCGCGAGGATGAACGCGCCTCGGTGCCGCTGGAACGGCGGCTCGATCATGTGCTGGCAACGATGGCCTGCCACCATTCGGTGCGCTCCGGCCGCCGTCTCAGCGGGGATGAAATGAACGCGCTGCTGCGGCAGATGGAGCGCACGCCCGGCAGTGGCCAATGCAACCATGGGCGGCCGACCTATATCGAACTCAAGCTCGCGGACATCGAAAAACTGTTCGGGCGCCGGTAGCGGGCCGGTGGCTCAAGCCAGCAGGCTGATTTTTCCGTTCGCGAGATCGTAAACGCCGCCCGCGACTTTCACCTTGCCGCTGTCCGCGAAGCTCGCGAGCAGGGGCTGCGCGGTTTCGAGTTGCTTCACGGTGAGCACGACATTTTCTGCGATCGCCGCCGCGAGAAGATCCTTTGGCAATTTGGCTTTCGCGGCTTCGACCGCTGGTTTGAGGGATTGAACCAGCTCAGGCAAATGTCCCGGCAGCACGGCATTGTCTTCGACCACTTTGATGGCCGCGCTGACCGCGCCGCAATTGGAATGTCCAAGCACCAGAACCAACGGCACGCCCAAAAATTTCACCGCATATTCGAGACTGGCGAGGCCGTCGTCATTGGCGAAATTTCCGGCGATCCGCACGACGAACAGATCACCAGGTCCTTGGTCGAAGGCAAACTCCGGCGCGAGGCGCGAATCCGCGCAGCTCAGGATCGCGGCGATCGGATATTGCGATGTCGTCCTCTCGACGCGCCCGGCGGAAAAATTCCTGTGAGTCGGCTTATTGGCGACATAGCGGGCATTGCCCTCCATGATGCGGCGCAGTGCCACGTCGCCGCCGATCGCATTGGGCTGCGGCTTCCCGCTGTCTGCTTCCTTTGCGTTCGCGGCCCCAAAAGCCGTGAAAGCGGCAAAACCCGCTGCGGTTCTGAGGGCTCCGCGCCTTGTAAAGCCATGATGACAGTGGGGAGAAAAGCACATTTTGAAACCTCCCAAACAGCTTCCGGTCTTGCCCGTTCGGGGCCGGACAATCCATTTATAATCAAATCCGTGACGATTCGCTCAATTTATAACTTTCTCAACGCGGCGCTCCGGAGTATCGATCGCCGCCATGAATATTCTTCTGATCGGTTCCGGCGGCCGCGAACATGCCATCGCCACCGCACTTGCGAAAAGCCCGCTGCTCGAAACGCTGTTTGCCGCTCCGGGCAATCCCGGCATGGAGGGGCTCGCGCGGTCTGTATCCCTCGATGTGGCCGATCACCAAGCCATCGTAGCCTTCTGCAAGGCGAACAGCGTCGACCTTGTCGTGGTTGGTCCCGAGGCGCCGCTTGTGGCAGGTCTCGTCGATGATCTGACCGCGGCTGGGATCAAGGCTTTCGGCCCCAGCAAGGCGGCCGCCCGGCTCGAGGGTTCCAAATCCTTTACCAAGGCATTTTGTGCCCGCCATGCGATTCCAACCGCGGCCTATGCGTGCTTTACCGATGCCGCATCCGCCACGGCCTATGTGCGCGCCAAAGGCGCGCCGATCGTGATCAAAGCCGATGGGCTGGCGGCGGGCAAGGGTGTCACCGTGGCGCTGAGTCTCGCGGAGGCGGAAGCCGCGATCGAAACACTTTTTTCAAGTGGCCTTGGCGAGTCTGGGATCGTCATCGAGGAATTCCTCGAAGGCGAGGAGGTCTCGTTTTTCGCGCTCTGCGACGGCACCCATGCGGTGAGTTTCGCCTCGGCCCAGGATCATAAGCGGGTGGGGGAGGGCGAAAGCGGACCCAACACCGGCGGCATGGGCGCCTATTCGCCCGCACCCATCATGGATGCGCAGATGAGCGAACGCGTGATGCGGGAGATCATCGCGCCGACGCTTCATGGAATGGCAGCAGCGGGAGCGCCGTTCAAAGGTGTTCTCTTCGCGGGTCTGATGATCTGCGCCGAGGGACCAAAGCTCATCGAATACAATGTGCGCTTCGGTGATCCGGAAACCCAAGCCATCTTGCCGCGTCTCGAAGAAGATCTTCTCCCCCTCATGCTGGCTTGCGCCGACGGGTGCGTGCTGGAGCGGCCCGCACGCCTTTCGCCCTTGACCACGCTGACCGTCGTGCTTGCCGCCAAAGGCTATCCGGGCGCTCCGCTCCGCGGGAGTGAAATTCTTGGACTCGAAGAGGCGGAAGCCATGCCCTTTGTTGCGATTACTCATGCCGGGACGAAGCGCGATGGGCAAAGACTCATCGCCGATGGCGGCCGCGTCCTCAATGTGACGGCTGCCGGCGCCGATGTGGCGGAAGCGCGCGCTAGAGCCTATGCGGCAATCGCTATGATCGATTGGCCCGGCGGTTTCTATCGCCGGGATATTGGCTGGCGTGCTTTGAAACTTGCTTTGAAGTCCGTTTGAAACTTTTTGGCCTGGGCTTCCGTAAAGATCAGCATACCGGACATTGAAGCCGGTGAGCTTGAAAGGAATCCCACATGAAGTTCAATCGCAAAATGCTTGCTGCCAGCGCGTTTCTGATTGGCGCGAGCCTCTCCGGCGGCGCCTTCGCTGAGATCACCAAGATGGTTGGCGGTGCGGCCATGTATCCGAGCAAAAACATCATCCAGAACGCCGTCAATTCCAAGGACAACACGACGCTTGTCGCGGCGGTGAAGGCGGCGGGTCTCGTCGATACGTTGCAGGGCGCCGGACCCTTCACGGTCTTCGCGCCGACCAATGCGGCCTTCGCCCAGCTTCCCTCGGGCACAGTCGATAGTTTGCTGAAGCCAGAGAACAAAGGCCAGCTCGCGACGGTGCTGACCTAGATTGATGAAAATAAGCAAAATCAATGATTTAAAGCTTTGCAGTATGTTACCTAAGTAACGGGCTGGCCAAAGGCGAAGGGAAAGCGGCGTGCGCACAAGGGCTTGATTTCTGATACGAGCAAGCGCATTTGGCCGTTCCATGCTCGATGACATCGATCAAAAGCATGTGGCCGCGCCGGAAGCATCCGACGATGCACCACAAAGCTTGCATGTGCCGCTGGAGCAATTGCAGCCGCATCAATGCCGCTGGCCAGAGCAAACCGCCTTCGATGACCTCTGCACCTATCGCTTTTGCGGCCAGCCGGTGCTGCCAGTTGGCAGACACGAAGGGCGAGCGGCCTATTGCGCGCATCATCGGCAGATCGCTTTGCAACACACCCCAAGCGGCGGGTTGGTGTACGCCATGTGGCAAAAGTTTTGACCCTTATTTCGGCGATGATGATCCGGCAGCTTTCAATTCGATTTGAAGCCTTTTCAATCCTAGCGAATCTTCAATCGTATAAGTTTTAACGGAACCATCCATTTTTTGACATTGCGCCCGCGAACGATTGATTGGTTCTTGTACCCATAATGCCGTCTGTGTCTTACGTGTCAGGGTGATGGTTGTTTTCCAACAATTCCAATCGGTAGTCTCTTCAGTTGCCACAACTTCATCCGCATCCCACTTTGTTATCGGAAAAGAATATGGATAATCGAGCCTGCCAATCTGACGTTCGCCAATCTGTTCAATAGATGCAATGAAACATTCCTGACGATCTTTGACGCAAAAAATGCTGTATGTGTTGTTCTTGTAACCTAGATCATTTCCTGTAAGCGTTCCAGATATCCCAAGAGAATTGCCAAGATCGTCAAAATGCTTCCCATCGAATATAATGTCATCGTTGGAGCTTTTGGCGCTGTTTACACACACCATCGCTGCCGACATGGTAGCCATCGCCAATATAATCCGCCGCATTGGTGCCCCCTACGTTTCTGAGCTTGCGCTTTATCCGTTGATAGCAATGCGTCGCTATTTCCGAAAAAGGTTTTTCGGAAGTCCAGATTGCCGGATCATGGCTTGCAAGGTTCCAGTAAGGATATTGTCACCGCTCGAATGGCAAGCGATATCGACATACATAATCTTGCCGCCAATCACACCTTTCCAGCGTTGATGGCTTGAAGCCTCATGCCGCAAAAGTGTAAATCCATTTGCTTTAATAATTTCGATGAATTCCGCGAACGTACATTTCAGCTTTGACACGAAACAACAAACCGTTCCTCAAAATCTTGGTTTCCCTTTTTAACACCAGGGAACATTGAATATACAAAAATTTTCAGTTTCCACCGCAATTGCACAAGTCTTGGCATACGCCGATTTAAGAGACGGTCGCGCGTTTCCTTGTTCTCTTTGTTTGCATCTTCAACGTATGAGCGGATTGCCGCCTTAAGCACGCGCTTCACTTCGTCAAAGGAATGACCTGAGACGGCAATGTCATAATCGACACTGATTGCTTCCCATTCATTCCCGCGACATTCGTAATAGCAAAGGAATTGGCGGTCGATCATTGTGGTGTTTCCGGTCAAAAGACCTTTTCATCAACCAACATTAGCGTTGATGGTTCCTTGCGATGGTGTTCTTTGTGGCCACAAT
>DATBPZ010000100.1:0-5558 GCA_036561105.1 Methylocella sp. | reverse complement strand
TTTGTAGCCGATCTCGACCTCTTTTTGGATTTGGATTTGAGTCCTTTGGCTGCGCCGTGGGAGAAATTTGCAGCGAACTTCGAGAAAATTCGGTTTGAATATTCGTGGGTTCCTGAAGCCGAATTTTATTCTGGCCAGCTCAAAATGCTCGAAGAATACATCATAGCTGGTGCGCGACTGTTTCGTCGCCCTGAAACAACGAAAAAGTGGCTTAACTTTGCGACCGCCAATCTCACGCGTTGTGTCAATGAATTGCGAACGAGACTGGCGCGCCCCGTTTCCGGCTCCGCCAACGCTGTGCGTTGACCCCACCATAATTTAGCATTGAAGGTGGACCTCGCCTCTCGCCTTAAAGGGGATGCGCCACCCCTGGCCCAGCACTCAGTCTTCGGCCGCTTCGATCATAGTTGCAGCGATCTCACCGTATACGGCTATCCATGCCTGACGGATCTCTGGGGTAAGAACGTCGTCGAGGAACTCTTCGAGGGTTCTTAATAGAGCGCGTGCGACCTTGTCGTAATCGGTCGACGCGGTCTTATACTCGCGGTGGCGCTTGCCCAACTCACGCGGTCCTCCTAGGATCGTCAAACAGGCCCTCAAATAGACAAATATTTCGCAGTCTTCATTACTGGCTTTTGTACGTTTCCCTAGTGACCTCGGCTACCAGATCAAGAATCGTCTGAACGAAGAAAATATCACTGCGATCGCTGACAATTGTTGTTCGTACGCGCGTGATCGTGCGAAAGTTGATATCGAAAACACCCTCCCAGTACAAGACAAGCCAGTCGTGTACCCCTGGCGGTTTATGTGTAAACCGCAATGCATGTGTCGGCGAGATGGGTATCGTGATCTCGCAGCCTGATGAGCCGAGACCGCGCGGTGCTGGAAGCCGACCATCTTCAACGTCTATAGGCGGGAAAACGACGACGACGGGATTGTCACTTGTCAGGAACGGATGGGGCGATCCGTTAATCAGCACATCACATCCAAACAACTTCGTAAGCTCCCTCACGGGAGCGTTCAACGAGTGCGGAAACCATGTCCCCATTGGATCGTCCGCCATGCGTTGCGCTTCGCTAAGCGTGAAGCCATGGCCACCCCGCCCAAGCCTCGGAATGGGCGGCCTTTTAGGGTCGATGCGGATTGTTCGGGCCTTCGCGACGATTGACGACCATCGCTGTTTCACGTTGTCAATCTTGTGCGGAGGCCTTGCAAGCATCGCGGCGACGAATCCGTATATCGCGGCCACCTCATTCGGGCCGCCGTAATCAGCGGTCTCGATTGAGGCCGCGAACCCGCACGAAATCGCGCTCAAATCGGCTGAATTAAGGTTCGAGGCTCAGGTCACGCTCTTCTCCGGAAAAGATTGTGTAGAGATCAGGCATGTTGAAGACGTTTTTCGGGCTTCGCCGCCTATGTTCACTGCCCTGCAGATTGAACAAATTCACGAATGGCTCGTAATGCGGGGGCCGACTAGGATCGGTCCAAGCCTGCAAATAGCTGTCAGGAACCCAGTGCTGGTTCTTGTTGGCGACCATGACGTTAGCCCGACATGGTGTCGGCAGAAGGTTGCATGCGCGTGATGCAAACTCTTGAATTCTGCTCACGCCTGAATTTCCTCTACGGGTCAAAATGCGCCCTGGCCGGCCTTCAACGACGAGTCCGCTCTCCCCCGAACTACAGACTAAGCGACGAGAGCATATGATGCTTCATTGCATTGTATGACAAAACAAAACAATGAATTAGGACACAGACTTGTGAGAGATAGCGTCGTTCTGGAAAACAGGATTCGCCGCCCGCTTGCGCAAAATGAGCAGTATAACCCATCGTCGAGGCCGGGGGAGGTCGTAGAGCGCGGCGGACATGTTGGTGGCTCGCGGCGATCCCAACCGCCGCTGGGCATCGGGATTTCGTCATGAGGATGTCCTTCCGCACCGTATAACCAGCCGCGCAACCCAAACTATTTCGGCCAGCCGCTCCTGCGGGGACCGCGTCCGGCGCTAAATGAACATTCCAAGCGAACCCTACCGTGGGGCTAATCACCATGGCGAATTAGGGAATTGGCTAAACCACATTCTCAAATGGCGTCGAAATGACTGATGGCAGGCCAGAACAACGGAGGCTCACCGCGATCATGTTCACCGACATGGTGGCGTTTAGCGCACTGGCGCAGCACGACGAGGCCTTGGCGCTGGAGTTGCTAGAGGAACACCGGACTCTATTGCGGGCCGCTTTCCTCAAACATCAAGGACATGAAATCAAGACGATCGGTGACGGCTTCCTGGTTGAGTTTGCAAGTGCTGTAGCCGCGGTGACCTGCGCGATTGAAATCCAAGAAGCGCTGGCCAGCCGCAACATGGATGCTCCGGCTGACAGATTGTTTCAGGTTCGCATCGGCATTCACCTCGGTGATGTGCTGCTCCGTGGGAATGACATTGTGGGCGATGGCGTCAACATCGCAGCAAGGATTGAGCCATTAGCCGATTCAGGTGGGATTGCAGTCACACAGCAAGTGTTCGATCAGGTGTACAACAAGATCCCGCAAACCCTCGCGCGCATCGGCAAAGTCGAGTTGAAAAATATTCAGCGGCCGATGGACGTGTATCGGATCGTACTCGCGTCGAAACCCACAGCGGCGGTCGCGGACAAACGAAAGATGTCGTCTTCGGCGAACCAATCCAGCCGCGAACCACAGAAATCCATCGCTGTATTGCCGTTCGTGAACATGAGCTCCGACCGTGAAAACGAGTTTCTGAGCGATGGAATCACTGAGGACTTGCTGAACGCCTTCTCGGGAATCGATGGACTGCATGTAGTGGCCCGCACCTCGTGCTTTGCATTCAAAGGGCGTAGTGAAGACATCCGCAAGATTGGAGACGCGCTTGGCGTGGAGACGGTGCTGGAAGGCAGCGTTCGCAAGGCGGACAACAAGCTCCGCATCACGGCTCAGCTGATTAATGTCGCGGATGGTTTCCGCCTTTGGTCGCAGAGCTTTGACCGAGAGATGCAGGATGTGTTTGCGATCCAGGACGACATCACCCGGGCGATCATGGCCGCGTTGAAATTGCGCTTGGCCGGTCGCGCTGGCCAGCCTCTTGTCAAATTGCCAACAACCAGCACTGAAGCCTATGAGTTGTATCTGAGGGGTCGTTTCTTCTGGAACCAACGCGGAATTGGGCTGAAGATGGCGCAGCATTACTTCGAACTGGCCTTGATCGAAGATCCTGACTATGTGCTGGCGATGAGCGGCCTTGCCGACACATACAGTCTGCTGAATTGGTACGGATACCTACCTCCGCGCGAGGCGATTCCGAAAGCCACTGCTGTTGCAAAGCGCGCTTTGCAACTCGATCCGCAACTTGCCGAAGCGCACACTTCGCTGGGATTTTGTCAACTGTGTAAGAGCCGCGATTTTGCCGGCGCCGAACGCGAATTTCGTCGTGCAATCGAGTTGAACCCGCGGACTATCCCGGCGCGCTACTGGCTCGGATGGGGTTACTCATGTGCCGGCAACCACGATGCCGCTATCGAACACTGCCGGCACGCGGTCGAACTCGAGCCCTTTTCACTCATCGCCCGCACTTTTTTCGGATGGACGTATTACCACGCGGGAAAGTTCGACGAAGCCGAGCAACAGTTGCGCAAGGTCATCGAACTGGATGAGCGATTCGCTTTCGGAATTTGGATCTTGGGTAGGGTCTACGTCGCCTCAGGCAAGAGGGATCAGGCTCTCACAGCGCTTGTCAAAGCGGAGGAACTCTCGAGGGGCGCGGCTTGGACGCGGTGTGTGCTGGGTCATGCCTGGGCGGTATTTTCTGAACCGGCCAAAGCCCAGAAAACTTTGGCCGATCTTCAGGATCCGAATCAATATCCGTATGTTCGCGCGATTGGAGTCGCATTGACCTTACTTGGACTGGGTGACCATGAACAAGCGCTGACCTGGCTGGAGAAGGCTTGCAACGACCGCGATGTCTGGGCCCTAATGATGAAAGTGGATCCGATCTACGCGGACTTGCGAATGGACGCTCGATACGTCGCCCTCCTGCGACGGATGGGGTTGGAACAATAACTTACTGTAACCTGCGGCTGGCGTGATCCACGAGCTTTACCTGCACCCTAGGCCGATGTCAGCCTGTTACCGTTCTCAGTGCGACAACAGCTGCTGAGCGCCGATTTTGTTGAAAAAGTCCGAAATTGGGGGGCGTCAAAAATCGACGCGAAGTGCGTTGTTGTCGAGTATGGCTGCGCGCCACCATAATAAACGAGCAGGGGAAACCCTTCGTTCGATTGACGCGATTAGGGGTCACCGCACGATTCAAGACTGCACGCTAAGGCAGGCCGGTTCGGTGCTGGGCGACGATACGTGACACCGTGGGCTGGCTTACGTTGTAAAGGCGCGCCATCTCGGCGCCGGATTTGCGCCCGGAGACGACGCTTTCGGCGATCTCGCGACGCTTGGCCGCGTCGAGCTTTTTCTTCCGGCCGCCGACGCGCCCTTAGGCGCGGGCAGCCACGAGGCCGGCAGAGGTGCGCTCGCGAATCATAGCGCGTTCGAACTCGGCGAAGGCGCCGACCATCTGCATCATCATCCGTCCGGCCGGGGTGGTGGTGTCGACGTTCTCGGTAAGTGACCGGAAGCCCGCGCCAGCCTGCGCGATCCGCTCCAGGATGTGCAGCACTTCCTTCAGCGAGCGGGACAGGCGATCGAGTTTCCAGACAACGACCGTGTCGCCCTCGCGTGTCGATCGGCGTTGAAGTTTGACCCCGGATCGGCGTCCAAAATTGGCTCTGACGCAATTTTGGTGCAGCTTTCGGTCAGATTGCTCCGATGAGGCGCGCTTCGAGCAGATCGAGTTTTGCGCGCCCATACATTTGGCGCTTCACAAGTTTTAGCTTGGTGATTTGTCCCTCCGTTTGTCCATTGGACCAGACGGAGGCGATCGCGGCTCGAACAGCGGCCTTGTCTTTCGTGACGCCGTTGGCGAAGGAGGCTACGAGACTGGCGCGCGATCGTTCGATCCAGGCGTCGAGTTCGGTTTCAGCCTTCGCGCGAACTATTGCATGGAACGCTTCTATCGCGTCGCGCGCTTCGACGAGTAGAGGAACGCCGCCTTCGATCGCCGCGACGGTCACCGTTTCCGATTTTGACAGAATATCGCGGCCCGTCGTCATGAGACGCGCGATCGTCCTGGCGGAGGGCGTGCGATGCAGGCTTTCAACGTCGGCTTTTTCGGCGCGCAGGCGGCGGCCGGTCCATTCGGAAACAACTCGCAAGGGTTCTGGTGCAAACGGTTGAGGCGAGGCATAATCGCCGCCCCCGGCGTCGGAAGAGCCCCTGATGTTGTGCATTGATGAACTGTTCAAGGGCCGCCATTTTGACCGAGAGATCATCATCCTCTGTGTTCGCTGGTATCTACGGTCCAAGCTCAGCTATCGAGATCTCGTCGAGATGATGGCCGAGCGAGGAGTTGATCTGGCGCATACGACGATCATGCGTTGGATCCAGCGCTTCGTTCCCGAATTCGAAAAGCGGTGGAACCGGTTTGCGTACAAAGCTG
>DATBPZ010000099.1:0-5286 GCA_036561105.1 Methylocella sp. | reverse complement strand
GCCTCATTCATCGCTAGGCTACAAGCCACCGGCACCAGAAGTTCTCACCTCACCGCGCCCGGCTGCGCACATTCAATCAGCTCCGCCGGGCGCTCTATCGCTGGCATGGCCGCCAATTTTAAACTAACATCCTGCTCGGATCACCCAATAGGGGCAGACCAGGAAAGCCTTTCGCTGTTATAGCAAGCTCATAAATGACGGTAGGAATGGAATTCAATATATGGCGCGACCGTGCCGACGATATTGCAAGAGTGCTGTGTGGCTGACGCATTCTCTCTGCCATCACCTTTCTCCCTACAAAGCGTGCGCTTTTATAAATTTTCATACAGGGGTAAAGGTTGCACCACGCACCCTCTTTGTCTTGGATTATTTTGTCATAAAAATACTTGCGGAAAAACCTTGGTTTTGGCTTCTCTTTGATGGTTTACTGTAGTTTGGTCACGGACCGGTGGAGGCGCCATCCGCGGGCGATTTCAGGCTCGAGTCGCCCGAGGGATTTTGCTGAACCTAATCGCCTACAACCTGATCCGAATCCCGAAATTGATTGCCACCTAAGGCAAACTCCGTAAAGACCTCGACGAAGCCGCCCAGATATGTCGAGCCGAACATTCAAATCACCCACAAAAACTCCAAACCGAAACGGCAAAACCTCAAATTTTCCGGTTTTGCCGAAGACTGTTAGAGCTTTCGCGCGCCGCTCTCACTGTGTAGAAATCAAGCAAACCGTGGGGAAAGTTGGGCTAAGGTGGATTCCGCTGCCGCGCTTGGCGTTTGGAGTCAGACAGAGCCGGCGTGATCCACAACCTTGCGGTAAAGATGCCAACTCGAATGGCCCAGGATCGGCACCGTGACCGCAAGTCCGACGAACAGCAGCAAGAAGCCGATCGCCAGGTACGCCACGACGATCAATCCCCACAGCGCCATGGTGAATGGGTTTACCAGCACGGCCCTGACGGAAGTTCGAATGGCAACCGGGACGTCTACAACGCGGTCAAGGAGCAAGGGGAATGAGACGACGCTGATGCCCAGGGCCACAACGGCAAAGACGAAACCGATCGCGGTGCCAAATCCAATAAGTTTCCAGCCTTGTGGCGTGCTGAGGACATCGCCAATGAAGCGGGTGAATGACTCGGGAGACGTAGAACCAAAAAGAGCCATGTAAAGAGACTGGGCCGTGAATTCCCAGCACGCAAAAATCACCAGCAGCAACAGGCCGAGCGACAGGATCGAGAAAATCGAGTGCGAGCGCATCACACCGAACGCATGCACCCATGAGGTGTCGAGGCCAAGCTCCCGACGCCGGCTTATCTCATACAAGCCAATTGCAGCGAAGGGGCCAATGAGAGAGAAACCCGACATGAGTGGGAAGAACAAATGCAGAGGAGAGCTGGCAACGAGTCCTATGCCGACAATCGGGTAAATCAGGCCTAGAAAGAAGAGGGATGACGGCATCGTCAAGAAATCTTCGGTCCCTTTGGCCAGAGCATCTTTGAGGTCCGATGGTCCGATCTTGCGTACACCGGGATAGACGGGAGTCGAAGCCGGACCGACGGTCACATGAAACTTCGGCATTAGCGTTCGTCCCGAACCGAGCAACAAGCGGTCATGAGGTCACGGCGAAACTCTGCATAAAGCAGCTGATCATACGAAACCGCAAGCTGCATTTTTAGAGACTATACGCTCTCGTGCGGAGGTTGTCGCCTTTGAGGTGGAGGGCACAAGAGAACGCACGCCGAACCCTCGATGCCGCCAGAGTCTACATACTAGTGGTGGGTCGGATCGTCGGCCGGGTTCACATAGGTCATGGCGAAGGGACCATCCGCCGAAACTTGCACTACCGCCCCGCTCTTGGTCCAGGCGAAGTGATTCATCCGCGCCGGCGCCTCCGCGAAGCCGCCGGCTGTGAGATCGGCGCTCTTGGTCTCGTCAAGCTTGTCGCCCATGCTCAAAGAGAAATCGCCCGAGATCACCGTCAAATACTCGTCCGTCGGATGGTGGTGCGCGGGGATTTTGTAGCCCGCCGGCATCATCAGTCGGATTACGATCGTCCCTGTCTTGCCGGGATCACCCGACAACACCGCCATCTGAGCGCCAGCCGGGAACACGGATGGCGCGGGGCCCCACTTCAGGTCGGCCGAGTTCATCTGAGCCTGAGCCGGTGCCGCCAGGGCGAGCATGCCACCGAGGATCAAAGCCATCTTGAGCATTGTCGTCCTCCTTGCAACCCCGCAACATTTGATCCGCGCGGCCTCACCGTCGCACTACATTTTTTCTTCCGTCCGCATCGTATGAGCTGAGAGCGGAGACCCGCCATTCAAATTAACGCTGTTATAGCTACGCTGCAATGACTGCATTCCACCGATTTTGTTGAAAAATACTGCTTGAGCGCGGGGTTGGTCGCTGATTCACTTCTCCTGGCTGCAGGAGATTCGGCGCATGATGGGCGAACGGCGGGTGATGCAGGAAACGCTATTTTACGGCTTCTGCCTGGAGCGGCACGTCCCGACCAATCATTTGCTGCGCAAGATTGATTGGTTCGTCGACCTTTTCGACCTTCGTGTGCAGCTTTCGCCCCTTTTTACAGCGACGTAGGACGCCCTTCGATAGATCCGGAGCTGATAATCCGGATGCTGCTTGTCGGCTATTGCTTCGGCATTCGCTCCGAACGCCGGCTATGCGAGGAAGTGCATCTCAATCTGGCTTATAGCTGGTTCTGTCGATTGGGTCTCGATGGCGATGTTCCCAACCATTCAACGTTCTCCAAGAACCGTCATGGACGCTTCCGCGACAGCGATCTGCTGCGGCGCCTTTTTCGAGACCGTGGTCGCGCGCTGTAAGCGAGGGGCTCGTGGGCGGCGAAGCTTTCGCGGTCGACGCGAGCATGATCATCGCCGACGCTCATCGTAGGCGCGGCCTGGCTAATGCAGGTGAATTGGATCCGACTTCCAGTCGGGCGGTCGTCGAATATCTGGCTGTTCTCGACGATGCGGCATTCGGCGGAGCGACCCCAGTCGAGCCGAAATTCGTTTCTCCGACCGATCCTGCGGCTCGTTACACGGCCGCCGCCAACGCCCCCGCAGTCTATGCGCAGACGAAATATGCTCGCCGCGAGTTCTTCTCTCCATGACCCGAAGCGGAAGTTATGACCCGTGTTGCTGTCCTGAAGTGATGATGACTGGAGGGTGAGCCGGAGGAGTTGAGCGCGCTAATTGACCAGCGGGCACGCTATTCAACGGATGGTGGTGATCACGTCTGCTCTGATGCGGCCTTCGATGTGGCCGCTTGCAAATCGTGGCCGCATTGAAGTAAGGGGGTTATCGCCGAAGCTGCCGCTCATCTTACCGGCTTGTCAAACACCATCACTTTGGAGATGAAGGCGTTTATGTCGCCGGTGTGCGTCAGCCCGCAAGCTTTACCTATCGCCCCGAAGTCCTCCTCAATATAACTCGTATAGTACGGCTCGTGAAAGCTCTGTGGGAAGAGTTCGAGGAGGCCTTCGTAATCTGGCTCATCGGCGCGCTGAAGTGAATCCACGAGGACAACGCGCCCGCCAGGCTTCAGCACCCGGGCGAATTCGCGGAAGACGATGCGGCGCACGTTGGGAGGCAGTTCATGGAACGTGAAGATGCTCGTCACCGCGTCTTGGCTGTCGTCCGGCACAGGAATTGATTCCCCATTCCCGACGACGAGGTCGATCCGCGACCACCGCGTCAAATGACGTTTCGCCTCTTTCACGTAAGGCTCTGACAAATCGAGACCGACGGCGGGAAGGCGGGGCTAGGCCTGCTTGACGAAATCCAGAAAGCGCCCCGTGCCGCAGCCGACGTCTAGAAGTTTCAACCGACGCTGATCGCGCCCGGCGAAGACCTCGTGGAGCTGCGGCAGGGCCTGCCGTCGCGTGGCATTCGCTGTCCCATTGAAGAGCACCTCGACCTGCGTATCGCAGCGCTGGGCTGAATCGTCCGTCATGTAGCCACCGGATTGGAAGTGGAAATTCTGAAGATAATAAAGAGGCCGCTTCCCACGAGTCTCCGCAGTCAACACTTCGCTGTGTTGCCCACTCTCACGGCGGCGGTGAATGTCGGGCAGATCCTCGAAGAAGAGCCACGAGCGGTTGAGCAGCGTCGACAATGAGCCGTCATGATCCGCCGGCAAAGGATAAATGCCCGCCTCGACATTTGCGAGGTCCAGCTTGAAAAGACTAGCCGTGTCCGCGTAGAGGCGTTTGCGATCCGGCACTGGTGCTTCGGTTTGTGGGCGAGGCCGCGTACTCTCGCCATCTCGCCGCCGTACCTCCTTCGAAAGCCAACCTTTGGCGACGCTGTGCCCGACAAACCAGGCAACGCGTGATAGCTGCCTCGCACAATAGGCGGTGCGCGTAGTGAGGCGGGGGAGGGATGTCCCATGTTTCTCTTCGCTTAAAAAACAAGCCAACCAAACCCGACGGAGATAGTCCCACCGGTTGGCAGCATCAAGAGAGTTAGCGCCATGCTTGCGGTGAAGTTATTGTTTTGTATTTGCCCGCATCGCAACCGGGTGGCGATTGCGGGGTGTTTGGTGAAGAGAGCCGCAATGAACGAACCACGCCACCCACAAGATCAAAAGAACGCCCCGTCAGAGCCTTCATGCGTGGGGTCCGAGCCGACATGAAAAAGGCCCTAGGTAAACCCAGGGCCTGCGGTTGTTTGTTAGAGCGAACCCGGTTCTTCAATAATCCATACCGCCCATACCGCCCATGCCGCCGCCGGGCATGGCGGGAGCTTCCTTCTTCGGATGTTCGGTGATCGTCGCCTCGGTGGTGACGATCAAACCCGCAATCGACGCGGCGTCCTGGAGGGCCGTGCGGACGACCTTGGTCGGATCGATGATCCCGAGCTTGACCAGGTCACCATACTCGCCGGTCTGCGCATCGTAGCCGTAGTTATAGTCCTTGGCTTCGAGCAGCTTGCCCACCACCACGGCGCCATCCGCGCCGGCGTTGTCAACGATCTGGCGCGCCGGCGTTTGGATCGCTTTTCGAACGATGTCGACCCCGGTCTTCTGATCGTGGTTTTCGACCTCAAGGTTTTCGAGGGCCGGGATGGCACGGAGCAAGGCAACGCCGCCGCCAGGAGAAATGCCTTCCTCCACGGCCGCACGGGTGGCATTGAGTGCGTCGTCCACTCGATCTTTCTTCTCCTTGACCTCGACCTCGGTCGCGCCGCCAACGCGGATCACCGCGACGCCGCCGGCGAGTTTGGCCAAACGCTCCTGGAGCTTTTCGCGGTCATAGTCTGACGTGGTCTC